>JBKJLC010000293.1:0-107973 GCA_046597055.1 Kofleriaceae bacterium | reverse complement strand
TGGTGCTGGTGCTGGTGCTGGTGCTGGTGCTGGTGCTGGTGCTGGTGCTGGTGCTGGTGCTGGTGCTGGTGCTGGTGCTGGTGCCGCTGCCGTTGCCGCTGCCGCTGCCGCTGCCGGTGCCGCTGCCGCTGCCGGTGCCGCTGCCGCTGCCGGTGCCGCTGCCGCTGCGGCTGCCCCGCGCCACCCCCGGCCCGCTCACCGCCCCGGCGCGGCCTGCACCGCGCCGCGGAACCGCACCGGCGCGTCGGGCGCGGTGTCGTGCGCATCCTTGATCAGCGCGGTCACCGCGAGCACGGCGCCGGCGAGCGCACGATCGGCCTCGTCAGAGATCGCGATCTCGCCGACCACCTCGATCGACGCCTTGGCCGCGACCCGCCCGACGTAGATGACGCGGCCGTCGAGCTCCGGGCTGCTGGCGCCGATCGCCAGCCGGACGCCGTAGGCATCGCCGGGGCCGGTGTTGACGACCGGCAGCACGAGGCGGAGCGCGCGCTGGCCATCGCGCCCGACCCGCGCCACCCGCAGCTCGCCCGGCTCGAGCCGCGGCACCTTGCGCAGCGCCACGACCGCCGCGTCGATCCCGGCGCCGGCGAGGAAGCCGTCGCGCCCGCGCGCCAGCTCGGACGCATCGATCACGACCTCCACCGCCAGCGGTCCGCCGGCGCGCTCGATCTCGACCGCCAGCGCGAGCGCGGGCAGGGCGCCGACGTCGAACGCGTCGACCAGGCTGAACGGCGACAGCGCCAGGTAGCCGTCGGCGTCGACCGCCGACCGCGCGCGCAGGCCGCGCCACGTGAGGGTCGCCCGGGTCGCGGCCAGGCCACGCTCCCCGCACCGCTCGTCGCCGGCGCGGGCGCGCACCAGCCGGGTGCCGCTCGGCCGCTCCTCGACGCCGTTGCCGATCAGCGCGCCGATCGCGAAGGTGGCGCCACCGGCCACGGCGGCCGGGCCCAGGTAGCTCAGGGGCGCGCTCGCCGGGTCGTCGCTGGCCCAGCCGCTGGCGCTGGCGACCGCCCCGGCGGCGACCGCGATGACGCCGACCACCACCGTCGCGAGGTTGGGCCCGATCCGGGTCACCGCGACCGTGTCCATCTCGGTCACGCTCTCGACCGGGCACACCAGCGGCTCGATCAGCCGGAACCGACCGTCGGTGGTCACCGTCAGCGACGGCGCGATCGGCCGCGGGGTGTCGGCGCGCTCGCGCCGGGTCTCGCCGCGGCGCGTGTCCTCGAACTGGACCGTGACGTGACAGCCGGCGGTGACGACGGCGAGGGCGACGAGGCAGGTCGGGCTACGCAACCCGCGCATGGTAGCCGCGCTTGACGCGAATCTCACACCACCGCCTGCAAGTCCGCGACGGGCGTGGGCGGGCCGTGCCGCGACGAGTCCGGGGCCGTGATCCCGCCACAGGGGCTGTGATTCTTTCGAATCCCACCCTCCCTTTCGACCGGTCGGCCGCGGCCCGGAGGCCGCGCCCGATCTGTACGGAACCTGAGCCGCCTCGCTTCGCTCGTCTCAGGTCGAACCCGGATCCTGACCCGGAGGAAGCCGTATCCGCGCGACCACGGGCGAGGTAGCCTCCGCGCGATGTCTCCGCGCCTCGCGATCCTGCTCGCCGCTCTCCTCCCGATCGGACTCGCCGCCTGCGGGGGCGATGACGAGCTCCACCTCGACGTCCCCGCCGAGTGCAATCCGCTCGGCGGCGGCTCGTGCATGGCGCCGTGGCCGCCGTCGGCGTACCTCGCGGCCGACGCCACCTCGACCACCGGCTACCGGCTGGCGTTTCCGGTCGGCGCGGTGCCCCCGAGCGGCGGCGGCGCGGCCTTCCAGCCCGACCTGATCAACGGGCGCAGCGGCTTCTCGCCGGCGACCCAGATCGTCGCTCACTTCGGGGTGCCGCTCGCCGGCGCCAACCTGGTCCCGGCCGGCGACATCGCCCGCAGCCTCACCGGCGACAGCCCGACCGTGATCCTCGACGTCACCGCCGACGCACTGGTGCCGCACTTCGCGGAGCTCGACGTCAACGTCAACCCGACCCAGCTGACCGCCCAGGGCCTGTACCTGCGGCCGGCGGCGCGGCTCGGCGCCGGCCGTCGCTACATCGTCGCGATCAAGAAGACGCTCGCCGAGGCCGGCGGCGGCGCGGTGCCGGTGCCGCCCGGCTTCGCGGCCCTGGTGTCCGGCACGGTGACCGACCACCCGCTGCTCGAGGGCATGCGCACCCGCCAGACCGAGGTGCTCGCGATCCTGGCGGCGCGCGGCCTGGCCGCCGCCGACCTGCTGGTCGCCTGGGACTTCGTGACCGCGCCCGACGACGAGCTGCGTCGCGACCTGCTGGCCGCGCGCGACGCCGCGCTCGTGGTCGCCGGCGCCAATGGCGCCAACCTCCAGCTCCACGACGTGGCGGTCGAGGCCAACCCCAGCGCGGGCATCGCCAAGAAGGTCACCTTCATGTTCGATGCGCCCAACGTGCGCGACGACAGCGGCCTCCTCCGCGATGGCGCTGGGGTCCCGATCGCGGTCGGCACCACCGTGACCCGCGGCGTCGCCCTCATCCCGACCTGCGCCACCAGCGCGGCCCGGGTCGGCATCACGGTGTTCGGCCACGGCTTCCTCGGCGGTATCGAGGAGAGCGGCGGCCGCTATCTGCAGCGCTTCGCGGCCCGGGGCTGCCGGGTCGTGATCGGCACCGACTGGCGCGGGATGTCGCAGTTCGACACCAGCGACGTCCTGCTCGCGATGGGTGACATGAACCGCGCGTTCCCGGTCGGCGAGCGGATCGTCCAGGGCGTGGTCGACATGCTCGCGCTGACCCAGCTCGCCCGCGGCAAGCTGGCCACCGACCTGCTGGTCGACGCCGACGGCGCCAGCGTGGTCGAGCCCGACGACGTCACCTTCTATGGCATCTCGCAGGGCTCGATCCTCGGCAGCACCTTCTTCGCGATCGATCCCACCCTGCGTCGGGCCGCCCTGCACGTCGGTGGCGCCGCGTGGAGCCTCCTGTTCGAGCGCTCGACCAACTGGGCCGTGCTCGGCCTGCCGCTCAAGGGCTCGTACTCGGACCCGCTGTCGGTGCTCATGGTCGAGCAGATCCTGCAGATGGCGCTCGACGTCATCGACCCGGCCCACTGGGCGTCGCTCGCGGCCGAGCCCGGCACGACCGGCAAGCAGTACCTCCTGCACGCGAGCAAGGGCGACGCCCAGGTCACCAACCTCGCCACCTACCTGCAGGCGCGCACGATGCAGCTGCCGGTGCTGACGCCGTCGATCGAGCTGCCGTACGGGCTGTCGGCTGCGACCGGCGCGCCGACGTCGGCGCTGGTGATCGTCGACGAGCACCCGACCCCGCTGCCGCCCGAGACCAACCTTCAGCACGAGCGCGGCAACATCGCGCACGACAACCCGCGCCGCCGCGAGCGGATCATGGACCAGATCGAGCGGTTTCTCAGGGACGGGACGATCGTCAACGGCTGCGGCGCCGCCGCGCCCGCCGCGTGCGATTGCGCAGCGGGCGCGTGCGGTCCGCTGGTCGGCGCCGATTGACCGAGCCGGTCGAGCTCGCGATCGCCACCCCGCGCGGGCCGATCGCCGGCCTCTGGCTGGCGCCGCCCGATCCGACCTGGTTGTACGTGCTCGGCCACGGCGCCGGCGCCGGCATGCGCCATCCGTTCATGACGACGCTGGCGGCCGCGCTGGCCGCGCGTCGCATCGCGACCCTGCGCTGGGAGATGCCGGCGATGACCGCCGGCCGGCGCCGCCCCGATCCGCCGGCGGTGGTCGAGGTGCTGGCCCGGGCCGCGTGCGAGGCCGCGGTCGCCGCTCATCCCGGGCTCCGGCGCTGCGCCGGCGGCAAGTCGTTCGGTGGCCGCATGACCTCGCAGGCGATCGCGCGGGCGCCGATCCCGGGCATCGAGGCGGTGGTCTTCGTCGGCTTCCCGCTCCACCCGGCCGGCGCACCCGCGGTCGAACGCGCCGACCACCTGGCCTCGGTGGCGCTCCCGCTGCTGTTCGTGCAGGGCACCCGCGATGCGCTCGCCGAGCCAGGCCTGCTGCGGCCGATCGTCGCTGGCCTCGCGGCCGCGAGCCTGGTCGAGATCGAGGGCGCCGATCACGGGCTCGAGGTCGGCAAGCGCGCCGGGATCGACCCGATCGCGCTGGCCGCCGACGCGATCGGTGGGTTCCTGGCCCGCGTGCCGCGACCGCGCGCGGCCCGCGGGAGCGCTCGTCGTGCCCGCTGATTCTTGACATGGGGATCCCGTCTGGAAATCATGGGCTGAACACGATGTGGTCGAGCTACTCGGCGCGGCATGCGGCGCAGCTGATCGGTCTGCCGGAATCGGCGGTTCGCAGCTGCGTGCGCGCGGGCCTGTGTGGGACCATGGAGCTGCCGGTGCGGCTGTCGTTTCGCGACCTGTCCGCGCTGCGCACCGTGAAGGAGCTGATCGGCGCCGGGATCCCGCTCGCCCGCGCCCGCCGCGAGCTGACCAACATCGCGCAGCGGCTACCGATCGGCGCGTCGCTCGCCGAGCTCGCGATCGAGGCCCGCGACGGCCACGTCTTCATCCGGGGCGAGTCGGCGCCGCTGGTCGGCCAGCTGCCGCTGCCGTTCACGCCGACCACGCCGGCCCCGCCCGGCGAGCTGCGCGACCTGCCGGCGCGCCCGGTCGAGGCGCCCGAGCCGGCACCCGCGCTCACCGCCGATGACTGGTTCGAGCGCGCGCTCGCCCTCGAGGAGGCCGATCCGACCGCCGCGGTCGACGCCTACCAGCGCAGCCTGCGCTTGCGCCCCGACTGCATCGAGGCCTGGATCAACCTCGGCCGGCTCCACGCCGAGAACGGCGCCGCCGAGGCCGCCACCGAGTGCTTCTCGAGCGCGCTGAAGCTGGACCCCGCCGACGCCACCGCGGTCTACAACCTCGGGGTGGTCGCCCAGGATGGCGGCCGCGAGCAGGACGCGATCTTCCTCTACACGCGCGCGCTCGAGCTCGACGCCGGCCTGGCCGAGGCCCACTACAACCTCGCGACCCTGTTCGATCAGAACGGCGACTCGCGCGCCGCGATCCGTCACATCAACGAGTATCGCAAGCTCACGCGGCACTCCTGATGCCGGACGGCCCCGGGTTCGACGCCCACCAGTTCAACAACCCGCTGGCCGCCCTGGTGACCAACCTCGAGCTGGCCAGCCGCGACATCGACGAGGCGATCGCGGTCCACGGCGACACCGCCCTGCTGGTGGCGCTGCGCGAAGAGATCCGCGACGCCCGGCGCGGCGCCGAGCGCCTGCACCAGGTGGTCCGCGAGCTCGCCGGAGATCGGTCGGACCCGCCGACCGCGACGTCGGCGGTCCCGGTCGCCAGCCGGCGCGGCCGGGTGCTGGTGGTCGATGACGAGCCGCTGATGGGCCGCCTGGTCCAGCGCACGCTCGGCACCGAGCACGAGGTGGTGGTCACGCTGCAGGCGACCGAGGCGCTCGCCCGGATCGGCGCCGGCGACCGGTTCGACCTGATCCTGTGCGACGTGATGATGCCCGAGATGACCGGGGTCGAGCTCCACGCCGAGCTGATGCGCTGGGTGCCCGATCAGGCGGGGTCGATGGTGTTCCTGACCGGCGGTGGCTTCACGACGTCGCTGCGCGCGACCCTCGACGCGCTCGGCTGCGCGCGCATCGAGAAGCCGTTCGATATCCCGGCGCTGCGCGCGTTCGTCAACGGCCGCATCGCGACCCGCCCGCGCCGCCCGGGTGGGTAAGTCTCAGTAGTCGTCGGGGCCGACGTCGGTGTGATCGCCCTGCTTCCGGATGAAGTCGGAGCCGGTGGTCAGATCGACGTGGAAGTGGTTGCGGTGGTCGGCGTTGTAGTTGGGCGTGAGCACGATGTTCCAGACCTGGTCGGCCTTGAGCGCGCAGATCGCGTCGTGCAGGAGCGCGTCCTTGGCGTCCGAGGTCGCCGCCGCACAGGTTCGCTCGGTGCTCGGATCGATCACCCAGTCGTCGTTGACCGAGTAGGTCGTGCCGTCGGCTGCGGTCAGCGCCGCGATGTCGATGCCCTTGGCGTACGCGTGCTGTGACAGCCCGTTGGGACAGTCGGGCGGGGTGCCACCGCCGATGCAGCGGTAGTTGTAGACCCCGATGTCGGTGACCTCGACGATGCCACGCGCACGCAGGTGCGGGGCCGCCTCGAGCAGCGAGCGCGCCAGCGTGCAGTCCATGAAGAAGGTGGCGCGCGGGCTGGCGGCACCGGACGCGCGATACCGCACGCCGTTGATCGGCGTGGTGATCGTCACCGGATCGGACACGCCGACGCGGGTCGGCCCGACCGTGTACACGGCGCCGTACAGATCGAGCCAGGCCTTGCAGCTGGCCGGCTCCGGCTCGGCCACCTCGAGCTCGACGGTCGCGGTCGCGACCACCTCGCCGGCGGCGTTGCGGGCGGTCGCGGTGAGCGTGGCCGGGCCCGGCTCGACCAGCAGGACCTGACCGGTACCGGTCACGACGTCGAGCGTGCCGAGCGCGAGGTCCCCGGCGGCCAGCTCGATCGTCGCGGGCGTGCCCGTGACCGCGACCGTCACGTCGATCACCGCCGCCCGCCAGCCCAGGGTCGGCTCGACCGTGTCGCGCACCGCGCGGGCGCCCGGGTCGGGGCTGGTGAACGCGAGCGTCACCGGCTCGCCGTCGTCGTCGCCCCCGACCGAGAGGATGATCTCGCCCTCGCAGCCCGCAGCGAAGGCGAGCGCGAGCACTGCAACGGTCCCCAGGAGCGTTCGCATGGACACGAATTCAAGCGGAGGTGCGAGGCCCGGTCAAGCAAAAAGGTCGGACCACTGGCTTCTTCCGGGGCGACCGACACCGCGCCGGTTCTGGTGCGACGCGGTGCTGATCGTGCCGGCCTCGGCCGCCACCCTGGCCCTGCTCGCTGGCGCGTGCAGCGATCTGCAGTCGCCTCTGGCTCCTGAGCCCAACGAACAGGCCACTCGAAGATCCGCCGACATGCTCGGCCCTCCCCGAGGGCACGGTCTGGTCGCGCCGGCACCAGGCGCAAGCGGCTGGCCGCGTCTCGCCGATCTCGCGCCCTGACCGGTCCGATCGACGGGCGCTCCGGCTCGCGTCTCCGCGTCAGCGGGCGAGCGCGGCGGTCGGCTCGCCCCGGAGGGCGCGGGCCCTGGCGATCAGGCCGACCAGCTCCTGGCGGTCGCGGTCGGCGCCGGCGGCGGCGGCGGCAAGCTTCTCGACCTCGGCGAGGTTCCAGTGCTCGGCATCCTCGGCGCCGCGCAGCACGTCGGCAAACGCGGCGACCGCAAACGCGAAGCGGAAGTCCGACGAGGCCGCGGCGAAGGTGCTGGCGTGACGGGCCGGGTCGAACGTGAAGGCCGCCTCGGAGGCCTTGGTGCCGCGCGGCGCCTTGTGGCGCACGCGGACGGTGGCGAGCGGCAGCTTGCGGTGGGTCGCCGCGCCGAGCTCGACCTCGTACAGCGCGGTGACCTGGTGGCCGGCGCCGATCTCGCCAGCGTCGACCTGGTCGTCCCGGAAGTCGTCGTCGGCGAGGTCGCGGTTCTCGTAGCCGATCAGGCGGTAGCGCGCGACCGCGCGAGGATCGAAGTCGACCTGCAGCTTGACGTCCTGGGCGACGACCTCGAGGGTGGCCCCGAGCTGCTCGCCGAACACGCGCTTCGCCTGCGACACGCCATCGATGTAGAAGTAGTTGCCGTTGCCCTTGTTGGCCAGCTGCTCCATCGTCTCGTCCTTCAGGTTGCCCTGGCCGAAGCCGATGGTGGACAGGGTCACGCCCTCCTTCACCTTGCTGGAGATCGTCGCGAGGATCTCGGCCTGCGAGGTCGGCCCGACGTTGGCGTCGCCGTCGGACAGGATGATGACGCGGCTCTCCGCGCCGCGGGTGAGCCCCTTCATCGCCTCCTGATACGCGAGGTCGATGCCCGATGCCATCGCGGTCGAGCCGCCGGCGTCGAGGTCCTCGAGCGCGGCCAGGATCTGCGCCTTGTGCTCGAGCCCGGTCGCCGGCAGCACCACCCGGGTCGACCCGGCGTAGGTGACCAGCGCGACCGTGTCGCCGTCCTTGAGGTTGTCGACCAGGATGCGCAGCGAGCGCTTGGCCAGCGCGAGCTTGTCGGCGGACTGCATCGAGCCCGACACGTCGACCAGGAAGACCAGGTTGGCCTGCTTGCGCTCGCGCGCGCTCTTGGCCCGGGTGGTCACGCCGACCCGCACGATCTGCCGTCCCGGGTTGAACGGCGACGGTGCGGCGTCCATGTGGACCGCGAACGGCCGGGCCGGGTCGCTCGCCGCCGGGTACGCGTAGGTGAAGTAGTTGACCAGCTCCTCGACCCGGACCGCGGCCGCCGGCGGCAGCCCGCCCTCGGTCAGCTTGCGGCGCACGATCGTGTAGCTCGCGGTGTCGACGTCGGCGGCGAAGGTCGACAGCCGGTCGGTCGCGGTGTCGGTCCAGGCGGTCCAGGCGTGCTGGCGGTAGTTCTTGAATGATTCACCGCTCTGCGGGTCGGCCGGGTGCGCCATGTCGGGGGTGGCGTACGCGCCGACGAAGCGGCCATCGGGCGGGGGCGGACCGTGCTTTCGCAGCGCGGCCGTGCCCGACGTTGTCGGTGTGGCCGGGACCGCGGTGGTGACCGTCCCGGTCGCCACCGGCCCGGCGCTGGCGCCGGCGCGCCCGCTGCCAGCGGCGGTGCCGTCCACCTCGTAGGCGAGATCGGCGCCAGCGGTCTTGTGGTCGGCGGCGGTCGGGGGCTCGCGCCGGGTGCCGCAGCCGGTGAGGCCGGTCTGGGCGAGGGCGAGGACGAAGAGGGTGCGGGCGAGGGTACGCGAGACGGAGCGGCGCAGCATGGGGGCCTCCTGGGCGATGGCCCTACCAAGACGCGCCATGATCCGAGAAGGTGTGCAAAACGCTGTCGCCGATCGTCGCGACCTCATGACATCTCGGTCGCGTTCCGCCGACCCCACCCGCCGCCGGGGCTGATCGCCAGGCGCTGCCGGGCGATGCCGGCCCGTGCCCGCTGCCCCGCCGGTCCGCCCGGTCAGAAGCCGATGTTGCTGGTGAGCTCGAACAAGATCGTGTCGCCGAAGGCCTGCGCGCCGGTCTTGATCAGCCGGACCGCTCCCTGCAGCTTCCCATCGTGGCCGTAGCCGTAGTAGCTGCCGCCGATCGTGATCTCCTGCTGGTCGCGCGCCGCGTCGCTGTCGTGGCTGATCATCGCGTAGCGAGCCGCGACCTGCGCGGTGGGCGTCACCATGTAGCCGCCCTGCAGGTGGAAGCCGACGAACTCGAGCTCCTGATCGCTGAACGGCTTCAGGCCGCGCTGCTCGGTCATCGCGTACACGCCGCCGGTCGACGACAGGCCGTTCACCTTGACCATGTAGTCGAGCTGGGCCTTGTCGTTGGCGGTATCGTTCTCGTCGAAGTCGCCCTCGACCCACACGCTCGCGCCGACACCCCAGCGCAGCGGCCCGCCCTCGAGATCGGCCTCGCTGTAGCCCTTGAGCCCGCCGCGGTTGATGCCGACCCGGCCAACCAGCGCCGGCCGGAACTTCTGCGGCACGTTGCTCGGGTTGCCGATCGTGACCGCGCCGGTGTCCGGGTTGACGGTCGCGGCCTGGGTCGGGTCGATGCCGGTGCCGTTGAAGACGCCGACCGTCCACTCGAGGTCAGGCGACTTCTCGTAGTCGTTGCGGATCGCGAGGCCGATGTCGCGGCCGGCGCCGAACACGCGGTCGGTGATGGCGCGGTCGCTCAGCTCCTGGCGGCCGCTCGAGACGATCTGCTGGCGCGAGAACGGCCGCTTCCACTGACCGACCCGCAGCCAGACGCCGGAGCCGACCTCGAGATCGAAGTGGAAGTCGCGCAGCCCGACCACGCCGCGGCCGAACTCGGTCTGCAGCTTGTAGGTCAGGTGCTTGCCGTGCAGGTTGCCCTCGAGCACCAGGCGGGCGCGGCGCAGCTCGAAGCCCCCGCGGTTGCTGGCGGGCTCGCCGATGCGCGTGAACGTGTAGTACGGGTGCAGCCGGCCGGTGATCTTCAGGCCGAAAGTTCCGTCGTTCGACTTCACGTAGAAGCCCTTGTCGTAGCCAGCGGTGCCAGGCGCGTCCTTGGCGTCCTTGGCAGCCTTGGCGGCAGCGGCGGCGGCAGCCTCGGCCTCGGCGGCGGCGGTCGCGGCGTCCGGGGTCACCGCGGTCGGGACCTCCGTGCCCGCTTCAGGCGCGAACGGGTCGGCCGGCGTCGGGTCGGCCGGCGTCGGATCCCCCGGCGTCGGGTCGTCGTCGTCGACCGGAGCCGGAGCCGTTTGGGCCACGGCGATCGCCGCGGTGAGGGCCTGTGTCAGGAGGAGGGCGAGACCAGCTCGGGCAAGCTTCATAGCCATGACAGCTTCGCCGCAGCCGGTGACGCGTGCGTGACGCGGTCGTGACGCCTCCGCAGAAACTCCGCGACGGCCGGCCGGCTCAGCCGAACTTGCCCGTGATGTAGTCCTCGGTCCGGCGATCCTGGGGCTGGGTGAACATCCGCTCGGTTTCACCGAACTCGACCAGCTCGCCCTGCAGGAAGAAGCCGGTCTTGTTCGAGACCCGGGTCGCCTGCTGCAGGTTGTGGGTGACGATGATGATCGTGTAGTCGCGGCTGAGATCGTGGAGCAGGTCTTCGATCTTGGCGGTCGCGATCGGGTCGAGCGCGGAGCACGGCTCGTCCATCAGCACGACCTCGGGATCGACCGCGAGCGTGCGCGCGATGCACAGGCGCTGCTGCTGGCCACCCGACAGGCTGGTGCCGGGCTTGTCGAGCTTGTCCTTGACCTCGTCCCACAGGGCGGCGTGGCCCAGCGCGCGCTCGACGATCTCGCCGGCCTTGGACCGGTCGAGGCGCTTGGTCAGGCGCAGGCCGGCCAGCACGTTCTCGCGGATCGACATCGACGGGAACGGGTTGGGCTTCTGGAACACCATCCCGACCCGCCGGCGCAGCAGCACCGGGTCGACCTCGGACGCGTAGACGTCGGTCGCGTCGAGGGTCACATGGCCCTCGGCGCGCGCGCCGGGCACCAGCTCGTGCATCCGGTTGAGGCACCGGATGAAGGTGGACTTGCCACAGCCCGACGGGCCGATGATGGCGGTGACCTCGCGGGAGGTGATCCCGATATCGATGCCCTTGAGCACCTCGTGATTACCGAACCAGGCGCGCAGCCCGGCGACCTTGATCTTCATGTCAGACGGCTCGGACTGCGCCACGGCGCGTTCGGTTTAGCACAGATGCGGCGCGGGCCCGGTCAGTACATGCGCTTCTGGTACCGGTTGCGCAGCAAGATCGCGATGGAGTTGAGCGCGAACAGCGTGAACATCAGGACCACGATGCCGGCCGCCGCGTTCAGCAAGAACGCGCGCTGTGGGCTCGAGGTCCACTGGAAGATCTGCATCGGGAGGGCGGTGTACTCGGCGTCGAGGCCATCGGGCGCGTACATGACGAACGCGACCGCGCCCACCACGACCAGCGGCGCGGTCTCGCCGATCGCCCGCGACAGCGCGAGGATCGCGCCGGTCAGGATGCCGGGGATCGCCATCGGCAGCACCACGTGGCGGGTGGTCTGCCAGCGGGTGGCGCCGAGGCCGAGCGCGGCCTCGCGCAGCGCGTCCTTGACCGTGCGCAGCGCCTCGCGTGACGACATGATCACGACCGGGAGCACCAGGATCGCCAGGGTCAGCGCGCCGGCCAGCACGGTCTCGCCGAGGGCGAGCGCGCGCACGAACAGACCCAGCCCGAGCATGCCGTAGATGATCGACGGCACCCCGGCCAGGTTGGCGATCGCGATCTCGACGACGTTCGCGAGCCGCGACCGCTTGCCGTACTCCTCGAGGTAGACCGCGGCGCCGACCCCGATCGGCAGGCTGAACAGCGCGGTCAGCACGATCAGCCACAGCGAGCCGATCAGCGCCGGCCAGATGCCTGACGCCGCTGCCTCGAGCTGCGACGGCGGATCGGTGATGAACGCGAGGTCGACCCGGCCGATGCCCAGCAGGATGATCTTGCCGAGCATCCAGGTCAGGATCAGCAGCGGCAGGAACACGGCGATCCGGCACACCCAGACGAACCCGCGCTCGGCGAGGATGCCTTCGCGGCGGGCGGCGATGTCGATCGGTGGGCGGGCCATGGTCATCTCGCTCGAGGGGTCCGGTCAGGCCCGGCTCTGGGCGCGCAGCTTGCGCGACAGGCGGTAGCTGATCAGGTTCATGGTCAGCGTCAGCACGAACAGGAGCAGGCCGACCGCGAAGATCGTGCGGTACTCGAGGGTGCCGGCCGGGGTCTCACCCTTCGAGATGTTCACGATGTACGCGGTCATGGTCTCGGCCGGCTCGCGCGGGTCGGCCGTGAAGTTGGCCTGGTTGCCGGCGGCGATCGCGACGATCATCGTCTCGCCGATCGCGCGCGACACCGCGAGCGTCATCGCGGCCGCGATGCCCGACCACGCCGATGGCACGATCACGCGCAGGATGGTGGGCAGCTTGCTGGCGCCCAGCGCGTAGGCGCCCTCGCGCAGGCTGTCGGGCACCGCGTACAGCGAGTCCTCCGACAGCGAGGACACCATCGGGATGATCATGATGCCCATCACGATGCCGGGCGACAGCATGTTGCCGCCGGCCAGGCCGGGGATGAAGCCCTGCAGGAGCGGGGTGACCACGGTCAGCGCGAAGTATCCGTAGACGATGGTGGGTACGCCGGCGAGCAGCTCGAGCGCGGGCTTGAGCGTGCGGCGGGTGCGCGGGGCGGCGTACTCGGACAGGTAGATCGCGGCGAGCAGGCCGAACGGCAGCGCGACCGCCATCGCGATCGCCGAGGTCACCAAGGTGCCCATCACCAGCGGCCACACGCCGAAGTGGCGATTGTCGGGGAACGACGGCGTCCACTCGGTGTCGCCGAAAAACTCGGCCACCGAGACGACCTTGAAGAACTCGAGCGCCTCGAACAGCAGGACCAGGACGATCCCGACCGTGACGACGATCGAGACCAAGCCGCAGGCCGCGAGCCCGAGCTCGATCACGCGCTCGCCCAGGCCGGACGCCCGCTGGCGGCGCGACACCCCGCGGGCGACCACCGAGACCGTCGCGCCGGGCGCGGCCTGGTTCACGTCAGCCGCCTTCGCTGGCGAGCAACGACTCGAGCGTCACGCCGACCTTGGAGCCGCCGGCGAACACCGAGCCGGTCTTGCGCTCGGTCCACCGCTTCTTGGCGAGGTCGTACACCGGCGCGGGCAGCGCCACGTAGCCAACCCGGGCCGACAGCGCCGCCGCCTGGTCGAGATAGAAGGTCACGTACTTCTCGACGTGTGGCTTGGCCGCGGCCTTGACCGACACGTAGATGAAGACCGGCCGGGCCAGCGGCTGGTAGGTGCCCTTGATGATCGTCTCGGGGCTCGGCGTGATCGGGCCCGCGCCGTTCTCGGCCTTGCCGTCCTCGATCGGGACGATCTTCAGCTTGTCCTTGTTCTCCGTGTAGTAGGCAAAGCCGAAGAACGCGATCGCGTTGTCGTCGGCGCCGACCCCCTGGACCAGCGTGTTGTCGTCCTCGCTCTGCGTGTAGTCACCGCGGCTCGAGTGCTCCTTGCCGACGATCGCCGCGGTGAAGTAGTCGTAGGTGCCAGAGTCGACGCCGGCGCCGAACAGGCGCAGCGGCCGGTCGGGGAAGCCGTCGCGGATCTGCGACCAGTTCGTGATCTTCTCCTGGGCCTCGGGCACCCACATCTTCTTGAGCTCCTCGACGGTCAGGTGGTCGACCCAGGTGTTCTTGAGCGAGACCACCACCGCGATGCCGTCGTACGCGACCGGCAGCTCGATCCACTCGACGCCGCCCTGCTTGCACGCGTCGATCTCGGCGGGCTTGATCGGCCGCGAGGCGCCGGCCACGTCGATCTCGCCGGCGCAGAACTTCTTGAAGCCACCGCCGGTGCCCGACGCGCCGACCGAGGCGTCGCCGCCACCGGTCTTCCGGAACTGTTCGGCGACCGCGGCGCTGATGAGGAACACGGTCGAGGAGCCATCGACCTTCACCGAGCCGCCCTTCGCCTTGCGGCTCGAGCAGCTCGCGGTGAGGGGGAAGATGACCAGGGCCGAGAGGAGAAGCGCTGTGCGTCGCATCGTTCTCGACCTTAGGAAACCCATGTGACGGCCCGGCAACAGCCATGCGACACGTCAACGGCCGTGCAAGTGGCCTGTTCGACTCGGGATTCCGGAACGAACCAGTGTCACCGAACGCTGACACGTCCGGATGGCCGCTCGCGCGCGGGCGTGATCGGACCACCCGCCACGCCTGGCCAGCCGGCGCCGGTCAGAACTCGACGACGGTCCGGATCGACGTCCCGGCGTGCATGAGGTCGAACGCCTCGTTGATCCGCTCGAGCGGAAGCTTGTGCGTGATCAGGCGGTCGATCTCGATCTTCTTGTCCATGTACCAGTCGACCAGCCGCGGGACGTCGGTGCGGCCGCGCGCGCCGCCGAACGCGGTGCCCTTCCAGACCCGGCCGGTGACCAGCTGGAACGGTCGGGTCGCGATCTCCTGGCCCGCGCCGGCGACGCCGATGATGACGCTGACGCCCCAGCCGCGATGACAGCACTCGAGCGCCTGGCGCATGAGCTTCACGTCACCGACGCACTCGAAGCTGTAGTCGGCGCCGCCGCCGGTGAGCTCGACCAGGTGCCCGACCAGGTCGCCGGTCACCTGGCGCGGGTTGACGAAGTGGGTCATGCCGAAGCTGCGCCCGAGCGCCTCGCGCGCCGGGTTCACGTCGACGCCGATGATCTTGTCGGCGCCGGCCAGCCGCGCGCCCTGCACGACGTTGAGCCCGATGCCGCCCAGCCCGAACACGACCACGCTGGCGCCGGGCTCGACCCCGGCGGTGAAGATCACCGCGCCGATCCCGGTGGTCACGCCGCAGCCGAGGTAGCAGATCGACGTGAACGGCGCGTCCTTGCGCACCTTGGCCAGCGCGATCTCGGGCAGCACCGTGTGGTTGGCGAACGTCGAGCAGCCCATGTAGTGATGGATGGGCTGGCCCTTGCGCGAGAAGCGGCTGGTGCCGTCGGGCATCAGCCCCTTGCCCTGGGTCGCGCGGATCGCGGTGCACAGGTTGGTCTTGCGCGAGAGGCACGACTTGCACTGGCGACACTCGGGCGTGTAGAGCGGGATGACGTGATCGCCGGGGGCCAGGCTGGTGACGCCGGGCCCGACCTCGCGCACGATGCCGGCGCCCTCGTGGCCGAAGATCACCGGGAACAGCCCCTCGGGATCGGCACCCGAGCGGGTGAACTCGTCGGTGTGACAGACCCCGGTGGCCTTGAGCTCGACCAGGACCTCGCCGACCTTGGGGCCCTCGAGATCGACCTCCTCGATCACCAGCGGCTTCCCGACTTCGAATGCGATCGCGGCGCGCGTCTTCATGGTGCCTCCGCGGCGACCGTAGCAGTGCTGGCGACCGAGCGGGTGGCGGCCCGCGCGCGCGATCGAACCTCAGGCCGCGGGCAGCTCGACCCAGAACACCGAGCCCGATGGCTCGTTGCCGTCGACGCCGACCTGGCCGCCGAGCGTCTCGACCAGGTGCTTGACGATCGACAGCCCGAGGCCGGTGCCGCCCAGCTCGCGCGAGCGGCCGGCGTCGACCCGATAGAACCGCTCGAACACGCGCTCGCGGTGGTGGGCCGCGATCCCGGGGCCGTCGTCGGCGACCTCGATGCGGACCAGCTCACCGCGGCGGCGGGCGCGCACCCACACGTGGCCACCGGCGCCGGTGTACTTCACCGCGTTCTCGAGCAGGTTGACCAGCACCTGATCGAGCGCCTTGGCATCGGCGCGTACCACCATGGCGTCGTCGACCTCGATCGCGACCACCACCGGACGCGCGGCGGCCTGCGCTTCGATCGCGGTGCGCGCCTGCTGGGCGGCCGCCGCGACCCCGACCGGCTCGGCCTCGACCGCGACCTGGCCGGCCTCGATCCGCGACAGGTCCAGCAGGTCGGTGATGATGCGGGCCAGCCGCTCGGAGTTGCGGTGCAGGCCCTCCATCAGGCGGTCGGCGAACCGGGGATCGTCCTTCGCGCCCGACATCAGCGTCTCGGCGTTGGCGCGGATCACGCTGACCGGCGTGCGCAGCTCGTGCGAGACGTTGGCGACGAAGTCGCGCCGGATCGTCTCGAGCCGCCGGATCGCGGTGACGTCGTCGAGGACCAGGATGCAGCCCGAGCCCGAGCGCTGCGGCGAGACCCGGGCCAGCACCCGGACCCCGGCCGGGGTGGTGAACTCGGCGCTGTCGGGGCCGTCGCCGGCCAGCGCCCGCTCGACCAGCGCGACCGCGCCCGGGATCCGGACCTGATCGATGAAGGCCTCGCCGAGCGGGACCCCGGGCAGGTCGAGGATCGTGCGCGCCGACGGGTTGATGAGGGTCATCCGCCGCTCGCCGTCGACGGCGATCACGCCCTGGGTCATCGCGTCCAGCACCGAGCCGAGGAGCCCGCGCTCCAGCTGCAGCGCCGACACCGTGCGGCGGGCGTCGTCGGCCATGCGGTTGATGAAGTCGCCGACCTGGCCGATCTCGTGGTTGGCCTCGACCAGGATCCGCCCGGAGCCGCCGGCCGCGACCTCGGCCGCCGAGCCGGCCAGGCGCTGCAGCGACCGCCGGATCAGCGTGGTCGCGGTCAGGGTCATGCCGACCGCGACCAGGAGGCCGACGGCGGCGCCGAGCGACAGCGCGCCCCACAGCCGCCGGTACGCGCGCGAGAGCTCGACGGTGGTCGACGCCACCCGGACCACCCCCAGCCCGTCGCCGCGCCGGAACGGCCGCGCGACCAGGATGCGTTCGCCCCGGCGGGCGACGCCGTGGGCCCGGGTCGGATCGAGCGCGTCGCGGATCTCGGGCAACCCGAGCACGTCGCCCGACTCGCCGGGGCTCGAGCTGGCGAGCACCTCGCCGTTCGCGTCGAACACGTCGACGTCGGTGTGGGTGGTGGCGCCGATGTTGCGGGCCAGCTCGTGGCCGCCGGGCCCGGCGAAGTCGGGCACCGACTCGAGGACGATCCGGGCGGTGTCGGCGATGATCACCAGCTCGGCCTCGGCCCGATCCTCGAGCGTCGACCGCACCTCGGCGCGCAGCACCACCGCGGCGCTGGCCTCGACGACGACGATGATCCCGACCGAGGCCAGGAAGAGCTTGGAGCCGATCCCGAGGTTCATGCGCGGGCCCGGACCATACGCCAGCGGACCGGCGCCCGCCGGTCAGCCCTCGTCGTCATCGGGCTGGTCGCGGAAGCGGTAGCCGACTCCGCGCAGCGTCTCGATGTACTGGCCGGCGTCGCCGAGCTTCTCGCGCAGCCGCTTGACGTGGGTGTCGACGGTCCGGGTGGTGACCTCGGCGTCGATGCCCCAGACGTCGCTGAGCAGCGCGTCGCGGGTCTGGACCCGGCCCTTGCGCGACAGGAACGCGTGGAGCAGCCGGAACTCGAGCGCGGTCAGGACGATCTCGTCCTCGTCGACCCAGGCCCGGTGCGCCTCGCGATCGACCCGGAGCCGGCCGAACCGCAGCGTCTCGGGCTCGGCCTCGCTCTTGTGGGCGCGGCGCAGGATGGCGCGGATGCGGAGCACCACCTCGCGCGGGCTGTACGGCTTCACCACGTAATCGTCGGCGCCGACCTCGAACCCGACCACCCGATCGATCTCGCTGCCCTTGGCGGTGCACATCACGACCGGGACGTCCCGGGTGCGCTCGTGCTCCCGTAGCCGGCGGCAGACCTCGGTGCCCGACAGGTCGGGCAACATCAGATCGAGGATCACCACGTCGGGGATCGGCTCGGTCTGGGCGGCGTCGAGTCCGGCGGTGCCCGTGTGGGCCACCCGGACCTGGTAACCCTCGCGGACGAGGTTGTACTCGAGCGTGGCGGCGAGGTCGACCTCGTCCTCGATGATGAGGCACAACCCAGGCATGGGATCTGGGTACCATGCGAACGGTGACGGGGTCGTGACGACGTCGTGACGGGTCACGCGGGGCTGGTCCTTCGGCCGCGGCTGGGCGTCGCGCCCGACCGGTACGGACCCAGCGCTTCGCTCGGCTCAGCGGGGCAGCGTGATGCGCGGCTCGTCGGGATCGGGCCGGTACAGCAAGATCGTGAAGCCCAGCACCTGGGCGACCTGACTGTGGGTCTGGCTCGCCAGCTCGTCGGCGGCGACGTGGCGGTCGACATCGGCGGCGTCGAGCATCTTGATCTTGATGAGCTCGTGGTCGGTCAGCGCCTGGTCGACCTGAGCGACCAGCGCCGGCGACAGGCCGCCCTTGCCGAGGTGGACGAGCGGCGTGAGCGCGTGGCCGAGGGCGCGGAGGTGGCGGCGTTGTTTGCCGGTGAGAGGCATCGGGTCCTGGGCTTAGCACGGGGCGGATCCCGGTGTCCCTGGTCATGCTGCGCGGCGCAGGCGGCCGAGGCCGCCAAGCCCGGGCCTGGTGTCAGGCCCGACGGCGGCGGCGGAGGGCCACCGCGGCGCCGAGGCCGAGCACCAGCAGGGCGCCGCCGGGGGCGCTGTTGCCGGTCGAGCAGCCGCCGGTGACGGTGTCGGCGGTGCCGTCGCCGTCGGCGTCCTCGCCGGTGCCATTGCCGGGACCGGTGCCATTGCCCGGGCCGGTGCCGGGCGCCGGGTCGGGGGTCGGCTGGGGCGCGCCGCTGCGGGCGGTGACGCTGATGGTCGTCTGCGCCACGTTCCTGGCGTCGTACGCCTTCACCTCGAGGACGTGGCCCCCGGCGATCAGGTTGGCGACCGCGAAGGTGTAGGGCGCCGCGGTCTTGGTGTCGGCGAGCTGGCCGTCGACGTACAGCTCGACCTTGCTGATGGCGGCGTTGTCGGTCGCGTTGGCGTTCAGCGTGAACGCCAGCGGCACGGTCGCGCCGTCCTCGGGCGAGCTGATCGCGACGGTCGGGGCGATCGCGTCGCCGAGCCCGATGCGCTGGGTCAACAGCGCGACCGAGTTCTGCTTCTGCGCGCACACCACGCCGGTGCCGGGCAGCCCGCACGTGCGCGCGACCGACTCGCCGCACGAGGCCTCGACGTTCTGGAACGTCTTGAGGCCGTTGTACTGCAGGTACGTCATCGGGTCCGACGCGAGCAGCTGGTGATCGAGGCCGAACGCGTGGGCGATCTCCTGGGCGGCGATCTCGCACATCTCCTCGGGCAGGCCAGCCGTGGTGCCGTACGCGGCGCGGGTCGACTGGGTGAACGTGTAGACGATGGCGTTGGGGATCACCTGGCAGTCGACCGTGAACGGCGACACGCCGAGCACGCCCTGCTGCATGCCGGCCTGCTGGGCGGTGCCGCCCATGATCGACTCGACGTGGGGCACGTTGCCGGGATCGACGTCGGTGATCCGAATGTCGAACGGCGCGAAGATCGTCCGCGTGCACGACATGATCTTCGCCCACTCCGCGTCGGTACCCTCGAAGGCGGGGATCTGCGCGGCGGTCTGGACGATCGTCGAGCGGTTGATGCGCGAGTCGTTGGTGCCCGGCGACAGGGTCGCGCCGCGGCGGTTCATGTAGACGACGGTGGTGGTGCCGACCGCCGGGATCTGCTCGACCGGCGGGATGACCTGCATCAGCGTGCGCGGGCCCAGGGCTCCGGGATCACCGATCCAGCCCAGGGTCGCCGGCGCGGGCTGGGCGGCCGGCAGCTGACTCAGGGGAGCGGCGCCGGCGGCCGCGGGGACGGCGAGGAACAGGCCGGCGATCCAGGAGCGGAGGGTGCGCATGTCGGGACATACATCACGACTCGTGCCACCCGCTGCCGGTGGGGGCTCGGCACCTCAGGGTCACTTCTTGCGAGCGATTGCGTCTGGTTACCTGGGGAAAACCTCAGTTCGATCAGGTAATTCCGACCCGTAGCTGGGTAGCGCGACCGGGTGTCTGGAGACTCTGCCCCCAGCGACCGGCGGGGGTGAACCCGAGTGCTCGGCGCGGGTTGCGCGTGGCGAGTCCGGCCCCCAGAGCCGCCTCGCGTCGCTCGGCTCGGGGCGTCAGGCGCGGGCGGTGCGGTCGTGCTGGTAGAGGCGCTCGACCAGCTGGCCGGCCGGCGTGGCGCGATAGTGATCGCGTACGGCGATGAACGCCGGCGGGGTGTGCTCGATGGACGGCAGGTAGCGAGCCGCGAAGGCGTCGGGCGCGATCAACGGGGTCGCCAGCGCGGCGAAGGTGAGGTCGGCGGCGGTGAAGCGATCGCCACACAGGTAGCGGCGGCCGTCGGCGAGCCGTTCGGCGACCCGCGCGAACAGGTCGTCGATCGTCGCGCGCGACCGCTCGGCCCCGGCGGCGTCGATCTTGAGCCCGCGGCGGATCATCGAGGCCGCGAGCGGCCGCACCATCGGCCCGACCTTGCGCTCCCAGGACGGGACGTTCTTGCTCATGACCTCGGTCAGGGCCGCCTTGCTGGCGAGCAGGTGAAAGTAGGCGACGCGCCGGGTCGCCGGACCGAGCTTGCGATCGAAGTCGTCCTCGAGCGACGCCGCGTCCGGGTGCTCGGGCGGATAGAGCGCGGGCCCGGTCCCGTGCTGATCGCACCAGCGCAGGATGTCGGTCGAGTCGGGTAGCACCGCGCCGTCGGCGGTGATCAGCGCCGGCACCGTGCGCCGCGCGCGCCGGCGGATCAGCGGCAGGTACGAGAAGATCGGCAGGTGCGCGTCCTCGATGAACTCGACGCCGGCGCGTTCGAGCGCCCACCGGGCCTTCTCGCAATAGTGGGAGAACGGGATCGTGACCAGGCGCGCGGGCATGTGCCGCCACGATACCCGCGGTCGTGCCAGGATGCAGGCTGGTGACCGGGCGTCTCACTCATGCGGAAGTGGCCGACCGGCCGGAACCCGCGCTACCGCGGGTACGACCAGAACGGCCACTGGCTGCGCGACGAGTGACGGCTACCGGCACAGCGCTTCGACGTCGGCGATCTCTTTCGGGCACGCGGCGGTGAGCACCTCGTGCCCGTCGCTGGTCACCAGCACGTCATCCTCGATGCGCACCCCGATGCCGCGTAGCTCGGCCGGCACGTCGGGCGCGTCGGCGGCGATGTAGAGCCCCGGCTCGATCGTGATCACCATGCCGGGCGCGAGCGGGCGCGCCTTGCCGCCCCGCGTGTACGCCCCCACGTCGTGGACGTCGAGGCCGAGCCAGTGCGACGTGCCGTGCATGTAGAACTTCTTGTACGAGAGGTCCTCGACCCGCGCCTCGGCCGGACCGGTCAGGAGGCCGAGCTCGACCATGCCGGCGGTCAGCCGCTTGACGCAGTGCTGGTGGAGGTCGTCGAGCGTCACGCCCGGCCGGATCATCGCGATCGCCGCCTTCTGCACGGTGAGGACGAGGTCGTAGATCCGGCGCTGCGCGGCGGTGAAGCGGCCCGAGGCCGGCCACGTCCGCGTGATGTCGGCGGTGTACCAGCCGTACTCGCAGCCGGCATCGACCAGCACCAGGTCGCCGTCGGCGATGGCGCAGCTGTTCTCGACGTAGTGGAGGATGGTCGCGTTCTCGCCGGCGCCGACGATCGTCGTGTAGCCGGGACCCTTGCCGCCGCGGCTGCGGAACGTGAAGTCGATCGACGCCTCGAGCTCGTACTCGAAGGTCCCGGGCCGGCCCGCGCGCATGGCGGCGATGTGCGCGTCGCTGGTGATCGCGGACGCCTTGCGCAGCGCGACGACCTCCTCGGGGCCCTTGTGCAGGCGCAGCTCGTGCAGCGCCGCCCGCGGATCGACCACCGCGCGCGGCGGCCGCTTGCCGCGCTTCTCGCTCCGACGCAGGCGACCCAGAATGGCTGCGACCAGCAAGTCGAGATCCTCGCGCAGCCCGAGCGGGTAGTGGAGCTCCTCGCAGTTGGCGATCAGGTCAGGCAGGCGCTGGGCCAGCTCGGCCGCGGGATAGGCGGCATCGGCCCCGTAGCGCTCGCGGGCACCCTCGAGCCCGGCCCGGCGGCCATCCCACGTCTCCATCTCCGGATCGCGCGGCCGCACGAACATGGTCACGCGGTCGGTCTCGGCGCCGGGGCGCAACACCACGGTGGCGTCGGGCTCGGCGAACCCGGTCAGGTACAGCACGTCGGAGTGCTGCCGGAACGGATAGTGCGCGTCGCCGTTGCGCAGCCGCTCCGGCAGCGAGGAGACGATCGCGACGGCGTCGGGGCCGAGCGCCTCCATGTAAGCCTTGCGTCGCGCAGCGAACACGGCGGGATCGAACATCCCGCTGATTTTACCACCCCGCGGTGCCGCCGGTGCCCGCCGCGCTCGTCTTCGCGCCGGGCGCGGGCGCGTCGATCGGCGTCACGCCTTCGGACGCGGACGCCGGTTGCTCATCAGGTCGACGGTCCGGAGCAGATCGTCGTCGCCGGGCCGCGCCAGCGTGACCGCCGCGGTCGAGACCACGTGCGTGGCCACCGCGGCGCGAGCGTCGCCGGCCCGGGTGAAGGCGAGCAGCGGGACGTCGTGCAGCCCGGAGGTGGCCCGGATGGTCGCGGTCAGCGCGGCGCCGCCGTCGTTGGTGGCGTCGACCCCGAGGAGGATCGCGGTGGGCGCCAGCGCGCGCAGCAGCCGGGGCAGCTGATCCGTGATGCGCGGCACGGCGACCACCGTGTAGCCGGCCCCGCTCAGCAGCGCGTCGAGCCGGCCGAGCGCGCCCAGGTCGTGATCGATCACGACGATGATGCGGATCTCGCCGACCGGAGTCTCGCTGATGCCCAGCGAGGCGTCGGTGGGCGTCGCTGGTGGCTCGGACTGGCGGCTCCGGAACACCGCGAGGGCGACCTTGTTGAGCAGCTCGTCGACGTCGAACGGCTTCTCGACCACGTCGGTCGCGCCCAGCGTGATGGCGCGCTGGCCGAGGCCGTGGACGGCGGTCATCACGACCACCGGCAGATCCAGGCCGAGGTCCGAGCGCAGGGCGGACAGAAACTGCCGCCCGTTCATCCCCGGCATCATGAGGTCGAGGAGGATCGCGTCGGGCCGGTCGGCGCGTAGCTTGCCGATGGCGTCATTACCGTCGTGGGCAAACGCCACCGCGTAACCCTCGCCGACAAGGACCCGACCCACGGCCTCGCGGACCATGGGCTCATCGTCGATGACTAGGATCTTCCCCCCCTTCACTGGCGTCTCCCTTGTGACCTCGCCGACGCTATCACGCGACGGCGGGGCTTGGTAGCATCGTTCCCCATGACGGGTGTGCCCGCGTACGTCGCCGCGTTCGAGGGGCTGCGACAAGCGGTGCTGAGCCGTCTTCTCGAGGTACGTCCGAGCCTCGATCACGCGTTTGCGCGGCTCACGGCCGAGGAGGCGCGCTCGCTGTTCGACGGTGTCCTCCTCGGTCTTCGTACCCTGCTGCTCACCGGGGACCACGCGCTGCACCGTGGCTTCGTCCAGACGTTCATCGCGCTGCGCGGCGCCGACGGGCTGGCGCCCGACCATGCCCTGCGCGTGCTGGTCGCGATCGGGGACGTCGCCATCCAGGTCGCCCGCCGCGACCGCCCCGACGACCCGACGGTCGTGCTCGCGATCACGAGCGCGATCCGGGTGACCGCGCGCATGGTCAACGAGATGATCGCCGACGAGGTCGCCAAGCGCTCGGCGCAGCGGCGCGCGACCGAGGCGTGGCGGTGAGGATCCGATGACCGCGCTCACGGTCCGGTCGTTCGGGGACAGCCACAAGGGCTCGGTCCGCGACAACAACGAAGACGCGCTGATCGTCGATCCGAAGTGGGGCCTCTACGCGGTGCTCGACGGCATGGGCGGAGCCGCCTCGGGCGACGTCGCGTCCAACAAGGCGCGCGACGTGATCCACGAGTACGTGCGGGCCCGCCGCACCGCGCTGCCGGCGCGCCAGCTGCTCGAGGCGGCGATCAACGCGGCGTCGGCCGCGGTCCACGGCGAGTCGCAGCAGCGGCGCGAGCGCAAGGGCATGGGCACGACCGTGGTGGTCTGCCTGCTCGACGGCCGGCGGGCGACCATCGCGCACGTCGGCGACAGCCGCGCCTACCTGCTGCGCGACGGCCGGCTGCACCGCCTGACCAACGATCACACGATCGTCGCCGAGCTGGTCGCGCGCGGCGCGATCGCGCCCCACGAGGCCGACCATCACGCCTACAAGAACGTGCTGTCGCGCAACCTCGGCGCTCGCCCGGCCGCGCAGCCCGACGTCAGCGAGGTCGAGCTGCAACCGGGCGACCGCCTGATGCTTTGCTCCGACGGCCTCTACGGGTATGCGTCGGCCGACTCGGTGCACCACCTGGTCGCGTCGACCGATCCGCCGGCGGACGTCGTCCGCGACCTGATCGAGGCGGGGCTGCGCGGCGGCGGTGGCGACAATGTCACCGCGATCGTCATCGAGGCCGGGGTCGCCGCGGTGCCACGCGCGACCATGGTCCTGCGCACCACCGGCGCCGGCTCGTGGTGGGCGCGGCGCGATCGTTTCCTCGCCGCGTGCCGGGTCGCCGGCATCCACCGGTCGCCGCTGTGCGCGGTGCTCGCGCCCGACGAGGCGATCGCGATCGTCGCCGGCAACTTCGCCGACGCCGTCTACCACGACCTCGAGAAGGTCACCGGCGTGAACGTGTGGACCTTCGCCGAGAACCTCGCCCACGGCTGGCTGGGGCAGGGCGGCGGCTGGCCGCCGCTGCGCGATCTGCTCGACGGCCTCGCGCGCGCGGTCGATCAGGTCATCGGCGAGCTGCGCGCCGAGGACAGCGGCGTGGCCGGGCTGGTCGAGGTCGCGGTCGCGCGCGCGCTGGTGACCGCCGAGACCGCGGTCGGCGGCGTGCTCGCCGAGTGGCTGCGGACCATCGAGGGCGAGCTGGTCCGCGCCGACGCCGAGCAGTCGCAGCGTCATCCAAGCGGCCGGGTCGAGACCGGCAAGTTCCACGACTCGGCGACCATCCCGTACGTGCGCGGGACCGCCGTCGCGGGCGAGGTGCCGGCGCCCGAGGTCGGCGGCCTGCTCGACGCGGCCCGCCGCCGGGCCCTGGCCCAGCCCACGGCGGGGCGCGGCGCCGGCGATCGCGCGCTCTACACCCGCGCGGTCGATCACGCGCACCGGGTCGCGACCGCGGCCGCCGGCGACGCGGGGGACGTCGTGCTGGCCGCCCGCGAGCTGTGGGACGTGCGCACGCTCGATGAGGCCGGGGTCAGCCCGCTGTTCGACGCGCTCGACTATGCCCGGCGCGCGCACGTCGAGGCGGTGCGCACCGCGACCGCGCCGCCCGCGGCCAAGGCGGCGGCGATGCGCCGGATCACCGCTGCCTATCAGCGCCTGAGCTCGGGCATCGCGACGCTGGTGGTCGGCTCGGTCGCGCCGGCCGGTGAGCACCTGCGCGGGGTCGTGCGCGAGACCGCGCGGCTGCGCGGCCAGGTCAGCCAGAACGAGGCGCGGATCTCCGAGCTCGAGCAGAAGCTCGCGACCGTGGTCGACGCCGGCGGTCCCGACCGGCGTCCCGACGGCGACCGGCCGCCGCCGCGCCGCCGGGTCACCAAGGAGACCCAGCGCTCGTGATCGACGTCGGCGAGCGGGTCCAGGTGCTGCGCGACGAGGTCCTCGACATCGTCGGCGGCGGCGACGAAGACGCACCCGCGGTCGCGATCTTCGACGCGATCGTGCGGGCGCTGACCGCCGGCCACGACACCTCGAACGGGCTCGATCTGGCCCTGCACGACGGCATCTCGCGCCGGCTCGCGTGGGGCGACACCGAGGAGACCCTCCTGTCCGGGGCCGACCTGGTGTTCGCGCGACTGGCCCGCGCGATCCAGCGCGGGCTGCGTGACCCCGACGACGAGATGCTGGTGCTCGAGACCGCCGCCGAGGTCGTTGGCAGCGCCTCGCGCATCATCGCCCTGGCGGCGGTGTCGCGGGCCTCGCGCGATCGCGCCGCCGCCATGCGCGAGGATCTGGCCCAGCGACGCCTGAAGGAGGCGCTCGCCGAGCAGCAGCACACCCTGGCCCGGCTCGAGCAAGCCCGCTAGCCGAGCGATCGACTCGTCGGGTCAGCGCGGGGGCGGTTCCGTGACGGTCATGTCGGCGGTCAGCGCGTCGAGCAGGGCGTCGAGCCCGGCGTCGCGCTCGACGAACCGGTGGACCAGCGCGCCCTCCGCCAGCGGCCCGTTGCGGGCGCCGCGGACGATGCGGCGGGCGCCCGGTTGGATGCGCTTGGCCTCGGTGAGCACCGGCTGCCAGCGCTCGTCGGCTGCGTCGTGCTCGGCGATGATCGCATCGAGGCTGGCCACCTCGCGCAGGGCCTCCACGGTGCCGTCGAGGTCGGTCGCGAACTGGACGTCCCAGCCGCTGGTGACGTAGAGCGCGAGGGCGCCGCGCTGGCGGCGCTCGTCGCCGACCACCAGGATGCGCAGGCGCCGCACCTTCTTGTCGTAGGGACCGGCGTCGCGCGCCAGGGACTGACACAGCACCTTCCAGTCCTCGTTGGGCTCGAGCAGCCGGACCCCGAGGCCGGGGTTGCCGCCGCGCAGCACGCGCGAGATCTCGCCGAGGACCTCGACCGGCGCGCCGCGGGCCCGATCGAAGATCGCGATCTCGATCCGGGTGCCGGCGAGCAGCGGGGTCGCCGTTTCGAGAAAGCAGCCGACCTGCGAGATGTCCCGGGTCTGGCACACGAACATGTCACCCGATGGCGCGATCGGCGTGATCGTGGCAGCGAGACGAGCTCGGATCCGGTTCGCGCGGCGAGACACGAAGCTTCCTCATAACACACCCTCGGAGTCGGTAGGCGCAAGCCCCCCGGTGTGGGCGGGTCTCGGTGATCGCACCGCCGCCGATGCCCACAGCGCCCGCAGGCACGCGGACCGCTCGCTTCACTCGCAGCGCCGGGTGTAGCCTGGTCGCGGGGTGAGCTTCACCGTCCAGGCCATGCCGTTCGCGGTGGTCAGCGCAGCCTTGGTCGTGCTCGCCGTGCTGGCCGCGATCCTGCGCGGCGACCTGGTGGTCCGCCTCGCGTTCGTCCTGATCGCGGTCGCCGCGCTGCCGTGGGCGGTCGGCATGACGCTCGGCGCGTGCGCGACGGACCTCGACGTGACGCTGCACATCTACCGGCTCGGCTACGCGCCGGTGCCGGTGATCGGCGCTGGGCTGCTGATGGTGATCCTCGCGCTGGTCGGCAAGCTCGACTCGCACCGACCGATCCTGGTGACCGCGGTGGTGGTCGGGCTCGGCCAGATGATCGTCGCGCTCGCCACCGATCTGGTGGTGCGCGACGTCCAGATCGTGGCGACCGGCGCGTCGTTCCCGGTCGCCGGGCCACTGTTCCCGATCCACGTCGGCATGTTCGCGGCCTGGGTCGGCTACGCGGTCGGCCTCAGCCGCCGCACCCGGAACTGGCACCGCGATCGTCGCCGCCAGCCGCGCCTGGTGATCGCGCTCGGCGTGCTCGCGCTCCTGGCCGGCAACGACATCCTGCTCGCGCTGCAGGTGGTCCGGACCTACCCGCTGACGTGGGTGCCGGCCCTGGCCGCGACCGCGATGGCGATCTACGCGATCCTGCGCAGCGACGTCCTGCGCTCGCACGGGATCGATCGTGCGATCGCGCGCGAGCTGATCGCGACCGTGATCACCGGCGTGGTGCTGCTGATCCTGGCCCTGACGGTGTCGGCGCCGGGGCAGAGCACCGTGCTGGTGCTCGCCAGCGCGCTCGCCGCCGGCGTGATCGTCGTGATCGGTCGCACCGTCGCGCACGACGTGGTGACCCCGGCCGAGGCGGCGCAGCTCGCGCTCGACCGCTTCGTCGACCGGGTCGGCGCCGCGGCCACCGCTGACGAGGCGGCGCGCGGCCTGGCCGAGCTGCTCGAGGACCGCGCCCTCGCCGCGGACGTGCGGGTGTGGGCGCGGCTCGAGGGTGGCTGGTGGCTGGTCCGCGGGGCCGCGACCGGGCCAACCCGTCCGTTCGGCGATGCGATCGAGGCCTGGCTGCAGCAGCACGGCACGTTCGCGGTCGCCGAGCTGGCGACCGAGCGGCTCGATCACCGCCGCGAGGAGATCGAGGCCTGGGTGCGCGGGCTGGGCGCCGACGTGGTGGTGCCGCTGGCCGACCGCGACGTGCTGGTTGGCCTGTGCGTCGGCACCCGCGCCGCCCCGCTGCGCGACTCCGACCGGGTCGTCCTCGACGAAGCGGCCCGGGCCACGGCGCGGGCGCTGACCGTGCTCGCGCTGACCCGCGAGGTCGAGCGCCGGGCCGATCTCGCGCGCGAGCTCGAGCTGGCCGAGGCGGTGCGCCAGGCGCGCGCCGTCGGCGACGTGCGCGACATGGGCGGCAACCGGGTCGCCGTGATCTACCAGCCCGCCGCGCGGGTCGCCGGCGACCTGTGGAGCTGCGTCGCGTTGCCCGACGACCGCCTGCTGGTCCTGGTCGGCGACGTCGCCGGCCGCGGGCTCCCGGCCGCGCTGGTGTCGGCGGCGGTCCACGGTGCCGGCCAGACCGCGGCCGGGCTGCTCGGCGTGCGCGCGACCCCGGCGGCGGTGATCGGCATGCTGCACGACACCGTCGCGACCGTCGACGGCGGGCGGCACCGGGTCACCGCCATGGCGGCGCTGGTCGATCGCGCCGGCGGTCGGGTCGAGTGGGCGAGCGCGGGCCACCGCGGCGGTTACCTGCTGCACCCGACCGGCGACACGGTCGAGCTCCACGCGCTGATCGCGCGCGGCACCGCGCTGGGCGAGCCCGAGCGCGTGATCGGTCTGGGCGAGCGCGCGCTCGCGCCGGGTGACATCATCGTGCTCACCAGCGACGGCGTGGTCGAGGCTCGCAACATTGCCGATAGCGCGTTCGGCGAGCGTCGGCTCCAGCGCACCCTGCGCAGCCTCGGTGCCCACGCCGGCGACAACCTGGCCCAGGCGCTGCTCGATGCGGTCCGGGTCCACGTCGGCGACGCGCCCCACGACGACGACATGCTGTTCGTCGTCGTCGGCGAGCCGGCGCGCTAGCGCCAATGCCGATCGGATAGGCGCAAGCGATCGGGGTCGAGCAGTTTTTTCCGTTCGTCCTGAGCGCAGAGCGAGCGAGCTCGAGGTCGAAGGACGCCGGCCGCGCACTGGTCGTCCTTCGACTTCGCCCGCCGCTTCGCGCCGGGCTGCGCTCAGGACGAACGGAAGAGCAAGTGATCGAACTTGTGAGTGCGAGAGCTCATGTGACCGGCAGTGGCGCCATCGCCATCGCCCGGCCGACTGGCACGCCCGTCAGACCGAGATGCTCGCCTGGTTGCGCGCGTGCGGGTGGCGCCCCTGAGTCTTCGACCAGGTGATCGACCACACCACCACGCGATCCATCCCGGGCACCTCGCTCACGATCACGCCGGGGGCGGCGGGTCGTCGACCATCAGCCGCAAGCCGGCCGGCAGCGTGTCGCCGAGCGCGACCCGCTCCTCGCGGGCCTCGAGCGCGACCACCTGCTCGACCAGGATCGCGGCGCGGTCGCCGCCGGGTTGCCCGCGCAGGTAGGCGGCCAGGCGCGCGCGCAGCGGCTCCGAGAGCTCGCGGGTGCGGTCGTCGGTGCGCCGGCCGAGCTGCGCCAGCGAGAAGGCGACCTTGTCGGGCTCCGGCCAGTCCCACACCAGCAGCTGGTCGAGCCACGCCGCCGCCTTCGACGCCGGCACGACCGTGTTGAGCGGCCCGTACAGCGGTACCCGCGCGGCGATCCGGCCGAGCGCCCACAGGTGGACAGCGTCCTCGCGACCCTTGCGGGTCTCCATCCGCCGCATCAGCTCGTCGCCGAGCTTCAGCTTGTGCGCGACCGGGATGCGCTCGAGGCTGGCGACCGCGCGCCACATCTCACCGAGCTCCTGCTTCGACGGCTTGATCTCGCTCAGCTTCTTCTGCTGGCGCGCGCTCGGCAACAGCAGCGTCGCCAGCCGGTCGTAGATCTGCTCCTGCTGGCCCGGGATGAGGCCGCCGGCGATCCGCCGCCACACGATCCACCAGGCCAGCCGCGACGCCTCGGTCTTGCCGTGGACCAGCCCCTCGTTGAACACGCCCCACATCTGGCGCGCCCGCCAGGCGTCGAGCGGGGCGCCGGTGCCGGGCCGGAGGCAGAACCCGGCCAGGCCGAGCCAGCGCTGCTCGTGATCGGCCGACCGACGCCGGGTCTCGACCACGTCGGCCAGGGCGTCGAACAGCGCGCGGGTCGCGTGCATCGACCACTCGTCGCGCCGCGCCTCGAGCATCTCCTCGAGCTCGCGCGTGAGCGGCGCCAGCAGCCCGGGGTCGCCGCGGAACCCGTCGGTCACGCGCGCCTTGGCCTCGTCGATGCGCGGGTGCGGCGCCGCGCTGGCCGCGGTGTCGTCGTCGGCCGCCGGCGAGCCACCCGAGCGTACGTCGAACGATAGCCGCCAGCGCGCGGTCGGATCGGCGACGTCGTGGCACCAGATCTCGACCGCGCCCAGCTCGGTGACGGTCGCCTGGACCCGGACCGTGACCGCGCTCTTGCCGCGCGCGCGCAGCACCGTGACGATCGGCGGCAGCTCGAGCAGATCGGAGCCGTCGTCGATCGTGTCGGCGCGGCCATCGCCGATCGGCACCAGCGTGCCGGGCGGGTCAGTCCGCGTGCTCGACGAGTACAACCGGAACCGCACCGGACGGTTGGTCACCAGCTCGAAGTCGCGGTCGAGCTCGACCGTGGTGCCCTCGTCGAGACCCTTGCCGGCCAGGCACACCGCGGTGTGGGTCTCGACCCGCGCCGCGGCGACGCCGCCCGACGCCGCCACGCGCGCCACGCCGATGTAGAACGCGCGCGGAGTACCACCGCGGATGCGGGTCGCCAGGCCGCGCCGGACCAGCCCGTAATAGGCGGCGCCCACGGCGACCGCCAGCTCGGGTGCGATCGCCTCGAGCTCGCGCGGGGGTGGCGCATCGGGCTGCCACGCCGCCAGCTGCCCGAGCACGCGCGCGCGCAGCGCGACTGGAGTCATGGCGCCACCATTGAACAGCACCGCGTCGACCCGGGCCGCGCCGTGGCGGGCCAGGAACGACGCCAGGTGCCGCGTCACCGCCGGGTCGCTCGCGTACGGCAGCCCCATCTCCTGCAGGCCGCCGCGGCCGCGGACCGGGGTGGCGTCGGCGGTCGCGACCGGGAAGAAGCCGTCGAACAGCACCCGCTCGAGCTCCGCGCGCGTGATCTGGTCGCGCAGCGTGCCGCCGATCAAGCGCGAGCCGCGGCTGGCGACGGTGATCGGCACCTCGGCCGGGGCGGCGTCGCCCAGCAGCGTCTCCTTGGCCAGCCGGCAGGCGTGGACCAGACCGTGCCACTGGAGGGCATCGAGCTTCTTGCCGCCATCGGCGGTGAGCCGCTGCTCGACCAGCTTGGCCAGGGTCAGGTCGACGTTGTCGCCACCGAGGAGCAGATGATCGCCGACCGCGGTGCGCTCGAAGCCGCCGTCGGCGTCGACCGTGATCAGCGTGAAGTCCGACGTCCCGCCGCCGACGTCGAACACCAGCACGCGCTCGCCGGGCGCGAGCGTGCGGGCCCGGCTGTGGTGGCGATCGATCCAGGCATAGAACGCCGCCTGGGGCTCCTCGAGCAGCACCACCCGCTCGAGGCCGGCCAGCGCGGCCGCCTCCTGGGTCAGCTCGCGGGCGGCCTCGTCGAACGAGGCGGGGCAGGTGACCACGACGTCCTGGGCCACGAACTGGCTGTCCGGTTCCCCGGACATCAGGTCGTCCCAGGCCGCCCGCACGTGCGCGAGGATCGCTGCCTGGGCGGCCACCGGCGACAGCCGCGGTCCGCTGCCCTCGCCCCACGGCAAGATGGCGGCCTTGCGGTCGACGCCCGGGTGGCACAGCCAGGACTTGGCCGAGGCGATCATCCGCGACGGGTTGCGCGCGCCCTGGTGACGGGCGAGCTCGCCGACCACGATGCGGTTGTCGCCGGCGGCGCCGACCGGTCGCCACGGCAGCGCGGTCTCGGCAGGCGCCAGATCGTGCTCGCCCGGCAGGTACAGGAACGATGGCAGCTGCCGGCGAGGGGCGACCTCACCGGGGGCAACCAGCTGCACGACCTCGAACACCTTCACGCGTGGGTCGGTCGCGCGCGTGTCCACGTAGGCGACCGCGGTGTTGGTCGTCCCGAGATCGACGCCGATCAGGTAGCGCGCGGGCACCGGCCAGACTTACTCGACTCCCGACCCCTTCGCTACCCCCCGGCGTCCGCGGCCCGGCGCGGGCCCGCCCTGCCGGTGGGCCCCCGGTCAGCCGCGGCTCCGCGCCGGTCAGTCATCGCTCAGCAGAAGACACCGTCCGTACAGACCTTGACCGCGCCGGCCGGGGGACTGTCAGTCACGCCGCCACCACTGCCATTGCCTTTCCCGCGACCGCCCTTGCCAGTGCCGGCGCCACCCTTGCCACTGCCGGGCTTGGGGCGACTGCCGCCATGGACACGGTTCCACTCGGCCTGCGCCTGCGACTTCGCGCGCTCGACCCGCCGCCGCTCTGCCTCGAGCGCGGCCCGCGCGTCCGCGATCTTGCGCCCCAGCACGTCGGCCTGCGCGACCCGGCGCGCGAGCTCCTGCCGCGAGCTCGCGGCTTCGGCCTGCGCGCGGGCGGCGGCGCGCTGCTGCGCGCGGGCGGCGTCCTGCGCCTCGACCGCCAGCCATCCCACCGCGAGCGCCACCGCGGCCATGCCCGCGGTGATCGTCATGAGCCAGCGGGGACGCCGCCGCTCGAGCTCCGCGCGGCGCAGCGCCACTTCCAGGCTGGCGCGCTCGACCTCGATCCGGACCATGGCCTCGGCCCGCGCCTGCGCCTCGACCGCCGCGAGCCGGAGGGCGTCGGCGCGCGCCGCGTGCTCCTGCGCGGCCGCGCACCGCGCTGCCTCGGCCGCCTCGGCCGCCTCGCGCTCGGTCCGCTCGCGCGCGCGCCGCGCCACCGCCTCCTCCCAGGCCCGGGTCTGGGCCACCTCGCGGGCGGTTGCCGCCTCCTTCCGCTCGACCAGCCGGCGGTCCTCGATCTCTCGAAGCTCCCGCAACGACACCAGAACCGAGCTCTCCGTGGCTACCATCGAACCGTTCGTGCCATTCGTGCCGCTCACGCTCATGTCCGGTGGACACGGCCGCACACCGACGGTTGCGACGACGACCTCGACGACGAAACTCGAATGGTGACTGTTAGTTCTGAGATAATTTCGATTGGAGTTTGACTTCGGAGGCCAGACCCTTTAAGCACAGATCATCAACCCGCGACTGCTGCACTGAGCGGATCGCAGGGGACCCGGACGGAAGGGCGGCACAGGCTGGCACCGGTTCGGGACGGAAAAAAGCAGAACCAAACGAAACCTCGGACGTCGAAGCACCCGCCATGAACACCACCTCGCTCCATCACCTTGCCTATGCGATGCCATCTGGCTCGCCGCAAGGGCGCGTTTCCGCGCAGTTGAGCTGGTGTCTGACGTCCAGCTTCGCCGCCAAGTGCCTGAAGATCGAAGAGATCTTCGGTCTCGCGAATCGCGCCGTCCGCGGCGGTCAGGATCCCAGGGGGGCCCCTCCCACCTAGCTCGAGAGCACTCTCTCAAGCTCCGTGAACAGGGCCACCCGGGACGAACCCAGGTGGCCCTTTCTCGTTGCCGTTCCGGCAGCACCCTCGGGGCGATAGACCGCTATGGAGACGGGGCGGCCTGTAAAGCCGCCGTCGCACGCGACCCGCCAGGTTCAAAACCTGGGCGCCCCACTGCGATCGTTGTCAGTCATGGGACTGGCGATCGACGCACTTACTGACACGCACCGGGCTGGTCCAACTCGGCACGACGGACGGCTCTGAACCGTACAGATCCAGGTTCGAATCCTGGGCCCGGTACTGCTGCGCCCATGAAACGGCGCGGCCCCGCTCGAGGTCTGCCCGCACGGGCCGACGGACGCGCGGGGTGGATCTCTGACAACCGAAGAGACGAATGATGGGGCGCCCGGTAGCGCGGGCGCCCATTTCGGAAGGTCGTCGTCACCCGCTCCCCAGCGGTCGGCGGCGACCGCACAACCCCACCCTGGCGCATGTGGTCTGCGCGCTTGGCTGAAGCCCGAGAGGTCCTGGTTCGATTCCAGGGGGTGGGACGAGACTCGCCGCGCCTGGCGCGGCAACTGGGTCGGTAGCAAACGCTGGCTTTGCAGCAGATTCTTAATCTGCCCCGACGCGGGTTCGATTCCCGCCCGACCCACGATGCGTTCGTCGACGCGCGAAGCCCTGCCGAGCGCGCCGACGACCGTCAGGTGGCCCCGAGGACACTCGAGGCACACCGCCGCAGGTGAAGTGTTGTGGTGACACACCGGTACGCCATGCCGGGATCGCGGGTTCGATTCCCACCACCTGCTCTTTCGTGTCGCGGCGCTGATGTAACAGCAGCATGCCAGGCCTCCACCCTGACCGTGCGGGTGCAACTCCCGCGCGCCGCTCTGCGCGGGCCGATGCTCGTGGGTTCTCCTGATAACAGACCCCCACGAGTGCCACTTGTCCGCCAGTTTCCGCCGGTCGTAGCTCGCTGGGCGAGCAGTCGTTCCGTAAGCGACCCAACGAGGTTCGATTCCTCCGACCGGCTCGAAGACTCGCCAGTCCGCCACCTCCGGTGGTGCGGCGGCGATGCCGCCGGGAGGCATCGAGCGCTTCGCGAAGCGATTCCTCATTACAGATCTCGCTCGCCGCGCATGGTGCGTGGCCGAGCCCAACCAGCAGTGCCCACCGCGTGGGCCGGAGGCGTGCCGTGTTCAAGTTCACCAAGTTCTTCTCGACGCAGGCGACGCCGCAGTCGCAGCCGATCCCGGGTACGGCGCAGGTGCCGAACCTGGCCGGGGGCTTCGCCTGGCCGGTCGACGACTGGGCGCGGCTCGATCGCTTCCTCATCCTGGGTAGCGAGGGCGGCACCTACTACATCTCCGAGCAGAAGCTGACGCTCGAGACTGCCCAGACGGTGGTCCGCTGCGTGGCAGCCGACGGTCCGCGCACGGTCGCGCGGATCGCCGAGATCTCGCAGGCGGGTCGGGCGCCCAAGAACGACCCGGCGATCTTCGCCCTGGCGCTGGCCGCCAAGCTCGGCGACGAGGCGACTCGCAAGAGCGCCTACGCTGCCCTGCCGACGGTCTGCCGCATCGGCACTCACCTCATGCACTTCGCGGAGTACGCGCAGGGCTTCGGCGGCTGGGGCCGTGGCATGCGCAAGGCGGTGGCCGGCTGGTTCAACGACAAGCCGGCGGCCGACCTCGCGCTGCAGCTGGTGAAGTACCAGCAGCGGGACGGCTGGTCGAACCGAGACCTGCTGCGGCTCGCGCACCCGCGCGCCGCGTCGCCATCGCACGATCGGCTGTTCTCGTGGGTGACCAAGGGAACCGTGCCGGATGGCGCGAGCGCCGACCCGGCGCTGCGGTTGCTGATCGGCATGGAGGCGGTGAAGGCGGCCGGTACTGCGGCCGAGGTGGCGGCGCTGGTGCGCGAGTTCCGGCTGCCGCGCGAGACGCTGCCGACGCGCTGGCTGAACGACGCCGGCGTGTGGGACGCGCTGCTGGTCGACATGCCCATGACGGCGATGATCCGGAACCTGGCCACGATGACCCGTGCGGGCTTGCTCGCGCCGGGTGCCAACGCGACCAACACCGTGGTCGCGCGGCTGGGTGATGCGAACCGGATCGCCAAGGCCCGCGTCCACCCGGTCGCGGTCCTGGCGGCGCTCCTGACCTACCAGGGTGGCAAGAGCGTCCGTGGCAGCGGCACCTGGACGCCGGTGACGCCGATCATCGACGCCCTGGACGGTGCGTTCTACGCCTCGTTCAAGGCGGTCGAGCCGGCCGGCAAGCGCATGCTGCTCGCGCTCGACGTGTCGGGCTCGATGGCGTGCGGCACCATCGCCGGGGTGCCCGGCCTGACGCCGCGGGTCGGCAGCGCGGCGATGGCGCTGATCACCGCGGCGACCGAGCGTGACCACACGTTCGTGGGCTTCACCGCGGCGAGCGGTGGCTACGGCGGCATGCACGGCGGTGGCGAGTCGGGCATCACGACCCTGTCGATCTCGCCGCGCCAGCGGCTCGACGACGTGGTCGCGGCGGTCGCCAAGCTGCCGATGGGTGGAACCGACTGCGCGCTCCCGATGATCTGGGCGCAGCGGCACAAGGTGGATGTGGACACCTTCGTGGTGTACACGGACAGCGAGACCTGGGCCGGGAGCGTGCACCCGGCCCAGGCCCTGCGCGCCTATCGACAGGCGCGCGGCATCCCGGCCAAGCTGGTGGTGGTCGGGATGACCTCGAACGGGTTCACGATCGCGGACCCGAACGACGCCGGCATGCTCGACGTGGTCGGTTTCGACACGGCGACGCCGCCGGTGATCAGCGACTTCGCCCGCGCCTAGGCTTCGGCCCAGGCCACGACGAGAGTCGCCCTCAACACGCACGCGCCGCGGTCTCACGACCGTGGCGTGTCTGGGTCCGAAGCTCAACTGGCTGAGCGGCAGTCTGTTAAACTGCGAGGTGCGGGTTCGATTCCCGCCGGGCCCTCGAAGATCGCGTGGCGTGAGGCGCCTTGGGCGCAAGCGCCACGCGAAGATGTCCCTGTCAGACAGTGGTCAGTCTACTGGTCTCTCAAACCAGGTATGGCGGGTTCGATTCCCCCCAGGGATACGTCACGGGCCGGAATGTGTTGGTTACCGTAACTATAACGGGCCCAAGGTAGCGACCATCGGGCGACCGATGCGAGCCAGCGCGAGGCGGTCTCTCGTAGATCGCCGCGTGCGTGTCGACGAGCGTAAACGGGCAACCGCGCGCTCTGGACGCCGCGCCCCTGAACAAGGCGCACTCCAACACAGCCACTTGCCTGTCTGCCACCGTCCCGAGGATGGGACGCGACGCTACGAACGTCGTCGGTACGGGTTCGAATCCTGTCGGTGGCACGATCGCCACTTCTATTCTCGAGCTGTAACTGGAGGGGAGTGGAAGTGACATGTTGATGCTTGCAACTTGCGTCGCCTTCTGGGAAGAGTCTGGATTCCAACCCCGGACTGCAGAGTTCGATTCTCTGGCGGCGTGCTCGTGGCAACGAGTTCGCGTGGAGGACCGGCGGGGTTCCCGCCGGTCAGTGGGTGCGACTCCCGCCGTTGCCCCATCGCAGCGACCTCGGGCGAGGACGCGCGGCTCATATCCGCGCCGGTGAAGGTTCGAGTCCTTCCGTTGCGACTTCTGGCGGGACGAGTCCGTCTATCAAAGTGCCCTTGCCCGGAAACGGGCCGAACGATGGATGGTTATCGGTCTACATGGTTCGAATCCAAAGTCCCGCCCCATCTGGGTGTAGCTCAGGAGCAGGGCGCGTGTTCGGGGATCACGAGGCCGCTGGTGCGATTCCAGTCATCCAGACGCATGTTTTTCTTTGCAGGTGTAGCTCAGTCCGGTAGAGCAACGTAAACCCGTCCTTCACAACCTCGCCCGGCGACGGGCCGATGTCGGATGGTCATCGATTATCAATCCGTTGGCCGCTGGTTCGAATCCAGCCACCTGCACGCACGTGGACGTCGTCTAACGGTAGGACGGCGGAAAGATCTCGTCTTCACAACCCTCGCCCGGTCACGGGCCGTCGAAGTCGGTTATCGTCGCAAACCGCACGCGCCGGTTCGACTCCGGCCGTCCACACGACTCGTGTTGTGTTTCTTCGCAGGTGTAGCTCAGCCCGGTAGCGCAACGTGGATCCGTCCTGTACTCACCTCGCCCGGTCGCGGGCCGACGCTGGATGGTTATCGTGTTAACGCGTGTGACGCTGGTTCGAGTCCAGCTGCCTGCACTGCTACTTCGTACGTGGGTGTCGTCCAGTGGCAGGACGGCGGTTATGGCCCCTCCTCGTCAGCTTGCCCGTCACCGGGCCGTCAGAAGAGGGTTCTCAGGGAGCCGCAGATGCCAGGTTCGAATCCAGGCCACCCACCCCAGTCTTTCCCACCCGTAGCTCAACAGCAGAGCACCCGGCCGATAACCGGACGACGGAGGTGCGATTCCTCCCGGGCGGACCGTGATCGAAGCCAAAGTCGTCCAGGCGCGAGGCCGTGAACCTCGTCCTAGCGGGTGCGAGTCCCGTCGATCACTCCACGCCCTCCTAGACCAACTGGAAGGAGTCACCAGTCTCAGAATCTGGGCAGTGTCGGTTCGAATCCGACGGAGGGCACGACACGCAGTTTTTGCCCACACGTCGTGGGCCGATGGCGCGCTGGCACCGGGGCGCGCCTGAAAGACAGTGACCGGGGAAAGGAACACGGACCGTCATGAGTCACGCGACGACGCTGCTCCTGTCGCAGGGGTACGAGCCCATCAAGGTCATCCCGTGGCAGCGGGCGATCACCCTCCTGACCCTCGGCAAGGTGGAGGTGGTCGAGGAGTACGACGCCGAGATCCGAGCGGTGACGCTCATCATCAAGGTGCCGGCGGTCGTGCGGTTGATCCGTGCGTTCCGGCGATACCGCAAGCCCGTCAAGTTCTCGCGCGTGAACATCTACGCGCGTGACGGCTACAAGTGCCAGTACTGCGCGACCAAGTGCACGCTGGCGGAGCTGACCTACGACCACGTGGTTCCCCGTGCCCGCGGCGGCAAGACCACCTGGGAGAACATCGTGACCTGCTGCTATCCGTGCAACGGATCGAAGGGCAACCGGACGCCGGCCGAGGCCGGGATGAAGCTGCGGATGGAGCCGGCGCGCCCGACCTGGGTGCCGGCGGTGACGATCAGGGTCAGCACGCGGTCGATGCCTGACGCGTGGCGTGACTACTTGTACTGGACCGGCGAGATCGAGAGCGACGGGGAGCTGGCCTCGTGACTCTCTCGCGTTGACACACGTGGCGGCGGGTGGGCGGCGGCGGCGGAGCGCCGCGACCAGGGAGTGATGGCCCCGGTCGTGGCGCCAGCAGGGTGGCGCGTGAGGCATCGATCTGGAGGGGCAAGCCGATGTGGCGACGGTGCCGGTTTCGAAAGCCGCGCGAGCATCTTCGAGATGCCTTGGGGGTTCGACTCCCTCTCCCTCCGCAAACCGATACCCACCCCGGAGCCCGGCTGCCGATCTCGGTCGACAGTCAGCGTCCGTCGTGGGTCGGTTCGGGAAGGAGTCCGGCTGGTCGAGGACCGCGACTGCTAATCGCGCGCACAGGATCCATGTGTCGAGGGTTCGATTCCCTTTCCTTCCGCTCACTACGTTCGCGTCAGGCGGCGCCTGCGGCCGAGCTCTCATGTTTCCACAGGACGAGGACCTGTCCGACCGGCCCCCCCGGGTCGGGCCCTCGTCCGCCTCGGGATGTAGTTCAATAGAAGAACGCGCCGTTCGGGACGGTGAGGCTGCAGGTGCAAGTCCTGTCATTCCGACTGAGGAGCTGTAGTTCAACAGCAGAATGCTGGTCCGACATGCCAGCGACGGGGGTGCGATTCCCTCCAGCTCCACGTCTGTCTGCTCGTCGGAGACGTCTGGTGACGTCAGCTGGCTGTCTCCCAGTACCAGGTGGGTTCGATTCCCATCGACGGGACCCCGGGGTCGTAGTTCAACAGCAGAACACTGGCTCGGCATGTCAGTGACGACGGTGCGAATCCGTCCGACTCCACCAACATCATTCGTCTCTCGTTCACGGCCCTGGATACGTCTGGTGACGTTCTCTCACTGTCTATGAGATCCAGGCGGGTTCGATTCCCGTCAGGGCCGCTCGTGTTCCTTCCGGGCCTGTCGTCCAGCGGCAAGATCCTGCTCTCGCACAGCAGAGACGGGGGTTCGAATCCCCCCGGGTCCACCACCACGCACTCGTGGCCGAAGAGTCAGGCGCATGGCTGCAAACCGTGTCATCCCGGTGCAAATCCGGGCGAGTGCTCCATTGAAATCGGGATCAGCTCACCTGGGGGTGAGGTCGCTCTCACACGGCGAAATGGGAGAGTTCGATCCTCTCGATCCCGACCGCAACGCTCACGCCCATCTGGTGATCCTGGTCGGACACACCCCCCTGGTACGGGAGAGAGGACGGTTCGAATCCGTCGGTGGGCTCCGCGTTTCTCGCCTCTGTGGACGGATCCGACCCGGGTCTCCGACACCTGGTGAGCAGGTTCGATTCCTGCCAGAGGCACCCCGTCTGTCACCGCCCGCGTCGTCCAGTGGTCAGGACCTCGGCCTTTCAAACCGATGGAGAGGGTTCGATTCCCTTCGTGGGTACGCATCACCGCCGCGGTCGCCGACGCCCGGCCGACCGCCACCGGTCACGTGCAGGCGACCAGCGCAGGTCACGACGCGCGCGCGTCGATGAAGTTGGAGTCGCACCCTCCCACCGAGATCACCGTGCCGTCGTCGAGCACGACCGCGGCGTTCAGGATCGACCACGGCGGCGGGGGCGGGCCCGCGAGCCAGGACCCATCGCTGACGCGGAACGTACGGGTCGCGCCGCCGACGCCGTCACTGGTGACCACCACGGCCCCGCCCGGGACCGTGAGCGCGTGCTGCACATGGTCCGTGGTCGTGGGCACGGCGACGGCCGTCCAACGCAGCGTGGCCGCCGAGAGCAAATACGCCTTCGGAGCGCCGTCGGGAATCGCGAGCACGAGGCCGTCCCCGACCTGCACCACGTGCGTCGTGAACGTCTCCGTCGGCAGGCTCGGTAGCACCGTCCACGTCTCGGTCGCGACGTCGAGCAGCGCCGAGCTCGTGCGCGATGCCGTGACGATGCGATCTCCGTCGAGCACATCCACCCCGCCTGCCCACGCCGCGTTGGGGGCGGCCGCGAGCGGCTCGAGACCCGTGGCCTGGCCGCGGAACAGGCCGAACTGGTACGGCCCGGGGAGGTTCGTGGTCCGATCCCGCGCACCCTCGATCCCGAGCAGGACGACGCCAGCGGCCGTCGCGACGATCGTGTGTGGCGCCACCGGGACCTCCGCGGTCGTCCCGGTGGCGGGATCGAAGATCTGAAGTCCGCGCCAATCGGCGACCACGATCGTCCCGTCGGGCGCGCGCGCGACCGTCGGTTGTTCGGTCGGACGCGCGAGCCGGCCGACAACGACACACGCGGGTTCGCCGAGCACGCAGCGCTCGATGTCGAGCGCGGGCTCGACCGTGGGCGACGAGTCGAGCTTGCCGCGGTCGCCGCCGATCACGAGGAACGCGCGGCCGGGTAGTGCGACCAGCCCATGTGCAGCGCGCGGTGCAAGGAGATGCGTCCGCTGAGAGATCCAGTCCGGCGCGCCGGGAGTGTAAGCGTACGTGGAGCCGGACACCCGGAGCTCGTCCCGGCCGCAGCCGGCCGCCAGCACGATCAGGACGAACACGCTGGGCTTCATGGGAGTGACTGTAGGGGTGCTACTGGCAAGCCATGTGTGGGGGTCATTCCACTCCATCACAACCCGAGGCGTGGAAGCCTCACCGCAGGTCGCTCGCGCCGCCGCATGGCGCCGCACTCGGCGCGGTTCGGCGTCAGCGGGCGCGCGCGACCACGACGTACTGATCGGGGAGCGTCTCGGCCACCACCTCGGCGGTGAGCCCGGCGGCGGTGAGGTCGGCGATGATCGCCTCGGGCGCCAGCCGCAGGGCGCGGGGGGGCCCGCGCTCGGCGTCGAGCGTGAAGTCGACGACCATCAGGCGCGCGCCCGGGCGCAGCGCGGCGGCCAGCCGGGCCGCGTAGCGCGGCCGATCGCCGAGGTGGTGCCAGACGTCGACGATCAGGATGCGGTCGACCGAGGCGGCGGTGAGGCCGGGATCGTCGCCGGCTACCTGGACCGCGCGCACGTTGGTCCAGCCGTCACGGGCGCCGCGCTCGCCGAGGTAGCGCACCATGTCGGCCTCGACGTCGGTGGCGATCACCTGGCCGGAGGGACCGACCGCGCCGGCCAGCCGACCGACGAAGTAGCCGGTGCCGGCGCCGACGTCGGCGACCACCATGCCCGGCGCCAGGTCGAGCAGGCCGACCACCTGGTCGGGTTGCTGCCAGGCGTCGCGCGCCGGATCATCGAACACCTTGGCCCACGCCTCGGCGCCGTCGAACCGATGGGGCATGCCGTCGCCGTGGTGGTGGCGGTGGTCGCCGACGTCGGCTGGCGTGTGCGCGGGGGCGGGCTGGCTGGCGGCGGGAGCACCGGTGGAGCCGCCGCAGGCCGCGGCCACCGTCTTCACCGTGAAGGTCAGCGTGCGAAGCGAGGACATGCTGCCCATGTCCCATGCCGCCGACGACCGGGCAAGCCGGCGATGCTACTCGGGCGGGCGGATCATGTGCGGGGTGCGCCCCTGCCGGATCACGTCCTTGTAGTCGCGGGTGCTCGACGCCATCAGGAGGCCGACCCAGCGCAGCTGGGGGTGATTGTCGAAGAAGATCCGGACCGCGACCGTCAGCGGCACCGACAGCAGCGCGCCGACCGGGCCGAGCACGAAGCCCCAGACCAGGAGCGAGATCATCAGGACCAGCGGCGAGACGCCCAGGGCCCGGCCCATCAGGCGCGGCTCGAGCATGTTGTCGACCACGACGTTGACCGCGGCAAAGCCGGCGGCGACGCCGAGCGCGCCCCCCAACCCGAGCTCGACCAGGCCCAGCACGACCGGCGGAATCGCCGCGAGCAGGCTTCCGATGATAGGGACGAAGTTGAGGGCGAACGCCAGCACGCCCCACAGGACCGGGTTCGAGACGCCCCAGATCGCACACCAGGTGCCGAGCAGCACGCCGTTGGCGAGCGACAGCATCGCCTTGACCCGGAAGTAGCGCTGGGTCTCGTCCATGGCCTTGCTGACGTGCTCCGATGACTTGGAGTCGGCCAGGACGAGCTCGAGCTTGTCGCGCAGCATGGTGGCCTCGACCTGCATAAAGGCCGTGAGGAGCAGGACGTTGAACAGGGTGCCGAGCACGCCCGACAGCATGAACGCGGCCTGGCTGAGGAGGTCGCTGATGCCGACCTGGGGCGCCGCCGAGTCGAGGTCGCCGGCCATCGCGCCCATGCCTCGCGCCGAGAGCCATCCCTTGAGCTGATCGCGCATCGCGCCGAGCTCGGCGCCGTAGCGCGGCGCGTCGGCGGCGAAGTCGCGCGCGGCGAGCCCGATCAGGAACGCGACCCCGGCGATCGCGCCGAGCACGCACAGGATGGTGAGGATCGCCGCGACGATCGGCGGCACGCCGCGCCGGGCCAGGCGCTCGGAGATGGGCTGGAAGGCCAGCGCGATCATGGTCGCGAGCAGGAGCGGGACCACGATCGCCGAGGCCGCCTTGAGGGCGGCGAGGAGGATGACGACGCCAACCAGGATCGCGATGGTGCGCACCGAGCGACGTTACTCGATGGGATCCGCGCAAGTAAGCCGGGGTGGGCGGTGTCCCGCAGCGGGCGCCATGCCAGACTGAAGGGATGGATCGCGTGGCGCGGGCGATCGCCCTGGCCGACCGCCTGGTCGACGGTGATGCCATCGTGCCGCGCGCGCCGGTCGCGATCGGCCGGACCGTGGCGCTCGGCGACCCCCAGGCCAGCGCGCAGCGGGTGTTCGAGGTGCTCGACCATCACCGGCTGCTCGACGATGACGGCCAGCTCCGTGACGAGGTGCAGCTGATCAGCATCGGAGATCACTTCGACTACGGCACGCGCGCCCAGGGGACCACCGCCGAGGCGCAGGTGGACGGGCGTCGGGTGCTGACCTGGCTGGCCGCACATCCGCCCGAGCAGGTCGTGATCCTGGCCGGCAACCACGACATGGCGCGGGTGATGGAGCTGGCGGGCGCGACCGATGCCCGGTTCGCCGCGGGCGCCGAGCTGGCCGGCGAGGTGCTCGCGCGCAAGAGCCATGACCCGGCCGGACATGCGGCCCGGCTCGCGGCCTACACCGCAGCGTTTCCCGAGCTGCCGACGCCGGGCGTCGTGCACCGCGACTTCTCGGCGTACACCGAGGGCCAGCGGGAGCTGGTCGGGGGGCTGCTCCTCGCCGGCCGGCTCCGCCTCGCCGCGACCGCGGCGCTGGGCGACCGCCGCCTGCTGCTCACCCACGCCGGCGTGACCGCGCGCGAGCTCGGGCTGCTCGGCCTCGACGGAGCGCGGTCGGCCGAGGTGATCGCCGACGCGCTCGAGCGGCACCTCGACGCCGCGGTCGAGGTGGTGCGGCCGTCCTGGACCGCTGGCGACTGGGTGCCGCTGTCGCTGGCGCCGCTCCATGTGCCGGGCGCGATCGGCCGCGATGGCGGGCTCGCCGAGGGCGGTGGCCTGCTCTATCACCGGCCGGCGGATCCCGATCGACCGGGCGCCGATCGGTCGTGGGAGCAGGAACAGGTCCGGCCCCGCCGGTATCACCCGCGCTCGCTGCCGGCCGGGGTTCGCCAGGTGGCCGGGCATACCGGGCACCCCAAGTGCGTCGCCGACCTGGTTCGATGGCGCGACCCCGACCTGAGCGAGGTGCCGGCCGGGCTGCGCACGCTGTGGGTCCGCAGCGATCAGGTCCGGTACGAGCTGGGCGCGCACGCGCCCGACGGCGACGACGACGCGGTGCTGTACCTGATCGACCCGAGCATGTACCGGGCCGCCAGCGCAGCGTCGGTCGAGGTGTTCGAGCTGACGCCGGGTAGCGCGCGCTGACCTCGCGCGGGTCAGGCGCGAGCCGCGGCCACGACCTCGTCGTCGGTCGGGAACTCGCCGGTCTTCGACGTATCCACGATCTTCACGCCGTCGCGCCAGACCGTGAACTCACCGCGACCGCCCGAGGCCAGCGTGACCTCGGCGCCCAGCGCCTTCCGCAATGCGGCCGCCACCCGGGCAGCCTCGGCCCGGTAGCCTCACATCACGCAGTAACGGATCTCGAAGCGCATGCCTCGACTATAGCCGAGGTCGCGCGCGGCGCATCAATCGCGCTCGCGGACCGAGTACTCGAGCTTCCAGCGGCCCTCGCCGGCGCGGGCCTGGCACCACAGCTCGAGCGTGCCGACCTCGGTGACGTGAGCGGTCAGCGCGACCGGCACCACGTCGCCAGGCCGCCGCTCGCCCTCGGCCTCGACCTCCTTCTCGACCGGGTCGAGCTCGACCAGCTGGGCCTCGTAGGGGTCGACCAGCGCGCCCGCCGGATCGTCCTTGCGGGTCGACGACGCGAAGAAGCGGAAGGTCGACGGCTCGCCGACCACCAGGCCGAGCTCGTCGTCGGGCAGCACCGCCGAGGTGCCCTCTTCCATTCCGAACGGGGCCACGCACAGCGCCTTGACCGGCGGCGGGAAGCCCGGGATGGCGGGCATCGACGACTCGATCCCGATGTAGTACGCGCGGGCGGTGCCGCCGCGGATGCGGATGCCCTCGCCGCGCCGGACCTGGCCGTAGTACGCGGCGCCCAGCGCGACCGCCAGATCGAGATCGGTGCCGTCGAGCTCGCGCGGTGGCCGGCCGTACCACTCGGTGAGCACCCCGCGGATGCGCGCGCGCAGCGGGGCCGCCTTCATCACGCCGCCGTTCCACAGGATCGCGGTCGGCGCGCCGTCGTGGCGATCGAGGAACTCGGCGAGATGGCGGGTCACGCCCGGATCGGCCGCGTAGTGCAGGCCGAGCTCGCGCAGACCGGCCGCGCGGCGCCGGGTCGGACGCGCCTCGGCGTCGCAATCGGGGAAGAAGCCGTCGATCAGCATGCGGTTGGCGTCGTCTCGGCGCAGATCGACGCGGAGGGTCCCGCCGATCAGCTTGGAGCCGCGGCCGAGCAGCGACACCGGCACCGTCTCGGGCGCGTCGGCCGCGAGCAAGGTCTCCTTGGCGCGGCGGCAGGCGTGGACCAGCGAGCGCTGCTGCAACGGATCGAGTCGCTTGCCCTGCTCGACCAGCTGATGCTCGGCGGTCGCCGCCAGCGCGAGGTCCATGTTGTCGCCGCCGAGCAGGATGTGATCGCCGACCGCGACCCGCTCGATGGTCAGGTTGCCGCCCTCGTCCTTGATCTCGATCAGCGAGAAGTCGGTGGTGCCGCCGCCGACGTCGCACACCAGCACCACGTCACCGGGGACGACCTTGGTGCGCCATTCGTCGCCGAGCGAGGCCAGCCAGGCGTAGAACGCGGCCTGGGGCTCTTCGAGCAGGGTCACCCGCTCCAGCCCGGCCTGGCGGGCGGCGACCGCGGTCAGCTCGCGCGCGACCGCGTCGAACGAGGCTGGCACCGTGATCAGCACGTCCTGCTCGGCGAGCGGCGCGTCGGGATGAGCCTGGTCCCACGAGGCGCGCAGGTGGCCGAGGTAGCGGGCCGACGCTTCGACCGGCGACACCCGCGCGCCGTCGACCTCGCGGTCGGCGCCGCGCCACGGCAGGATCGGCGCGGTGCGATCGATGTGGTTGCTCGACAGCCACGACTTGGCGCTGGCGACCAGGCGGTGGGGCAGCTCGGCGCCGCGCAGCTGGGCGAACGTGCCAACCGCGGAGGTCGCGGGCCCGGTCCACGGCAGCGCCATCGCGTCGGGGGCGACCTCGTGCTCGGCCGGGAGCAGGAGGAACGACGGCATGGTCGCGCGCTCGGCGACCTCGCCGGGGCCGACCACCTGCACGACCGGCACGTGCTCGAGGCGCGGCGGGTCCGAGGTGGTGTCGATGGCGGCCACCGCACAGTTGGTGGTTCCGAGGTCGATCCCGACGACGTAGCGCGACATCGCCAGTCTTTAGCACGCGTCGCGGGGCACCCAGGGGCCCCGCTCGGCTACACCTCGACTTCGGCGGGCGCGACCACCGCGCGATCGACGCCCTCGGCCAGGGTCGGCAGCAACGTCTTGGTGGCGCGCCAACCGTGGTGGCGGAGGGTACCGGCGAAGGGCGGGGTGCCCTTGGCCTCGCCGATCAGGCGCACCTCGGAGGGGTCGAAGCCCTTCGGCACGCTGACCCGATCGTCCTCGGCGCCCGGCATGACGGCCTCGAGCGTGAAGGTCTGCTCGAGGATCTTCTTGCAGCCGCGGTGCACGTCGCGCGCGGCGGCGCCGATGTCGGCGTCGCTGTAGCCGTCGAGGCCCTCGCGCAGGAAGTCGACCAGCCGGCCCTCGCGCTGCAGCAGCGCGAGCAGGGCGAGCGCGCCGTCACGCTGGTGCACGGCGACGTCGACCTTCCTGGCGAGCTCCTTGGCCGGATCCTTGGCTGGTTCCTTCGCGGGCTCCTTGGCTACCTCCTTGGCCAGCGGCTTGTCGGTCGGCTTCGGCACCGGCGTGGTCCCCGGCTTGTCGGCCGCCTTTGGCGCTGGCGTGGTCGCCGGCTTGTCGGCCGCGCGGGGCACGGGGGTGTTCCCCTGCTTGTCCCCGGCCTTGGCCTTGGGCGGCTTGTTGCCAGGCGGCAGCGCGACCGGGATGGCGCCGGGCGGGAGGTACTTCACCACCCCCGGGTTGAGGTGCTTGCCGAACAGCAGGCGGAAGAAGGACGAGAACGCGAGGCCAATTCGGGACATGGGGGGTGGTCGGGTCGGACCCGCGTCGTGGGTAAACCGCGATGGTACCCGCGGTCAAGCCTCACAAAACTGAGTCGCGGTCGCCGCGGCGTCCATGAGATCGCGCAGTTGTTTCGCGCGCCGCGCTGGCGTGGGCCTTGCTGAGAGCGGGAGCCTTGTCTCGCCTAACAGGAGCCGTGTCCATGATCCAGCGTCTTGCTACGGGTCTCGTCGTGCTCGCCGCGCTGCTCGCGCTCCCCGCCGGCTGCACGGTGTACTGGGGCGAGGACGATGATGATGACGACTGTGCCGAGATCGCACGGCTCGGGCTTCGCGACCCGCAGAGCGGCGTCTGCGAGGGGTTCGGGAGCAGCTGCGACGATCCCCGGGTCGGCGCGCCCGAGCCGGCCGAGGCACGCGACTGGGCGACCTGTCCCGGACCCTGCGAGGGCCTGGACGAGGCGAGCTGTCTCGCCGACGTCGCGTGCCGGGCCGCCTACACCGAGTGCCCGCCGAATGCCCGCTGCGAGGCGCCATGGAACTTCCACGAGTGCTGGGGCCTGGCGCCGTCGGGCCCCGACGACTCGCGGGTCGCGTGCAGCGCGCTCGACGCGCACGCGTGCTCGCGCCGTAACGACTGCGAGGCGCACTACCGCCCGCTGGCGTACTTCACGCCGCCGGCGCTCGCGCTGCGGTTCTTCGAGTGCGCGTCGGAGACGCCGGTGCCCGGCTGCTACGGGGACAGCGAGTGTCCGAGCGGTTGGGACTGCACCAGCGAGACCGAGTGCCTGCCGCCGCCCGGCTGCGAACCCGGCGAGGCGTGTCCGCCGGTGTGCTACGGCCGCTGCGTGCCGCCGGGCGACGTGTGCGCCGGGATCGACTGCGGCCCGGAGGCGCACTGCGAGCCACGCTGTTATCCCTGCGACTCGGCGCCCGGGTTCGAGTGCCCGCCCACGCCGATCTGCGAGGGGACCTGCGTGCCCGGCGACGAGCCGGGCGACTGCTACGGCGACGCGGCGTGTGCGATGCCGCCACCGGTCTGCCCCGACGGCACCGTCGCCGGGGTGCAAGGCGGATGCTGGACCGGCAGCTGCGTCCCGCTGACGGCGTGCACGCCCGTCTGAGCGGGTCCGCATCGGGCGGAGCGCAGGCGACCCCGATGCTAGACTCGGGATCACGTGACGGGGCGCGAGCGCAGCAAGGGGGACGCCGTCGGCGCTGATCCGGCGACGCCCGACCCGCACGGCGACGATCGCGACGTTCTCGACGGTGCGACCTTCGATCTGATCCGCGAGTCGGCGACCCAGGCGGCGGCCCCGGCGGCGCGCCGCCGGCCGGGACCGAGCGCGACCGCGTCGACCGGGCCGGTCGACGTCGTCCACGGCCAGCCGACCCAGCAACTGCCGTCGACCCACGGCCTGCTGCCGAGCGCCGAGGGCGACACCCGGCAGTCGACCGCCGCCACGCCGATCGACGCGATGCGGGTCGAGGAGATCGAGCGCACCCGCGCGTTCTCGCGACTCGCGATCATGCTCGCGCTGGGCGCGTCGGTCGCGGTGCTGCCGGCTGGCGGCAACCCGGTGGCCAAGGCGATCTTCGGCGTCACCCTGGCCGCGGTGGTGGCCGCCACCAGCTGGCTCCTGGTGCAGATGCGCGATCCGGCGCGGTTCACCAGCAGCCGGGTGCTGGTCGCCGGCGTGTTCGGCATCCTCGCGATGCTGGGCGGCACCCTCTACTGGGGCGTGGTGTCACCGGCCTGCTCGATGATGCTGTTCGGGGTCTATTTTTTCAGCCTCGGCCACAGCCTGCGCGACGCGCTGCTCCTGTACGGGTTCGGGGCGATCGGACACCTGACCATGGCCGCGCTGTTCGCGACCGGGGCGGTGACCGAGATCAGCGTGATGCGGTCGACCGCGCTGCCGATCCCGGACCAGGTGATCTCGCACGTCACCATCCAGATGCTGTACCTGTCGGCGCTGTACTTCGGGCGGCGCAGCCGGCGGGCCACGCTGGAGGCGGTCGAGCGGCTCGACCGCGCGGTGCGCGCGATCTCGATGCGCGAGGCGCTGCTCGCCGAGGTCCGCCAGGAGCTCGATCGCGCGCTCAAGGTCGGCGGTCCCGGCCGCTACACCGGCCAGGAGATCGGCTCGTACCGGCTGGGCAACCTGATCGGGCGCGGGGGCATGGGCGAGGTCTATGACGCGACCAGCGTCCACGACCAGCGCGACGCGGCGGTCAAGCTGCTGCACCCCAGCACGCTGGCGGATCCGCAGGCGGTCGCGCGCTTCTTGCGCGAGGCCGAGGTGGCGGCGCGGCTCGACAGCCCGTACCTGGTGGCGGTCCACGAGGTCGGCATGACCGCCGGCGAGATTCCGTTCATCGCGATGGAGCGGCTGCGCGGCTTCGATCTCGCCCACCACCTGCGCCGGGCCCGTCGGCTCCCGCTCGCCCAGGTGGTGATCCTGGTCCGGCAGCTCGCGACCGGCCTCGAGGTCGCGCACCGGACCGGCGTCGTGCACCGCGACATCAAGCCCCACAACCTGTTCCTCGCCGAGGAGACCGGCCGCTTCACCTGGAAGCTGCTCGACTTCGGCGTGTCGAAGGTCGCCGACCACGGCGGTACCCTCACCGCCGGGCACGTGGTCGGCACCCCGGGCTACATGGCGCCCGAGCAAGCCCGCGGCGAGGAGGTCGACCTGCGCGCCGACGTCTACGCGCTGGCGGCGATCGTCTACCGCTGTCTCACCGGCCACCCGGCGTTCACCGGCAAGGACGTGCCGTCGACGCTCTACGACGTCGTCTTCAAGATGCCGACCCGCCCGTCGGCGCTGATCGAGCTGCCCGCCGATGTCGACCGGGTGCTCGCGATCGGGCTGGCCAAGGATCGCATAGACCGGTTCGCCTCGGCGACCGAGCTGGCGGCCGCGCTGGCGGAGGCCGCCGACGACCGGCTCGATGATCGGGCGCGGACCCGGGCGGTGGCGCTGATCGCGCGCCATCCCTGGGGCCAGCGGCTGTAGCCCGGCGCCGGGGTCCGGGGGCGAAGGGCTACCAGCGGAAGGACATGCCGACGGTCTGGCCGGTGGCCGAGGGGACCACGCCGGTGCGGCTGGACTTGCGATGGAACTGGGGGACCAGGTAGCCGATGGCGGCGCCGGCGACCCAGCCGACCACGACGTCGGTGGTCCAGTGCTTGTCGGCGGCGATGCGCAGGTAGCCGGTCGTGAGCGACAGGCCGACGCCGGTGCCCCAGATCGCGGGCGCCCACCGGTAGCCGCGCATCGACGCGACCGTGCCGGCCGAGACGGCCAGGCTCATGCTGTACGCCGAGTGGCCCGAGTAGAACGACAGGTTGTTGTCCTGGGGGCGTCGGGTCAGCGGCTTGTCTTCGTCGGCGAGCGCGTGCACGAACGGGCGCTCGCGGCCGACCGCCGCCTTGATCAGGTAGTTGACGGTGCCGGAGAGCACCGCGGACTCGGCGACGATCAGCGCGTCGTCGACGAACGTGCCGCTGCGATCGTCGAGACGGGCGGCGAGGGCGAGCCCGCCGAACGCGGCCAGCGGCGCGCCGACGAACCCGGTGGCGTTGCTGAGCTGGTGCGCGATGTCGCGGCGCGGCCACACCAGCGCGTCGCGCACGGCGCCATCGAACAGGACCGGTCCACACCAGCGGCAGGTGTCGGGCGAGATCGGCCCCTTCAGCACGCTCTCGCCGAGGATATAGAGGGTCACGCCGGTCAGGACGATCGGCCCGTGGAGCCCGCGGTCCACCGGCGCCACCTCGTCGTCGGCGCGGGCGGGGCAAGGCGCGGTGACGAGGCCGGCCAGGACGATGAGCGCGGCGAGGTGCTTCACGGCGGCCATCATCAGCCAGGCGGCAGGGGCGGTCCAGCCGGCTTCACGCGTCCTTCACGCGCGGGGCGGCGCGCACCGCAGCGCGGTGCCGGTCAGTCCGGCTTGCGGGCCAGCCGGTACTTCTTCAGCTTGTCGATCAGCGTGACCCGGCTGGTGCCGAGCCGACGCGCGGCCTCGCTCTGGTTGCCGCCGCACGCGGCCAGGGTCCGGGCCAGCACGCTGCGCTCGAACGCCTCGACCTGCTCCTTGAGGGTCGGGCCCAGCTCGCTGGTGCCGATCGATCGGCTCGGCTGGTCGGGCTCGCCCGGCTCGGCGGCCTCGGGCACCGGGGGCGAGGCGGTCTGGTCGCGCCAGTCGGCCAGGGTCAGGGTCGCATCGCCGGCCAGGGCGGCCAGGCGCGCGATCGTGTTCTCGAGCTGTCGCACGTTGCCCGGCCACGGCGCGAGGCCGAGCGCGGCGACCAGCGCCGGCTCGAGCGCGAGCGCGCCGGTGCCGAACTTGTCGCCGTAGTGGCGGGCAAACTCGGCGGCGAGCGCGGGAATGTCGTCGCGGCGATCGCGCAGCGGCGGGACGGTCAGCTCGACCACGGCGAGCCGGTAGTACAGATCCTCGCGGAAGCTGCCGGCGCGCGCGTCGGCCGCGAGATCGCGGTTGGTCGCGGCGACCACGCGCACGTCGACCTGCTCGACCCGGCCCGAGCCGACCGGCTGGATCTCACCCTCCTGCAGCGCGCGCAGCAGCTTGGCCTGCACCGCCACCGGTAGCTCGCCGATCTCGTCGAGCACCAGGGTGCCGCCGTCGGCCTCGGCGAAGAAGCCGCGCCGCGCGCTGGTCGCGCCGGTGAACGCGCCCTTGACGTGGCCGAACAGCTCGGCCTCGGCCAGCGCGGGCGGGATCGCCGCGCAGTTGAACCGGACCAGCGGCCCGCTGGCGCGTCCCGACTGGGCATGCAGCAGGTGCGCGACGAACTCCTTGCCGGTGCCGGTCTCGCCGCGCACCAGCACGGTGACGTCGCGGGTCGCGACCCGCTCGGTGGCGTCGAGCAGCCGGCGCATGACCCGGCTCTCGCCGATGATCCGCCGACCGAGGCTGCGCTCGATCGCGAGCCGCCGGTTGGCGACCCGCAGCCGGCGGGCCTCGAGCGCACGCTCGATGACGATCGCGACCTCGTCGATGTCGAACGGCTTGGTCAGGTAGTCGTAGGCGCCGGCCTTGACCGCGGCGACCGCGACCCGCTCGGAGCCGTGCGCGGTCAGCAGGATCACCGGCAGCGACGGATCGCGGGCCGCGATCGTGGCGATCAGCTCGAGCCCGGTCATGGCTGGCATCTGCAGGTCGGTCACCACGGTGGCGACCTCGTCGAGGTGGAGCAGGGCCAGCGCGCCGGACGCGGCGGTGATCACGGTGTGGCCGCGCTCGACCAGCACCTCCTTGAGCGTGTACAGCACACCCGGCTCGTCATCGACCAGCAGGACCGTGCTCATCGCGGCCATCGTACGCGGCCGCGCGGGGGGGACGCATGGGCTTCCACCCGCCCTTTCGTCGGTCGTCGCTGGCCGGAGCCCGCTCCGCTCAGGCGGCCGGCTCGAGCGACCGGGCCGGCGAGGTCGTCAGCGCCAGGCCCTGGGCCGCCGGGGTCGGCGCCGGGGGCAGCCGGATGGTCACGCTGGTGCCGCGGCCGGGCGCGCTCGCGTAGTGCATGGTGCCGCCGTGCTGGGCGACGACGTTGTGGGCCAGCACCACGCCGAGCCCGGTGCCGCCGTCGCGGGTGGTGAAGAACGAGGTGCCGAGCCGCGCGAGGTCGTCGGGCTTGATGCCGCGGCCGGTGTCGCGGACCTCGATCATCGCGCCGCCGTCGGCGCCGTCGGCGGGTCGGGCGATCACCGCGATGCGGCCGCCGGCCGGGGTCGCCTCGATCGCGTTGGCCAGCAGGTTGAGCAGCGCCTCCTTGAGCCGGCGCGGATCGGCCGCGATCTTTGCCGGCCGGGTGTCGACCGCGACGGCGATGGTTGCCTGCTCGGCGCGGCCCGCGATCACCGTGATCACGTCGGCGACCAGCGCGGCGACGTCGACCGGCTGCGGTCGCAGCTCGTCGAGCGGACGCGAGAACGACAGATACTCGGCGAGGATCGTCTCCATGCGAACGATCTCGCTGCGCACCACCTCGAGCCGCTCCTGGTTCTTGGCCGATTCGGTCGAGCGCGCGACCAGCTGGACCAGCCCCTTGATCGACGCTAGCGGGTTCTTGAGCTCGTGGGCGACCTTCGAGCCCACCGACTGCAGGCGCAGCAGCTGCTCGGCGCTGGCCGCGACCTGCTCCTCGCTGAGCCGGTCGACCGTGCACGACGCCGCCACGGTCGCGTGGTGGATGCGCGTCACGAAGGTGGTGACGATCAGGACCGTCCACACGAACGAGATGATCGCGGCCGCGATGTAGTGATCGGGTGGCAGGGCTGGGCCCAACCAGGCGCCTGGCAGCATCGCCATCGCGACGAACAGGACCACCAGCGACGCCGTCAGCCGCCGCGACACCGCCTGCGCGCCGAAGAAGATGATGGGCAACGCAGTCGCGGAGCCGATCGACGCGATCAGCGGGCTGTGCAGACCGCCGGTGAGCGCGACCACGCCGACCAGGTAGACCTGCGCCATGCTGTGGAGGCCGACCACCGCCTGATCGATGCAGGTCGCGGTGCGGCGGACCCGCCTCACGGTGAAGAACTGCGCCGACACCATGAGCGCGAACACCGTGAGCTGCGCGATGACGCGCCAGGTGGGATACCCGGCGTGGACGAAGATGCCGGCCAGGAGCCCGTTCGAGATGAGCCCCACCGTGGCGGTGAAGCGCATGTTCCGGTGACCGGTGGCGATGAGCAGATCGTTGCGGGTACCTCGCCACACGGCCGCGGTCCCTGCGAGCCGCGGGCCAACCGGCGGGAACGGGTCCGACAGCGCGGCCTGCGACGACATGGCGGCATGCTAGCCGAGCTGGCGGCGCCAGCCGAGGTCGCGGCGTACGCTGAACCGTCACTCGCTGTAAGGCGATCCGACAGCGGAACCCGACAGCCCCGGCTCGCCCGCACATAACCGCTCGCAACCTCCAGGGTGCGCGATGGCACGAGCGGTGCTTTGCCCGACATGACATGCGACGTCTCCTCCCCGCGGCGCTCGCGCTCGCCGCGTTCGCCGGTCCGGCGGCCGCTCAGCGCTCCCCGGCCCCGCGGCCGCAGGCACCCACGGCTCCGGCGGCACCGACGCCACCGACCACGACCGCCTCCTTCGACGACGAGGTTGGCAAGCTGCTCGGCCAGGCGGGCGGGCTCACCGCCGACCAGGCCGCCGCGCGGGCGAAGAAGGCCAGCCCGACCGTTCGCCGCAAGACCGCCGAGGTCGAGGAGCTCCGCACCGGGCTGTCGTCGATCACGGTGGCCCTGGTGCCGCTCACCACCGTCAGCGCGGGCTACACCCGACTGTCGTACCTCGACCCACCCACCCTGGGCGGGGGCATCCCGTTTCCGATCTTCCAGAATTCGTATCACCTGGGCGCCCAGGTCGCGATGCCGCTGACCAAGCTGTTCATCTACTTGCCGACGCTCAAGCGTGCGACCGAGCTTGGGGTCACCGCCGCCACCATCTCCCGCCACGCCAGCGAGCTGTCCGCGGCGGCCGGGGCCCGGGTCGCCTACTACGAGTGGGTCCGCGCCGAGCTGCAGGTGATCGTCGCCGGCCGGCTGCTGGTGCAGGTGACCGGCAACCTCGATCGGGTGCGCGCGCTCGCCGAGGCGCAGCGGGTGTCGAAGGCGGACGTGCTCCGGCTCGAGGCCCTGCGCGCGCAGGCCGAGCTGGCGGTGGCGCAGGTCGGCCAGCTGGTCGCGCTGCGCGGCGAGCAGCTGCGGATCGCGATCGGCGCCGGCCCCGACGAGCCGCTGGTGATCGGCGAAGATGTCCGCGTGGCCGGGACCGACGAGGCGGTGGCGGCGAACGCCGTGCTCCTGCGGACCGCGCTCCAGCAGCGACTCGAGCTGGGTGCGCTCGACGCGGCCGCGGCCGCCCTCGGCCAGCAGCGCAAGGCGGAGCGGGCCGATCGGCTCCCCCAGCTCGACGTGTTCGCCCAGGGCGTCTACGACAACCCCAACCAGCGGGTGTTCCCGGCCGAGGACAAGTTCACCTTCACCTGGGCGGCCGGCGCGAAGCTGTCGTGGTCGCTCAACGACTTCCTGCACGTCGGACCGAACGACGCCAAGCTCGCCGCCCAGGAGCGCGCGCTGGCCGCCGATCGCGCCGGGCTCGAGCTCGGCATCCGCGGCGAGATCACCGCGGCCCGCCAGGCCGTGTTGCTCGCCGACGCCGCGCTGGCCGCGACCGAGCAGGGCCTGGTCGCGGCCGAGGAGAGCTACCGGGTTCGCCAGGAGCTGCTCGCGGCCGAGCGCGCCACCGCGCTCGAGCTGGTCGACGCCGAAACCGAGCTGACCCGCGCCCGCATCGCATCGATCGACGCGTTGATCGATCGTCGGATCGCCCGGACCCGCCTTCACCACGTTACCGGCAACGACGTCCGATGATCCCCGCCCGCCTGCCTTCCCGAGGTCTCATGTTGCTGCGCACCACCCTCGCCCTCGCGCTCGCCACCACCGCCGCCGCGTGCGGTACGCGCTCGGAGGCCCGGTCGGGCAAGGTCGATGCGGCCGCCGCGACCGCCAAGATCGCGCTCGCCACCGTGGAGAGCCTGCCCGCGCCCGACCGCCTCACCCTGACCGGCATGGTCAAGCCCGACGAGTCGTCGGAGGTGACGTCGTCGGTGCCCGGCAAGGTCCTCACCGTGCTGGTCAACCGCGGCGATCGCGTGAAGCTGGGCGATCCGCTGGTCCGGCTCGACGCCTCGAACGCGGCGCTGTCGGCGCAGTCGATCCGCGCCCAGCTGGCGGCGGCCCAGGCCCAGGAGCGGCTGGCCGACGGCGAGTGCAAGCGCTCGCAGCAGCTGTTCGAGAAGGGCGCGATCACCCGCTCGCAGTTCGATCGCGACACCACCAGCTGCACCGCCGCGGCCCAGACCGTGGCCGCCACCCGCGCCCAGCTCCAGCTGGCATCGAAGTCGATCAACGACGGCATCGTGCGGGCGCCGTTCGCCGGCGTGATCAGCGAGCGCTACGTCGCGCCCGGCGAGTGGGTCGGCCCCGGCGTGCCGCTGGTGACGCTGGTCGACGACGACCCGCTGCGGGTCGATCTGAGCGTGCCCGAGGCGTCGGTGCCGCGGATCCAGCAGGGCCAGCCGGTCGAGGTCACCGCGATCGCGTATCCCGGCAAGAGCTACCCTGGCAAGGTCACCAAGATCGGCACCGAGATCGGTCGCACCCGCGCGCTGGTCGCCGAGGCCCAGCTGGCCCCGGGCTCGCCGCTGACGCCCGGCATGTTCGCCGAGGCGACCCTCACGCTGGGCCAGAAGCCGCTGCCGGCGGTGCCGAAGACCGCGGTGGTCCGGCGCGGCAAGACCTGGCGGCTGTTCGTGGTGGTGAAGGATCGGCTCGAGGAGCGCGTGGTCCAGATCGGCCCCGAGCTGCCCGGCGACAAGCTCTCGATCGTGCGCGGCGTGGCGGTCGGTGACCGGGTCGCGGCCACCGTCGACGAGCTGGTCGTCGACGGCGTCAAGGTCCAGTAACCGCGGCTGGTTGGCAGGAGATCTCCATGGACTGGCTCAGCAACCTCAGCGTCCGCCGTCCGGTGCTCGCCACCGTGATGATGCTGGCGATCGTCGTCGTCGGCGTCGTCGGCTACCGCTCGCTCGGCGTCGACAAGTTTCCCAAGGTCGAGTTCCCGCTGGTCACGGTCACTACCGTGTACCCGGGCGCCTCGCCCAGCTCGGTCGAGATCGACGTCACCGAGAAGATCGAGGCCGCGGTCAACACCGTGGCCGGCATCGAGACCCTGTCGTCGGTGTCGACCGAGGGCGCGTCGCTGGTGATCGCCCAGTTCACGCTCGAGAAGAACGCCGACGTCGCCGCCCAGGAGCTGCGCGATCGGATCGCGCTCATCCGCGACCTACCGACCAGCGTGCGCCCGCCCCAGATCCAGAAGGCCGACCCCGACGCCGCCCCGGTGCTGCTGCTCGCGATCAAGGGTGACGCCCCGGTCAAGGAGCTGACCCGGGTCGCCGAGGACGTGGTCAAGCGCCGGCTCGAGACCATCAATGGCGTCGGCCAGGTCCGCATCATCGGCGGCCAGAAGCGCCGCATCGAGATCGCGGTCGATCCGATCCGGCTGGCGGCCGCCGGCGTCTCGGCGCTCGAGGTGTTCCGCGCGATCGGCGTGGCCAACGTCAGCGTGCCCGGCGGCCGGCTCGAGCGCGGGCCCGAGACCGCGACCATGCGGATCGAGGGCCGGGTCGCCAGCCCCGAGCAGATCGGCGACATCGTGGTCCGCCAGGTCGGCGACCACGCGATCAAGGTCGCCGACGTCGCCACCGTGATCGATGGCGTGGCCGACCCCGACTCCGCCGCCATCCGCGACGGCGTGGCCTCGGTCGGGCTCGCGATCCGCAAGCAGTCGGGCTCCAACACCGTCGAGGTGGTCGATCGCGCCAAGGCCGCGGCCGCCGAGATCGCGGGCTCGCTGCCGCCCGGGATCACGCTCGACGTCGTGCGCGACAACTCCGACGTCATCCGCACCTCGGCGTCGCAGGTCACCGAGCACCTCGTGATCGGCGCCGGCCTGGCCGCGCTGGTCGTGCTGCTGTTCCTCGGCAACCTGCGGTCCACCATCATCGCGGCGGTCGCGATCCCGGTCTCGATCATCGGCACCTTCGCGCTGATGTCGTGGGCCGGCTTCACGCTCAACATGATGACCCTGCTGGCGCTGGCGCTGGCGGTCGGCATCGTCATCGACGACGCGATCGTCGTGCTCGAGAACATCTACCGCCACATCGAGGAGCACGGCGAGAAGCCGTTCCCGGCCGCGATCAAGGCGACCAAGGAGATCTCGTCGGCGGTGCTGGCGACCACGCTGTCGCTGATGGCGGTGTTCCTGCCGGTCGCGTTCATGGACGGCATCGTCGGCCAGTTCCTGCGCAGCTTCGGCGTGACCATGGCGTTCGCGATCGGCGTGTCGATGATCGTGTCGTTCACACTGACGCCGATGATGGCGGCCCGCATGCTGCCGCTGCCGCCGCCGCCGGGCACCCGCCGCCGCAAGTCGTTCCTGGAGCGCACCATCGACCGCGCGTACGGCCCGCTCGAGCGCGGCTACGGCCGCGTGCTCGGCTTCTTCCTGGGCCACCGCTGGCTGATCGTCCTGGCCTCGGTCGGCGTGCTGGCGACGGTGCCGTTCCTGGCCAAGAAGGCCGGGTTCGGGTTCTTGCCCGAGAACGACGAGGCCCACTTCGAGATCTACCTGCGCACCAAGGAGGGCACCAGCCTCGAGGCGACCAGCCTCCTGGCCGAGCGGATCGCCCGCAACACCCGCCAGGTCCCCGACGTGATCCACACCCTGGTCACCGTCGCCGACAACGATCAGAAGATCCAGAACGTCGCCGGCATCTATGTCCGGCTGACCGACCCGGTCGACCGGTCGCGATCGCAGGACGTGATCATGGACGAGGTCCGGCGCACCGTCCTGGTCGACATGCCCGAGGGCACCCGGGTCGCCGCCCAGCTGGTCAATGACTTCTCGCTGGGCGCCCAGCAGAACGCGCTGATCCAGTATCTCCTCACCGGCCCCGACCTCGATCGCCTGACCGTCTACGCCAACCGCATCCTCGCCGACATGCGCAAGGTGCCCGGCGTGGTCGATCTCGACTCGAGCATCCCCGAGCCGCTGCCCGAGCAGACCCTGCGCCCTAATCTCGATCGCGCCGCCATGCTCGGCGTCGATCCGGCCGACATCACCTCGTCGCTGGCGCTCATGATGGGCGGCGCCGAGGGCTCGAGCTACGAGGAGCGCGGCAGCCAGTACGCGGTGTTCGTGCGCGCCAACGAGCGCTTCCGGTGGGATCCGTCGCTGCTCGGCCTCATCACGGTGCCGTCGCGCACGCTCGGTCAGGTCCCGCTGTCGGACCTGGTGACCCTGGCCGACGGCGCCGGTCCCTCGCAGATCACGCGGACGTTCCGCGCCAAGAGCATCGTCATCACGATGAACGTCGGGCAGGGCCACAACGAGGGCACGATCACCGCCGCCCTCGAGCAGTCGATCAAGGCCCAGGACCTGCCGCCCGGCTACCGCGCGCTGCCGTGGGGCCGGACCCGCGAGATGGCCCGCACCGGCGCGGCGTTCATGTTCGCGTTCATGCTGTCGTTCCTGTTCATGTACCTGGTGCTGGCGGCGCAGTTCGAGTCGTGGCTGCACCCGTTCACCATCATGCTGACCCTGCCGCTCACGCTGCCGTTCGCGCTCTTGTCGCTCATCCTGTTCGGCAACCAGCTCGACATCTTCTCCATGCTCGGCCTGCTGGTGCTGTTCGGCGTGGTCAAGAAGAACGGCATTCTCCAGGTCGACCACGCCAACCAGCTGCGCAAGCAGGGGATGCCGCGCGACCAGGCCATCGTCCAGGCGGCGCGCGATCGGTTGCGACCGATCTTGATGACGACCTTCGCGTTCGTGGCCGGCATGATCCCGCTGATCGTGTCGAAGGGGATCGGCTCGGGCTTCTCCCAGGCGATCGCCGGCGTGGTCGTGGGCGGCCAGACGCTGTCGCTGGCGCTGACCCTGGTGGCCATCCCGGTCTTCTACTCGCTGTTCGATACGGTCAGCGTGCGGGTCGGCCGCGCCGCCGGCCGGCTGTTCCGTCCCCGTGGTCGGGTCGACCGCGGCGAGCACGAGCTCGCCCTGGCCACCTCCGGTGAGCCCGCTACGCTCGCCTGATCCGGGACGACCGAGCGGCGACGTCTCAGGTCCAGGTGCGCTGTGTCTCAACCGCCCGGTGTGACATGGGCGCTCGTACCGCGCACGTAGCACCTCGAGATTACGACGGAAAACCTACTGCATCGCTTCTTGCAGAACGAAGCGGACGGTGATGCCCCAGCTCAGAAAATCGCGCGACGACGGCGAGACGTCGCACGCCCCGGGCATCGGTACGACCGTCGTCCTGCGGGTGAAGGGGGATCTCACGATCCCGACCGCCCGGTCCTTCTACCGGCGCCTCAAGGCGGTGGCCGCGCGGCGCGAGGTGAAGGCGGTCATCGTCGACTTCTCCGAGACCGGCCGGCTCGACTCCTCGGGAGTCGCGGTCATGTCGCTCGCTACCCGCATGATGGCGCGGCGGGGCAAGCGCTTCGACACTCGCGCGCTCAGCGACCGCCACCAGGCGGCGCTCGAGCTGCTGCGCCGCGGTCGCGACGAGCGGGCCCCGGCGCCCGAGCACGTCGGCATCTTCGAGCGCGCCGGTGACCGCATGGTCATGGCCGCCGGCAAGGCCCGCGACTTCTGGGGCCTGGTCGCCGACACCGGCCGCGAGGCGTGGGCGGTGCTGACCCGGCGCAAGCGCTTGCCCGAGGGCGCGCTGTTCCACCAGGCCGTCACGATCGGCGTCGACGGCATCTTCATCGTCGGCCTGCTCAGCTTCCTGCTGGGCATGACGATGGCGTTCCAGGGCTCGGTCCAGCTGCGCCAGTTCGGCGCCGGCGTGTTCGTGGCCGACCTGGTCAGCGTCTCCATGGTCCGCGAGTTCGGCCCCATGATGACCGCGATCATCCTGACCGGCCGGACCGGCGCCGCGATCGCGGCCGAGCTCGGCACCATGCGGGTGCGCGCCGAGGTCGACGCGCTGCGGGCGATGGGCGTGAGCCCGGTCCGGTTCCTGGTGCTGCCGCGGATCCTGGCGCTCTCGATCATGCAGCCGGCGCTGGCGCTGATCGCGATGTTCATCGGCATCGGCGGCGGCATGCTGGTCACCGCGATGTCGATGGACATGTCGATCCTCACCTTCTGGGGCCGCACCACCGACGCGGTCGTGCTCGGCGACTTCGTCCACGGCGTCGGCAAGAGCCTGGTGTTCGCCTGGATCATCGGCTTCACCGGCAGCTACATGGGCCTGGGCGCCGGCGGCGACGCCAGCAGCGTCGGCACCTCGACCACCAAGACCGTGGTGGTGTGCATCTTCCTCGTCATCGTGGTCGACGCCGCGTTCGCCACCATCACCACGCTGACCGCCTCGGGGGGCGCGTGACCACCGACTACCCGCTGGTCCACTGCAAGGACGTCGTGGTCGGCTACGACCCGGGGTCGCCGGTGCTCGAGGGCGTCGACCTGCGGATCGAGCAGGGCGAGATCGTCACCCTGCTCGGCTCGTCGGGCTGCGGCAAGTCGACCCTGCTGCGCACGATCACCGGCCTGTTGCCGCCGCTGTCGGGCGAGGTGTTCCTGCTCGGCCAGCCGCTCTACGGCATCCCCGACGAGCAGCGCGATCAGCTGCTGCGCCGCACCGGCATGCTGTTCCAGCAGGACGCGCTGTTCGGTGCGACCACCGTGCTCGAGAACGTGGCGCTGCCGCTGCGCGAGTGCACCTCGTTACCCGACTCGATCATCAAGGAGATGGCGATGATGAAGCTGGCGGTGGTCGGGCTGGGCGGGCTCGAGCAGCGCTACCCGTCGCAGATGTCGGGCGGCCAGCGCAAGCGCGCGGCGCTGGCGCGGGCGTCGATCCTCGACCCCGAGATCATCTTCTGCGACGAGCCCTCGGCCGGGCTCGACCCGGTGGTGGCGGCCGGCATCGACGAGACCCTCCTGCAGTTCCGCAAGATCTTCGGCATCTCGATCGTCGCGGTGACCCACGAGCTCGAGAGCATCCGGACCATCGCCGACCGCGCGGTGATGCTGGCCGACGGTGTGATCTGCGCCACCGGCACCATCCCCGAGCTGTCGGCGTCGACCGACGAGACCGTCTACAACTTCTTCCACCGTATCGCCGTGGACCGCGGCGACAAGAAGCGCCGGCGGCCGGCGCGCTCCGTCGTGCCCGCGTGAGGTTCCCATGACGTCCAAAGCACAGAAGATCAAGCTCGGGGTGTTCGTGATCGCCACCGCCAGCCTGCTGGCGCTGGTGCTGGTGGTGTTCGGCGGCCTCCGTCTGTGGGAGACCCGCGACCGCTACTACATCGTGTTCGACGAGTCGGTGCTCGGGCTGGTCGACGGCGCCGAGGTCACCTTCGCCGGCATCCGGGTCGGCTCGGTCAAGTCGATCACGCTGGCGCCGGGCGACGCCACCAAGGTGCGGGTCGCGATCGAGGTCAAGGAAGGCCAGCCGATCCGCGGTGACACCACCGCGGTCCTGTCGCTGGCCGGCATCACCGGGCTCAAGGTGATCGACCTGCGGGGCGGCTCGGCGGCGTCGCCGCGGCTGGCGGCCGGCTCGGTGATCCCGACTGGCCAGACCATGCTCGACAAGCTCGAGCAGCAGGCCAAGGGCATCGTCGACCAGTCGACCGAGATCATGGGCCGGGCCAACCAGGTCATGGCCAACCTCGAGGCGATCACCAAGCCGTCGCAGTACGCCAGCATCGAGGAGCTGTTCGCCAACGCCAAGGCGGTGTCGGCCAACATGGCCCTGACCAGCGCCGAGCTGCAGGGCATGGTGTCCGAGAACCGGACGATGATCCGGGCCTCGCTGGCGTCGGTCGATCAGGCGACCAAGAGCGCCAACGCCCTGCTGGTCACCGCCAACGGCCTGGTCGCCAACGACCTGCCCAAGATGGTCGTCAACGCCAACGCGTTCGTCGACGACCTGCGCGGCGTGGTCCGCACCAACCAGACCCACCTGGGCTCGGCGCTGTTCGACCTGCGCCAGGCCAGCCGCAGCTTCAAGGACCTGGCGCGCGACCTGCGCCAGCGCCCGTCGCGGCTGTTGCTGTCGACCCCGACGGGTGAGAGGAAGCTGCCATGAGAGCGACCGGACTCGTGTTGACGCTGGCGCTCGCGTGCGCCGGGTCGGCCTGTGGCGGCAAGATGCCGACCACCCGCTACTACCACCTGTCGCCGCCCACCGGGCGCACCGCCGGCGGCGAGGCCGTGCTGGTGCTCGAGGCGCTGGCGACCGATGCCGCCTACGACGACGAGCGCATCGTGTATCGGACCAACCCGTACCGGTTCGACTATTACGACTATCACCGGTGGAGCGCGGCGCCCGGCGTCATGATCTCGAACTACCTCGAGGTCGCGCTCGAGCGCAGCGGCCGCTTCCGCTCGGTCGTGCGCGAGGCGTCGCCGCAGGCCTCGGCGGTGCTGACCGGCCGGGTCGCGGCGATCGAGGAGGTCGACGAGGCGAAGGGGCGCTGGCTCGGTCGCGTGGTGGTCGAGCTGCGCCTGACCGACGTGATCAGCGGCGACAACCTGTGGACCGAGCAGTACGAGGAGGTCGAGCCGCTCACCGTGCAGACCCCCGAGGGCCTGGCCCGCGCGCTGAGCGTGGCGATGGGACGCATCGCTGCCCAGGCCGGGCCGGCGATCGCCGACACCCTGGCCAGCCGGCCGGCGGCGCCCGCGGCAGACGCGGTCGCGGCCCCCGCCCGGTAAGGCGAAGTCGGGCCCTTACCTGCCGGGCGCGGTCCCGAGGTCCCGGCACGGGATGGTAAGTCCGTGCTCTCCTCGGGAGACCCGGGCACGTGGCGTTCGGATGCGGCGGTTCCCGCCCGGGCCGTCTATGCTGGGGCGGTCAGGATCCAGACGATTTGATGCGGAATTCCGAGGCGCCCCAGGAAGAAACCGACCGCGCGTCCGTTACGTCGCTGGATGCCGCCCGCGATCGCCGACGCCTCGAGGAGCTCGCCCGGGCCCACCGCGCCTTTCTCACCGGCCTGGCCCGCAAGCTGTGCCGGTCCGGGTTCGACGCCGATGACCTCGTGCAGGACGTGCTCCTCAAGGCGGTGGCCCACCACGATCGGCTGCCGCCCGACGTCAACCACGCCGCCTGGATGGCTCGGGTGATGCACAACCTCTTCATCGACCGGGTCCGCAAGCGCGAGGTGCCGACCACCGAGCTCGACGATCGCATGCCGGTGACCGCGCCGCCCGACGACCGCGCCTGGTGGGAGTCGCTCAGCACCGAGGACGTGCGCGCGGCGCTCCCCGGGCTGCCCGCCGAGCTGCGGCTCGCGTTCGAGCGGTTCGCCTTCGACGGCCGGTCGTACCAGGAGATCGCCGACGAGCTGGGCGTGCCGATCGCGACGGTCGGGACCCGGGTGCTGCGCGCGCGGCGTCGGCTCCGCGCGACCCTCGGCGGAGGGCAGGGCGATGAGTGACCGATCCGGGAGCGATCCAATGAGCGAACCGATCGCCGATCCGCACGCGCAGGTCGCGCGCTACTTCGACGGCGAGCTGCGGCCCGACCAGGAGGCCGCGGCGCTGCGCCACCTCGCGACCTGCACCCGCTGTCAGCACGAGCTCGGCGATCTGGTCGGGCTCGACACCGTGCTCGCCGGCAAGGCCGCGATGGCGCCGGCGGCCTCGATCGTGACGCGGCCAGCGCCGCGCGCGGCGAGCGGCCGCTGGCGCCGGGCGGTCCCGCTGGTCGGGGTGGCGCTGGCGGCGGCGGCGGGCGTGTTGCTGGTGGGCCGGGTTGGCCGTGAGCCCGCGGTGGGCAAGGCGCCCGCGTTCGTGGAGGCGCCCGCGCTGGCGCTCGCGCTCGCCGAGCAGCGCGCGGTCGAGGTCCGGTTCACCGCCGAGCCGTTCGCGCGGCACCGGCCCTACGTGGTCAGCCGCAGCCAGGCCAGCCACGAAGCCGTGTCGCTGCAGGTGCTCGCCGATCTCGAACGCCGCGGCGATCGCGCGAGCTTGCTGGCGGCGCACGCGGCCAGCGGCGAGCTGGCCCGCGCTCGCCAGGTGCTCGAGGCGATGCCGCCGGCACCCGCGCGCGACGCCGATCTGGCCGCGCTCGCGGTGCTGGCCGGTCGTCCCGAGGATGCGCTGGCGGCCGCCGATCGCGCGCTGGCCGCCGCGCCGACGCTGGTGGCGGCGCGCTGGAACCGCGGGCTCGCGCTGCGCGAGCTGGGCCTGGCGTTGACCGCCGCCGGTGAGCTCGACCAGGTCGCCGCCGCTGGCGAGCCGGGCTGGTCCGACGAGGCGCGGGCGCGGGCGCAGAGCCTGCGCGCGCCCATGCTCCGGCGCGCGGAGGGGCTGCTCGCGTTCAACGCCGCCGCCCAGGCGATGATCGACCGCACCGGTCCGCCGCTCACCGCCGAGCACGCCCGGCAGCGGCCGGGGCTGACCCGCCTCTACTTCCACGACGCGCTCCGGGCCGCGATCAGCCGGGACCAGGCGCTCGCGCTGGGCCCGCTCGCCGACGAGCTCGACCGCCTGGCCGGCACCAACGCCGCGCGGCGGGCGGTCGACCGCGTGGCCGCCGCCAGCTTCCAGACGCGCGCGCCCTTGGCGGGCGCCTACCGCGAGCTGGCGCGCGGCCGCGCGCAGCCGGCCGACGGTGCCGCGCTGGTCGCGAGGCTCGACCGGGCCGGGCCCGCGGTGGCCGACCTCCTGCTCGGCGCGATCATGCTGACCGGCGCCAGCCAGACCCGGCTGGCCGACCTCACCCGGCTCGCCGTCGCCACCGGTGACCCGTGGTTCGGGCTCCTCGCCGTGCGCGAGCAGGCCCGGCACATGCGCGACCGCGGCGATGATGATCGCGCGGAGACCCACCTGCGCGCGGGGCTCGCCGGGTGCGACGCCCGGGCCTGGGCGCACCGGTGCGGCGCGCTGGCGCTCGACCTGGCGCAGCTCTACGGCGAGGTCGCGCGCTTCCCCGAGGCCGAGGAGCACGCGGTGATCGCGGTCCGCGACTTCGCGGCGGCGGGCGCGCCCTCGCTCGAGGATCACGCGCTCGGGCTGCTGGCCGAGTACCAGCGCGGCCGCGATCGAGTGGCGCTGGCGCAGGCCACGTTCGCCGAGGTGCGCGCCCGCGCCGGCGATGTCTGCGCGACCGCGCGGTTCGCGACGATCGGCCTGGCGCTCACCGACATCTACACCAGCGCGGCGCCGCTCCCGGTCGAGCTGCCGGGCCCGCGCGACTGCGGGGTCGATCCGGCCCCGCTCGAGCTGATCGCGTTCGTCGATCGCGCGCGCATGTCGGGCAGCCCGGCCGACCGGGCCCGGGCCGAGCTGTGGCTGGCGGCGGCCGCGGAGGTCGACGATCCGGCGGTGCGGCTGACCCGCGAGGTCGCGCGCGCGCGCCTCGACCTCGAGCGGGACCCGGGCGCGGTGGCGCGCCTGCGCCAGCTGGCGCAGGCGGCGACCCGCGACGGCGACGACGTGCAGCGCGGATGGATCTACGCGACGATGGTCGACGACGCCGGCCGGCGCGGTGCGTGGGCCGAGGTCGTGACCACGGTCGCCGGCGAGCTGGGGGTGGCGGCGCCGGCGCAGTGCGCGCTGGCGGTGAGCGTCGACGACACCCGCGGCACCGCCGCCGTGCGTGGCCCCGACGGCGCGGCGACCGGCGCGTACACCGAGGTCGGCACCGCGGTCGCGTGGGACGACGCCACGCTGGTGCCCGCGGCGCTGCGGGCGGCGCTGCGCGGCTGCCGGTCGGTGGCGGTGTTCGCGCGACCGCCGGTGCACGGCCACGCCGGGCTGCTGCCGGTCGAGCTGCCGTGGGCGTTCGTCGCCGGGGCGTCGGGGCGGTTGGCCGCGGGTGCGACCGCGGCCGCGCCGCGCGAGCTCGTGGTCGGCGACGCGGTGCCGCCGCCGGCGCTGGGGCTGCCCGCGCTCGCGCCCCGGCCAGCGTCGCCCGGCGCGATCGCCCTGCGCGGCGCCGACGCGACCCCGGCGCGGGTGCTCGCCGAGCTGGCCACCGCGACCTACGCCGAGCTGCACGTCCACGGCAAGGTCGACCTCGGCATCGCCGACGCGTCGTTCCTCGCGCTGTCGCCGGGCGCCGATGGTGGCTGGGCGCTGACCGCGGCGGCGGTGCGCCGGGCCCGGTTTGCGGCCGCCCCGGTGATCGTGCTGGCGGCGTGTCGCGCCGCCGAGGTCGCGCCCTTCCTCCACAAGCGGTGGAGCCTGCCCGATGCGTTCGTCGAGGCCGGCGCGCGCGCGGTGGTGGCGCCGACCGTCGACATCCCCGACGATCAGGCGACCCGGTTCTTCGATGAGCTGCGCGGACGGATCTCGGCCGGCGAGGCGCCCGCGGTCGCGCTCGCCGCGCTGCGCGCCGCCTACGTCGCCCGCGATCCCGCCAGCTGGGCCGCGAGCGTCGTGCTGTTCGAGCGGCTGCCCGCGCCCTGACTTCCCGGATCAGGGACGCCCGCCCGACTCGGCGGTACCGGCGGAGCGCCGACCGAGCCGCGCCGTGCGCGCGTGCGTGCGCGTGCGATCGGGCCCACGGCCGGTGGTCATGGGCGGCAGAAGCTGGCACTCGCGGCGTTGCGCGGGAAGACGCCGCGGGACCTCCGTCGACCCGGTATGCCCAGCACGTCTCGCCCGCCCGTCCCCGAGGTGATGCGGTCGGACCGTGTCGTCACCGGGCGGTTCAGCGCGACCTCGTCGTCCGGGGTCGGCGAGACCGCGTCCGGGCAGCCGCCCCAGCTGGCGCGTGGCACCAATCTCCGCGACCACGACCTCGCGCGCATGCGGCAGGTCGCCCATCACCCGGAATTCTTGCGCATGTCCGAGCTCGGTCTCTACGCGCCGCCGGCGAGCGCCTACGATCTCGCCGCCGTCATGACCGGCGTCGGCATCCTGGCGGCCGTCAGCGCGCTGGCCGCGCTCGGCCTGTCCACGGTGGGGGTGCTGGCCGCGCTGGCGGGCGTGGCCTGGGCGGCGGCCGGGGTGGGCTTCGGCCGCCAGACCTACCACCGGCGCGCGCTGGTCGTGCGCTCGGTCGCGATGTTCGAGGGCGCGTTCGACCCGAACCCGGCGGGCGGGGCCGAGGTGCGGATCCGGCTGCGGCTCGCCACCGGCGCCGCGCACGCGGTGGTCACCACCGCCGGCCTGGCCCAGGCCCTCACCGCGGGCGACGTCGGCCTGGCCTTCCTCCGCGAGGGCCAGCTGCTCGCGTTCTGGCGCGTCAACGCCGGGCGTCGGGTCCCGTTCCAGCGCTACCTGCAGGGCGCGGTCGCGGCCCGGCCGAGCCACACCGGGTACGGCCGCGACTGACCACCCGGCGCGCCCGATCGCGGGCGCCCCGGTGCGACCGCTCACGTCCGGACCGGCCTACGGCGTGTCGGTGGCGACGGTGGCGGACGGCAGCCCCGGCATCGACGACGGACCGCCGGTGCTGGCGATCCGCCGGTCGTTCTCGACCTGGGCGGCCGCCGCGAACCGGTAGAGGTCGGCCTTGACGTCGTCGGCGAGGTCGGGCCCGAAACGACCGACCAGCGCCGACCGCAGCCGCGCCTGCTTGTCGTCCTGGTACCAGGTGTTCGAGCGGCGCTCGCCGCTGACCGCGCGCCGGGTGGTGAACAGGAGCAGCCCGGTCTTCACGTCGAACAGGCTCGCCTCCAGGTAGCCGTGGACCTGGTGCTGCTGGCCGGGCAGGAACGCGGCGCCCAGGATCGTCAGGTATCCCCACGCCCACGGGTTGTGCCGGGTCTGGGTCGTGATGATTTCCCGGTAGAGGATCACGTAGCGCAGCCGGTAACGCGCGCTGATCTCGCGCAGCGCCTCCATCCCGAGCGCGCCCGACGGGATCGGCATCATCTCGGTGACGAGGGTGAACGGCTCGGAGCCGCGCAGGCGCTTGACGAACGGCGCCACCCCGGCCGGCACGTTGGCGTAGTCGGGATTGGGTCCGCGCCAGTCGGTCGCGGTGATGATCGGCAGGACGCCAACCCGCGCCGGCAGATCGAGCTCGATCGGGGCGGCGAGGATCTGCTGGAGCGAGTCCTCGTCGAGCTGGCCGCTGGTGTCGCGCGAGAACACCGAGCGGTCGAGCGGGGGCGGCGGGGCCGACGGCTCTGCGGCGGCGCTGCTCATCGGGGCCGAGGCCATCTGGCTCCGGTGCGCCGCGGCGCAGCCGGCGGCGGCGATGGCGAGGGCCGCAACGGCGGCGAGACGGACCACGGGCAGGGCGGCGACGAGGCCGCGAGAGCGGGGGGCAGGCGACACGGCAGGCTCCTCCTGGGCACCGCGAAGCGCAGCGCCGGTACCGGCTCAGAACGAGCCGCGAGCCGCGGGCTTACAGTCGCTGCTTGCTCCCGGCTCCGGCTTGCAGCCCCCGCTCCCGGCTCCGGCTTGCAGCCCCGCTCCGGCTCCGGCTCGCAGCTCGCGGCTCCGGCACCGTGACCGGCGCGAGCGGTGTGTCCGGGAGCCGGACAGAGTCGCCTGGGGATCGTCGATCCGGAGCTGCCGCTGCAAGCCGCACCGGGAGCCGGCGCTCGCACCCACATGGTGACCAACGTTCGAGGTGGTCAGACAGCCGGGTGGCGCCTGCAGTTGCCAGCGACATTCCGCGTACCTGCCGGGGGCGGCCACGCGATGCGCCAGTGGCATCGCGACGCACCGACGGGCAAGCGACGGCAGCTGACTTGCGCCGCGGAGAACGCGGGCGTAGATACCGCCCCGCTTCCTCCTGCAGCCCGCCCCGAGATCCTCATGCGCACCATCCAGCCCGACCACATCCTCGCCGCCATGGCATCTCTGACGTCACGCCCCCGCACCGATCGCCATCCCGAGCCGCCGGTGGCCGCTCAGGTCGGCGACCTTCGCGAGCTGCTGAGCGCGTGCTCGCGGCCGCGCCTGGTGTGGCTGCGCGCCGCCGCCTGATCCAGCTGTTTTTGTTTGCGGTCTGTGCCCGAGCCTGGGCCCGGCGCGGTTGGCAGCGCGCCCGGCCGAGGAGTAAGGTGCCGGCTCGATGAAGCTGGCGACGCTCCGCGACGGATCCCGCGATGGCCGGCTGCTGGTCGTCCGAAGCGACGGCCAGGCCGCCGCACCTGCCCCCGCCCCCTGGATCAACCTCCAGGGCGCGCTGGATAACTGGGACGAGGCGCTGCCGGCGCTGACCCAGCTCGCCGGCGAGCTAGACCGCCACGACGTGGTCGGCATGGCGATCGACGTCGAGCGGCTGATGGCGCCCTTGCCGCGCGCGTACGAGTGGATCGACGGCTCGGCGTACCTCAACCACGTCATCCTCGTCCGCAAGGCGCGCGGCGCCGAGCCGCCCGACACGCTGCGCTCGGACCCCCTCATCTATCAGGGTGGCTCCGGGGACATGCTCGGGCCGCGCGAGCCGGTCGTGCTGCACGATCCGGCCTGGGGCCTCGACTACGAGTCCGAGGTCGTGGTCGTGCTCGGCGACGTGCCGCTCGGCACCAAGGCCGCCGCCGCCGCCCGCCACGTGCGCCTGGTGATGCTCGCCAACGACCTCACGCTGCGCAACCTGGTGCCGACCGAGCTGGCCAAGGGCTTCGGCTTCTTCCAGTCCAAGCCGGCGACCGCCTTCTCGCCGTTCGCCGTCACCCCCGACGAGCTGGGTCCGGCCTGGCACGGCGGCCGCCTGCAGGCCCGCATCCGCTCGACCCACAACGGCAAGCTGATCGGCGACTGCGACGCCGGCCCCGAGATGCACTTCTCCTTCCATGATCTCGTCCAGCACCTGGCGAAGACCCGGCGGTTCACCGCGGGGACCATCGTCGGCAGCGGCACGGTGTCGAACGCCGAGCGCGCGCGCGGGGTGTCGTGCCTGGCCGAGCGTCGGATGATCGAGACCATCGACAACGGCAAGCCGACCACGCCGTTCATGAAGGTCGGCGACACCATCGAGATCGAGGCGGTGCTCGAGGGCGGCGTGAACCCGTTCGGCACCATCCGCCAGCGCGTGGTCGGCCCCGACGCGGCGGTCAAGGTGCCGGCATGAACCTCCGCCTCCACAACTACTGGCGCAGCTCGGCGAGCTACCGGGTGCGGATCGCGCTCGGCCTCAAGGGCCTGGCCTGGGACTACGTCACGGTCGACATCGTCAAGGGCGGCGTCGCCGGCGGCGGCGGTCAGCACGACGCCGGCTACCGCGCCCACAACCCGATGGCGCAGGTCCCCACGCTCGAGGTCGTCGAGGGCGACGGCCGCGTCCACTTCCTGAGCCAGTCGCTGCCGATCATCGAGTACCTGGACGAGCGCTGGCCCACGGCCGGTACCGGTCCGCTCCTGCCGCGCGAGCTCGAGCGCCGCGCCCACGCGCGCGCGCTCGCCGAGATCGTCAACTCCGGGATCCAGCCGCTGCAGAACCTCACCACGACCCGCGCGGTGGTCGCGCTCGGCGGCGACGACACGGTCTGGGTCCAGGGCTTCATCCGCTCGGGCCTGGCCGCGCTCGAGGCCGCGGTCGCGCCCACCGCCGGCCGGTTCTCGGTCGGCGACGCGCCGTCCCTCGCCGACTGCTGCCTCATCCCGCAGCTCTACTCGGCGCGCCGGTTTGGCGTCGACCCCGGTGGCTTCGCGCGGCTCGCCGCGATCGAGGCCGCGTGCAACCAGCTCCCGGCGTTCCCCGCCGCGCACCCCGATCAGCAGCCCGACGCCGTCGTCGCCCGGGTCTGACGTCTCCACGGAGGAAGCCATGGTCCCGCTCGCGCCGCTCGGCATCAAGCGCATCGAAGGTATCCATTACTACGTCCGCGACCTCGACCGGAGCCGCCGCTTCTACGTCGACCGCATGGACTTCGCGGAGAGCTGGCGGTCGTCGCCCGAGCTCGAGCTGGCCGGTCGCCAGCGCTCGGTCGCGTTCACCGCGGCCGACTGCACGATCGTGTGCTCGTCGCCGCTGCCGGGGCTGCCGGCGTCGAGTCGGGCCGCCCGCTTCCTCGGTCGCCACCCCGACGGGGTCGGCACGCTGGTGTTCGAGGTCGAGGACGCCGCCCGCGCGTTCGCGCTGCTCGAGGAGCGCGGCGGCACGCCGATCGACGAGGTGCAGACCTACACCGACGATCACGGCACCCTGCGCCAGTTCTCGATCACGACCCCGTTCGGCGACACCACGTTCCGCTTCCGCGAGCGGCGCGGCTACGCGTCGTTGTATCCGGGCGCGATCGCGGTCGCGCCGACCGGCCCGTCGAACCGGTTCGGCTTCGAGGCGATCGACCACGTCACCTCGAACTTCCAGACCATGAAGCCGGCGCTCCTGTGGATGGAGCACGTGCTCGGCCTCGAGCAGATGTGGAAGGTCGAGTTCCACACCAGCGACGTCGAGCCGGCGCGTCAGCACGGCTCCGGGCTCAAGTCGATCGTCATGTGGGACCCGGCCAGCGGCGTCCGCTTCGCCAACAACGAGCCGGCGCGGCCGTTCTTCAAGTCGTCGCAGATCAACATCTTCAACGAGGAGCTCGGCGGCGACGGCGTGCAGCACGTCGCGCTCGCGATCAAGGACATCCTCGGCGGCGTGCGCGGCCTGCGCGAGCGCGGCGTGTCGTTCATGCCGACCCCGGGCACGTACTACGAGATGTTGCCCGAGCGCATCAAGCAGACCGGCATCGACGTGATCGACGAGGATCTCGCCACGCTGCGCGAGCTCGAGGTGCTGATCGACGGCGATCACCACCACGCGTACATGCTGCAGATCTTCCTGAAGGAGGCGTCGGGCCTCTACGGAGACAAGGCGGCCGGGCCGTTCTTCTACGAGATCATCCAGCGCAAGGGCGACCGCGGCTTCGGCGCCGGCAACTTCCGCGCGCTGTTCGAGAGCATCGAGCGCGAGCAGCGCGAGCGCGGAGCGGTCTGATGCTCGACCGCGTCCAGCAGGGCGAGGTCGCCAGGAAGCACCACGTCCAGCTGCGCGGCCCGGGCGGCGAGCTGCGCTTCGAGGAGTGCTTCACGCGCGACGGCTTCGACGGCCCCTACACGATCCTCTATCACCTGCGCCGCCCGCACCTGCAACGGCCGGCGCCGGCCCGCCACGGCTGGGCCGCGCCGCATGGCTCCGAGGGCGATCGCGCCCTGGCCAAGCGCCACTACCGGGCGCAGAGCATCGATCGCAAGGGCGGGGCCCCGGTCGACGCGTTCGTGCCGCTCCTGTGGAACGGGCTCCTCACCACCGGCGTCGCCTATCCCGACGCGGCCGATCCGGTGTGGGTCGCCGACGGCGACGGCGACCTGCTGATCTACGTCCACCAGGGCGGCGGCGTGCTCCGCAGCCAGCTCGGCGACCTGGCCTTCACGCAGGGCGACTACGTCGCGGTGCCGCGCTCGCTCATGCACCGGTTCCTGCCCGACGCCGGGCCGCAGCACTGGCTGTGGTTCGAGCTCGACGACCTCCACCTCCTCAAGCAGTGGCGCAACGGGGTCGGCCAGCTGCGGATGGACGCGCCCTACAGCCATCGCGACTTCCGGCGGCCGGTCCTGGCCGCGCCGTTCGACGATGGCGTGCGCGACCTGGTCGTGAAGCGCGGCGGGCGCTGGCACGGCTTCACCATGGACACCTCGCCGCTCGATGTCGTCGGCTGGGACGGCACCGTGTATCCGTGGGTGTTCCCGATCCTGGCGTTCCAGCCGCGGGTGTCGTCGGTGCACCTGCCGCCGACCTGGCACGGCACCTTCGGCGCCCGGGGCGCGCTGATCTGCAGCTTCGTGCCGCGCCTGGTCGACTTCGCGCCCGACGCGATCCCGTGCCCGTACCCGCACAGCAACCCGTCGTGCGACGAGATCATCTTCTACGCCGACGGCAACTTCACCTCGCGCAAGGGCGTGGGCCCCGGCAGCATCTCGCACCACCCGGGCGGCATTCCCCACGGGCCGCACCCGGGTAGCTACGAGGCGTCGATCGGCGCCACCCGCACCGACGAGCTGGCGGTGATGGTCGATGTGTTCGCGCCGCTCGAGGCCACCGCGGCCGCGCGCGCGGTCGAGGATCCCGACTACATGATGTCGTTCCTGTGACCGAGCCCGTCCAAAAGCTCGGGCGCTACCAGGTCCAGTCGCTGCTCGCGACCGGCGGCATGGCCGAGATCTATCGCGCGCGGGGCCCGGCCGGCGAGGAGGCGGTGGTCAAGGTCATCACCCGCGAGCGCGCCGAGGACCAGAAGTTCATCCAGATGTTCCTCGACGAGGCGCGCCTGGTCGCCGGCCTCAACCACCCGAACATCGCGCGCCTGCTCGAGGTCGGCAAGGAAGGCCAGGTCTACTTCCTCGCGATGGAGTTCGTGCATGGCGAGACCGTGCGCGCGGTCCTCGAGGTCTCGGCGCGTGCCCGCCAGCCGATCCCGCCTGGCATCGCGCTCGCGATCGTCGCGCGGGTCGCCCACGCGTTGCACCACGCCCACGACCGCAAGGGCCTGTCGGGCACGCAGCTCGAGATCGTCCACCGCGACGTCACGCCGGCCAACGTGATGCTCGGCTACGACGGGGTGGTCAAGCTGCTCGACTTCGGCATCGCGCGCGCCAAGGGCCGCGCCCAGGAGACCCAGTCGGGTACGGTGAAGGGCAAGTTCGCCTACATGGCGCCCGAGCAGTGCAAGGGCAAGCCGGTCGACCGCCGCGCCGACGTGTTCTCGCTCGGCATCGTGCTCTACGAGCTGACCACGCTGCGCCGCGCGTTCCGCGGCGAGAGCGACTACGAGACCCTGCAGAAGATCGTCACCCTGGATATCGCGCCACCCTCGAAGGTCGTGCCGGGCTATCCGCCCGCGCTCGAGGCGATCGTCCAGCGCGCCATGGCCCTCGACCCCGACGCGCGCTTCCAGACCGCGATCGAGATGGCGACCGCGCTCGAGGCGGTCGCCGTCGGGCTCGGCGGCCTGGCCAGCCCGGCCGCGCTGGCCGCATTCATGGCCGAACGCTTCATCGCCGGCGCCGCCGGCCCGGCCAGCGACGACGCGGGCGACCCCGGCGACGATCCCTCGATGGTGATCGAGGCCGGCACGGTCGGCGACACCCCGTCGAAGATGGCCGGCGCGGCGAAGGTCCGCACCACGCCGACGCCACCGCCGAGCGCGGCGCTGACCCCCGCCCCGGACGGGCTCGGCGAGGACGATCCCGGCGCGACCTACCGGATGGCGCCGAGCCCGGCGCGGGCCGCGCCCAGCGACGAGCCGACGTTCGCGGTGACCGGCTGGGAAGGCGGCGAGAAGCCGTCCGACAGCGACGCCGCCGCGAAGAAGACCGTGCTCGGCGTCGGCCCCGGTCGGCTCCGCCAGCTGACCGAGCAGGTCACGCCGTTGCCGCCGCCGGTTGCGCACGTCGCGCTGCCCGAGCCACCCCCGCCGTACCGCGGCCCGTGGTGGGCGCTGCCGGTCGCGGTCGTGTCGATCGTGGTGGTGGCGGCCGGGATCGCGGCGCTGATCCTGATGACCTGAGCGGCCTGGCCTGCGGGGGAGACGGAGAGGGAGAGGTACGACATCGAGCCACAGCTGGATTGTGGGCGGACCGACCCTGCGGACGCTGCCGGGTTGGTTACCATCGCGTTGATGGGGGGTACGTGCGCCGGCTGTGGTGACGAGGTGGCACTCCACCGCGGTCGTCCCATCGTGGCGCGCAACGGCTCGGTGGCCCTGTGGTGCGATCGGTGCACGTCGCCGACCGGGCGTCTCGTGGCGGCGCCGGTGCCCGCGCTGGCGCCGCCCGAGCTGGCGCCGCCGCCGGTGCGGCGTCCCGAGCCGCGGCGCTCCCACCTGCGGCCGACCGCGCTCGCGGGTGGCCTGGTCATCGCCGCGACCGTCGGGCTGATGATCACGACCCCACGTCGAGAGACCATCGCCGGCCCGGTGATCAACCCCGCGGTGGCCAGCCCGCCCGGCCTGCCCGGCGCGGCCGGTGGGTTCGAGGTGCCGGGGTTCGACGACCTGCCGCCGCCCCCCGCGCACGACGTCGACTCGCTCGAGGAGCTGCGCCCGACGCTGCGCGACTGGGCGCATCCGGTGACCGGCACCGACGAGCGGATGCCGACCCGGCGCACCGCCCGGTTCGGTGCCGGTCGTGACGGCGTCGCGCGCACCGAGTGCGGCGCTGGCCACTGCGGCGTGGACCTGGCCGGTCCGATCGGCCGTCCGGTGGTCGCGGTCGCCGCCGGCATCGTCGTCCGCATCGATCACACCGAGCGCGGTCGCGACGGCCACAGCGGTCGCTACGTTCGCCTCGAGCACCCGGACGGCGTCTTCACCTCGTACATGCACCTCGACGGGATCGTCACCGACCTCCGCCACGGCGACATGGTCGACGCCGGCCAGGTCGTCGGCACGCTCGGCAAGACCGGCATCCTCCGCGGCCCTCAGCACCTCCACTTCGCCCTCGAGCTCGCCATGGTCGGCCAGGTCCTCCACGTCGACCCGGCCCCGTTCCTCGACCGCGCCGAGATCCTGCCGATCCCCGCGATGGCCGACGTCCGCCTCGTTCCCGCGGAACCGGTCGAAGCCACCGCCGAGTAGCGCGCCACCTGTCCGGCCATACCGTCAGGGCCCTGCCGCACTCGTTCGTCTTGTCGACGGCGAGGTCCTCCGATCCGAACGCGACCTTCCAGGTGCAGGTGGCGTCGTCGAAGCGCCACCCGTGCAGCTTGAGGCGCGTGCCGCTGCGGGTGTCGGGGTCGAGCCCTTCGGGGTCGGGGGCGACGTCATCGCCGCCGCACGCAACGAGGAGGAGCAGCAGGGGCAGCGACCAGGCACGGCGTTCGAGAGTCGGCCTGGGGGCGGTCACCGGCCGACGCGTGCGCGGAATGCGTCGAGCTCGGCGGGAGGCACGCCGGGTAGGCTGCCGAGCACGAGCTGGCCACCGAGCGACTGCAGGGCGTCGAGGCCGGCGAGGCTGACGAGCGCCGGGGCATCGAGCTCGAACCCGCCGCCGATCGAGCTCAGTCCGGACAGCCCGGCGAGATCGGAGAGCACCGGATTGCTCGTGATGCCGAGGGCACCGCCGACGTAGCTCACGGACTCGAGCCCCGCCAGCGACGCCAGGACCGGATTGTCTTGCAGCAAGAGGTCTCCGTCGATGTGGACCAGCCCGTCCGACCCGGCCAGCGACGTGAGCGCGGCACAGCCCCGGATCTGGACGTTCTTGAGGCTCGCCGGCCAGCTCGGGCCACGCAGATCCGGCAGCTGGTCCAGGTCATCCACGACGACGTGGGAGACCGACCGGACGCCACGCAGGCCCGTCAGATCGGCGAGGCCCAGGCTGCGCAGCCGGAGCTCGTTGGTGATCGCTCCCAGCTGATCGAGCCCGAGGCCGCGCAGCGCCGGCATGGCTTCCAGGTGGAGGTTCTGCACCAAGGCCACCGCGGGGATGGCGACGGTCTCGACCCGCGCGTTCTCGGTGAGGCTCAGCGCTGTCACGTCGGCGAGTCGAGGCAACTCGATCGCGCGCAGCTGCGGGCAGGCGGTCACGCTGAGCCAGCTGTCCACGCCCGTGAGCGCGGGCAGCTCGAGGGCGTCGAGGCGCGCCAGCGACCTGATCGACACCTCCCCGCGCACGGTCGCGAGCAGCGGGAACGACACCCGTCGCAGCTGCGCCGCGTCGGAGAGCTGCAGATGGCCGCCCACCGCTCGCAGGCTGGCGAGCTCGAGGGTCTCCAGCCGGGCCGTCGAGAGGCTCGTCAGCGAGCCGCCGATGGTCGCGAGGCGCGGTAACGCCAGCGTCGTGAGCGCGCGGTCGACCAGCAGCACGCCGCCGCCGACCGATGCCAGCCGGTCGAGCGTGATCGAGGGCATCGCGCTGGAGATCGTCAGGTCGCCGGCGATGGTGCGCAGCGCCGGCATCGCCAGCCCCTCGGTCGCCACGTTCGCGAGCACGAGGTCGCCGCCGATGGTGCGGAGCGCGGGCACCGTCAGCGGCGTCCGCAGCTCGGTGGTCGACTGGTAGGCCACGGTGCCCGCCACCTGCGCGAGCCGGGGCAGGCTGGTGGTGGCACTGGCGACGATCGTGAGCGAGCCGGTCACGACCCGTGCGCGCTCGAGGGCTCGCACCTTGGCGGGGTCGAGCCAGTCGGCGGCGGTGAAGTCGCCCAGCCAGGTGTCGGCGTCGGCGCCCGCGCAGACGTACGCGGTCGCGTCGATCTCGTCGTCCTGCAGCAGGCCGTCGCGGTTGTCGTCGAGGCCGCGGTGGGTGGCGGTGCCACCGCGCGGACAGTTGCGACCGGGCGGCTCGAGCTCCTGGCGCACCAGCTCGTCGCCCACGCCGGCGTCGGGCTCGATCGGGTCCACGGGGTCGCCACAGCCGGTCACGGCGACCAGCGACGCCCAGGCGAGGGTGGCGAGCAGGCCAGGCAGCAGTCTCATGGCCAGGCGTCCTTGCGAGAGTCACGCCAGCGGCCGATGACCTGCAACGCCCAGCACGGTCCGGCAACCGATGGTCACGACCTGGAAGAGTCGGGCGGACCGCCGTGGTGGTTCGTTGACATGCGAGGCACGGTGGTCACGGCACGGGCGCGAATGGACTGACAGCATCGGTCGCCCCGGGGATCACCGGTGCGCTACCGTGGCGGAGATGCGGTCAGCGGCACGGGCGGTCTGGGTGCTGGCGGGCTTGGCGCTGGTGGCCGGGCTGATCGCGTTCGTGGTGGCCTACCGCCCTTCGAGCGGTGCCGCCGCGGCGCGGCAGGCCCGGGCGTACGGCTCGCACCGAGCGGCCAGCGCGGCGGTGATCGCGGCGGCGATCGCGGTGGTGGTGACCGCGATCGCGGGGCAGCTCCTCGCGCGCCGCCGGCCGGCCCCGGCGCCGGCGTCGGTGGAGGACCCCACCACCGTGATCGATGCGCTGGCCGCCGACCTCGTGCACGACCTGCTCGGCGAGGTGCGGGGCGAGCTCCGGCGGCTGGCCGAGGCGAGCGCGCCCGACATGGTCCGGTTCGTCGACGTCCTGCTCGAGGCCGCCGTGCGGGTTCGGGCCAGCGACGTGCACCTGCATCCGCTCGCCCAGGGGACCGAGATCTCGTTTCGCGTGCAGGGCGTGCTGCACGAGCTCATCACGTTCCCGCGCGCGCACCACAAGCCGCTGGTGTCGCGCTTGAAGGTGATGGCGAAGCTCATGACCTTCCAGAGCGACCGGCCCCAGGACGGTCACTTCGTGATCTCCGCCGAGGGCCGGCCGGCCGACCTGCGGATCTCGGTGATGCCGACCAACCACGGCGAGCGCGCGGTGATCCGCGTGGCCAACGTCGGGCTCACCGTCCCCGATCTGTCGGCGCTGGGCGTGCCGCCGGTCCTGCTCGAGCGGTTTCGCGCGATGCTCACGCGGCCGCAGGGGATCGTGTTCCTGGTCGGACCGACCGGCAGCGGCAAGACCACGACGATCTACTCGTCGCTTGCCCACATCAAGCAGTCCCGCGGCGAGACCACGCAGATCGCGACCATCGAGGATCCGGTCGAGTTCGACCTGCCATTCCTGACCCAGACGCAGGTCAAGCCCGGGGTCGGGCTGACCTTCGCCGCCGGCCTGCGATCGATCCTGCGCCAGGACCCGAACGTCATCATGGTCGGCGAGATCCGCGACGCGGAGACCGCGCACATCGCGGTGCAGGCGGGCCTGACCGGACATCAGATCGTGACGACGATCCACGCCGACTCGGCGGCCGGCGTGTTCAACCGGCTCATCGAGATGGGGGTCGAGCCGTTCTTGCTGGCGTCGGCGACGCTGGGGAGCATGTCGCAGCGGCTGGTGCGCGGGCTGTGTCCGGACTGTCGGGTGCTGGCGTCGCCCACCGCGGACGAGCGGCGACGCCTGACGCAGGCCGGGATCCACGACGAGCAGCTGTACGGCGCGGCCGGGTGCGTGAAGTGCGATCGGACCGGCTACCTGGGGCGGATCGCCTTCTACGAGCTGCTCGCGATGACGCCGGCGATCCAGGAGCTGGTGAACGCCAAGGTGCCGACGACGCGGATCCACGACGCGGCGGTCGCCGAGGGCATGATCCCGCTCCTCCACGCCGGCATCGCGCGGGTCAGGACCGGCGCGACGTCGTTGCGCGAGGTGCTGCGGGTGTGCGGATGAGCGAGCGCAAGCCCGGTGACGACCCCGACCCGGCGGGCGAGCCCGGTCGCTTTCACATGGACCGCGACGAGGAGATCCTCGACGCGCAGGCGCGGCACCAGCGGGGGCCGGCACCGCCGGTGCCGGTCTCGCGGCGAGCGTTGCCCGCGCAGGCGACCGCGCCAACCGTGCCAACCGCCGCGGTCCTGGGCGCTGACCGCACCGAGCGGCCCCGGGTGACCGCGGCGCGACTCGTGACGGGGCTGGCCGCGCTGGCGCTGGTGATCGCCGTCTTCTACCCGGCGTTCCACGACGCCATCGACCGGCGACAGCTGATCTTGCCGCTCGGGCGCGACGGACGCGTGGGCGCGCGCGGCCCGTCACCAGCGGCCGACGAGGCCATGTACCTGCTGGTCAATGCGACGCCGCGGGGCGCGACCGTGCTCATCGACGGCGTCGCCGCCGGGCGCACCCCGCTGGTCACCAACCTGGCCTGCGCTGCGGGCCAGCAGCGCCGCGTCGAGATCCGCGCCGACGGATATCAGCCGGAGGTCACCGACGTGGCCTGTCGGCCGGGCGGGCGCGTCGACGTGTCACCGGCGCTGAAGCGCGGCCGCGTGCGGCGCTGATCGACGACGGTGCGCTCGGTGCGGACCCCGACCCGCGCGCGTCGCCCGGTTTATGTGGCCCGATCATGGATGGATCGTGGGACGGCGACCGGGTCCGGTCGATGGAGCGCGGGCACACGGTGCCGCGATCGATCATCGCCTCGACGGTATGCCTCGGTGCAAAGGCGTATCCGGTGGTGTTGCGCATCATGTGCAGTGTTCGCGCAATGTGAATTCGGCAATGCACGAGTTGTGATCAGTCTGGGAGCTGGCCCCAATCAGGCAATCATGACACCGCGGCGGCAACGGGAGGCATCGGCGTGCATGATGGGCGCGGAGCCATGGTGGAGCATGTCACTGACCTGCTAGTGATTGATGGAGATGGCGGACGTTCTGATTCTGACCCAGATCAACGACATTCATGCCGCCGCGGTGGCACTCGGACTGGAGCGGAAGGGCTCGCGGCCGCACGTGCTCCTGGGCGGCGACTTCCCGGTGTTGCAGACCGGCTCGGTGACCATCACGAACCAGCAGTGCTCGGTGCGCATCGACGGGCCGGGCGCCGGCATCGACGCCGAGGTCATCGACACCGTGTGGAACCGGCGCTGGGCACGGCCCCGCCTGCCGGACACCCTGCATCCGGGCGATCGCATGATCGCAGAGGGCGAGTGTCTGGACTTCGGACAGGCGCTCCACAGCGTGCTGGCCCCGGAGGCGTTCTGGGTGAACCCGCCGGCCGGGGCCAGGGCCGCGGGGTCCAAGCTCCTCCAGCTCAAGCTGGCGGACGCGGTCGGGCTCGAAGTGCCGGAGACCCTCGCCAGCAACGATCCGGTCGCCATTCGCGCGTTCGTGCGTCGGCATCAGGGCAACGCCATCTACAAGACGTTCAGGCCCGCGATCTGGGAGACCGACGCCCACATCACCTACGCGTTCACGTCGCGCGTCGACGAGACCAGTCTCCCCGACGACGAACTGCTGCGCCTGACCCCGGGCATCTTCCAGCCCCTGGTGCCGAAGGCGTTCGAGCTCCGGCTCACCCTGCTGGGACGCACGTGCATCGGCGCGAAGCTGCGGTCGCAGGAGCATGGCGATGCCATCATCGACTGGCGCGGCGGCGGGATCGAGGTCCCGGTCGAGCCGTACGCGGTAGATGCGGCGCTGCAGGCGCGGTGCTTCGAGCTCCTGCGGCGGCTCGGGTTGGTCTCGGGTTGCATCGACTTCCTGGTCACGCCCGACGGCCGCATGGTGTTCCTGGAGGTCAACGAGGGCGGCCAGTGGCTGTGGCTCGAGGAGACCTGTCCGGACATCCCGGTGCTCGACGCGTTCATCGAGCTCGTGCGCTCGGGGCCGCACTTCGCGTACCGCGCGACCTCGGACCGGGTCCGGTACGCCTCGCTCCAGGCCGAGGCGATCGCCCTCCTCGCGCGGCAGCGGACCGTGCACGTGGAGCACACGACTTGGCCGGCGGCAGTCGACACCGACGCTGCAATTGTCGCCGCCGGCTGACACTGACACTCGCAACCACGCAGCAATCTCAAACGACAACGGAGACGAACATGAAGAACGAGAAGAAGCCGACCCGCATCCTCGCCCGCACCCTGGCCAAGACCCTGACCAAGGAGCAGCTCGCGGCCATCTCCGGCGGCGCTGGCACGACCTCGTGCTCGGGCGGCGGCGGCGACGACTGCGACAAGATGCAGTTCTAGGCTGCCCGTGGGCGCCGCCGGTCTGGCACGCACCGTCGTGTCGGGCGGGCGGCGTCCGCACCCTTTTCCAGGCTGCGCGCCGCTCGCGCTCGAAGCCGAGCGGGCGGAGCGCGTCCCCCAGCGCCGCGAGGACGACCGGCACGCGCGGCGGCGGGCTGCGACCCGGGGGCACCGTGAAGTACGACCAGGTGCCTCGGACGACGGCGACGATCAGCGCGAGACGCGCCGGGGACATGCGGTCCATCGACCTCGTGCAACGGACGCGCGCCGAGGGCTATTCCCGGCGACGCGCTCAGTCCTGGAAGCGCTTGACCCAGCGCACCAGCTCGACGCCGTACTTGATCAGCAGCTCGCGGGTGCTGACGTCGACCAGCTCGCCGTCGGCGTCGAACCGCTCGTGCGCCCGCGGGATGATCACCTCGGGCTGCAGCATGGCGGGCGAGTTCGTGTACACCAGGATCTGGCGCAGGTGGTACTGGGCGCGCATGCCGCCGCTGATGCCCGACGCCGCGCTGGCCAGGCCCATCGGCTTGCCGCGCAGGGGCGACGCCGGCGGCCGCGACGCCCAGTCGATCGCGTTCTTCAGGACGCCGGGGATGCTGTAGTTGTACTCGGGCGTCGAGATCACCACGGCGTCGGCCGCGGTCAGGGCCTGGCGCCACGCGGTCACCGTGGTGGGCTCGCCGGTCGCGTCGGGGTCGAAGGTGGGGAGCGCGCCGAGCCCGTCGAAGATCTCGAGCGTGGCCGCGTCGGGCAGCGCCTTGCCCATCGCGCGCAGGAGAGCGTGGTTGAGCGAGCCCTTGCGCAGGCTGCCGGCGACGCCGAGGAGGCGGAGGGTCATTGCGGCTACCTTAACAGCCCGGTCAGCCCGCGAACGCCGGCAGCACGCCGGCGGCCTCGATCTCGGCGACCCGCTGGCCTTCGCGCACGCGCATGGTGAGCAGCCGGAACTCGTCGGGCACGGTCACGCCCTGCATCGACAGCGCGGTGAGCGAGTCCTGGTCGGGATAGAACTGCCGGCGCGCGCCGGTGGTGAAGTTGCCGGCCGCGCCCAGCTTCATCGAGATCGCGTTGAGACCGAACGTGATGCGCGTGAAGAACAGGAGGTCAGGCGGCAGGTTCATGTCCTTGGTGTTCTCGGGGCTCATCAGGGTGCGCGCGCGCGCCAGGTACTCGGGCGTGAACACGAACTCGCCCGAGGTGTACGGCTCGAGGTGGTAGCTCCAGTGCTCCCACATCTTCGCGCGGTCCCAGGTGCGGCCGGGGCGAACCAGGCCGATGGTCTCGACGTAGCGGTCGAAGGTCGGGCGATCGTTCTCGAGGATCGCGCGGAAGAACCCCTTCAGGTTGCCCATCGACGCCGGGGTGAACCGCTTCACGCAGCCGTAGTCGAGGAAGGTGACCGCGCCGTCCTCGTGGAACAGGTAGTTCCCCGGGTGCGGATCGCCGTTGTAGACGAGGTGGCAGAACATCGAGTCGAACACGAAGTCGGCGATCGCGGCCGAGGCGATCCGGCGCTCGCGCGGATCGGCGACCTCGATGAACTGATAGAACGAGAAGCCGCGGACGAAGTCGCTGGTGAGCACCCGCTTGCGGGTGTGCGACGGGTAGGCGCGGGGCACCCGGATCATCGGGTGGCCGGTCCACAGGTGGCGAAACAGCTCCTGGTTGCGGGCCTCGATCCGGTAGTCGAGCTCGTCGGTGAGCCGTTCGCGCAGCTCGGCGAGGACCGCCGGCACGTCGAGGCCCTTGTTGACCATCGAGATCATGCCGCCGAGCCGATCGATCGCCCCCAGGTCAGCGGTGATCGCGGCGTCGACCCCGGGGTACTGGACCTTGACCACGACCTCAGTGCCGTCGAGCAGGCGGGCGCGATGGACCTGGCCGATCGAGGCCGCCGCCAGCGGCACCTCGTCGAAGCTGCGGAAATGACGGGCGAGGTCGCCGCCCAGCTCGGTCTCGACCACGCCGCGCACCAGCGCGAAGTCCATCGGCGGCGCGTCCTGTTGCAGGGTGCGCAGCGCGGCCTGCGCGCCCTCGGGCATCGACTCGTGGGCGAAGCTGACGATCTGGCCGAGCTTCATGAAGACGCCCTTCATGTTGCCCATCAGCGCCGCCGCTTCTTCGGCGGTCTTGACCCGGACCTTGTCGTCCATCGCCTTGCGACGCTCGCGGCCCGCGAAGATCATGCGGATGCGCAGCCAGACCCGCCGCACCGCCCGACGCGCCAGCAGGGTGCCGAACAGGATCCCGCGGCTCCCGGTGATGATGCCGGCTGAGTTGCGCCGGCGGGCCTGCCTGGTCAGGTAGCTGCGCCAGAGAACGGTCAGAACGACCAGGACCACGACGACGGCGAGAGCGACCCACATCGGCGCGGACAGTAACCCGCAGGCACCGTGACGACGGCGCATTCGTCATGGCCGACCGGCCGATTCCTGAGAGCGCAGTATCATTCCCCCATGTTCCGCTCCGATCCCAGGAAGCTGCGCGTCCCGACCCCTGACGAGGCCCTGCCCGGACGCGCGACCCCGGTGCGCGTCCCCGAAATCCACTTCATCCACGGCCACCGCATCGTGCCGCCGTGGCCCGACGGCATGCGGCAGCTGGTCATCGGCATGGGCTGCTTCTGGGGCGCCGAGCGCAAGTACTGGCAGCTCCCCGGGGTGTGGTCGACCGCGGTCGGCTACGCCGGCGGCATCACGCCCAACCCGACCTACGAGGAGGTGTGCAGCGGCCGCACCGGCCACAACGAGGTCGTGCTGATCATCTACGACCCGACCCAGGTCAGCGACCAGACGCTGCTCAAGGCGTTCTGGGAGAGCCACGATCCGACCCAGGGCATGCGCCAGGGCAACGACGTGGGCACCCAGTACCGGTCGGGCATCTACACGTACAGCGAGGATCAGCACGCCGCGGCGCTGGCGTCGAAGGCGGCGTACGAGGCCAGGCTCGTCGAGTCCGGCTACGGCGCGATCACGACCGAGATCCTGTCGGCGCCGACGTTCTACTACGCCGAGGACTACCACCAGCAGTACCTCGGCAAGAACCCGGGCGGGTACTGCGGGCTCGGCGGCACGGGCGTGTCGTGCCCGATCGGGCTGGCGACCGCGGGCTGACCAGCCTGGGTCGTGTCAGTGATCGATCTGTGCCCAGTAGGTGATGGGCGACCACCCGCGCTGCGCGGCGACGCGATCGCCGAGCTCCGGAGGGGCCGGGCGAGCCCAGGGTCACGCGCGCCGGCGGAGCGCGACCCACGCGACCGCGCCGAACCCGAGCGCTTGCGCGATCAGCACGCCCCACGCGGTCAGCACGATCGCCGCCGTGTGCGCGTACTGCGGCTCGGTGGGCAGCGGGAAGATCTCGCGCAGCCGGTTCATGTCGGCGGTCGCGCTCATCGCATCGACCGCGGCCCGGCTCGAGACCAGCCACGACACCGCCGCGGTCGGGCCCCGCAGGGCGAACATGATTCCGGCGAACAGCACCTGCGGGACCAGCACGATCGGGATGAGGCTGGTCGCCTTGTCAGGGTTGGCCGCGTTGGCCGAGATGCACAGGCCCAGCGCGATGCCGGCCAGCCCGGCCAGCGAGATGGTCACGTACAGCTCGAGCAGCGCCGGCAGCACGACCCCGCTGGCGGGCACGTCGATGCGCGCGACCACGACGCCGAGCAGTAACGCGCTCTGCACCAGGACCAGCAGGAACAGCACCAGCACCTTGGAGCCGAGGTAGGGCCCGGCGCGCAGGCCGGCCAGCCGCTCGCGGCGCAGGATCGGCCCCTCCTTGCAGATCTCGCGGGCCGCGTTGATCACGCCGAACCACACGCCGGTGGTCGCCAGCATGAAGATGAGCTTCTTGGCCTCGATCTTCCCGCCGGTGAGCCCGTCGGAGCGCGACACCAGCGCCAGCAGCAGGCCGATGATCGGGGCCTGGATCAGCAGGAGCCCCAGGTTGCGCCGGTCGGCGACGATCAGCTCGAGGTAGCGGCGCGACAGGATCCCGAGCTGCCGCAGGCGCGACAGCGCGAACGTGCGGGCGCGCCGCTCCTTCTCGGCGCGCTGCTCGGCCGACGGGTGCGCCGGCGCCCGGGCCGGCCGCTCGATCACGTGCTTCTGGTGCTCGAGCGAGGCCCGGTAGCGGGTGGCCCAGGTGGTCGCTGCGTCGGGCACTGCCTGGACGTCGGTCGACGCGTAGATGTCAGCGAAGTCGGCGACGCCGAAGAACACCAGCGCCTGGGCCGGGGGACCGAAGTACGCGAGCTTGCCGCCGACCAGGTACGCGATGTGATCGCACATGCGGATGTTCTGGGTCGCGTGGGTGATGAGGACGATCGTGCGGCCGCTGTCGGCAGCCGACGCAGCGTGTACATCAGCTTGCGCTCGAGGCCGGGGTCGAGCCCCGAGGTCGGCTCGTCGAGGAAGAGCAACTGCGGGTCGGCGAGCAACTCGCACGCGATCGACACCCGCTTGCGCTGGCCGCCCGACAGGTCGTCGATGCGCTTGTCGCGGTGGCGGGCCATGTCGACCGCGGCCAGGACCGACGCGATGCGCGCCGCGAGCTCGGCCGGCGCGGTATCGTTCGGCAAGCGCACGCGGGCGGCGTGGTGCAGCGCGCGGTCGACCGACAGCGCGCGATGCAGGATGTCCTCCTGCGGCACGTAGCCGATCGTCGACCGATAGGCGTCGTAGCCGGCGTACAGGCTTGGCGAGCTGTGATCAATCCCGAGCCCGTATCTACACGACATCGACTGGTCGACCTGCACGGAGCGGAACGCTGATGACTCGCGAGCTCGGCTTGGCTACCGAGGTCCGAGTCACCGAGAGCCGAGTGCCGATCGCCGAGGTGGCGGTGCGCAGCTCGGCGCTTCGCCGTGTGGCCGTCGCACGAGTCGCCTTCCCGTCGAGCACGGGGCGGTGTTCTTGATGAGCTCGGAGGACGAGCCGAGGCGGGACGAGGTCCCAGGCGCGCTCGTAAATTCCACGGCCGGCTGGTGCAGGCGTCGGCGGGTTGGGGCAATGGCGCCGGCGTGCGTCGTGCCCGGGGACCCCGGATCGAGCAAGCGCCGGGACCTCGGCTTCGCCGACGGCGAGGCCGGCCGTGCGTGACCACAGCCTCAGCAGGACGTCGAAGTCCCATCGGGCGGCAGGTCAGCCGTGCACGCGGGTGACCGCGAGCGCGGCCAGGGTCTCGAACACCAGGGCCGCGCCGAGGTGCGAGGTGATGTCGGCGTGGTCGAGCGCCGGCACCACCTCGACCAGGTCGGCACCGACCAGGTTCATCCCGGCGAGGCCGCGAACCAGCGCGAGCGCCTCGCGCCCGGTCAGGCCGCCCGCGACCGGCGTGCCAGTCCCCGGCGCATACGACGGATCGACCGCGTCGATGTCGAACGACAGGTAGACCGGCCGTCCGGCGATGCGTTCGCGCAGCTCGGCGGCGACCCGCGACACGCCCCGGGCGACCACGTCGTCGAGGAAGTAGATGCGATTGCCGGCATCCAGCGTCAGCGCGGCGTCGTCGGGGCTGCCCCACGAGCCGCGGATCCCGACGTGGTAGAGCTGGCCGGGCGCGACCAGGCCCTCGGTGATCGCGTGGCGCATCGGGGTGCCGTGATGGTGGTCGTCGCCCCAGATCTCGGGGCCGCTGGTGTCCAGGTGGGCATCGACGTGGATCACCGCGAGCGCGCCATGCCGGGCCCGCAGGGCGCGCAGCGTCGGCAAGGCGACCGAGTGATCGCCGCCGATGACGATCGGGACCGCGCCGCTCGCGGCGATCGCGCCGATCTCGCCGGCGACCGCCTCGCGCATCGCCCCGCGATCGAACGGTGGGAAGACGATGTTGCCGCCATCGCGGCAGCGCAGCGTGGCGAACACGTCGATCCCGACGCCGGCGTGGTAGCGCTGCACCAGCGCGCTGACCCGCCGCAGCGCCCAGGGTGCGAGCCGCGCACCCGGCTGGTAGGTGGTGCCGGCGTCGGTCGGCACGCCCACGATCACGACGTCGAGGTCGCGATATGCCTCGCGCCGAGGCCCTGCCAGGTCGCACATCGGCAGGCGGAAGAAGGGGGTCTGGCCGTGACGCAGGTACTCGAAGGCGCTCTCTTGGGTCATGCGATCTCCTGGTGGGGCAGGGGGCGGGGCCGGGTGTGGATCGCGGCCGGGCGGTCGGGGGCCCGCACGATCGTCACCCGGTCGAGCGAGAGGGCGATGGCGGTGCGGACCCGGGCCGCGAAGTCTTCCGGATGCTCGGCGGTGTGCGGCCACATCGGCGCGCGGACCGTCATGCGCAGGCGCGCGCGTGGGCGCGTCGACAGCCACCAGTAATGAGGCAAGAAGTCGGCGTCGCCGGTCCACGCACAGCCGGGGTCCTCGAAGCGGAGCGCGATCGGCACGACCGGGACACCGGCGAGCATCGCCAGGCCGAAGATCCCCGGCCAGTCTGCGACCTCGGCCTTGGCCAGCGGCGCCGCCGGCATCCGGGCGAGGATCGCGAGCGGATCGAGGTACGAGACGCGGTTGGCGACCAGCACGCACGCCCGGGTCGGCACCGCGCCGACCAGCTCGAGCTCCACGCCGTGGACGGCGCACACCGCCGCGCAGGTCGCCGACATGGCGGCGGCGCGCTCGCCGCGGCTGGGTCGCCGGGTGATCCGGGCGTCGGCAAACCCCGCGAGGAGCGCCGCGCTGGCGCGTACGATCCGGCTGGCGCCGCGGGTGGCGCTCGCGACCCGCGCGACCGCGGCCAGGGTCGGGAACGCGGGTCGGCTCATGCCGCCTCGGCGTCGAGGCTCGGCGGGCGGTCGAGCAGCCCGAGCCGCTGATACTTCGGGCGCATGCGAGCGAGGATGTCGCGGTCGATCTTGGCGACGATCCGCTGGTCGCCCGGTCCGTAGAAGTCCATCCGGCGATCGACCTCGACCGCACCCAGCATGTGGTGCAGCGCGCGCGCGGCCGCGTTGTCGTCCTTGACCGTGAACCAGCACACGTCGACCTGGTCGACGACCGTGCGTACGAACGCGCCGATCAGCATCGAGGTCACCCGCTTGCGCTGGTACTCCTCGCGGATCGCGAGGGTGGTGCACCACGCCTCGCGGCCGCGCACGAAGCACAGCAGGTAGCCGACCGGGCGGCCCTCGTCGCAGGCCAGGAAGCAGGTGTCGGCGAAGATGTCCGTGCACACGCGGAGGTAGTGCGGGCACAACACCGCCTCGCCGGCGGCGCCGAACCCGTCGCGTTCGAGCGCGGTGAGGACCGGGAAATCGTCGGTGGTGAGCGTGCGAACCGTGTAGCGGGTCATGGCAGCCTCCCTTTGCGCCCGAGGATGAGATCGCCCGGTGTCGTCGCGTCGACGCGGACACAGCAGGACCGCATCGCGATCGCAAACTCGCGGCGACGGCCGGACGGCGCGGGAGCGACCACCGCCCGATGCCCCGACGGTGGCGGACCCCAGGGCGGGCCGGCGGTCGAGACTGTCGCCCGATCGTCACCAACGGTCGACGCGGCCGTCATGAAGCCGTCACCTGGCTCGGCCAGGCTCCCACCATGATCAACCGGACGTTCTGCGCGCTCGGGATCGCACTCGTGGCGGCTGGCTGCGGTGCGGCGACCGATCACGGCCCTCTCGCCGCGGCGGACCTCGACAGCGCCGCGCCGCTCGGGATCGTGGTGGTGACCGCGGTCGCCGCCCGCGCCGAGCCCGACGACTGGATCGAGGTGACCAACGCGTCGGCCACGTCGGTCGAGCTCGACGACTACGTGTTCGTCGATCGCGAGCACGACCTGGATCGCGCGCGCCGGTTCACCGGGGTCAAGCTGGCCCCGGGCGAGCGCCACACTCAGCGCATCAGCACCGCCCGCAACGGATTCGCGCTCGGTCGCGACGAGGCGGTGTGGATCTATCGCGCGGCCGATGGTCGCGTGTCGGACGTGGTCGATTGGGCCGCGCGCGACGTGGCCGCCAGCCCGGTGATCCGCATCGAGCGGGCGCTGGCGCCGGTCGAGGTCACCGGGGCCCAGGTCGCGCGGGCCGACACCACCGCGCCGCGCTGATCGAGGTCGGCGGACCCCCGGCGCGGGGCGGTCAGCGTGCGTACCAGGCCGCGAACGCGCGGCGGGCCAGGTCGAGCCGCCGGGGCGCATCGAGCACCGTCCACGCCTCGTGCGAGGCGACCGCGCGGTGCAGGAGCTCGATCAGCGATTGGTGGCGGCGCAGGGTGCGCTGCACGCGGTGCGGCTTGATCGGGTTGAACGACCCCTCGCGGACCAGCAGCTGGCGCGGGTTCTTCTTCACCCACAACCACGACCCCATCTCGAGGGTGAGCGGCAGGAACACGCCCGGGCGTCGCGCCGCCAGGTGCGCGCCGTAGAGGTGATCCCACAGATCGCCGCGGATCGTGTACGCACCCGCCTGGGGCTCGATCCGGTAGCCGTGGTGGGGCAGGCTGTCCTCGATCACGCCGGCCAGGGCGCGCAGCTCGCGCCGGGGCGCTCGCAGCCCGACGTCTGTGAGCATCATGGCATCAGCGTGCGCGACGGTCGTGGCGGTTGCGACGAGCGCTCGTGACGTGTTCATGGCGATCAACGCGGCGGTCGTGCGCGCCCACCGCGCCGACGTCACTCGGTGGGTACGAGGGTCCTCATGCTCGGCACCGTGATCGGCGTGGTCTGCGCGAGCGGCGCCGGGGTCACCGTGACGTTCTGGCAGATGACCTCGAGCTGGTCGAGGCTCTCCAGGACCCGGCCCAGAAGCTGGGGATCGCCCATGATGTCGCCGGTGATGGGAATGATGCACGCGCTGTAGACGCCCTCGGGGAGGTCCTTGAACAGCGGGTGAGCGTCGCCCCCCGTCCAGATCTTCATCCCGGCGGCGCCGCCCGGCGTCAGGTCAACCTCGTCCTTGAGCGTGGCGCGGACACCCGTGGCGCCGTAGAACGCGTCGAAGACATCGTCAGCCTTGGTCAGGGTGACACCGGCGGCGCGGAACAGGAACAGCTGGGCTGCGTTGACGGTGGCCCCTTCCCTGGGAACGATCTTGATGGTCAGCGCGACCGCGCCGACCGGGATCGCGATCGAGCCGTCGACGCGCTGACCGGCGACCACCGTCACCCTCCGCGAGGAGCCCTCGGCCGACATCATGCCGTTCTTCATCGCGGTCAGGCTGGTCGGTCCGGCCGCCACCTTGTCGATCACGAACGCCCCATCGTCGCCAGCGACCACGAACGTGGCCTGTCCGCTCGAGCCCTGCGACGCGACGCTGATCGACGCGCCAGCCACCGGCACGCCCGCGCGGGTCACGGTCCCGGCGATCGAGCCGTAGCCCTTGAGCGTCAGCGTGAGGCCTTTCACGTCCTCGCCGCCGGCGGGGACCTTCTGCCCGAGCGAGCGGCCGCGATCGGGGTGCTCGCCGACGATCGAGGCGCTGGTGCGCGACACGCCGCTGATCACGAAGCCACCGCTGGCGTCGGTCGCGGTCTGGCGGATGCCGAACTGCGCCGCGTCGGCCTCGTCGGCGCGGCCGGTCTGCTTGCCATCGCCGATCAGGATCCGGCCGAACAGCACCCGCGCGCCCTCGACGCCTTGGCCGCTCGCGTCGACCACACGGCCGCTGATCGTGCGCCCGGGGCGCACGACGATGGTGCCGGTGTCGGTGATCTTGCCGGGCGCGATCGTGACGTCACGGACGACCTTCTCCGCGAAGTCCGAGCCGGTGACGCGCAGGTCGTACTTGCCGGGCACCAGATCGGTCAGCTCGAATGCGCCGTCGCGAATCGTGACCCGGTGCTCCCAGTCGGCGGACACCAGCGCCATCGCCGGCGGCTCGCCGTCGTCGCGCTCGACCTTGCCCTTCACGCCGCCGGGCGCGGGCAACACGATCTTCAGGTTCTTCTCGCCGGTGCTCGCGACCTGACCGGCGCGGCCACCGCGCGCGGTCTGGCCGCCGACAGTGCGCGATGCGGTGATCCGGAACTTGCCGGTCTCGAGGCCGCGCAGGGTGAAGCGGCCGTCGCCGTCGGTGCTCGCCGACGCGCCCTGGGCCAGCACGAAGTCCTCGGCGTTCTTGTCGCCCCCGGCAAAGTCGGGCGACGCCCGGACCTGAGCCTCCGCGATCGGCTCGCCAGCGCCGTCGACGACGATGCCGGCGATGGTGTCGGTCTGGTCGAGCACCAGCTTGAGGTCCTTCGTGATCGGGGTCGCGGCCAGGTCGACGTCGATCGCGCGCGAGGCCGCGTCGTCGGACTCGGCGCGCAGCTTGACCGCGGTGCGGGGCAGGGCGCGCAGCTCGAATCGGCCCTGTTCATCGGCCGCGGCCTTGCGCTGCACCATGTCGTTCGTGAGCTCGCGCGACGATAGCGTGACGGTCGCGTACGGCACCGGCCGACCCTCGACCGTGACGATCACGCCGCTCACCGAGGCGGCCGCCTTCATGACGATCCGGATCCCGGTGGTGGCGGTCTCGCCGGTGACCGTGATCGGCGCGGTCGAGGCCGGTGCGTGCTGTTCGGTCTTGCCGCGCAGCAGGTAGGAGCCGGCGGGCAGCGCCGCGATCGTGAAGGTGCCGTCGGCGGCGCTGGTGACCGCGGCCAGGTCGGCGCCGGCCTGCTCCCAGGCGCTCGACACGTCGACCGGCCAGACCCGCGCGCCGCCGATGCCGGTGCCGGACTCGTCGACCACCGTACCCGACAGCGCCGCGCCGGTGCGCAGCGCCAGCTCCAGGGTCGCCGCCTTGTCACCGACGCTGATCGTCTTGGTGCCGGTCGCCGCGCCGTAGCGAGGCGCCGACGCCATCACGGTGGTCCAGCCGTCGTCCAGGCCGCGGAACACGGCCTTGCCATCGGCACCGGTGGTCTCGGTGATCTCGCTGCCGTCGACCAGGGTCACGGTCGCGCCCGCGATCGGCTTCTTGGTCGCGGCGTCGCTGACGTTGACGGTCAGCGCCACGCCGGGGCGCAGCCGGATCACGACCGGATCCGGGTTCGCGACGACCTTGACCGTCGCCGGGCCGCCGATCTTGTCGCCGGCGCGCGCGGTCAGCCGGTAGCTGCGGCCGAGCAGCTTGTCGATCGTGAACGAGCCGTCGGTGTCGGTCTCGACCGTGCGGGGCGGGCTGGTCGAGATGCGGACCCGGGCGCCGGCGACCGGCTGGTCCTGCTCGTCGAGCACCTGGCCTTCGAGCGCCAGCGGCCCGTCGGGATCGGTCTCGAACGCCATCCGCGGCATGCCCTTGGGCCGCGCGGCGGGCTCGGCGGGCGGCTCGGCCTTCTTGGCCGGCGTGCCCCAGGTGTCTTCGGTGGTGGCGGCGGCCGTGGTCGTCGGGCGCGGCGCATCCCGGAAACCGAACCAGTAGATGAGCGCGGCAGCCACGAGGCCGACGACGCCGAGGACGGCAAGCTTGGTTCTCATCGCGCAGCCTCTTTCAGCACGAACCGGACCCAGGACCGAGACTCTGCGCGCATTCGTAACCCTGGGGGAAGACTCACCGGCCGCGACCGTCGCGACACGCCTGCGACACGATGGGACTGTCGCGGGACACGGGCGTCGCACCCACGCGGTTGACCTGTGGGCCAGCTACGGGCGGTCGCCGAGGTACGGGTAGCGCCAGTCAGTGGCCGGCACGAACGTCTCCTTGATGGTCCGGGCCGAGACGAAGCGCATCAAGTTCAGCGGCGAGCCGGCCTTGTCGTCGGTGCCCGACGCGCGGGCGCCGCCGAACGGCTGCTGACCGACCACCGCGCCGGTCGGCTTGTCGTTGATGTAGAAGTTGCCGGCGGCGTGGCGCAGCCGCTGGGTGGCGTGCGCCAGGACGGTGCGGTCGCGGGCGAACACCGCGCCGGTCAACGCGAACGGCGACGTGCGGTCGACCAGGTCGAGCACCTCGTCCCAGGCGTGGTCGGGGAAGACGTGGAGGGTGACGACCGGGCCGAACAGCTCGTCGCGCATGAGCCGGACCGTCGGGTCGTCGGTGGTGATCAGCGTGGGCCGCACGAACCAGCCGTCGGCGGCGTCGCACCCGCCGCCGGCGATCACCCGCATGCCGCGGGTGTCCCGGGCCTCGCGGATCGCCGCGGCGTGGCGGTCGAACGCGCCCTGCTTGATGACCGCGCCCATGAAGTTGCCGAAGTCGCGGACGTCGCCGACCGGCAGGCTGTCGATGGTGGCGACCAACTCGCCCTCGATCTGCTTCCAGATGCTGTGCGCGAGGTAGATCCGCGACGCCGCCGAGCACTTCTGGCCCTGGTACTCGTAGCCACCGCGCACGATCGCGGTCGCGACCGCGCGCGGATCGGCCGACGGGTGGGCGACGATGAAGTCCTTGCCGCCGGTCTCGCCGACCAGGCGCGGGTAGCTCTTGTAGTGCTCGAGGTTGCCGGCGACCTGCTTCCACATCGAGCGGAACACCTCGGTCGAGCCGGTGAAGTGGATCGCGCCGAGATCGGGGTGGGCCAGCGCGACCGGCGCCAGCTCGTGGCCGGCGCCCGGCAAGAAGTTGATCACGCCCGGCGGCAGGCCGGCCTCCTCGAGCAGGAGCATCGTGTAGTAGGCGGCCAGCATCTGCGACTCGGCCGGCTTCCACAGCACCGTGTTGCCCATCAGGGCCGGAGCGGTCGGCAGGTTGCCGGCGATCGCCGAGAAGTTGAACGGCGTGAGCGCGAAGGTGAAGCCCTCGAGCGGCCGCAGCTCCATCATGTTCCACATGCCCGGGCTCGACAGCGGCTGCTGGGCGTAGAGGTTGGCCGCGAAGCTGACGTTGAAGCGCAGGAAGTCGATCAGCTCGCAGGCCGCGTCGATCTCGGCCTGATGACAGGTCTTCGACTGGCCGAGCATGGTCGCGGCCACCAGCGTCATGCGCCACGGGCCCGCCAGCAGCTCGGCCGCGCGCAGGAACACCGCGGCCCGCGACTCCCAGCGCATGACCTCCCACTCGCGGCGGGCGTCGGTCGCGGCGCGGATCGCGCGCTCGACCAGATCGCCGTCGGCGGCGTGGAACCGGGCCAGGACGTGGCGGTGCGCGTGCGGCATCACGACCGGCACCAGCCGCCCGGTGGTCACCCGCTCGCCGCCGATGATGCAGGGAATCTCGAGCTCCTCGCCGGCGATCCGGGCCAGCTCGACCTCGAGCCGGGCCCGCTCGGCGCTGCCCGGGGCGTAGCTCAGGACAGGTTCGTTGACGGGCGGCGGAACGGCGACGATCGCGTCGTGCATGAGCCTCGCTTACCACGGGCCCGCCACGCAGGGAGAGGCCGCCGGCCGCAAGCTCGGAGCCGGGCTCGACTCGCTCGCCTGGCGCGCGGTCGACATCCGATCCTGCACGCCACCGGCGGCCCCGACCCTCGTCCCTTCGTTCGGCCGTCCGACTCGCCCGCTGGCTGGCCTGACCCTGCCAGGGGTTGCAGGCAGGGGGCGGCAATCGTCGCTACACGCTGGCGTTCGGGCGTTTCACCAGTTCTGAAGTCCGGCTCCTCGCCTACAACCGCGTCCATGGTCCTCTCTCGTCCCCTGCGCTCCGGCCGTGACCTCCACGACTTCTTGTCGACGCTGGAGAACCCTGGGGGCCGGACGCTGGACGAGTACCTGCGCGCGCTGTGGCGGCTGGGCACCGAGCACCACCGCGCCGGGCGCCGCTACCTCACCGCCGGCGAGCTGGGCGAGCTGCTGGCCGCCGCCTTCGACGAGCAGGCGCCGCCGTTCGACCCGCAGTGGCGGACCCTCCGCGATCAGACGATCGAGGAGATGCCCGACGGGTTCGCGACCTGGGAGTCGACCGTGCGCGACCAGATCCTCGATCTCGACGAGCTGGTCCGGGCCGGGCTCGCCGACGAGTCGGGGAGCTTCTTCGCGGTGGAGGCCGAGGAGGTCGACGCGCCCGGTGGCGGGCGCTGGTCGCACCTCGATCCGCGCGCGTTCCTGACCTCGGCGTGCGTCGCCTTTGGTGAGGACACGCTGCCCCCGATCGACTGGGACAACTTCGCGTCGTTCCTCTGCCGCGGTCAGCGCAAGAAGTAGCTACTTCTTGACCGGCGGCGACGGCGGCTGCAGCGGCGTGCCGGTCACGAACGCGACGAAGCCGGTCATCAGCGCGCGCCGGGCCTCGGGCGGGCCGACGTAGGTGACGGTCGCGTCCTCGGTGACCATCCGCGGATGGGCCATCGACGCCAGCAGCGGCCCGGTCACGGCACCGTCGGCGCCGATCGTCAGCGCGACCTCGCCGTACATCTCGAAGGTGCCGTCGGGCCGGATCACGACGTTGTTGCTCCGGACCCCCTGGACCCAGAGCACGCCATCCTTCTGCAGCTTGGCCGTCTCGGCGCCGCCGGCGCGGAGGTCGCCGTCCTTGCCGATGGTCGCGAACACCTCGCGGTCGAACGCGAGCACGCCCTGGCTGGTCATGCTGACGACGTGGCGAGCGCCGTCGTGCTGAGCGATCTCGAGCCGGGCGTCGGCCAGCTCGAGCCGCGCGCCGCGGGTGTCCGGCTTCATGCAGCCGGCGGCCAGGGTGACCGCCGCGGCCAGCGCGAGCGCGGACCGCACCGTCACTCCTTTTCCAGGTACGTGTAGCCGATCATCCCCTGGCGGAAGCGGTTGATGAGCGCCCGCGACTCGTCGAGCGTCATCAGCTTCTTGCGCAGCGCGATCTCGACGTTGGCGCGCAGCCGACCGAGCAGGTCCGACGGCGAGTAGTCGACGTACGACAGGACCTCGCTGACGGTGTCGCCGGCGACGACGTCCTTGATGTCGTAGTCGCCGTCGGGGCCGAGGCACACGTGCACGGTGTTGGTGTCACCGAACAGGTTGTGGAGGTCGCCGAGGATCTCCTGGTAGGCGCCGACCAGGAACATGCCCAGGTAGTAGTCCTGGCCCTCTTCCTTGGGGTGCAGCTCGAGCACGTGCTTCACGTCGCGCAGGTCGATGAACGAGTCGATCTTGCCGTCGGAGTCGCAGGTGATGTCGGCCAGCGTCGCGCGCCGGGTCGGCTCCTCGTTGAGCCGCTCGATCGGGCAGATCGGAAACAGCTGATCGACCGCCCACGCGTCGGGCAGCGACTGGAACATCGAGAAGTTACAGAAGTAGGTGTCCGACAGCGCCTTCTCGAGCCCCTCGAGCTCCTCCGGCATGTGCGGCAGCGACTTCGACAGCAGCAGCACCTTGTCGCAGATGGCCCAGAACAGGTTCTCGCAGATCACGCGGATCTCGAGCGAGAGGTGGCCCAGGTTGAACAGCTGGAGGACCTGATCCTTGTACTCGACGGCGTCGTGGTAGGTCTCGAGCAGGTTCTTCGGCGAGATCAGCTGGTAGGTCTCCCACATGTTCTTGACCAGCGGCACCGTGGGGTGCCCGATCTCCTTCGGCACCTTGGTGTCGAACTCGCTGACGCCGAGCACGTTGACCACGAGCACCGAGTGGTGCGCGGTCACCGCGCGGCCCGACTCCGACACGATGTTCGGATGCGGCACGTTGTCGGCGTCGCAGATCTCCTTCATCGAGAACACGACGTCGTTGGCGTACTCTTGGACGGAGTAGTTCATGGACGACGAGAAGTTGGTCTGCGAGCCGTCGTAGTCGACGCCGAGCCCGCCGCCGACGTCGAGGTACGACAGCGCGGTCGCGCCCAGCTTGTACAGCTCGACGAACAGGCGGCCGGCCTCGCGCAGCGCGTTCTTGATCGACTTGATCGCCGCGATCTGCGAGCCGAGGTGGAAGTGCAGCAGCTTGAGCGCGTCGATCTGGCCCCAGCTCTTGAGCTTGGTGACCGCGTCGACCATCTCGGCCGCGGTCAGGCCGAACTTCGAGAAGTCGCCGCCCGACTGCTCCCAGCGGCCGGCGCCGCGCGACGACAGCCGGGCGCGGATGCCGAGCACCGGGCGGATCTTCACCCGTTCGGCGACCCGGTGGATGTGGTCGAGCTCCGACGGCTTCTCGACCACGAGGACCACGGTGCGGCCCAGCTTGGAGGCCAGCAGCGCGGTCTCGATGTACTCCTCGTCCTTGTAGCCGTTGCAGATGATCAGGGCCTCGTCGTCCTGATGGATCGCCATGATCGTCAGCAGCTCGGGCTTGCTGCCGGCCTCGAGGCCGTAGTGGAACGGCCGGCCGAACTCGATGATCTCCTCGACCACCGTGCGGTTCTGGTTGACCTTGATCGGGTACACGCCGCGGTACTGGCCCTGGTAGCCGTACTCCTTGATCGCGCCGTTGAAGGCCCCGCAGATCAGCTCGATGCGCGACTTCAGGATGTCGCTGAAGCGCAGCAGGATCGGCAGCTGGATTCCGCGCTGGGTCAGCTCGTCGATCAGCTCGCGCATGTCGATGACGTTGGGCGTCGCCGCCGGGATCACGCTGGCTCCCGGGGTGACGCTGGCGACCAGCGAGCCGAGCGCGGCCGGTGGCGCGGCGGTGGCGGCGCCGTTGCCGCCGTTACTCCCGCTGCTCACCGCCGCGCGCGGCGTGACGATCAGGTTGCCCCGCTCGTTGATGTTGAAGTAACCGCACCCCCACCGCTGGATGCCGTACGTCTCCTGTGCGTCGGCGACGGTCCATCGGCGGAGAGGATCCTGAGCAAGCATCGCCTTCGCGCGGGCCATTTCGTTTCCGTACGGCTTTTTGACGGATGACGCAATGGCTTTCTCGTGGGATTCCCGCGGTCTCGGCCATCGGCTCACGCCTGAGACGCCGGGGTGGACCGAGCGCGGTTCGCGGCACGCAAGGGGGTCCCGCCGCTCTTGTCACGGGTGGGGTTTTGGATAGAGTGGCCAGCTTCCATGTCCAACGTGGTCCCCCCGGGCAGCCCGGCCGCTGCGATCGTCGGCGAAGAGGAGCGCCTCCTCGGTCAGGTCCAGGCGCGCGCGGCCCTGGGCGACGAGGAAGACGAGCCCCAGCGCGCGACGACCGACGACATCGATCGCGACCTGCTGTCGCTACGCGACCAGATCTCCGAAGCGCGCGCCGAGGATCTGCCGCCGCTCATCGAACAGATGACCCGGCTGGCCGCGCTGCGCAGCCGGCTCGGGGGCTCCAAGGATCTTCCGATCGACCTGGCCTCGCCGTACTTCGCGCACATGCGCCTGCGCGAGCACGGCAAGTCGCGCGACGTGCTGATCGGCAAGCGCGGCTTCATCGATCGCTCGTCCAACGTGCAGATCGTCGACTGGCGCAACGCGCCGGTGTCGCGGATCTACTACCGCTACGAAGAAGGCGACGACTACGAGGAGGAGATCGCGCTCCGCCGCGTCGACGGCGTGGTCGAGGCCCGCCGCAACGTCTCGATCAACAAGGGCACGCTGCGCCGCATCGGCGCGCCCCAGGGCACGTACATCAAGGATGCCCGCGGCACCTGGGTGATGGCGGTGGGCACCATGCAACCGGTGCTGCACGGCGGTCAGGGCAAAGCGGCCCGGCCGGTGCCGCTGGCGCGCGACAAGGCCGCGGTCAAGGGCAAGCTCGGCGTCCACCACGGGCCCGGCGTGCGCGCCGACAAGGCGCTGCCCGAGATCGCGGCGCTGATCGACAAGGAGCAGTTCGAGCTCATCTCCCACCCGGAGAGCGGCATCGTCGTCATCCAGGGCGGCGCCGGCTCGGGCAAGACCACGGTCGCGCTGCACCGCATCGCCTACCTGAACTTCGCCGACGGCCGCCGGTTCCGGCCCAACGCGATGCTGCTGGTGGTGCCGTCGCAGTCGCTGGTGCGCTACGTCGGCGGCGTGCTGCCGGCGCTCGGCGTCAGCGGCGTGCCGGTGGTGACCTACACCGGCTGGGCGCGCTCGACCCGGCTCAGGCTGCTGCCCGACAGCCCGGTCAAGTACAACGACGACCCGCCCGAGGGCGTGTCGCGGATCAAGAAGCATCCGCAGATGTTGACGATCCTGGCCGCCATGGTCGCGCGCCAGGCCCAGGTGATCGAGGGCGAGATCCGCGCGATCCCCGGCGCCAGCGCCGACATCGGCGCCGAGTGGGAGCGGCTGGGCGGGCGCGCGCTGGTGCCGCGCCTGAACGGAATGCTGAACTGGGCGCGCAAGGCCGACCACCTCGACCCCGCGGTGCGGCTGGCGCTCGAGGGTCTGGTCCGGCGCTGGCGCAAGCGGGCCGACGACGTCATCACCGACTGGGCCGAGCTCATGACCGACCCGGTCACGCTCGCCGCGGGCTTCGCCGGCGTGCCCGACGTCACCCAGCGCGAGCTCGAGCAGGTCGTGCGCTGGGTCAAGCGCCAGATCGCCGCCCCGCAGAAGGCGATCGTCGACGACGACGGCAAGCCGTTCCACACCTCGGACGGTGCGCCGCTCGGTCCCGACGAGGACGATCCGGCCGGCCGGGTCGACAACGAGGACGACCCGGTGTTCATCCGCCTGGTCCAGCTCAAGCGCGGCGGCCTGTTCGCGCCCGACGGCGACGAGATCAAGTACAGCCACATCGCGGTCGACGAGGCGCAGGATCGCAGCGCGATCGAGATCAAGGTGCTGGTCGAGTCGGTCCACGCGCCCGACAACAAGCCCGAGCACCGCAGCGTGACGATCGCCGGCGACACCGCCCAGCGGCTGGTGTTCGACAACAACTTCACCGGCTGGGCCGACCTGCTCCAGCAGACCGGGCAGCCCGCGATCGTGCGGCCGCTGCGGCTGTCGTACCGGTCGACCGCCGAGGTCATGATGCTCGCGCGCGAGGTGCTCGGCCCCGAGCTCGCGCCCGACGAGCCGCTGACCGCGCGCCCGGGCGAGCCGGTCGAGCTGCACGAGTTCGGCGACATCGGCGAGGCGGTCGCGTTCCTGTCGGACGCGCTGCGCAACCTGATGGCGCGCGAGCCGACCGCGTCGTGCTGCCTGATCACGCGTCACCCGGAGCAGGCCGACGCCTACTTCCACGGCCTCAACCGCGCCGAGATCCCGGCGCTGCGCCGGGTGAAGCGCGACGAGTTCTCGTTCCAGCCCGGCGTCGACGTCACCGACGTCACCCAGGTCAAGGGCCTCGAGTTCGACTACGTCGTGATGCTCGAGTGCAACGCGTCGTCGTATCCCGACGCGCACTGGGCCCGCCACCTGATGCACATCGGCGTCACCCGCGCCGCGCACCAGCTGTGGATGGTCTCGACCTCCGAGCCGTCGACGCTGGTCCCCGCCGCGCTCCGCGACGGCGGCCGCATGACCGTCGGCTGACGCACCGCGTGGTCACGGGAGCCGCCGCTGTCCCCAGGTTGCGCTGGGGTCGGTAGTCCCACATGGAGCCGGCCTCACCCCAGTGATGTCGAGGGCATGCAGGCAAGCGCCGGCCGGACGACCCTGGAACCGATGTTGCTGAAGATGCATCGGCAACCCCGGGGGAATCGATGCGCCACCTCACCACGCTTGCCATCCTCACCGCTGCCCTGTTCGCGAGTGCCTGCACCTCCGAGGAGCTGAGCCGGCCGGCGCTGCCCTTGCTGGAGGTGACGTCGCCAGCGCGCGGCACGATGACCGAGGGCCTGACCACGATCGAGGTCACCGGGACCGCGCGGCCTGGTCTCGACGGCGAGGCGGTCATGGCCGTCACCGTCAACGGCGCGCGCGCGGCGGTGGCCGCCGACGGGTCGTTCGCCGTTGCCGTCGCGCTCGCGCCCGGGGTGAGCTTCCTCGAGACGCTCGCGATCGACGCCGCCGGCCGGCAGGAGGCCGACACCCGCGCGGTGGTCACCGGCACGATGCGACCGGCCGACCAGATGATCGACAACGCGATCTCGGCGGCGCTGTCGGCGGCGGCGTTCGATCGGCTCGCCGACGCGGCCGGCCGGCTGGTCGAGGAGAGCGACCTCGGCGCGTTCGTGGCGCCGTTCAATCCGGTGCTCGCGCGCGGGCTCAATAATGGCCGAGAAGACTGTCTCTACGGGAAGGTCAGCGTGCGACCCGGTCTCGACGTGACCACCGCGGCGATCGCGGTCGTGCCGGTCGAGGACGGCCTCGCGCTCGACGTCGACCTGCGCGGGCTGGTGGTGCCGCTCCACGCCCGCTACGCCGCCGCTTGCATCGGTGGCGCCACCGACATCACCGTGCGCGCCAGCCGCGCGCGCATCCGCGGGACCCTCGCGATCATGGTCGCCGGGGGCCGGTTCGACGTCCGGCTCGGCACACCGCAGGTCACGCTCGAGGGCTTCAACCTGCAGGCGAGCGGCGTGCCGGGGGCCGTCCTCGACCTGCTCGATCTCGATCGCGCGACCGGCGACGTGCTGGCGTGGGCGGTCGAGCGGTTCATGGCGCCGGTGCTCGACCAGGCGCTGCGCGGCGTGGCGGTCGGCCCGCAGCAGCTGGACATCCTGGGCCAGACGGTCGAGGTCGCGGTCACACCGGCCGGCATCGCGCTCGACCCGGGCGGGGCCGAGATCATGCTCGACGGGCGGCTGCGGCTGATCGGCAGCGACGCACGCTTCGTCTACACCGACGACCAGGTGCCGCCGGCGCGCACCGGCGCCGGCTTCGAGCTCGCCGTGTCCGACGACACGATCAACCAGGCCCTGTCCGGGTTCTGGTCGGCCGGTGCGCTCTCGGTCCGCCGCGCCGAGCCGCTGGGCATGTATGACGGGGTCGTGCTCGAGGCGCTGCTGCCGCCGCTGGTGAGCGCGGCCGGCGACGGCTCGCTGCGGGTCGCGATGGGCGATCTGATGGTCGACTTCCAGGCCGGCGGCGACACCCTGACCCGGGTCGCGTTCAACCTCGAGCTCACGCTGCGGGTCGAGCCCAACCCCAGCTACAACGGCGCCGCCCGGCTCACGATCGGCATGGACCGGCTCACCGCCAACGTGCTCAGCAACTCGACCGGCGTCGCCGACGACCAGCTCGAGACGATCTTCCCGGGGGTCGCGCGGATCATGGTCGACACCCTCGCGCCCATCCTGGGCGGCATCCCGCTGCCGTCGGTGTACGGCATCTCGGTGACCGACCTCCGGGTCGGTGGTGACCAAGGTTACGTCACGGTCGCCGGCGATCTGAACTGAAGACCCGGCCTTCGACCGGGTCCGGGTCGGGGATCGTGACGCCGGTCGCGCGCCTCGACTTGAAGAACCCTCCGCGGTCGGCGTGGGCTACGTTCCGCGCATGACGACGTACCTGCGTGCCACCTGTCTCGTCGCGGTCCTCGGCGCACCGCTGGTCGCCACGGCCGAGACCTTCATCGAGCCGGTCGCCGGGATCGCGATCCCTCTCGCCGACGAGGACTACGAGCGCGTGTCCGAGTCGAGCCCCAAGCTGGGCCTGCGGGTCGGGTCGCTGCTCGAGCGCGGCATCGGCCCGGAGCTCGCGTTCGACTTCACGCCGGTGTCCGACGACTACGACATCCCGTTCACCGAGATCGACATCCAGCGGTTCCGCCTCCAGCTCGGCGGCCGGTTCGGTCAGCGGGTCGGCGAGCGGGCGTTCGTGTTCGGTCGGGTCGCGGCCGGCGTCGACCTGGTCCGGGTCCACGGCGAGGTCGACGCGCTGAACGTCGAGTTCGGCGAGACCGACGCCGGCATCGCCGCCGAGATCGCCGGTGGCGTCCTGGTCAACCTCGGCTCGGTCGCGGTCGGAGCCCAGCTCGGCGTGCCGCTGGCGTTCCACTTCGACGAGGACGACGCGAACGACGACGACGACCTCGACCTCGACTACACCGGGGTCGATCTCGACATCCTGTTCGCGGTCACCGTGAAGCTGTAGCCGCCGAGGCGGCCGCGGCCGGTGGCCGCCGCGCCCGAACAACGCAGGCAACCGGGCGGTCGGCTGGTCGACAGGAGCGGCCAGACAGTCACCGATGGTCGCCTTCGTACTTGCCCCTGATTGCCGTGCTGTGCCGTGGGCGCGAGGGAAGGGCTGTCGCCATAACTTGGTGGGAGGGCAGCCGCGATGAAGCGTGCGTCTGGTTGGGCGGTCGTCATGACCGTGGTTGCAGCAATGAGCGGGGTGCGGATCGCGCACGGGGACGCGCCGGCATGGTCGATCGTCGACATCGCCCCGGGTGAGGCCACCAGGCTCGAGCCGAGCCCACCGCCGCGGCTCCGGATCAAGGTCGTCGGCGAGGGCGCCCCGACCGGCGAGGACGTCGCGCGTTGGACCCTGCGCCAGGTCGATGGCCGGCTGCGGCCGGTGAGCGCGACCCGCGTGATCCCGTACCACCGCTCGACCGAGACGCTGGCCGTGGTGGTGCTGATCGAGGGCCACGAGTACTACTTCGGCAACGACACCTACGTCGAGGACGCGACCCCCGAAGGAGCCGGGGGCGAGGAAGGGGCCGAGGCGGCGCCGGTCGTCCGCAAGGTGATCGGCAAGCGCCGCGCGCCTGGCGTGCATGCGGCGATCCGCGACGCCCTCGACGTCGCGTGCGATCCCGCCGCCGAGCTGCCGGCGGCGCTGGCGTGCGCGGGCCCGCCCGGCTCGAAGGGCGCGATCGTCGTCTACGGCTCCGGCGCGCAGGTGCGGGCGCCGCTCGCCGAGCTCACCGGGCTCGGCGGCGCGCAGCTGGGGCCCCAGCAGCTCCAGCAGAACCAGACCGGGCGCGACCTGAGCGTCGGCCTGCAGGTGGCGGCTGCGCAGCTCGAGCAGGCGGTCGCGACCCGCAAGATCCTCATCATCATCAGCGACGGCGTCGAGTCGGGCGGCGCCGATGCGCTGCGGGCGGTGAAGCAGAAGCTCGATCACGACAACGTGCGCGTGTTCGCGCTCCAGCTCGAGGCCGAGTCGAAGTACATCCCCGACGACCGCGACACCAAGCTGCGCGGCACCGAGCACATGAAGCTGCTCGGCGAGCGCGGCGCCCACGTGCGGGTCCGCACCGCGCGGGAGCTGGCGGCCAAGCTGTCGAGCATCGCGTCGGACGCGCTCAACGATCGGTTCTGGCTCGAGTTTCCGGGCCAGGTCGTCGACGCGCGGACCCGGCAGCGGCGCGGCGTCGAGCTCGACGGCAAGCCCCACGAGCTGAGCCTGCTCCTCGACGAGGAGCCGGTGGGCGCCACCCAGCTCGCCACGCTCGGCACGCTCGCGCCGGGGCGCACCCGCTGGTGGCCGTGGGTCGCGCTCGGCGCAGCCCTGCTGTTCGCGCTGATCGTCCTCGGGCGGCGGGGGCGCAAGCCGACCGCGATAGCGCTGGCCCCGGCCCCGGTCCCGGTCGCCACGCGCGATCCGGTCCACCGCCCGATGAAGCCCGTGCCCGAGCCCGCGGTGGGGCACCGCACGGTCGCGATCAACATCGACGGCATCCCGCTGGTCGGATGGCTGGTGCCCATCAACGGCCCGCACCAGTTCCAGACCTTCAAGCTCGGCTCTGGCGTCACCAAGATCGGCAACGCGCGCGAGGCCCACATCTTCTTCGACGACCGCTACATGAGCGGTGAGCACGTCCACATCGCGATGACGCCCGACGGTTTCACCCTCGTCGACAACCTCTCGAGCAACGGCACCTACGTCAACGAGCGCCGGGTCGACCGCCACGAGCTGCTCGACAACGACGTCATCAAGCTCGGGAAGACCGACGTCAAGTTCAAGACCAACATGAGCTAGCCGCCGGCTCCGAACAGGACCGGCAGCACGCGCCCGGCCGGACCGAGGACGACCTGGCCGAACCGGTCGGCGTTGGCCGGTCGCTCGGCGTTGACCAGCCAGGTCGCGCCGCCGACGGCCTCGGCGCCGTCGACCAGGCTGGCGGCCGGCTCGACCAGGCCCGAGGTGCCGATCGCCAGGAAGATCAGCTGCGGGCCGGCGTCGATCACGAAGCGTTCGACCCGCGCCAGCGCGTCGGGCGCGAGCCGCTCGCCGAACCAGACCACGTCGGGACGCAGGAGCGCGTCCTTGCCGCGCGCCAGGCAGCGCCCGCACATCGGCGCGACCCCGGTCCGGTAGGCGGTCCGATCCTCGAACGCCGGGCGGTCGCAGACCGTGCAGCGCGAGCGCATGAGGGCGCCGTGCAGCTCGATCACGCGCTCGCTCCCGGCGGCCTGGTGCAGGCCGTCGATGTTCTGGGTCGCGAGCAGGAAGCGATCGCCCAGCCGGCGCTCGAGCTCGGCGAGCGCGACGTGCGCCGGGTTGGGCGTGATGCCGGTCAGCGCGGTGCGCCGTTCGGAGTAGAAGCGCCAGACCAGCAGCGGGTCGTGGAAGAAGCCCGCGGGGGTCGCCACGTCGGTGACCGAGTGGCCCTCCCACAGGCCGCCGGCATCGCGGAAGGTCGGCACGCCGCTCTCGGCAGAGCAGCCGGCGCCGGTCAGGACGAGCACGCGGGTGGTCGGGGTGATGGCGAGCGGCTGCATGGTGCGATGATTGGTGTCATCAATACACTAAGACGTCAAGCCCGACCGTGCGGCCGGCCGGTGTACTGTCGCGCGCGATGCGCACCCGTGCTCCCACGTCCGCCGATCACGATCGGCTGGTCGAGCTGATCAACCACGCCGCGCTCGCCGGCGAGGCCGAGCTCGAGCCGCGGTCGCGCCCGGCCTTGGTTTCGGAGCTGACGTCGCCGCAGATCGATGGCGAGCGCGATCTGCGCGTGTGGTGCGATCCGACCGGCGCGATCCGCGCCTTTGCGCGGCTCCGGATCGAGCCATCTGCCGAGACCACGTCGGGACGGCTCCACTACGCGATCGGCGATGCCCGCGACCTCGACCTCGAGCCCGCGGTGATCGACTGGGCCGCGGGGCGCCTGCGCGAGGCGGCCCCGGCGCCGCGCCGGCTGGTGCACGCGATCGCGGTGCGCGATCCCGATCGCGCCGGGCGCCTGGCCGCGCTCGGCTTCGTGCCACACCGCGTGCGCCACAGCATGGCCCGCGCCCTGGCCACCGAGCTGCCGGCGGCGCCGCTGCCGGCCGGCTACCGGATCCGGCCCGGCCTCGGCGCGCCCGATGCCGACGGCTACGTCGCGGCGTTCAACGAGGCGTTCGCCGACGCCCACGACTTCAGCCCATTGACGATCGCCGAGTTCCATCACGACAACGCCAGCCCGGGCTACCGGCCCGAGCACGACCTGGTCCTCGAGACCGCCGATGGCGCGATCGCCGGCTTCTGCTTCGTCGCGGTGGACGACGAGCAGCCGCGGCTCGCCTACGTGGGGGCCGTGGGCGTGCGCCGCGCGCATCGGCGCTTGGGCCTCGGCGCCAGCCTGCTGGTGCGCGCGCTCGCGCAGCTGCGCGACGACGGCATCACCGACGTCCATCTCCACGTCGACAGCGACAGCCCCACCGGCGCGCCCCGCCTGTACCAGCGGCTCGGCTTCGCGGTCCGCTACGTCGAGATCCGCCACGTGCTCGACGAGCCGCGCCTTTCTCGGTGACCGTGAGCCAGGGCTCGGGCCGTCGCGCCGCCTGAACAGCGAAACCCAAGTCGAGGCTGTGATTCTTCGAATCCCACCCTCCTTTTCGATCGTTCGGCCGCGGCCCGGAGGCCGCGCCCGATCTGTACGGAACGGCGCCGCCTCGCTTCGCTCGGCGCAGCCCGTCGCGGTGCGCCCGGCTGCGCCGGGTCAACGGGGCATGGACTCAGGACGCCCGGCATGGGGCTGTCGCACGAGAAGCACCTCGGTCGAGCCCGGGCCGGGTGCTCGAGGTCTGCACGGAGGGCGCGCCGAGGCGGGGACGAGGTCCCAGGCGCGCTCGTAAATTCCCCGGCCGGGTGGTGCGTGCGTCGGCGGGTTGGGGCAATGGCACCGGCGTGCGTCACGCCCGGGGACCCCGGATCGAGCAAGCGCCGGGACCTCGGCTTCGCCGACGGCGAGGCCGGCCGCGCGTGCCCCAGCG
>JBKJLC010000267.1:0-12029 GCA_046597055.1 Kofleriaceae bacterium | reverse complement strand
CCGGCCGGCCGTCATCAGCCAGCGAAGCTCGCCGGCGGGCGTGAGGGTCCGGAACTGCAACCCGACGTAGCGGCCGAGCGCCACCGACTGGTCGACCTCCTGCTGGATGCGGTCCCGGTCGCCGGGATGAACCCGATCGAGGAAGCCCTGGTAGGTGGTGCGTCCCTCGTCGGGAGATACCCCCAGGTGCTGGCAGGCGGTCGGGTCCCACCGGACGATGTCCTGGGCGGCGTCCCAGTGCCAGTAGCCGATGCGGGCCGCCTCGGCGGCCAGCTCGAGGCGATCCTGATGGTCGGCGAGCCGACGGGCCGACTCCTTCAGCTCGTAGACGTCGGTGGCCACGAGGGTGAGCGCGACGACCTGGCCGTTCTCGAGGATGGGCGTGAGCCGGTTGACGTAGGGCGTGGACGGGCCCCGCGCGCCGGGGCCGGTCGCCTCGTACGACGCCGGCTTGCCGGTCGCGAGCACCCGCTCCAGCGCGGCGCGGATCATGCCGTGGTGCTCCGGGTCGGCGAAGTCGAAGATGGTGCGACCCAGCACCTGCTCGCGGGTCAGGCCGGGCGTCAGCCGATTGACGTACTCAAACGTGGCATCGCGGCTGATGCGGACGACGAAGTCGGGCACGCTTTCGACCAGCGCCTCGAACATCGCGTGCGACGTCCGCAGCGCCGAGAGCTCGGCCTCCACCGCCGAGACTCGTCGTGCGAGATCCACAGAATCGGTCGGGTCGACCGGTTCGTTGCCCATGATCGCACCCTACCACCGCGCGACCGCGATCGTCGCCTGGCGCGAGCCCAGGGCTCACCGCGCGGGCAGGTCAGCGGTGCGTGCGCCGGCCACGGCGGCAGCTCGCCCGCGACCGATGCCGGCGCAGGCCGAGCAGGGCCAGCGCGGCCAGGCCAAGCCCGCCCGCCGGAGCGGGGCCGCCGGTGGCGCAGCCGCCATCGGCGGGTGGCTCGTCGGTGACGCCAGCGCCCGAGAGCCCCGCGGGGACCGTGCCGACATCGGTGACGATGACGAGGGTGCCGGTCACCGGCCCGGCCGCGATCGGCGCGAGCATCACGTTGATCGAGAGGATCGCGTCGGGCAGGACCAGCGCCGGCAAGGTCATCGAGGCGCGGGTGAACGGCGGCGTGGCCATCACGCTCGTGATGAAGACCGGCTCGGACGTGGCGTTGCGCAGCGTGAGGCGCTGCGGCGCGCTGATGGTGTCGACCCCGACGCCTCCGAACCCGAGGTCGCGGGGCTCGACCGTGATCGGCACCGCGCTGGAGCCCTCGCCGCTCAGCGTGACCCGGGGGGCGTTGGGCGCGGTGCTGGTGATCATCAGGGCGCCGGTCGTCGGGCCGGTCGCGCTCGGCGCGAAGGTCACCACGAAGGCCACCTCCGCGCCCGGCAGCACGCTGCGCGGCAGGGTTGGCCCGGTGACCGCGAACGGCGCGGGCGCGGTGACCGCCGAGATCACGTAGGGGACGTCGCCCGTGTTGACCAGCTCGAGCGACCCGGCCGGGCTGGTCGCGCCGAGGAAGACCTTCCCGAGGTCGACCAGAATGGTCCGCGGCGTCAGCCCGGGGACGGTGCCGACCCCGGCGAGATCGATCGAGGTCGGGCTGCCCGCCGCGTCATGGCTGAGCGTGACGACCGCGGTGACCGCGCCCGGCGCGGTCGGCGCGAACTCGATCTCGACCGACACCGATTCGTTCGGCAGCAGCCGCAGCGGGCCCGTCGGCGCCAGGACCGTGAACGGCGCCGGGGCCGTGATCGCGCTGATCGTGAGCGCGGTCGTGCCGGTGTTGGCGGCCAGCGCGATGCGGCGGTTCGACGTCCCGACCCGCTGGAAGCCGAAATCGACCAGCGGCGCGTCGATCGTGAGGCCAGGCGCGAGCCCGAACCCGTCGAGCGCAGCCACGGTCGGGCTGTCGGGCGCGTCGCTCACGAACGTCAGCTGCCCCGATGCCGGGCCCGGGCCGGTCGGCGCGAACGTCACGGTCACCGCGAGCCCGGCGCCGGACGGGAGCGTCACCGGCAGCGTCGGCACAGCCGCGATGTCGAACGGCGCCGTCGTGGTGACCGCGGTGACCGTGACCGGCACCGTCTCGGTGTTCACCAGCCGGATCTCGGACGGCATCGACCGCTGGCCGACCGGCACGCCCCCGAAGTCGGTCGGGGCCGGCGCGGTCAGCGAGGCCGCGCCAGCCGCCCGGACCTGGCCACCAGGCTCGGAGCCGGACAGGTCCGCGCAGCCGACGATCGCGATGAGGGGCACCAGCCAGCTGGCGCGAAGCGTTGCCATCACTGGACCCCTCTCGTGCAGTTGCGGTCGCACCCGTCGCGGTCGGTCTGGTTGCCGTCGTCGCACGTCTCGAAGGACGGGATGACCGGCGTCGCCGTGGTGACCGGGACGTCCTCGTCGAAGCCGCCGGTGCACAGGCTCGACGCCCGCGCGAGCCCGACCCCAGGCGCGCCCTCGTAGACGAGGTAAGGCCGCTCGGTCTCGCTCTGGTCGTAGACGCTCACCACCGCCCAGGCCAGGTAGTGGCCGGGGCCCGAGAAGTCGACCGTCAGCTGGGTCGGGCCGTTCAGGATCACGTCGACCGCGGTGGCCGGGGCGACGACGGTGCGATAGCCCTCGGGCGGCGCGCACGTGCAGCTGCCGGCGTCGGCCTGCGCGACATGCTCGAACGTCTGCCCGAGCGAATTGGTGATCCGGAACTGGATATCGGCGGGCCCGGTGCAGCTCGAGGCCAGCCAGCGGAAGGCGATCTGCGTCAGCGGCCGGCTCGTCTGCGCGATGCCGTCGCCGCACCGTTCGATCACGCACGGGCCGCAGCCGTCGTTGGTCGCGAGGTTGCCGTCGTCGCACGCCTCGGCGCCGGCCTGGACGAAGCCGTCGCCACACCGCGCTCGGTTGCACGTGGACGGGCAGTCGTCGGTGTCGTCGGCGTTGCCGTCGTCGCACGCCTCGTTGCCCGCATGGACGAAGCCGTCGCCGCACACCGCCGGCTGGCAGGTCGACGGACAGCTGTCGGTGTCGTCGCGGTTGCCGTCGTCGCAGCGCTCGCCAGGATCCCCTGCGCTGTTGCCGCACGGGTCGAAGGTGCAGTCCGGGCTGCAGCCGTCGTCGGGGATGGCGTTGCCGTCGTCGCACTGCTCGCCGTCATCGGGCACCCCGTTGCCGCAGCCGCTGCAGGCCGGCGCGAGCGCGCACGCCGGATCCTCGCAGTCGAACGGGCCATCGCCATCGTTGTCGATGCCGTCGCCGCACTGCGCGCCGCGCTCGACGACGTCGTCGAACGCCACGACCGTCTGGCAGCCGACCAGGCCGCCCAGGGCGACCGCGACGAGCCCGCCGACCCGCGCGAGGGCCGCGCGGCTCAAGGCTGCCCCAGCTCGGTGATCTCCTCGGCCAGCTCGTCGGCGCGGGCCTGGGCCCGCTTGGCGCGTGCGCCCCCGCCGCTGCGGGCGAAGCCCAGATAGGCGTCCTTCGCCTTCTGCAACAGCGCGAGCCGGCCGGCCGGATCCTTCTCGCGCGCGGCCAGCTTGTCCCACAGCTGCGCGTGCGAGTACTGGATGCCGGGCACCGCGGGCGCGCCGTTGCGGATCAGGTGGGCGGCCCGATCGAGGTTGCGCCGGGCCTCGCCGAGGTTGCCCGACGCGATCGCGGCATCGGCCGCGGTGACGAGCATCTGCGCGTCGTCGGCCTCGTCTTGCGCGAAGCTGCGCGCCTTGCGGGCCGCCGCGCTGGTCCGGGTCTTCACCGCGGCCGAGGCCTTGCGCGCGTCGCGAGCCGCGGCGCCCGCCGTCTCGACCAGCGTGCGCGCCGCGGGGGCCGGGCGGGTCCCGGCCGCGGCCTCGACCGCGGTCGCCGCGGCGTCGACCTGCGCGGCCCGGTCGGCTACCCGGGCCGCCGCGGCCTCGAGGTCGGCGGCGAGCGCCTCGGCACGCTTCAGCACGTCGTCGTCGGGCGACGCCTGGCTGATGGTCTGGTCGAGCTCGCGCGCGAGCGTCTCGTGGGCCTCGACCGCGGCCGTGAGCTCGGCGACCGCGGCGGCGGCGGCGGCGGCGGCGGCCTCGACCCTGGCCTGGGCATCGTCGGCGGGCGCGGGGGTCGGATCGGGCGGCGCCGGCAGCGCGGGCACCGGATCGGGCGCCAGGGCCGGGGGCGTCACCACCGCCGTCGTCGTGGCCGCCGGCACCAGCCGCGCCAGCTGGCCCTGCGCCTTCGCGCGCACGACCGCGTCGTCGTCGTTGACCAGCGGCTTGTACAGCCGGATCGCCTGCTCGGCGTCCTTGGCCGCGATCGCCTCGATGGCGTCGACGGTCGCGCGCCGGACGTCCTGGTTGGCGTCGGCGAGCAAGCGGCGCAGGAGCGGCGCGGCCTCGGCGACCGGCAAGGCGCTGGCGATCGCGACCGCCGCGAGCCGCAGCTTCGGATCGATCGACTCGAGCATCTGGGCCGGGCTCGGCGCCTTGCTGGCGGGGCTCTCGCCGAGCAGCACGAGGGCGGCATATGCGCGCCCGAGCACCGCGACGTCGCGCGACGCCAGCCCGCTCTCGAGCACCGGCATCGCCGCGACCTTCTCGGCGCCGAACCCGGCGAGGCCCTCGGCCGCGGTGAAGCGGACGTCGAAGACCTTGTCGCCGACGCCGGTCATCAGCGTCGCGACGACGATCGGGTTGCGCGCCGCCGACGCGGCCTGCATGGCGGCCAGCCGGATGTCCGGACTGCGATCGAGCACCGCCTGGTCGAGTCGGGCCTGGCCCGACAGATCCCCGACTGCGATCAGCGAGCCGGCCGCGAACACGCCGACCCGGCCCGGCTCGGCGACCAGCTCGACGAGCGCGTCGCGCGCGGCCGCGTGGCCGATCGCGCCGAGCGCGCGGACCTGCTGCTCCTTGACCTGCGGATCCTGTTCGGCCCTGGCCGCGCGCGCGACCTGGGTGGCGGCGTCGGCGCCCTTCATCCGACCGGCGCTGCGCGAAGCCGCGAGCCGCACCCTGGGCTCGGGATCGGCGATGGCCTGGGCCAGGAGCGGCATCGCGGCCGGCTCGGGCATGTCGCCGAGCACCCCGGCGGCGGCTTGCCGGACCGCCCAGTCCTGCGAGCCGAGCGCGCTCCGGGTCCAGTCGATCGAGGCCTGGGCCAGCACCTGCGGGTCGAGCCCGACGATCGCGAGGATCGCGGCCGCCGCGGCGATCCGCGCCGACCAGCTGGGGTCGGTCAGCCGCGCGATCAACGGCGCGAGGCTCTTGCGCTCACCGATGTCACCGAGCGCGCGGGCCGCGAGCCGCCGCGTCTCGGGATCCTTGTCGTCGAGCTTGGCGCTGATCAGGTCGAAGCCGCCGTACCCGCCGAGCGGGATCAGCGCGACCGCGCCGACCAGGCGGTTGGGCGACGCCTGGTTGGCCAACACCTCCTCGAGCACGGTCTTGCCACCGTCGTCGCCGAGCCGGGCCAGGCCTTCGGCGGCGGCGAGCCGGGCCCCCTCGTCGGTCGACTCGAGCACCGAGTACAGGACCTTGCGGGCCTGGGCGTCGCGCAGCCCGGCCAGCTTGGTCAGGATCACGGCGCCGGCATAGGGCACGATCGCGTTGAGCTCGGCCTCGCGCGCGGCGAGGCCGCGCAGCGCCTTGATCGCGTCCTTGTCACCGGGCTGGCTGATGTCGGCGATCGTCAGGCCGGCGCGGAACGAGACCTCGAGATCGGCGTTCCTGGCGTGGGCGAGCAGCCGCTTGCGGGCCTGCTTGTCGCCCAGACGCGCGAGCGCCGATGCGTACCAGACGCCGAGCGCGGGCGGCGCCGCCTTTTCGAGCCTGGCGAGCACCGGGGACGCGTCGACCGCCCCGAGCGCGCCGAGCGCGTCGGCGGTGTGGCCGCGCACCTCGAGGTCAGGGTCTTGCTCGGTCAGCCTGAGCAAGGTCGGCACCGACGGCTCGTCCTTGATCGAACCGATCGCATCCGCGCCCTGCACGCGGACCGCCGGCTCGGCCTCGGCGAGCGACGCGCGCAGCGTGGTCTGCGCATTCTTGCGCACGACCTCGTAGTCGAGGGGCGGGTCGACCGGAGCGACCGGTGGCGCCGGCGGCGTCGTGGGCGTGGTCGGCACCGTCGGGGTCGGTGCCTGCGCGACCGGCCCCGCGGCGTCTCGGGTGGTCAGCGTGCGGTAGGCGATGCCCCCGACCCCGGCGGCCATGGCGACCCCCGCGGTCAGCCCGATCGCCACCGTCCATCGCCGGCGGGCCCCCGGCACGACCGGCGCCGGCGTCGCCGCGATCAGCGGGCGCTGCTGACGCAGGGTCTCGATCCGCGCGGGCGCCCGCTGCAGGTTGACGTCGCGCAGATCGGCCAGCAGATCAGCGACGCCCGGGTACCGAGCGGCCGGCTCCTTGGCCAGCGTGCGCTCGATGATGTCCGCGATCGGGGCCGGCACGCCGAGCTCGGCCGGGGGCGCGAGCCGCGGCGGCGGGTTGAACAGGTGACCGATCATGAGCGACTGCAGGGACTCGCCGACGAACGGCGTCACCCCGGCGAACATCTCGTACATGATCACGCCCATCGCGTAGACGTCGGTGCGCTGATCGATGTCCTTGGCGCCGTTGATCTGCTCGGGCGACATGTAGTGCGGCGTGCCGATCAGCGAGCCGGTCTGGGTCAGCTTCTCTTTCGGGCTCTCGGTGCCGACCAGCTTGGTGATGCCGAAGTCGAGGAGCTTGATCTCCAGGCCGGCGTCGGTGCGCTTCAACCAGATGTTGTCGGGCTTGAGGTCGCGGTGGACGAAGCCCTTGTCGTGCGCCGCCTTGAGCGCGCGCAGCGTCTGCTCGAGGATCGGGAAGGCCTCCGACCAGCGGAGCGGCCCGCGCTGGAGCCGCGCGGCCAGCGACTCGCCCTCGAGGTACTCCATGACGAAGAACACCCGACCCTCGGCGTCGCGGCCGAAGTCGTAGATGTCGACGATGTTCTCGTGGCGGATCGCGTTGACCGCGCGGGCCTCCTGGTAGAAGCGCTCGATCACCTCCTCCGATCGGCAGAACTCGACCTTGAGCAGCTTGATCGCGCCGCGCCGTCCGATCTTGGTGTGGACGCCCTCGAACACGACGCCCATGCCGCCCTCGGCGAGCTTGCGGATGATCCGGTAACCGCACAGCTCGTGGCCGACGTACGCGTCGTAGTCGAGCAGCGACTTGAACCCCCCGGGCCCGGACTCGGTCGACCGACTGGTGGGGTCGGCGTGGCCCGCCGGCAGCACGGCGGTCGCCGCCGGCCCCGCCGGGGGCGGGCCCGGCACGTGGGCCACCTCGGCGGTCACCGCCGCCGGGCCGAGCACCCTCGTCGCGTCGAGCGGCGAGGCGGTGACGACCGGCGACGGGTCGGCGTTCGGCGGCGGGCCGCCCGCGCCTACCCACATCTGCATCGTCTTGGCCGGAGGCTTCTGGTCGTCGCTCACGGTGGCTCCTCAGGGTCCGATCAGCGCGGCCGCGGCGGTGAGCCGCACGCCGCGATCGGGATCGTCGGTCGCGAGCTGGGCGAGCTCGGGGTGGTGCGCCGGGTCATGGAGGCTCGCCGCGGTGGCGATCGCCTGGACGCGTTCGGCCCGATCGGCGCTGGCCAGCCCGCCGGCGACCCAGCCGGCGCCGGCGGCGTCGCCCACCCGCGCCAGCGCGAGCGCGGCCTCGCCACGCCGCGCGAAGGCCGCGTCGGTGGCCACGCGGCCCAGGTACGCCTTGGCCTTCGCGTCGCCGAGCGCGACCAGCAGCGCGGCCGCGGCCACGGCCCGCGCCGCGTCGGGTTGCGCGAGCTCGGCCTCGAGCGCCGCCCGCGCCCTGGCGTCGCCGAGCTTGGTGAGGCCTCCCGCGGCGCGGCGCCACGGCTCGCGACCGGCGGGCGTGCTGTCGAACAGGTCGGTGAGGACCGGGCGCGCCCGCGGGCCCTGGCCGAGGTCGACCAGCGCGAGCGCCGCCACCAGCCGCATGCCGGGATCGTCGACCGCACGCTCGAGGATCGCGCGGGCATCCTGGTCGCCGAGGCGAACCAGCACCGCGGCCAGCTCGACCTTGACCTTGTCGCCCGACTCGGCGAGCGCCGCGCGCACCTTGGGCGCGGCATCGGGCAGCGCCAGCTCGCCGAGCGCGCGCGCGGCCTTCACGCGCACCTCGGGCGAGCCCTTCAGCGCCAGGTACAGGTGCGGCGCACCGCTGACGGTGCGGACCGCCGCGAGCGCGTCGACCGCGAGGCCCTGTTCCTGGAGGTTCCCCGAGGCGATCGCCGCGTGCACGGCGGCGTCCGCGAGCCGGCGCACCTCGGCGGTGTCGCCGCGCGCGAACGCGACGGCGATCGTCTGCGACGAGCCGCCGGGTACCGGCGGCGTGGCTGGCCTGACCGGCGCCGGCGGCGTGACCCCGGGCGGCGCTGTGACCGGGCTGGGAGCCGACGCCTCGGCCGTCGTCTGCGCGGGCCGCCCGCGGCCGACGCCGAGGTAGATCGCGGCGGCGACCATCAGCAGCGCGGCGCCACCGGCCGCGACGAGCGTGGCGCGCGAGCGACCGGGCGTCCCGGGGGCCGCCGCGACCGGGGCCGAGACCGCCGGCGACCGGACCAGGACGTCCGCGCCCTGGTACTGCGGTAGCGAGGCGGCGAGGCTGCCGCGGGTGCGCGCTGGCTCGCCGGCGGGCGCCGTGGGCGGCGTGGTCGGCGTGGTCCCGGCGTCGGTGACGACCCCGGCGAGGATCCGGTCGTCGTCGAGGCCGAGCTCGCGCTTGACCCGCTCGAGCCCGGCGATCACCTCGGCCACCGACTGGCAGCGATCCGCCACCTTCCGCTCGAGGCAGCTCATCACGAGCTGGTCGAGCTGCACCGGCAGGCCAGGCACCAGCTCGCGCGGCGACCGCGGCGTGTCCTTCAGGATGGTCGCCGCCAGCTGCTGGAAGCCGTCGCCCTGGAACGGCGCGTGCCCGGTGGCCGCGCGATAGAGCATCACGCCGAGCGCCCAGACGTCGGTGCGCGCGTCGATCGGCTCGCCGGCGATCTGCTCGGGGCTCATGTACTGCGGTGTGCCGAGCACCATGCCGGCGGTGGTGAGCCCCTTGATCGCGCCCTCGCCGCGCAGCTGCGCGATGCCGAAGTCGAGCAGCTTGATGAAGTACGGGTTGCCCTCGCGCGCGATCACGTAGACGTTGGCCGGCTTCAGATCGCGGTGCACGATCTGCTTGGCGTGGGCGGCGACCAGCGCCTTCGCGATCTGACCGAACGTGTGCAGCAGCAGCGGGACCGGCAGCGGCTTGCGCCGGCGCATGAGGTCGTCGAGGGTCTCGCCCGCGAGGAACTCCATCACGAAGTAGACGCTGCCGTCGGCGCCCTCGCCGAAGTCGTAGACGTTGATGATGTTGGGGTGGTCGATCAGGTTGACCGCCTTGGCCTCCTGAAGGAACCGCGTCACGATCTGGGCATGCGGCGCCAGCTCGGGTCGTAGCAGCTTGATCGCGGCGCGGCGGCGCAGGACCTCGTGGGTCGCCTCGTAGACGAAGCCCATGCCGCCCTCGCCCAGCACCCGCTCGATCTTGTAGGCGCCGAGCAGCGTGCCGGTGGGCAGGGTCTCGACCTCCTGCGCCGGCGCACCATCCGCGGGACAGGTCAGCGCGTCGAGCGTGAGCAGACCCTGGCATCGCGTGCACACCCTCATGCGGATGGGCAGCGTACGCGAACGCGCGCGCGCGCGACAGTCCGCCGAGAGGATGGACCAACCGGGGCGGCTCACCTACAATCGGGCGATGCGTCGGGTGGTGCGCATGTTGGCGTCGAGCGCGCTCCTCGGGTTGCTCGCGGGTGAGGCACGGGCCGCCCCCGACGACGTCGCGCGCGCTCGCTACAAGGAAGCGGCCGCGCTCGCGGCCACCGACGACAACGAGCCAGCGCTGACGCTGGTCGAGGAGGGCCTCGCGGCGGTCCCGACTGACCTCAAGCTGCTCCAGCTCAAGGGCAGCCTGCACCTGAAGATGCGCGACTACGCCAACGCGCTGGCCGCGTATCAGGCCTACCTGGACGCCGGCGCCCAGGGCGCGAAGAAGCGCGAGGCGCAAAAGATCGTCAACAACCTGCGCGCGGTGAAGACGACCTTCCTCGAGATCACCAGCAGCGTCGACCCGACGGCGATCTACCTCGATACCAAGGTGGACGGCGTGTTCTGCACCACACCGTGCAAGCGCCCGATGCTGCCCGGCGACTACAAGGTGATCGCCGAGCGGCCCGGGTTCGATCGCTGGACCGGCCGCGTGACGGTGGTCACCGGCAAGATCGCGACGATCCCGGTCAGCCCTGCCGAGCAGCCATCGCCGCTCACGATCAAGGTCGCGCCGGCGGGCGCCGGGCTCACGCTCGACGGCAAGCCGGTCGAGCCCACCGCGAAGGTGCCGGCCGGCACGCACGAACTCGTGGTCACCCTGCCCGGCCACGCGACCGTGCGCCGCGAGCTGGTCGCCCGCGAGGGCGCACCGATCGACGTCGACCTGGTCCTGGTGCCGCTGGTCACCGCCACGGTCTCGCCAGCCGTCGCCACGCTCGAGCTCGACGGCAAGCCGCTGCCGATCAAGGACGGCCAGGTCGAGCTGCCCGTCGGCGCGCACGTGCTGGTCGCGCGGGCGCCGAAGCACCGCGAGACGCGGCTCGAGATCCCCGCCGACCGCGGGCCCGACTACCGGCTGGCGATCACGCTCGACCGACTCGGCGCGTTCGTCGAGCTCGCCGGCACCCCCGCCGGCGCGCGCGTGCGCGTCGATGACCAGCCAGTCGGAACCACGCCCCTGGCGGCCCCGATCGAGCTCCCCGCCGGCGAGCACACCGTCGAGGTCACGGTCCCGGGCTACCGGCCGTACCGCACCCGGGCTGCGTTCGAAGCCGATCAGCGCGTGCGGCTCGAGCCCCGCCGGCTGGTCCGCGACGATCAGAAGCGCGCGCTGATCGCGGGCGCGGCGAGCGGCGCGGTCCTGTTCGCCGCCGGCGCGTTCAGCCTGTCGGCGCTGGCCAAGGAGGACGACTACGCGGCGCGGGCCCGGCTCGCCGGCGTCGGCACCCGCGACCCGATGCTGCAGGACCTCAAGTCGAGCGGCCAGAACGCCGCGCGCTTCGCCGACATCGGCTTCGGCCTCACGGTGGTCGGCCTCGGCGTGACCACCTACTTCTTCCTGGTCGACCGCCGCCCCTCGACCGGCACGCTCCGGCTCGGCGTCGGTCCCGGTGGCGCGGTCGCGACCGGCACGTTCTAGTCAGTTCGGCCGCGCCCGACGGGTCCGGGAGGCGCGGGACGCCGGCTGCAGGACTGCCGCGCCGACGCACGGCAGCGGCAGCGGCAGCGGCAGCGGCACCGGCAGCGGCACCGGCACCGGCACCGGCACCGGCAGCGGCAGCGGCAGCGGCAGCGGCAGCGGCAGCGGCAGCGGCAACGGCAGCACCGGCAGCACCGGCAGCGGCGGCGGCGGCACCGGCGGCACCGGCAGCACCGGCGGCACCCATGGCTGGGATGCCGCGCTGGGATCCTCCCCGCATCGCTCCGGATCCGAGAAGTTTTTTAAAATCAGGGTCTGGGGCCGGCGCGGCTGTGGGCCTTGTGGAAAGGCGCGCCCAGCGAGCCACCAGCCGCCCCCCCACGCCTCGAAGGCGCGGTTTTCCAAGCGCCTGTGGGGAGTCGCGCCCGCGCTCCCGGCCCGCTCGCTGCTCGCACCTCGTCAGGCGCGCTCTCCACAGGCGCGGCAAGTCCACAGCCCAGCCGCGGGCGCCATGCCTCCGGCCTTGACCCACCACGCGGTCGGACGAACCCGAAGACCCGCGGACCGTCGTGCCGAGCTCCGCTATCGAGCGCTGAGCGCTGGTCACATCCGTGCCTGTCCCAACCCAATCTTGACGTGGCGCGTCCCTCTGTTATTATCGGTGCAATCAAGATGGCGACGCCGCGGCAGACCACGCTCGAGTTCCGGACCCACGGCGGTCGCCGTCCCGGCGCGGGCCGCAAGCCGGCACCCGGTCGACGCCCGCACCAGCG
>JBKJLC010000254.1:0-32478 GCA_046597055.1 Kofleriaceae bacterium | reverse complement strand
GTGCTGTTCGATCACCTCGACGGCACCGTCGCGCGCTACCGCCGGACCTTCACCCGGCTCGGCTCGTTCTACGACAAGGCCAGCGACCTGGTCACCTGGACCCTGATCATGCTGGCCACCGGCTGGCAGGTCACGGTGAGCCAGGGCGAGCCGTACTACCTGGTGCTCGCCACCGGCTCGGCGATGGCGCTCGCGGTGACCGGCTACATGAAGTGGCTGGTGCAGGCCGAGACCGAGCGGGTGCGCTGGCTCGAGGCGCGCACCGATCCGGCCGCTGCGATCGCGCGCCAGACGGCCCCGATCACGGTGGCGGCGCCGCCGGTCCGCACCCGCGCCCAGTGGGCCCGGTGGCTCGGCACGATGCTGTCACGGGTCTGGCGCTTCGAGGAGGTCGACCTGTGGTTCTGGCTCGGCCTGGCGCTGCTGGTCGACCGGCTGCGCTGGGCGGTTTGGGCGCTGTTCGTCAGCCAGACCCTGAACCTCGTGGTGATGACGGTGATCAGGACGCGCGAGGTGGTCCGCGCCGACCGTCGGATCCAGGAGCTGGAAGCACCGTAGCGGTCACCGCCGCGGCGCCCGGACTGCGGCCCCGCAGATCGCGGGTGAGGCCGCCGCAGAGGACATGCAGGATCGCGAGCGCGCCGGAGAACGCGGCGATGATGACGTACCAGAGGGTGGCGACGTGCGGCAGCCGCAGCGCGCACAGCACCATGAACGCGAACAGGAACGCGTCGCGGCGGCCCATCGCGTGGAACACACCGATCAGCCGCCCGCGCAGGCCGGCCGCCGCCAGCGACTGCTGCAGGTAGGCATCCTCCTTCTGAAACCACCAGCGGAACAGGAACGGGTTGCCGCTGCCGTGGAGGAGCAACAGCTGCGTGTAGAGGACCGCGTTGTTGATCACGTAGCAGCCAGCTGCCGCCATCCCGAGCCACCAGTACAGCGGCTGGTCGAACAGCACGGAAGCCGCGTGGCCGAGCGCGAGCGGGTAGAAGATATTCATCGTGTCGTCGAGGACGTTGTCGAGCCACTCGCCGAGGCGCGAACCCTGGAACTTCAGCCGCGCGATCTCGCCGTCGCAGCCATCGAGAATGGACTGCAGCTGCACCAGCACCGCGCCCGCGAGCACGTGGGTCCAGGTCGCGCCGGCGACCAGCCAGATGCCGAGGTAGCCGATCAGGTTGGCGACCAGCGTCATCTGGTTGGGCGTGACCGAGGTGTCGAGGAGCAGCCCGGTCACCCGCCGCGACACCTGGCGATTGATCCGACGCGCGATGTAGCCGTCGGTCGGCTTGGTCAGCGAGCGCAGCAGCTCGACCTCGGCCTGGCGGCGTGACGCCGCGGTCTCGACCGCGCGCCACCAGGCCGCGCCCACGTCGAGCACCCGGGCCCGACTCCGGGCCGCCAGCGCGCGGATGCCGTCGGTCACGGCGGCGTCGCCTTGCCGCACGACGATCTCGCGCAGGCCGCGCAGGAGCGCTTCGCCGGCCACGATCACACCCACCGCCCGGGCGTCGGGGTCGGCGACCGCCCCGCCGATCTCCCGGATCAGGCTGCCCGCATCGGTGCGAACCGCCACGGTGCCGCCCCGGGCCGCGGCGAGCTCGAGCCGGCGATCGACGCACAGCCACAGATCAGCCGCGACCAGGTCGACCTCCATCGCCGCCTTGAGCAGGCCGACGTCGTGGACGTGATCTGCGGAGACCAGCAGAAACGGCCCCGACACCGTGCCCTCGACCGCGAGCAGCGCCGCGCCGTCGTCGCGCTGATCGTCGGCCCCGCCGACGACCTCGACCGTGACACCGACCCGTGCGTAGTCGCGATCGGTGACCACCGCCTGGCGGATGGCGTCGCCGCCGCTGCCGACCACCACGTGCACCCGGGTGATCCCGGCGCGGTGGAGCGTGAGGATCGTCCGCTTGACGAGGGGCACCCCGGCCACCGTCTGCAGCGCGCGCGGGCCAGAGACCTCCGGGTCGTGGGCCCGGCGGCCGGCGGTCACGACGACGGCTTGACGAATGCGCTCCATGAATACTCGACTGTCGAGCCGGCGAAAACTAGCGGCCGAGGCGTGCGGCTGGCAACGCGACGCGCGGGCGCGGCTCGCCCGAACCAGCGCGCGTCATGCGCGCTCGAACAGGATATCGGTACGGCGGACCACCTCGTGCTCGACGACCGGGTGCCGCTGGCCGTCCTCCCAGCGAAACGGCTGGTACCCGAGCGTGGCGAGCTGGTCGCGGACCGGCACGAACGTGCTCGGCGCGCGGCTCGATCCCTTGGGGCCGCGGACCTCGCACCAGATCGACGGATAGCCCGCGGCAGCCAGGCTCTTCAGCATGCCGCCGATCGTGCGCGCCTCTTCCCCCTCGACGTCGACCTTCACCAGCGCGACGCCAGTGACGTCGATCTTCCCGGCCGCCACCAGATCATCGAGCGTGGTCACCGGGGTCGTGAGGGTGCGCTCGTAGCGGCCCTCGCGGCCGGGCGCCTCGGGGACCAGGGAGCTCGCGGTCCCGTCCTTGGCGCGATAGAACGTGAGCTCGTCCGTGCGATTGGACAGCGCAAGCTGGAACACGTCGAGGTTCGCGAGCTCGTTGGCCTGGCCGCTGCGCTTCAGCGCCTCGCAGATGTCGGGCTCGGGCTCGAACGCGTACACGTGACCCTGGGGACCGACCAGCCGCGCCGCCATCAACGAGAAGAACCCGACGTTGGCGCCGATATCCAGGAAGCGCGCGCCCGGGGTCAACTTGCTCGCCACGTAGGGAGCGAAGGCGCCTTGGCCGTAGAACCGGCCGTATACTTTCGGGAAGTAGAAGAACTTCCGCTGCAGGTTGGTCGACGTGTTGAGCACCATTGTTGGCCACGCGCCGCGCCCCGGCGCGAGCAGCCAGTTGGCCTCGGTCGAGCCGAACCACCGATCGAGCCGGCGATTGATCCACGCCGCGCCGAACCGCACTGGATAGTGCGTGAGGATGCCGCGCAGCACTCGGTGGACCCGCTCCCCCTGTGACATGGCGCGAGTTACTCTCAACCGCCCGCGGTCGTCAATACGGACATAGCGCCGACTTGCGGCGCTCGCCGGCCTGCGATAATCCGTGAATCCATATGGCCCTGACGCCGATGCAGAAGCGATACCAGCGCTTCCCCAAGCTGATGTTCCTGCTTCGTCGTCTGGAGCGAACCAACTACGAGCACGAGATGAAGCTGCTCGACATCCTGTGCGATCCCGCCAGGACCAGCATCGACGTCGGCGCCAAGCTCGGGATGTACACGTACCGCCTGCTCCGCCACTCGGGTGACGTCGTGGCGTTCGAGCCGATCCCGGTGCTGTCCACGATGCTTCAGCAGGTGTTCAAGAAGCAGCGCGTCCGCATCATGCCGTGCGCGCTGTCGGATAGCCCGGGCCGGACCCGCATGCGCATCCCGTACGGCAGCAATGGCGAGGTGAAGTTCGGTCGGTCCACCATCGAGGCCAGCAACACGCTGGCGCATGGCGACGTGGCGCGAGTCGAGGAGATCGACGTCGACGTGAAGACTCTCGACCAGCACGACCTCCGCCAGGTCGGCTTCATGAAGATCGACGTCGAGGGCCACGAGCTGGCGGTGCTGCGCGGGGCGGTCAGCACGCTCGACCGGGAGCGGCCGACCCTCCTCATCGAAGCGAACGACCACCACCACCCCCGCGCGGTCGCCGAGCTGCGCGCGCTCCTGTCCGGACGGGATTACGAGGGCTTCTTCCTGCGCGACCAGCGGCTGACGCCGCTCGCGACGATCAGCGATCCCGACTACTTCCGCCGAGAGTCGATCGAGAACTTCATCTTCATCCACAGCTCCCGCCCGCAGGTTCGAGCCCGGCTCATCGATCGGATTCCCCTCGCCAGCTGAGCGTGAGGGTTGGCGCCCGTCACCTGGCTGTCGAACAACTGTCAAAAAGTGGTGAATACCTGACTACTTCACGTGTAAGTAGCTGAAACAGCGCGGGTCCGCGAGTTGCACATCGAAGCCTCCATGGCTGTGTCCCGCGCTCACCTCGTTGCTGTTCCCGAGCAGGACGACGTCGTCGATCTCGCGTCCGTTCGCCGGGGGCACGCGCCGCGGGTCTCGCCTCGCTACAACCCCACGACGTCGCTCGAGAAGATCGCCCGCAGCCAGGTTCCGCCGACCGAGGTCCTGAAGCTCGACTGGAACGAGGGCACCATCGCGCCGCCGGCCAGCGTGAGCGCGGCGATGATCGCGCACATCCAGTCCGCCGATGGCGCCTACCTGAAGTGGTATCCCAACCTCGCCGGCGGCGACGCGCTCCGCGCCGAGCTGGCCGCGTACTGCGACGTCGGCGAAGAGAACCTGATCGTCACCAACGGGTCCGACGACGCGCTGATCCTGCTCTGCCACGGCTTCCTCGGTCAGGGTAAGTCAGCGCTGGCGCCGACGCCCACGTACGAGCACTTCTGCGTGAACGTGCTCGCGAGCGGCGCCAACCTGATCCGCCTCGAGCTGGCCAATCCGTTCGTCGCCGACAGCGACTTCGTCGCCAGCGGCATCGCGCGCCACCGGCCAACGATGGCGTATCTGGTCTCCCCGAACAACCCGACCGGCATCCAGTGGTCGACCGAGGCCGTGCGCGACCTCGCCGAGCGCTTCCCTGACACCATGTTCCTGGTCGACGAGGCCTATCACGAGTTCGGCGAGATCGATCCGAGCACCGGCAAGCCGATGACGTGTGCCGGCCTCGCCGTCACGCTGCGCAATGTCGTGGTCACCCGCACCTTCTCCAAGGCGTTCTGCCTGGCGTCGGTCCGCTGTGGCTACCTGATCGCGCACCCGGCCACGCTCGACGAGCTGCGGTCGCACTACAACCCGAAGAGCGTGAACCAGCTCGCGCAGGTCGCGGCGCTCGCCGCGCTCCACGAGCTCGACACCCACTACCGCCCCTATATCGAGCAGACCCATGAGGCGCGGACGCGCTTCGTGCGCGATCTCGAGGACCGGGGCATCGCGGTCCGCACCGGTGGCGCCGGCAACTTCGTGTGCATCGAGGTCCCCGGCCGCACCGCCGAGCTGTGCCGCCGGCTCGAGGATTACGCGATCTACGTCCGCGATCTCGACGCGCGCTTCCCCGGGTACGTCCGCATCACGATCGGTCTCGAGATGGACCGCGTCGCCGATGCCCTGGCCGAGACGCTGAACGCCATGGGCGTCTTCCCGCCCAGCTGAAGCGGCGGGTTCGCGGCGTGCGGCCAGGAGCCGCGCCGCTGCTGGCGCATCAGGATGAGCGCATATCGCACACCGTGCGCAGGTGCCGCGTGCCGCTCGCTCTCAAGCCAAGTGATCTAGCTGGCTTGCCTCATCGATCGAGGCGGTGATCGCCATGGAACAGCCCATGCAGCCGCGTTCGGCTCATGAGCAACAACGAGAGCGTCCTGCCGGTCGAAGATCCGCGGCGGGTCGACCGGATCCGCGATCGCACACCGGCGAGCGTGCTGGCCAAGATCGACGGCAACACCGCCTCGACGGTGTTCCGCATCGCTCGCCAGGGTCCCGACGCGATCAGGCAGCGCATCGAGGAGATCGATCGCGAGTGGGATCTCGAGCGGATGCTCGCGGTCGGGTTCGCGGTGATGCCACTGGTGGTCGAGATCGGCCGCCACCTGCGCCTGCGCTGGAACCTGCTCGCGCGTGGGCTGCAGCTCGCGCAGATCACGCACGCGCTGATCGGATGGTCGCCGCAGGCCACCCTGCTGCGCCGCCTCGGCGTGCGCACCCAGAAGGAGATCGACGCCGAGCGCGCCGCGCTGGTCGAGCTGTACCGGCTCATCTCCGACTCGCCCGACGCGCTCGAGGTCGCGGTGCTCGAGGCCGCCGACCTGGTCGAAGAAGCGATCCTGGTCGAGCGGGCCGAACCGGTCCGCTGGTAGCGGCCGCCTTGCCCGACCCGGCCGCCGTCAGCGCCGCGCGTGGCGCTGGCCGATGGCCTTCCAGCCGATCAGCGCGCCGATCAACGTGACGATCCCGCAGCCGACGCCGATGATGGCAAAGCCGGCGGCGGTGTCGGTGTCCTTGGCGTTGGCGGTCGTGCCGCCGTTGACGCCAGGCAGCTCGCGGAACAGCAGGTAGAAGCCCATCACGCCGGCGATCGACGCGATGAAGGAGACCACCAGCAACCGCCGCGGCGCCGATGCCCCGGCCGCCAGGCCGGACAGCAGCGCGCCCAGCCCCATCGCGCCGAAGTACACGCCGGCCTGGGTCGAGCTCTCTTGCTCGCCGCGGATCACGGCGCCCATCAGCACGACGGTGGCGACGAAGCACGCGCCGAGCACGGCGATGCTGACGTGGACCAGCCAGGCCAGGCTGCTCTCGGAGTGGCGGCCGAACAGCTTCTCCGACACGATCGCGCCGACGATGGCGCCGACCGCGGCGGCGGCCGCCGAGAGGCCGACGTACTTCGTGACCTCGTCCTTCGCGAACGCCCACAAGATCTGACCGAGCTCGGTGCCGACGAAGATCCCGACCATCGTGAGGATCACGAGGACGCCGCCGATCGCCGGCTCGAGGACAGTGGTGCCCCGGCTGGCCCGGGCCGCCACGAAGCCACCGATGGCGCCGCCCGCCGCGAGCGCGCCGTAGAGCGCGGCTTGCCCGCCGGGCTCGGCGAGGATCACCGCGATGAGCCCGAGCGCGATGCCGCCCGCGACCAGGAAGTAACTGAGGATCACGGACGCGATCGAGAACCCGCCACGGTCAGCCATGACGGGACGGTACTACGCGCGGCTCAGGCCTGCGCGGACCGCTGCAGCAGGTAGGTCCGGATCAGATCGTCGAGGTCGCCATCGAGGACCGCGTCGACCTTGCTGGTCTTGACCTCGGTCCGGTGGTCGTTGATCTGCTGGTAGGGGAACAGGACGTAGCTGCGGATCTGCGATCCCCACTCGATCTTGAGCCGCGCCTTGGCCTCGGCGGCGGCCTTTTCCTCGCGCTTGGCGACCTCGTGCTCGTACATGCGCGCGCGCAGCAGCTTGAACGCCCGCTCCTTGTTGGCGTGCTGGCTGCGCTCGTTCTGGCACTGCACGACGATCCCGGTCGGGAGGTGCGTGATGCGCACCGCCGAGTCGGTCTTGTTGACGTGCTGTCCGCCGGCGCCGCCGGCGCGGTAGGTGTCGATGCGCAGGTCCTTGTCGTCGATCGCGATGACGATGTCGTCGTCGATGTCGGGGGTCACCGCGATCGCCGCGAACGAGGTCTGGCGCCGGCCCTGCTGGTCGAACGGCGAGATCCGCACCAGCCGGTGCACGCCGTGCTCGGCCTTCAGCAGGCCGAACGCGTGATCGCCGGTGATGAGGAGGGTCGAGCCCTTGATGCCGGCCTCCTCGGCCGGCTGCTCGTCGAGGATCTCGACCTTCCAGCCCTTGCGCTCGGCGTAGCGGATCACCATGCGCTGGAGCATGTGGGCCCAGTCGGAGGCGTCGACCCCGCCGGCGCCGGCCGACAGCTGCACGATCGCGTCGTGGTCGTCGAACTCGCCGGACAGCATCCGCTGGAACTCGAGATCGTCGAGCGCCTTGCTGACCGCGGCGGTGGCCACCTCGGCCTCCTTGCCCGAGGCCTCGTCGCCGGCCTCCTCGGCCAGCTCGAGCAGCACCTCGGCGTCGGACATCGCCCGCATCTGGGCGTCGTAGGCGCCGACCATCGACTTGAGCTGCTTCTGCTCCTTGAGGATCGCCTGCGCGCGGGCCGGCTGCTCCCAGAAGGTGGGCGCGGCCGACAGCGACTCGAGCTCCTCGATCTTCAGGCGCTTCGGGTCGAGGTCAAAGCAACCTCCGGAGCGACTCGGCCTTGGCCGCGAGCTCCTTCAGCTGGGTGCGCACGAGGCGCGCGTCGACGGTCTCGAGGGACATGATCCCCCTCTTCTACTTGGTCCGGCGGATGCTGACAAGCTCGCCGACGCGACCGAGCGGAACCGGGTAGTTGCCGGTGAAGCACGCCGAGCAGAAGCCCTCGCCGGTCGAGGCGTCGATCGAGACCGCGCCGACCGCGGTCATCAGGCCCTCGTGGCTCAAGTACCCGAGCGAGTCGCACGTCACGTAGCGCGCGATCTCCTCGACGTTGTGCGAGGCCGCGACCAGCTCGCTGCGGGTCGGGGTGTCGATCCCGTAGAAGCACGGGTGGGTGATCGGCGGCGCGCTGATGCGGAGGTGGATCTCCTTGGCGCCGGCCGCGCGCAGCATCTTGACGATCTTGCGCGAGGTGGTGCCGCGGACCAGCGAGTCGTCGACGACCACGACCCGCTTGCCGTCGACCACCGCCCGCACCGGCGACAGCTTGAGGCGCACGCCGAAGTGGCGGATCGAGTCCTGCGGCTCGATGAAGGTGCGGCCGACGTAGTGCGACCGGATGAGCCCCATCTCGAACGGGATGCCGGACTCGCGGGCGTAGCCGATCGCGGCCGGGACGCCCGAGTCGGGCACCGGGATCACCACGTCGGCCTCGGCCGGCTGTTCGATCGCGAGCCGGGCGCCCAGGCGCTCGCGACCGCGGTAGACCGACTTGCCGTTGACCAGGCTGTCGGGCCGCGCGAAGTAGACGTGCTCGAACACGCACAGCTTGGGTGCCTCGTCCTCGCCGGGCGGCGAGATGCGGTAGCTGCGCAGGAGCCCGCCCTCGACGACGACGATCTCGCCGGGCTCGACCTCGCGGATGTACTCGGCCTCGATCAGATCGAACGCGCTGGTCTCCGAGGAGATGACGTAGCTGTCCTTGAGCCGGCCGATCACCAGCGGTCGGAAGCCGTGCGGATCGCGGACCCCGATCAGCTTGTCGTCGGCGAGCAGGACCAGCGAGTAGGCGCCGGTGACCTGACGCAGGGCCGAGATCAGGCGCTGGACCGGGTCGAACTCGGGCGTCTTCGCCATCAGGTGGACGATCACCTCGGTGTCGCTGGTGGTCTGGAAGATCGATCCCGAGGCCTCGAGCCGGGTCCGCAGCTCGTCGGCATTGACCAGGTTCCCGTTGTGGGCGATCGCGACCGAGCCGCCGGCGTAGTCGAACAGGAACGGCTGGGCGTTGCGCAGCTCGGAGCTGCCGGCGGTCGAGTAGCGAACGTGTCCGATCGCGACGTGGCCCGGCAGCCGGCCCTTCAGCGTCTTCTCGTCGAAGACGTCCGAGACCAGGCCCATGGCGACGTGGCGACGCAGGTTGCGATCCCCGGCGACGACCCCGGCCGACTCCTGCCCCCGGTGCTGGAGCGCGTGCAGCCCCAGGTAAGCGATGTTGGCAGCCTCGTCATGCCCGTGGATGCCAAAGACGCCGCACATGCGCCCGTCCGTACCACGGCCACCCGACCGCGCCAAGCATGGACCCCGCGCAGACCGGGCCGAAACCTTGTGGATCCTCGCGACTTCGCTAACAATAGCCCACAGTGGTTGCCAAGGTTCTCTGGCGCGACGCGCAAGGCATCGAAGGAGCGGTCGAGCTCGGCGCCGGTGAGATCCGCATTGGTCGGGCGATGGACTGTGCGATCCGCACCGATGACGCGATGGTCTCCCGGCATCACGCCCGCATGCTGTGGGGCGGCGGCGGCTACGTCCTCGAGGACCTGGGGTCCGCGAACGGCATCTTCTATCAGGAGCAGCGGGTGCAAAGTCACCTGCTCAAGCACGGCGACGCGGTGCGCTGCGGCAGCCTGTGGCTCCGCTACGTCGACACCGCCCAGCTCGGTCAGGCCGCGGAGCCGGTCCCGCAGCCGCCGGTCCCGCAGCCGCCGCCGCCGCAACAGATGCAGCAGCATCCCGGGATCGGGCCCACCAGCCCCCACGGCCCGACCGGCCACGCGATGGCCGCGGTGCCGATCCCGGGGGTGCAGCCGCTGCAGAATCCGATGGGCAATCAGGCCCCGCCGCCCCAGCAGGCGATCGACGCCGGCGCATCGGGGGCGCGCAGCCCGGGGCCCAGCGAGAACGACGAAGAGATCCGCCGGCTGCGGCGCCGCATCGAGCAGCTGCAGGCCGAGCTCCGCGTCTACCGCGGCGGCAAGCACGGGGCCGAGAAGGCCCGCAAGATGGAGGATCTCGAGAACGACCTGGCCTCGCAGGAGATCGAGGTCGAGCGCCTCACCAAGCGGGTCAAGGAGCTCGACGACCAGCAGCTCCGCGAGGGTGGCAGCGCCAAGGTGATTCACGCGGTCGAGATCCGCGACAAGGCCAAGGAGATCGTGACCGCGCTCAACGACGTGCTGTCGAGCCTGCGCATCGAGGTGATGGCGGCCGAGGGCGAGTTCGACCAGTACTCGCACACGATCCCGCGCGCGTCGTTCGAGCTGATCCGCCAGTCGATGAAGGAGGCCGCTTCCAACGTCGATCAGGCCCGCGATCTCCTCCGTCAGCTGCGCGAAGTCGCGGGCTGATCGCCCCGGCCGCGCCGCGCTGGCGCTGCTCAGCTCCAGGCCAGGAGGACCTTGCCGGTCGCCTGCTTGGTCTCGAGGAACGCGTGGGCGGCGGCGGCATCGGCGGCCGCGAACACCTTGCCGACGTGCGGGCGCAGGTCGAGCTCGTCGACGGTCGCCAGCGACGCGGTGAGCCGCGCAGCCCAGACTGGATCGCGCAGGACGTGGAGGGCGTTGAGCGCGTAGACGCCGGTGTTGGCGTCGAACAGCTTGAGCAGCGAGATGCGCGGCATGCGGATCACCGCCAGTGCCATCCGCGCGAGGTTGCGCTTGCCGTCGCGCACGCCCGAGCTCATCCCGAGGCAGACGATGCGGCCCGTGATCGCGAGCCGCTTGCGCTGAGGCTCGACCTCGGCCCCGCCCGAGGCATTGATGATGATGTCGAAGCCCGCGATGCTGGGGTCGGCGTCGAACTCGGCGCGGGTGTACGCGCGGGCACCGAGCGCCTCGATGAACGGCTTCTTGTGCGCGCTGGTGGTCAGCCCCACCACCTCGGCGCCGGCCTTGCGCGCGAGCTGGATCGCAAGCACGCCGACGCCGCCGGTCGCGCACTCGACCAGCACCTTGTCGCCGGCGCGGACCCGAGCCATCTCGTGCAGCGCCAGCTGGGCGGTGAAGAAGTTCACCGGCAGCGCGGCGCCGGCCTCGAGGGTGGCGTTGCGCGGGAGCCGGAACACCTGGCGGGCCGGGATGGTCACCTGCGAGGCGTAGCCGCCGAAGTAGGTGCCGGCCACGACCTGATCGCCGCGCTGGAAGCCGGTGACGCCGGCGCCGACCTCGCCGACCGTGCCCGACACCTCGTAGCCGGGCACGAACGGGCGCTTCGGCGCGTCCGGGTAGAAGCCGAGCCGCATCTGGATGTCCGCGAAGTTCACGCCGGAGTACTTCACGTCGATCGCGATCTCGCCGGGGCCCGGCGGCACCGCCGGCTGCTCGCGGAGGGTGAGGTTGCTGGCGGGGCCGTACTTCTCGATCGTGATGGCGTGGGACATGGGTGCTCCGGTCTGAAGAGGCGTGGACGGCCCGAGGCGGGCGCAAATTTTGACGTTTTAATAACTATCGAACTATCAACCCGCGGCTGGACCCGGCGGGGCCTGGGCCCGACCGCCGGTGGGTCAGCGGTCGGTCGCGAACAGCTCGCGCAGCTCGCGCATCACGTCGGGCCGGACCGTGCAGACCAGCTGCTTGCCGTCGCGCTCGGTCTCGATGAGCCCGGCGTCGACCAGCTCCTTCACGTGATGCGAGACGGTCGGGGCGCCGATGGCCAGATCGAGCCTGGCGATGATCGGGGCCAGGAAGCAGTCGTGGACCCGGCCCTTGGCCAGGTCGAGCCGGCTCTCCTCGAGCAGGTTGAGGAACAGCTCCAGCCGGTTCGGGTTCGACAGCGCCTTGAAGACGCGCGACAGGCGCTTGACGTCGCGTTCGGCCACGTCCGCATTGATGCGATAGTTATCGAACTGTGTCAAGGCCGGATCCGGCTCCCAGCGGACCGGGCGCCCTGCCCAGCGGGACGGCTAGAGGCAGGCTAGAGGCGGGTCGGCAGCCACTCGAGACCGAGCCAGAACACGCCGTGGGCGGCGGTGAGGACGAACGCGAGCCACAGGGTCGCGCGCACGCCGTCGATCGCGAGCCACCGCTTCCGCTCGACGATGCGGGCCGTCGCCATCAGGAAGGCGAGATTGATCGCGAGCGGCAGGACGAACCAGGCGGCGCCGAAGGTGGCCAGGTTGAGGACCGGCTTGAGCAGCCAGTACATGCCGGTGTTCATCACCGCGAACAGGCTCGCGACCAGCGGGAGCGCCCAGCGCGGCTGGATCTTCACCTTGGAGTTGCGGCGGGTCGCCAGCCAGAAGACCGCGATGAAGCCGAGCAGCCGGACTCCGAGCTTGATGAGCAGCCAGGACATGATCCGAGAGTGCCACGCAGGGTGGTGAGCGGCCAGACGTGCCGCACCGACCGAGCGGGAACCGTGCGGACCGGTGCGCGCCTTCGCACAGTGCGTGCGACAATCGTCGCACTACTTCGACAATTGTCTGGCTCCGTGTACCGAATCGATTACATTCGTATCTGTGGACGACATCTCAGACACCGCCGTAGCCAGGGGTCGTGAGGTTTCAGCACCTTCGGCGGGGGCCGTGGGTCGCGTTCGTCGGGAGCGGCTGCTGGGCATCACCGGCCTGCTGGCGGCGGTCGCGGCCATGCCCCTCCCCGGTCACGCGCACAGCCCCGAGCTGGCCGCGACCCTGGCGATCGGCGCGCTCGCCCTGCTGGCCGGGTTTCGCTGGGGCCTCGCCATCCTGGTCGTGGCCGAGATCTTCCTGATCGGCGCGGTCTGGCCGCTCGCGTTCATGGCGCAGCCGCCGAGCCTCGCCGCCCAGATCGCGGTCGGCATCAGCTGCCTCGGCGCGGTGCCGGGCGTCCTGTCGCTGCGCAGCGGCGCGGCCGAGGTGGTCGGGCTGTTCGGCATGCGGCGCACCCGGCGGGCGACCTCGGTCGCGCGCGCGGTGCTGGCGACCACCAGCGCCGTCGTGTGGCTGCTGCCGATCGTCTGAGCCGGCGCGGGCCGCCGACGATTCAGATCAAGTGCGCTCGCCCGCGGCGTCGGACGGCGCGAGCACGAACAGCATGTTGCGGGGAAACAGCCGGTGCGACGAGCCGAGCTGGACGACCTCGACGACGGCCAGGCCGGCGGCCGCGAAGCGCTCGCGCCACCCGGCGATCGGCCGGAACCGGCCCTTCCAGCCCATGAACGTGAACATCAGCAGCCAGACGTGGAAGAGCACGGTGCGGACCCGCTCGGCCCAGGTCTCGACCCGGTCCTCACCGACCAGCACCCGGCCGCCCGGCGCCAGCACCCGGCGCGCCTCGCGCAGGAGCGCGAGATCGTCGGCGGCGTGGTGCAGCACGTAGAGCAGCTGCACGACGTCGAACCGCTCGTCGTCCGCGACCGGCAGCCGGCCGTCCTTCATCAGGCGCAGCTCGACGTCGGTGCGGTTCTTGTCGACCACGTCCGTGCACACGACCCGGGCCCCGACCCGGTCGCGCAGGGCGGCGCCAAGCTCGCAGCCCCACGCGCCGATGTCGAGCACGCGCGCGCCCGGCGCGATGTGGGGCGTGACGGTGCGCAGGTTCCACTCGAGGTGCTCGGCCTCGAGGTTGGCCGACCAGCGCCGGAACATCAGCCGACCCAGGCCCGCGCGTTCTCGAACATGCGACGCCACACCGAGCGCGGCGTGCGCTCGGCGTGCGGCATGAGGATCATCACGCGGCCGTCGGGCACGGTCAGGCCGGTGATGCCGTCGGGCGACCCGTTGGGGTTGGCCGGGTAGCGCGCCGCGACCCGACCGTGGCCGTCGACGAAGCGGAGCGCGACCAGCCCGGCGTCGGCGAGCGCGGCGAGGTCGCCGTCGGCCTGGGGCTCGACCCGGCCCTCGCCGTGCGAGACCACGATCGACAGCCGCGAGCCGGCCATGCCGCGCAGGAAGATCGACGGTGACGGCAGGATCTCGACCAGCGACCGGCGCGCCTCGAACTGCTCGGAGCGGTTGCGCACGAACCGGGGCCAGCGCGCGGCGCCCGGGATGAGCTCGCGCAGGGTCGCCATCATCTGACAACCGTTGCACACGCCCAGCGCGAAGGTATCGGCCCGCTCGAAGAAGCCGCTCAGGCTGGCGCGCGCCGCCTTGCCATACAGCGCGCTCTTGGCCCAGCCCTCGCCGGCGCCGAGCACGTCGCCGTAGGAGAAGCCCCCGACCGCGACCAGGCCGTGAAAGCCGGCCAGCGAGCGCCCGCCGTGGAGGTCGGTCATGTGCACGTCGACCGCCTCGAAGCCGGCGGCGGTGAAGACGGCGGCGGTCTCGACGTGCGAGTTCGAGCCCTGCTCGCGCAGGATCGCGACCTGGGGCCGGGCGCCGGTGGCCAGGTACGGCGCCGCCACCCGGGCGTCCACGTCGAAGCTGATCCGCTCGACCAGCCCGGGGTCGTCGTGGTCGGTGCGGGCCGCGTGCTCCTCGTCGGCGCAGGCCGGGTCGTCGCGCAGCGCCTGCATGCGCCAGCTGGTCTCCGACCAGATCGCGCGCAGGTCGAAGCGGTCGCGGTCGAGCACGACCTGGTCGCCGGCGCGCACGACCACCCGCGCGCCGGCGGTGGCGGTCCCGGCGATCCAGGCCGCGAGGCCGGCCTCGTGCAGCGCGGCCAGCACCCGGTCGGCGTGTTCGGGCAAGGTCGCCAGCACCGCGCCCAGCTCCTCGGCGAACAACGCCGCGAGCGGGGCCCGGCCGTCCGGGGTCCGGACGTCGAGCGAGGCGCCCGACGCGAACGCCACCTCGAGCAGGCTGACGATCAGCCCGCCATCCGAGCGATCGTGGTAGCCGACCAGCAGCGGGCGGATCGCGGCGAGCGCGCCGACCAGCCCGCGCAGGAGCGCGGCGTCGTCGAGATCGGGCGGCACGTCGCCGAGCTGGCGGTAGACCTGCGCCAGGCACGACCCGCCCAGGCGATCCTGACCGGCGCCGAGGTCGACGACGATCAGGGTGACCCCGGTCCGGGTCTCGGACAGCCCGACGTCCGGGGTCAGCACGCCAGTGAGGTCGGCGATCGCCGCGGCCGCGGTCGCGACCAGCGTGATCGGCGACACCACCGCGTGGTCGCCGGCGTCGTCGCGCCACACCGTGCGCATCGACATCGAGTCCTTGCCGACCGGGATCGCGGTGCCGAGCGCGACCGCGAGCTCGGCGCCGGCGGCGCGCACCGCCTGGTACAGGCGGGCGTCCTCGCCAGGCCAGCCGGCGGCGGCCATCCAGTTGCACGACAGCCGCACGCCGCGCAGGTCGTCGATCGGCGCCGCGAGCAGGTTGGTGATCGCCTCGGCGATCGCGAGCCGCGACGCCGCCCCGGCCGACAGCAGCGCGACCGGTGGCCGCTCGCCGATCGCCATCGCCTCGCCGGTGCGGCCGGTGAAGTCGGTCGCGGTCACCGCGACGTCGGCGACCGGGACCTGCCAGCGCCCGACCATCGGCTCCTGCACGACCAGCCCGCCGACCGAGCGATCGCCGATCGTGACCAGGAAGGTCTTGTCGGCCACGGTCGGCAGCCGCAACACGCGCTCGAGCGCGGCCTCGACGGTGACCCCGGTGAGGTCGAGCGGCAGAAACCCGACCGGCTCGGTCTTCACGTCGCGCACCATGCGCGGCGCCTTGCCGAGGATCACGTGCATCGGCACGTCGACCGCCGGCGCGCCCAGCAGCGGATCGTCGACCCGCAGGTGGGGCGCAGCCTGGGCGTGCCCGAGCAGCGCCCACGGCGCCCGCTCGCGCGCGCACAGCGCCCCCAGCTCGGCCGCGCGCCCGGGGGCGAGCGCGAGCACGTAGCGCTCCTGGGCCTCGTTGCACCACAGCTCGGCCGGCGACATCGCCGGATCGCCCGACGGGATCGCGCGCAGGTCGAGGGTCGCGCCGCGGTCGGAGCCGTGGGCGAGCTCGGGCAGCGCGTTCGACAGGCCGCCGGCGCCGACGTCGTGGATCGACAGGATCGGCGAGCTGTCACCCAGCGCGCAGCAGGCGTCGATCACCTCCTGGCAGCGGCGCTGCATCTCGGGGTTGTCGCGCTGCACCGACGCAAAATCGAGATCCTCGTGCGACGTGCCCTGCGCCATCGACGACGCGGCGCCGCCGCCGAGGCCGATCAACAAGGCGGGCCCGCCCAGCACCACCAGCGGCGCGCCGGCCGGCAGGGCCTGCTTGAGGACGTGCTCGTCGCGCACGTTGCCGATGCCGCCCGCGATCATCACCGGCTTGTGATAGCCGCGGACCTCGGGCCCGCGCGGGCCGGGCACGGTCAGCTCGAAGGTGCGGAAGTAGCCGGCGATCGCGGGCCGACCGAACTCGTTGTTGAACGCGGCGCCGCCGAGCGGGCCGTCGAGCATGATCTCGAGCGCCGACGCGATCCGGCCCGGCTTGCCGTGGTCGGTCTCCCACGGCTGCTCGGCGCCCGGGATGCGCAGGTTCGAGACCGTGAAGCCGACCAGGCCGGCCTTGGGCCGGGCGCCGCGCCCGGTCGCGCCCTCGTCGCGGATCTCGCCACCGGAGCCGGTGGCCGCGCCCGGATACGGCGCGATCGCGGTCGGGTGGTTGTGGGTCTCGACCTTGAGCAACACGTGGACCGGCTCGCGGTGGGCCCGGTAGACCCGATCGGGATCTGCGAAGAAGCGGTCGCCGACCGGGCCGGCGAACACCGCGGCGTTGTCGCTGTAGGCCGACAGCACGCCGTCGGGCGCGGCCGCGGTCGACGCCTTGATCAGCTCGAACAGCGAGCGGTCCTCGGCGACCCCGTCGATCACGAAGCGGGCGTTGAAGATCTTGTGGCGGCAGTGCTCGCTGTTGGCCTGCGCGAACATCATGAGCTCGACGTCGGTCGGGTCGCGGCCGAGCTCGCGATACGCCGCCGCCAGGTAGTCGATCTCGTCGGACGCGAGCGCCAGGCCCAGCTCGCGGTCGGCCGCGGCCAGGGCAGCGCGCGGATCGGCGCCGAGCGCGATCACCCGCAGCGGCCGCGGCGCCCCGGCCCCGAACAGGGCGCCGGCGTCGTCGGCCGTGGCCAGCACGCTCTCGGTCATGCGATCGGCGAGCGCCGCGTGCAGGCCGGGCCGGTCGCTGATCGTGCCGGCGACGGTCCAGCGCACGCCGCGCTCGAGGCGCCGGATCGCGTCGAGGCCCGAGGTGTGCGCGATGTCGGTCGCCTTCGACGACCACGGCGAGATCGTGCCCAGGCGCGGCACCACGATCAACTCGGCGCCGGCCAGCGGCGTGGCTGGCACGGTCGGGCCGTAGCGCAGGAGCTGCGCGAGCAGCGCGTGCTCCGCCGCGGTCAGCGCGCGCGCGACGTCGACGAAGTGGAGGTGGGTGGCGGCGAGCCCGGTGACGCCCGGGTTGGTCCGCTGCACCCGCGCCAGCTGGCGGCCGAGCCGGCCCGGCGACAGCGCCGGCGCGCCCGGCATCACCACCGGCGTTACCACCGGCGTTACCACCGGCATCAGGCGGCTCCCAGGGCCGTCGCGATCCGCTCGACCGGATCGCGCAGGTCGGGCACGAACTCGCGCCCGGTGACGATCTCGTAGCTCTCGATGTAGCGGCGGGCGGCCTCGACCCGGACGTGCTCGGCCAGCGGCGGCGGCGGGCCATCGCCCTGGTAGCCGGCCTCCTCGACCAGCCAGCGCCGCACGAACTCCTTGTCGAGGCTGCGCGGCTCGTCGCCGCGGGCGAGCCGGGCCTGGTAGTCGTCGGCGAACCAGTAGCGCGACGAGTCGGGGGTGTGGATCTCGTCGATCACGCACACGGTACCGTCGGGCCGGACGCCCATCTCGTACTTGGTGTCGGCGAGGATCAGGCCGCGCGCGGCGGCGGTGGCCTGGCCGAACGCGAACAGCCGGGTCGCGATCGCGGTGGCCTGCTCGAGCTCGGCCGGGGTCACCTGCCCCATCGCCAGCAGCTCGTCGGCGGAGACGCTGACGTCGTGGCCGCCCTTGGCCGCCTTGGTCGACGGGGTGAGGATCGGGTGCGGCAGCGGCTGGTTCTTGCGCAGCCCGTCCGGCAGCGGGTGGCCGCAGAAGGTCCGCGCGCCCTGCTGGTAGGCCTTCCAGATCGAGGTCGAGGTGACCCCGGTCAGGTACGCGCGCATGACCAGCTCGACCGCGAGCGGCCGGCACTCGCGGCCGATCATCACGTTGGGATCGGGCGACGACACCACGTGGTTGGGCGCGATCGCCGCGGTCGCGTCGAACCAGTACTGCGCGATCTGGTTGAGCACCTGGCCCTTGAACGGGATGGTGCCGATCACGACGTCGAACGCCGACAGCCGGTCGGTGACAACGATCACCCGCTCGCCGTGCTCGGCGTCGATGTAACAGTCGCGCACCTTGCCGTCGTAGCGCGTGATCCGCGGGCGCCCGGCCAGGCTCGCGAAGCTGGTGCGGTCGAGGGTGCGACCGAGCTGGGCGTGGAGGATGGCGTCGAGGTCGGGGCGCATCAGGCTCCTCGAAGTTACGGGGCTGGGTCGCCGAGCGCGCGGGACAGGATCGCCGGCGCGTGGCGCAGGTGGTGCTCGAGGTCGAAGCAGGCGTCGAGGTCGGCCGCGGTCAGGTGGCGCGCGACCTCGGGGTCCGCGCCGAGGAGGGCGCGGAAGCGACCCGGGGGCGCCAGCGCACCGATCGCGGTGCCCTCGCGCAGGGCGGCGTGGGCGCAGCGCTGGACGAAGACGTAGGCCTCCTGGCGCGGCAGGCCCTTGCCGACCAGCGCCAGCAGCACCGCCTCCGAGAAGTACAGCCCGCCCGAGGCCTCGAGGTTGGCGCGCATCCGCTCCTCGCGGACGACCAGGTCGCTGACCAGCCGGGTCGCGCGTGCCAGCATGAAGTCGGTGAGGATGGTCGCGTCGGGGAAGCTGACCCGCTCGACCGACGAGTGCGAGATGTCGCGCTCGTGCCACAGCGCGACGTCCTCGAGCCCGGCGCCGGCGTAGCCGCGCAGCAGGCGCGCCAGCCCGGTCAGGTTCTCCGACAGGATCGGGTTCTTCTTGTGGGGCATCGCGCTCGAGCCCTTCTGGCCGGCGCCGAACCCCTCCTCGGCCTCGCCGACCTCGGTGCGCTGCCAGTGGCGGACGCCGAGCGAGATCTGCTCGATCGCGGTGCCGACCATGGCCAGCGCCCACAGCACCTCGGCGTGACGGTCGCGCGCGACGATCTGGGTGGCGACCGTCTCGGCGGTGAGGCCGAGGCGCGCGAGCGCAGCCGCCTCGATCGCCGGGTCGAGGTTGCCGTAGACGCCGACCGCACCGGCGATCTTGCCGACCGCGATCGACTCGCGCGCGCGCACGACCCGGGTCCGGGCCCGGCCGACCTCGGCGTGCCAGCGGGCGAAGGTCAGCCCGGCGGTGATCGGCTCGGCGTGGATGCCGTGCGAGCGCCCCATCGTCGGGGTCCGGGCGTGGGTGCGGGCCTTGGCGGCCAGCGCGGCCTGGAGGCCGTCGATCCCGGCGAGGACCGCGTCGAGCGCGTTCATCGTCTGCAGCGCGAGCGCCGAGTCGAGCACGTCCGACGAGGTCATGCCGAGGTGGAGCCAGCGGGCCGGCTCGCCGGCGAGCTCCTCGACGTGCGTCAGGAAGGCGATCACGTCGTGGCGGGTGGTCTGCTCGATCGCGAGGATCCGCGCGGGATCGAGCCGGCCCTCGGCCCGGGCGCGGACCGCGGCGGCGGTGCCGACCGGGACCCGGCCGCCGTACATGGGCTGCTCCATCACCTCGCACACAGCCAGCTCGATCTCGAGCCAGAGGGCGAACCGGGCGCCATCCGACCACATCGCGGTGAGCTCGGGACGGCTGTAGCGCTCGATCATGGGAGACCTCTCGCCGCGGCAGGTGGCCGCCGCGAGGCTTCGGTACCAGGGACGCGGTGCCCGTGCAAGCCCCGCTGGCGAGCGTCGCGAGCACCCGCGGATCTAGCCCCAGCGAGCGGAGCGAAGCGGTCAACAATGATGCCGGGGTACGGGGTCACGAGTCAGGTGCGAGGTCTGCCAATGACGCCGGGGTGCGGGGTCACGAGTCAGGTGCGAGGTCTGCCTTCTGCGAGCACCCGCGGATCTAGTAGGATTCATCGGTGGCGATCGAGCTCGACGCGACCGCGGTGGCCGAGCGCCGGGCGGCGGTCGACGTCACCGCGACCGCGGCGGGCAGCAGCTGCGCGCACCTGATCCCGGCCGCCAGCCTCGGCCCGGGAGCGCGGCTGGCGCACTTCCGGGTCGAGCGCCCGCTCGGCCACGGCGGCATGGGCGAGGTCTGGCTCGCCACCGACCTCGCCCTCGACCGCCCGGTCGCGGTCAAGCTGCTGCCGGCGGCGGTCGCCAGCGATCCGGGCCGGCGCGAGCGCCTGGTGCGCGAGGCGCGCGCGGTCGCCCGGCTCAACCACCCCAACATCTGCCACATCTACTTCATCGGCGAGGATGCCGGCCGGGTCTTCTTTGCGATGGAGCACGTCGCGGGCGAGACCCTGGCCCAGCGGCTCGAGCGCGGGCCGCTCGCGCCCGACGACGCGATCGAGCTGGCGCGGATGGCGGCCCAGGGCCTGCGTGAGGCCCACCGGGCCGGCTTCACCCACCGCGACGTGAAGCCGTCGAACCTGATGATCGACGGCAACGGCATCCTCAAGGTCATGGACTTCGGGCTGGTGGCGGCCAGCACCGATGCCGATCGCGACCCCGCAGCCCCGGGCGGGCCGGTCGCCGCCTCGGCGCTGGTCGGCACCCCGCTCTACATGGCGCCCGAGCAGGGTCGGGGCGAGGCCGTCGATCTTCGCGCCGACATCTATGCGCTGGGCGCCACCCTCCATCACATGATCGCGGGCGCGCCGCCGTTCGCGGGCGACACCGCGGCCGACCTGCTGTCGCGCCACCAGACCGGAGCCCGGCCGCCGCTGGCGATCGTCGGGCGCGCGCGGCGCACGACGCGGCTGATCGATGAGGTGATCGCCCGGATGATGGCCAAGCGGCCCGAGGACCGGTTCAGCAGCTACGACGCGCTGATCGACGCGCTCGACCGCGCCAGCACGGTGCGCACCCGCCCCGCCGGGTTCTGGTCGCGCGGCGTCGCGACCTTCTTCGACCTGATCGCGGTCATGATGCTGGTCGGCCCGCTGTCGATGGTGCTCGGCCTCGACGACGGATCGCTGCTCATGAGCTTCGGCACGCTGCTCTACCCGCTCATGCTCACGCGGTTCGGGACCACCCCCGGCCATGCCCTGCTCGAGCTCGAGATCGTCGATCACGCCACCTCGCGCCGACCCACCGTCATGGCCGCCTTGACCCGTGGGCTGGTCCAGTACGGGCTGCTGGCCCTCGGCGCCGGCCTCGACGCGATCGGCCACACCGCCGAGATCTCGCTGCTGGGAATGATCGCCAAGGCGTGTGTCATCGGCGGCCTCGCCTATCCCGCGGTCGACCTGGCCCGGGTGTCGTGGCGCAGCCTCGACAAGCGGACGCTGTGGGATCGCGCGGCCGGCACCCGCGTGCAGTACCGCCGCGGCGGGGTCGCACCGTCCCCGGCCCGAGGTCGGGCATGAGCCGCGGCGTGCTCCTCGCGCTCGCGCTGCTGGCGTGCGGCTGCGAGCCGGGGCCGGCGCCGGCGGTGTACGCGACCACGCTGCCCCGGCCGGTGACCGCGCCGTCGGCGTCCGCGGTCGACGCCGCGAGCTGGGGCACGCTGGTCGACAGCCGCGACGACCTGGTCTTCGATGGGGGCCGCCTGCACTTCGAGCTGCGCCAGGACGGCGGCCGCGTGATCCAGACCGTGCGCAACGACTACGCGGTCGAGATCACGGTGGCGTGGTCCGTGCGCGACCTCGACAACCTGGTCCCGACCGCACCCTCGGCGGGCGCGGTCACGCTGCCGGCGTCGCTGGAAAGCGGCGGCCCGGGTCCGACCGTGGTGCTCACCCACTTCACGATCGTCGGCCCGGCCGAGCGGTTCTGGCGCGTCCTCGACTTCCGGGCGCGGTTCGGACATCCCGACGCCCGCCCGCGCCGCTACGCGTACGCGCTGCCGTTCGGGGTCGGTCAGGAGCGGCGCGTGATCCAGGGCTTCGGCGGGCGCTTCTCGCACCGCGGCTCCAACCACTACGCGATCGACTTCGATGCCCCCGAGGGTACGCCGATCCTCGCCGCGCGCGACGGCCTGGTGGTCGCCACCCACGACGGCGCCACCGACCGCGGCGCGACCGGTGAGTGGCTCGACTACACGCGCATGAACTTCATCCTGGTCCGCCACGACGACGGCACCATCGGCGAGTACCTGCACCTCGCGCCCGGCGGCGTGCGCGCCCGCGCCGGCCACCGGGTCCGCCGCCTCGACTACATCGGGCGCTCGGGCAACACCGGCTTCTCGACCCGCCCCCACCTGCACTTCCAGGTGATGACCGCCGGACCCGACGGCGTCGAGGGCCGATCGTTCCCGATCGAGTTCGAGATCGCCCCCGGGGTCGCGGCCGCGCCCATCGAGGGCCGCGCGTACCGCGCGTACGAGCGGCCGCCCGCCCGGTGATCGCACGCCGACCACCAGCGCCAACGGTCGGGAGTTGGAGTTATGCTCCGGCCATGCAATGCGCGGTCTGCGATCTGCGCCCGGCCGAGATGGGGCACCTCTGTGAAGACTGCCGCGAGGAGATCACGAGCCCGGTCGGCCTGGTCCCCGAACAGATCCTGGCGACCGCGGCCAAGCCAACCGGCGCGGTGATGGTCGATCCGTGGGGACGTCCACATCCGCTCGACGCGCGCACCCTGGTCGGGCGCCAGCTCGAGGGCGCCGGCGTCAGCGTGCTCGAGGGCTCGGTCTCGCGTCATCACGCCCACCTGTCGTGGGATCCGGTGCGCAAGTTGTGGTCGCTGCGCGATCTCGGCTCGGCCAACGGCACCTTGGTCAACGATCACGAGGTCAACGAATCGACCACGCTGCGCCACGGCGATCGGATCCTGGTCGGCCAGGTCGGCTTCTACTTCGTGCCCGACGGCAAGCTGCTCGCGCCGGTGGTGCTCGACGCCAACGCGGCGATCACGCTCCGGCCGACCGAGCGCCTGCGCGCGCCGCCGGTGGTGACCGCCAGCGCGGACTACGCCGACGAGGACCACACCGACGTCGGCCTGCCGGTCTACCAGATCCGGCTGCACGAGCCATCGGGCGGCGGCGGCGGGCTGGTCGAGATCGACGGCAAGCAGGTCCAGCTCACCGCGACCCAGTTCGAGTTCTTCGCGCTCCTGGTCCGGCGCATGGCCGCCGAGCCCGAGCAGCCCGACATCGTGCGCGGCTTCGTGCGCACGTCGGAGCTGATCGGCGATCTGTCCTGGGACACGCGTGACCCAGGTGACAACCACGTCAAGCAGCTGGTGCGGCGGGTCCGGCGGGTGCTGGTGAAGGCCGAGATCGGCGACCTGATCGAGTCGCGGCACCGGTTCGGGTACCGCCTCAAGGTCATCCCGCGGCTTGGCTAGTGGCGGAAAGTTAGCTACATCGCAGGTCATGAGAACGCCGCGCCGGCTCGCGACCTCCCTCACCATCCTCCTCGGCTCCAGCGCGATCGCGAGCGCGCAGCCCGATCCGAAGTTCGAGTTCGGCAAGGCCGACGACCTCAAGGACGTCGACAAGGTCGATTGGAACGCGACCGCCGAGGCCGGCCTGGTCCTGTCGACCGGCAACTCGCGGACGACGACCGTGAGCGGCGGCCTCAAGGCGATGCGCAAGGAGAAGCAGAACAAGCTGTCGATCGAGGCGGCCGGCGTGCTGGCCCGCGCGTCGAACCTGGTCGTCGCCGATACCAACATGAGCGGCACGATCAGCAGCGACGAGATCACCCGGGAGCGCGCGACCGCGGCCAAGAATCTCGCGGGCAAGGTCCGCTACGACCGCTTCCTGTCCGAGTTCGACGCGCTGTTCGTGGCCGGCCTGGCCGCGGTCGACCCGATCGCCGGCAAGGACTTCACCGGTGGCGGTCAGCTCGGCTACGCGCGCACGATCTTCAAGAGCGAGAAGCACGCGGTCGTCGGCGAGGCCGGCTACGATTTCAGCTACGAGAACTACGTCAGCGGCCCGGTCGACTCGGTCTCGATCCACTCGGCGCGCGGCTTCGCCGGCTACGAGGGCGTCCTCACCGAGACCACCAAGCTCACCGGCTCGATCGAGCTGTTCGTGAACGTGAACGAGACCGCGCTGGCCGATCGGTTCGAGGACATCCGCACCATCGGCAAGGCCGAGCTCTCGACCAAGATCACCGACGACATCTCGCTGTCGGTCTCGTTCCTCGCCCGCTTCGACAACGTGCCGGCGCCGGCCGCGCTCGGCAGCCTGCCGCAGGACCTGGTGAACCCGCCGACCAAGGACCAGCTCGCGTCCGAGAAGCTCGACACCACGACCAAGGCCTCGCTGATCGTCACGCTGCTGTAGCGCCGGACGCGCGCGGCTGCGGGGCGTCCGCGACGATCGCGGCCCGCCCGGCCCCGAATACCCTGAGTCGCCGCGCGTCGCGCGCAGTCAAAGGCAGACTGCGGGGCCGGCCTCGCCGTCGGCGAGGCCGAGGTCCCGGCGCTCGCTCGATCCGGGGTCTCCGGGCACAACGCACGCCGGTGCCATTGCCCCAACCCCGCCGACGCATGCACCACCCGGCCGGGGAAATTACGAGCGCGCCTGGGACCTCGTCCCCGCCTCGGCACGTCCTCCGTGCCGGTCACGAACACCGGAGCCGTGCTCGACCGCGAGGCACGTGCGACCGCACCCGAGAAAGTTGTGCGATCCAATGCGCGCCGTCGCACCCGATGCAGGGCGTGCTTCGACTGCGCGCTGCGCGCTGCGCTCAGCACGAACGGGGGAGTGACCGAGACGTCTCGCGCCGACCGATCTCGCCGACCGGCGGCGCGCGTGCAGGTCAGGGGCGCGTGGCGCTCAGGCGCGGGCGCGCTTGCCGTTGGGCCGCGCTTCGTCAGGCGCGGGGCGGCTGACGCCGTCGATCTCGCTCGAGAGCTCCTCGAGCAGCCCGCGCAGGACCTTCAGCTTGGCCTTGCCGAGGTGCGTCGCCCAGCGCTGCTCGGTCGACTCGGCAACCTTGCGCACCTCGGCGGCCCACGCCCGACCGCGCGCGGCGAGCCGCACGCGCTTGATCACGCCGTGCTCGGGGTCGGGGTAGCGCTCGACCAGCTTCTGGCTCTCGAGGTCGTCGACCATGTCGCCGAGCGTCTGCTTGGGCAGGTGCATCGAGTCGACCAGATCGGTCAGCCGCTTGCCGCCCTCCTCGATCAGCGTCAGCAGCTGCGTCTGCGCCGGCCGCAGCATCGGGAATCCGAGCCGTCGCAGACGCTGGTCGACCTGGCTGGCCAGATCGGACGAGGGAGCGAGCAGCAGGGCCCGGATGTCACGACGGGATTGCTTGGCCATGGCGCAACAGGGAAGGGAGTCGGCGTCATACCAGAACCCCCGCATGGGTGGGAGGGTATGCCGCAAAGAAAGTCCGGTAGGCGGACAGACGCTCCGGAGCACAGACGAGAGGACGAGTGCTTTTGCCTTGTCCTCGCGCGCGGGTCAAGACCCGGCGGCGTCGCTCGAAGCCAGCGCGCGCGACGGCCGCACGCGCCACGCCGGCGTCGACCCGCGGCCTGGCGATCCACGTTGCCATCGACGGCGCCATCGATCGTCGTCGAGGCGCGGTCACCGCGGCGGCGGCGCCTTTGATCACGGGCGCGTGCAGTCCGATCGGCCGCAGCGCCTGGTGCGCGCCGATCGGATTGGTTGCTGTACGAAGCGACCGCGTCACGCGCGCCACGATCGCGAGCCATGGCGCGCGCGGCGGTCGGCTCGAGCCCGAGTTCGCAGGCCGGCGCACCGGCCGAGCCAGCGTCACTGCACGGTCAGGGTGACCTCACCGGTGTTCTGGCCGTGGTCGTGGCAGTAGAAGATGTCGGAGCCGTCGCCAACCGTGACCGCGAGCTCCCCGCCCGGGCCCATGGTGGTCTCCTGGTGGTTGAAGCCGCTGACCCCGCCGTTGGTGTGGATGCGGTGCCCGATCGTGTCGTCGTTCTTGATGACGAAGCGCGTGCCCTGCTTGAGCTGCACCCGGGCGCCCGCCATCGCGCCCCAGTGCGCGCCACGCGCGGTGCCGCCGGCGATGCTGAACACGTACTCGTTGGCGACCATCACCATCGCGGTGCCCGAGCGCGTGCCCGGCGCCGCGGTCGCCTCGATCGTCAGCCGCGCGCCGGTCGCCGCCGCGTCGGCGTTGCTCGGGATCGTGACCGCGACCGTCACGGTCGCACCGGCCGACGTGAGGTCGACGGTGGGCGGGTCGACCGCGACCTGCCAGGTGGCGGGCACGCCGCCCGCGGCCAGCGTCACCGGCCCGCTGAAGTTGCTGGCGGTCAGGGCGACCGTGAACGTGGTCCGGGTCCCGAGCGTGGTGGTCGCCATCGCCGGGGTCACCGCGAGCGCGTAGCTCGGCACCACCGGCGGCGGACCCGCATCGACGTTCTCGTCATCACCACCGCCACCGCCGCCACCGCCGCCACCACCGCCGCCGCCGCCACCACCCATCGGGCCGGTCGCTCCAACCTCACAGGCGGCGAGCATGCCGAGACCAAGGAGGAGCGCGACGCGAAGCCGGAGGGTCATGGCCGGCGAGGTTTGCGAACCACGTGCCGACGACCAAGTGGCCGATATCAGTGTCGCGCTGTGGGCTCGCACTCACAAAACCTGGGGGCGGAGTCGCCAGCGCGCTGCGCATCACCGGGTGCGTTGTCCCCGCCGGCGGCGGAGACCCCATCACTTCCGCGAGCGCCAGAACGCGGCGCCGAGCGCCTTGCCCCGCTTCAACCAGCGGCGCGCCTGCGCCTCGATGCTCTTGTCCTCGGGCTTGGTGACCATCTTGGCCACCCGGGGGCCGAGGTAGACCATCGCGCCGACCCACAGGACGTGGAGTGCATAGATCACGACCGCGGTGCCGGGGACGACCTGCGCCGCGATGAGCGTCGCGAAGCTGACCCCCGCCGCGACCCCGCCTGCGCGGAGGCCGAGGAACCATGCCGTGACCCCGAAGATGACCAGCGCTAGCATCAGCACGTCTCGAGCGTACCGTGCCAAGGGCACCTGCGCTATTCGAGGCGTTCGCGACAGGGAAAGTCGCAGGCCCGGCGATGCGGGCAGTCGTAGGCGCAGCCGGCGGCGAGCGCGAACCGGGTCAAGATCTCGTCGGCGGGATCGCTGCCGGTGGCGCGCCGCGCCGCGCGCGCCGCGGTGACCAGGGTCGGCGGATCCGACGCGTACGGGGTCTCGACGAAGCCGAGTCGGAACAGGGTGTCGCGGACCAGCCGGTGCGGCAGCGCCGACAGCTCGCCGAGGTCGTCCCAGCGCACCACGCCGAGCCGGCCGAGCATGCCGAGGATCCAGAACAGCTCGATGCGGAACAGGCCGCGACCGAGCGCGGCCTCGAGCACCGCGAACGCCTCGCCCGCCGACTTCTGCTGCTCGAGTGACGACGCCAGCTCGGGGCTCTCGGCGCACCGGCGCGCCGCCAGCGAGGCCAGCATCAGCGCGCGGGCGTCGACGTGGGCGGGCAGGCTCTCCGGCACGGTGCCGTGATAGAGGTCGGCGAGCACGCCGGCCTGATCGAGCGCCTTGTACGCGCGGATCACGCCGTCGCGATCGGTCTCGAGCCGGAACACCAGGGCGGCACAGACCGCGATCCGGTAGAGCAGCTCGTCGGCGCCCTCGACCCAGGTCTCGGCATCGAGGCCGAGATCGTCGGGCTGGTACGGCGACGGCACGGTCACCGCCTCCTGGTTCCACTCGGTGATCCGGCGCGTGGTCTCGGCCAGGATCTCCTCGGAGAAGCCGCCGGCGAAGCGCGAGATCGGGACGACCCGGTTGCGCCCGCGGGGCGACGGCGTGGTCGCGGCGGCCAGGTGGCGGAGGTAGCTCGGCAGCGGCGAGGCCGGCGGCGCCGACGGCCCCGCCGGCGTGGCGGTCGCATCCGCCTCGGCCTCGGCCGCGGCGGCAGGCGCGGCGGTGGCGGGCCCGTCCTCGTCGCCGGCCGGGATCACCGGCTCCGGGTAGGGTTGGTCGCCTTCGAGCAGCTCGTCGAGGTCGAGCGCCGCGACCGCGGCCGCGTGCCGGGCCGCGGTGGGTCCGTGGACGAGGGCGATGCCGACCACCCGCGCGACCCCGGTCGCGACCAGCATCAAGAAGAAGCTCTCGAGGTCGGGGCGCGACGGCACCTTGCCGCGGTAGGCGAACGAGCTGAGCTGCTTCGATAGCTCGTCCTTGTTGTGCGCGCGCTGCTCGAGCATCTCCCACACCGTCTTGAACAGGAGCGGGTTGAGCTCGAGGAAGCGGTCGGCGATCACGGCCAGCGCGTCGTCGTCGGTCTTGGCCGCCGCGACCGCCTTCATGAACGGCGTCGGCGTGATGGTCGCGCCGCTGACGCCGAGCACGCGCAGGACGGTGGCCGGCCGCTCGCGATCCCACAGCTTGGCCACGCGCAGCCGGCTGCGCAGCTCGCGGAACGGCACGCTGCCGTCCGGCATCTCGCGACAGATCCGCGCCAGCGCGAGCAGCGTCGCCCGGGCATCCCAGCCCATCGTCGGAAACTCGATCACCTGCGGCATGTGCGCGCGATTCTAGCGCAGCGCGGGCCAGGACAGCGTCCGCCAGGCTCTCCTGGAGAAGGCAGACCTCGCACCTGACTCGTGACCCCGGACCTCGGCGTCATGGTTGACCGCTGCGCTCCGCTCGCTGGGGCTAGCGGACGCGCGCGACCACGTGGTGCAGATCGGACACGTGGAGCCAGTCGCCGCCCCACTCCCAGCCGAGCTCGTCGAAGATCGCGGTGACCGGCCCGGGCCGCACGATCATCCCCGGCCGCAGCGCGCGGCGATCGACATACGGCGCGGCAACCGGTGGCACGAACCGGGCCCCGCCCGGCCAGATCATCGGGTTCTCGACCGGGTTGATGTCGATCGCGAGGCCGAGCGCGTGCTGCGACAGCACGGTGGTGCCCGCGATGGTGCGAAAGTTGAAGCCCGACGAGTTGTCAGCGGCCATCGAGGCATCGTCGTCGGCGTCGTGATCGTCGACCAGGCGCATGCGCGCGATCGGAAAGCCGATCGCGTACAGCCGCGCAAACAGGGTCACCGTGCGCGTCGCCAGCGCGTGGGCGACCACCAGCTCGCCCTCGACCACCGAGCGATCCATCGTCTGGTGGCGGACGGTGACGTGGGCCAGCGCGTCGCGCGGCGGGCAGCGCGGATCGTCGCGCCACGACCGGCCGCACATGCGGGCGAACCGGCCGTCGTCGATCGGGGTGATCACCGCCGCGAACGGCACGGTCGGCGGCTCGAACAGGACGCCCACCCCCCGAGCATAGCCGGGCCGGGCGCCGCGGCGGGCGCGTCCGTGCCGGCTCGCCGCGTCGTCGCCACCACCGCAGGCGGCGAGGGTCGCGAGGGCGGCGAGCGCGCGCGACCGGCGTATCAGTTGGTTGGCGTCACGCGGCGGGCGAGCATCATCGCCTTGCGGCGCGCGCTGACCGACAGCGGGTGCGTCGGCTGGCTCGAAGCGAACCGCTCGTACTCGGTGCGCGCCGCGACCACGTCGCCCTGGGCTTCGAGCGCGGTCGCCAGCCAGAAGCGGGCGTCGACCGCGCCGCTCTGCTCGACCCGCCCGGCCAGCGCCAGCTCGAGCTCGCGTCGGCCCTTGTCGGCGTCCTTGGACTTCACCAGCGCGACGCCGAGGAAGTAGCGCATCTGCGCGGCGCGTGGCCCCTCCTCCTCGTAGGCGAGCGCGCGGCGCAGCTCGGCGATCGCCTTGGCGTGATCCCCGCCGCGGGCCGCGTCGAGGCCGGTCAGGTAGCCGGCGTCGACCAGCTCCTCGCGCGCCTTCTTGTAGCCGCGCGCGAACACCTCGCGCTCGGTCGGGGTCAGCTGGGCCGGGTCGAGCTCGGGGTACTGGGTGACCGCGTCGGCGCGCTTGCCGCTCTCGAGCAGCTGGAAGAAGCCGTAGGCCTTCTGCACCGCCTGCTGGCGGCCGGCCAGCTCGTCCTCGAGGGTCTTGACCCGGCTGCGCGCCAGGTCGCGCTCGCTGACCGCGCCATCGCGACCGCGCACCAGCTCGTTCGCACGCGACCGGTACAGCGTCAAGAACGCGCCGCCGAGCACGACCGTGAACAGGACATACGCGACGAAGGAGTTGACGTTGATCCAGCGCTCGCGCCGGCGCTGCGACGTCACCAGGCGCCCCACCGAGTCGGCCAGCTCGCCCAGCGCCTGCTGGTTCTTGCGCAGGACGTTGCCCTGATCGTCGAGCCGGCGGCGCAGGGCCTCGAGCTCGGCGCGCAGCCCGTCGCCTGGATCGGTGATGTCGGCCATCGGGAGCCCGGAGCATCGTCGGGTGCGGCGGGCCGATCAAGTCCGCCGCGCAGGTCGAAAAACTCCGCGGAATCAATCCTTGAGGCCCGGGGGCTCCGCTGCTACAGTCCCGCCCGGCACGGCACGTGTCCTGTCGTCGATGACTCTACTTTATCAATGGCTGCAACGGGCCGCCAAGGCTCAGGGCAACAACAAGGCCCTGGTCTATCGCGACAACTATCTGTCGTGGCGAGGCCTGCTCCATCGCGTCGATCGGCGCGCCCAGGAGTTCAAGGCCATGGGGATCAAGGACGGCGCATGGGTCGGGCTGATGCTCGGCAACGTGCCCGACTTCGTGATCCTCGCGCTGGCCCTGTCCAAGCTCGACGCGGCGATCGTTCCGATCGATCCCACCACCGGCGCCCGCGAGCTCGAGCTGATGCTCACCGCCGCGCCGCTGCGCGCGCTGGTCACCCGCCCGCGCGGCTCCGAGGGATCGATCACCGCCAGCGGCCAGACCGCGCCGCCCCCGCCCCAGCCGACCCCGCGGTCGCGCGCCAACCGGACCACGGTGGCACCGGGTGGCGCCGGGACCTCGGCCTTGCCCGCGGTGCCGGGCATCCCCGGTGATGCCGCCGAGGTGCGCCGCCGCCTGCAAGGCACGCTGCTCACCTGCAGCGTCTTCAAGCGGACCACGCCCGACGTCGACGTCGATCCGATCGCGATCCTGTTCACGGCCGACTCGCTGGGGGATCCCAAGGCGGTCCTGCGCAGCGAGAAGAACTCGATCGCCGCGGTCGACCACGCAATCGAGGCGCTGTCGCTGACGGTCGACAGCCGGATCCTGGTCGCGGTGCCGCTGTTCCACGCCTACGGCTGGGACCTCGGCCTCCTGCCGACGCTCAAGCTCGGCGCCTCGATGTTCCTCGAGGAGGAGCTGTCGGCGCGCCGGGTCGGCAAGCTGATCCGCGAGCACGCGATCGACGTCCTGCCGGGCACGCCCCAGATGTACGCAGAGCTGACGCGGCTCCCGACCGCCAAGAAGCTCGAGGTCGAGAACACGCACTACATCGCCGCCGGGTCCCGGCTCGAGGAGGCGGTCGCCAACGACTTCTTCGACAAGTACGGCGTGCGGATCATGTCCTGCTATCACTCGACCGAGGCGGCCACGGTCGCGGTCGACCTGACCGGCAAGAGCCCGACCTCGGTCGGCAAGATCCTCGACGGCGTCGAGGTCAAGATCACCGGGACCGACGGCAAGCCGGTCATCGGCGGCAAGGACGGCCTGCTGTGGGTCCGGTCCAAGGCGCTGTCGCCGGTGTCGCTCGGACCGTACGACCCGAACGCGAACGACGCCAAGGACGCCAAGCCCGGCGCCGCCAAGCCCGGCGCCGCCAAGCCCGGCGCCGCCAAGAACGGCAAGGCCAAGGCGAAGGTCCTGACCCTCGCGGCGATCGGCACGACCGACAAGCAGGGCTGGTTCCGCACCGGTGACCTCGGCAAGCTCGACAAGAGCGGCCGGCTATTCCTCACCGGCCGCGAGGACGACGTGGTCAAGGTCGAGGGTAAGCGGGTCGCGCTGGGCGAGGTCGAGGGGTGCCTCGAGTCCTTCCCGAAGATCCGGCAGGCCCAGGCGCTGGTCGTCACCGATCCGCTTGCGGGCGCGATGGTGATCGCGCGGGTGGTCGCGCGCAGCCAGTGCGGCGCCGAGGAGATCATCGACCACTGCGCGCGGAACCTGGCGCCCTACAAGGTGCCGCGCCGCATCGAGTTCTGCGACGTCATCTAGGGCGCGCGACTCCATCTCGATCCCGCGACCCGATCGCCCGACTTCCGAGGCGCGGAGTCGAAGGGCACCCCGCAGGATCCCGCACATCTTTCCCGGTGGCCCTGAGCCAGGGCGAGCGCACGCGAGCCCGCCTCCGGGAAAGAGTGAGCGCTTCCGATCACATGAAGACTTGGGATCAATCCCGAGGGGTGCCCATCGACTCCCGACGCTTCGAGCACGGGGCGGGTGTTCGAGACCGCACGGAGGACGAGCCGAGGCGGGGACGAGGTCCCAGGCGCGCTCGTAAATTCCCCGGCCGGGTGGTGCGTGCGTCGGCGGGTTGGGGCAATGGCACCGGCGTGCGT
>JBKJLC010000208.1:0-15175 GCA_046597055.1 Kofleriaceae bacterium | reverse complement strand
CTCTGCCCTTCGACACGGCGCCTTCGGCGCCGGCTCAGGGCCACCGGGAAAGGGTGAGCGCTTTCGATCACATGGAGACTTGTGATCAATCCCGAGCGCTGCCCTTCGACACGGCGCTCCGCGACGGCGCAGGGCCACCGGCGAAACGGCAGCGCTTGCTCGCAGCGAGCGATGTGATCCTCGAGCCGACAGCCCGTCGCCGGTGCGGGCCGCCACCGGGCGCGGCGCTCGGCAATCGCCGGCAATCCGTTCACGCCTGCTGGCGGGGTCGCAACCACGACCTACCAGGAAAGGATGGCCTACCGTGATGCTGGGCGCGCGTGCCTGAGCTGCTCGGCGGCCCTCGACGACACCGGCCGGCGGCTGGCGTGCCCGGTGTGCCGGAGCTGCCTGGTCACCATGGCGGATCTCGACGACATGATGCTCGCGATGATCCCCCAGGGCGGGACCCGGCCCGAGGGGCTGCTGCACGCCCGGGTCGCCACCGGCCCGGGCCGGGGCTGCCCGCGTTGCACCCGGCCGATGACCGCACGCAGCCTGCTCGGTCAGCCGGTCGACCGGTGCGGCACCCACGGCATCTGGTTCGATCGCGACGAGCTCTCGGAGGTGCTGTTCGCGACCCGACCGGTGGCCGGGCCCGCGCTCGCGCCCGCGCTCGCGACCACGGCTGCCGCCGCGACCACGAGTGACGCGGACGGCGTGGCCGATGTGGTCGGCGTGATCGACCTCGCGCTGCACGTGCTGCACGCGATCCTGTCCAGCCTGCCGTGATCGCGGCCCGGGACCGGGCATGCTCGCGACCATGGCCAGCAAGCTGTGGGACACGCTCCGCGACGCACGCGATGTCCTCGTGCACACCCGCAGCCCGGTCGAGCTGGTCCGCGGGTTCGGCCCGCGCGCGCTGCGCGCCCCCCGCGTGCTCAACGACGCCGCGGCGCCGGTCGGCGACCCAGACGCGGTGACGGTGCGGCTGAGCGAGCTGCGCCGCCGCCTGCAGGCGGAGGTGCTCGCCGATGACGGCCGCGTCGACTACGCGCGCTTGCGCGAGGGCGCGCCTTACGCAGCCCTGCAAACGACGAGCGCGACGCTCCGGAACGCGGCGCTGGACTTCGCGAGCGAGGCCGAGCGCAGCGCGTTCTGGATCAACCTCTACAACCTCCTCACGCTCCACGGCGTGATCGCGCTCGGGGTGCGCCGCTCGGTCATGGAGATGCCGGCGTTCTTCGATCGGGTCGCCTACCGGGTCGGCGACCACGTGCTGACGCTCGACGACCTCGAGAACGGGATCTTGCGCCGCAACGCACCTCATCCGATCACCGGTCGGCGCCCGTTCGCGCCTGGCGATCCCCGCCTCGCGCTCCAGGTCGCGCAGCTCGATCCACGCATCCACGCCGCGCTGGTCTGCGCCGCCCGCAGCTGTCCGCCGATCGCGATGTACGAGGCCGACCGGCTCGACGCCCAGCTCGACCTGGTCAGCGACGGCTTCGTCACCGCCGGGGTCGAGCTCGATGACGCGGCGCGCACCGTCACCATCCCGCGCCTGTTCCGCTGGTACGCGGGCGACTTCGGGGGCGACGTCGGGGTCCGCGGGTTCCTGATCGCGCACAACCCGCCCGAGCAGGCGACCGCGCTGCGCCAGGCCTTCGCGGCCGGCCACGCCATCCGCCACCACCGCTACGACTGGCGCCTGAACAGCCGCTGAGGCGCCGGCGAGCCGCCGGTGCCCAAGCCGCGGCTACCGCGTCCCGCTGCGGGCGGAGTCTCGGGCCTCCGCTCGGTGGCGCAGCTCCTGGCGGCTCCGCGCTGGCTCCTGCGGGCGCGAGGTCGCGCGGCGGGCCGGCGACGCGCGCTCGGGAACGTCGACCTCGCGGCCCCCCTCCCAGCGCGCCTGCTCCGGCTCGTCGTGGTTCTCGACGGGGGGATCGAGGTACTCCCGCGGCATCAGGTGGCCATGTCCGTTCATGTTCGCCCACAGCTCGGCGGTATCGACCTCGACGTTGATGCCCAGGCCCAGCGCCGCCTTGGCACTGACCACGCCGTCCGGGCTCACCCCCACGCCGGCCGTCCACCCCAGGTTGAGGCCGGCCTTGACGCCCTGGGTGACCTCGCGGCTGACCTGGACGTTCACGACGGTGAGGCTCAGGTGCGCGCCATCGGCGCCCAGCGAAGCCTGGGCATCGGCGACTTGCACGCCCGCCTCGAACCCGTTGCCCAGCTTCCACGTCTTCGAGAGGAGTCCGAGATGGGCGACCAGGTTTCCGTTCGAGGTCCCGGCCCCGTAGGTGCCCGCGGTCAGGGTGCCATCCGCGCTCTCGTACACGGCGTCATCGACGAGGGAGATATTGACCGCCACTTCGACGGCCGCCTTTTCGCGTCCATCTGGATCCACGTAGCGCAGCGGATTTCCGGCCGCATAGCCGTACAGGTTGCACTCCATCGGGCTCGCGGCGCAGCGGTCGATGGCCTCGAGGAAGAGCGGGTCCGGTGACCAGAACTGCCCCAGCGACGGGTCGTAATCGCGGACGCCCATGCGCACGGTGCCGAGGTCGGCGTCGTATCCCCTCGCCGCGTAGTCGAGGGCAGGCGCCAGCTCCGGTCGCTGGGATCGTGCGCCGTAGGCGGTCGGCAGGTTGGGCGCGCCGTGCTCGCCGAGCAGCGTGCCGCGCGGGTCGGTGGCCAGCAGCTCGAACCGCTTGTCGTCGGCGCTCACCACCCATGCGCCGACCAGCTGGCCCTCGATCGTGACCGGCACGATCAGCCGCTCGGCGGTGAGGTGCGCACCACCGAGGAAGGCCGCGGTGACCGCGCCGCCCTCGCGCTTGGCGATGCGCGCACCGTGCTCGTCGTAGAGGTAGCCCCAGGTGCGACCGCCCCGTGACGCCTGGTCGATCTCGCCGGTCGGGCCCCAGGTCAGCTCGAGGTCGCCCCGCTGGATCACGCGCCCGGAGGCGTCGAGGTCGTAGCGCACGCTGCCCGCGGTGATCGACCGCGCCTCGCGGAGGATCGCCCGGTCGCCCGCCAGATCGTGGGTCCGCGTCGGCAGGCCGGTCGCCCCATACTCGTAGCGCGACTCGCCGTCGCGGTCGTGCGAGCGCGTGAGGGCGTTGCGCGGGTCGTACTCGTGCTGGCGCAGCCAGCTCTGATCGCCGAACCCGATGGTCTCGCTGGCCACGTTGCGCCGGGCATCGACCAGCCAGTCGACGCCGGCGTGCCAGCTGCCCCCGTCGATCGCGTAGCCGCTCCGCGCGTGGGTGACCGGGTCGTGGTGGTAGACCACGCCGCCGCCGGTCGCCAGGTCGACCCGGGCGACGCGACCCTCGCCGTCGTACCCCAGCGTCGCGAAGGTCTCGCCGTCGACGCGCACCTCGGCCAGGCGCCCGGAGGCGTCGTGGACGCGGGTCTCGACCAGCCGGTACAGTTCCTGGCCGTCGTCGTCGCGGACCACCCAGGTCTCGTCCTTGACCGCGCCGTCGTCCCAGCGCGTCCACCCCTGCTCGAGTCGCCGAAAGCCGGCGATCGCGAGCTGCGTCCGCAGGGGACGGCCGTCGCGCTGGTAGACCATCGTGCGGTCGAACTCGGCGCCGGTGACCTGGCTCAGGTGGCCCCGCTGCCCGGCGACCAGCGCGCCGTCGATCTGGCCGTCGTAGCGCAGCGTGAGCTGGCGGCTCTGACCGGTCCGCGGCTGCGCGTGGGTCTCGCCGCGGATCCGCCCGAGCTCGTCGCGCGACCAGTCGACCGTGCGCTCGAGGACCCCGTCGCCGTCGTGGACACTCCGGCGCACGACCAGGCCGGTGACCGGGTCGTGCTGATAGCGAAGGGTGGCCAGGCCCACCCGCGCGACCTCGGCGACCCGGCCGAAGTCGTCGTAGCGCACCGCGAGCCGGGCGCCATCGGGGAGCGTGACGTCGACCAGGCGGCCGAGCGCGTCGTACTCGAACTGCGAGAGCTCGCCGAGCTGGTCGCGCGACCAGCGCACCTGGCCGCTGGCATCACGTCCGACCTCGACCAGGTGCTCGTCGTTCTCCACCGCGCCACTCACGAGGGTGGCGCCGTCGAGCCACTCGCGGGTCTCGACCCGGTGGCTCACGCCGTCTGCGACGGTCTCCTCGCGGTAGCGCGGTTGGCCGTCGGCGTCGGTCCGCGCCAGCGCCAGCGGCGTGGCGCCGCCGCGCAGCGTGTCCCAGTCCAGGGTCGCCAGGTCGGTCGGGCCGGGCAGCGGGGCTCGCCAGTAGCCGCGGGTCTCGTGCCGGTTGCGGTCGATCGTCGTGAGCCCGTCGACCGCCCAGGCGCCCGGCCGGCGCGTCAGGGTGGCCAGCGTCTCGCCGTTGGCCGACGTGAGGTCCACGGTCTCGTGGTACTGGCCGGGCGCGATCAGCGACCGGACCGCGATCCGGCCGGGACCCTCGCGGCGCGCGAACGCGTAGGTCAGCTCCACGTCAGGCTGCGCCTCGCTGGCCACCCCGACGTCGTCCCACGATCGCCAAAGCCGCTCCTGGCCGTCGTGCCGGAAGAACCGGAGCCACGGCGGGCCGCCGCGGTCGATGCCCAGCTCGCGCATGCCGTCGGTGACCGGATCGCGATCGCGGGTGCTGGTGATCACGCCGTCCGGGGCGACCACCTCGGCGAGCAGGCCGGTGTCCGGGTCCCAGCGCAGGCTCGCGGTGCCCAGGCCGGGCTGGATGATCGCCACCGGGCGGTGCGCGGTGTCGTAGTCGACCGACTGCAGCAGCTGCTGCGCGGTCGCGCCCTGCTGACGGATCGCGATCGGCTGGCCGAGCGCGTTGCGCGCGATGACGATGCCGTACGCGAAGTCGAGCTCGGGACGGGCGTGCTGACCCCATAGCTGGACCGCGTGCGGCGTGCAGTGCGGCAGGCCGGCCAACGCGGGCACGGTGGCGAGCACGGTCTGACTCTCGAGCGTCCCGGTCGCGGTCGTGGTGACCACGCGGGTGGGGCACGGCGACGGCTGGAAGTCGGCGTAGGTGACCTGGGTGGCGACCTCACCGGTGCCGTCGAGCCCGCGGACGCCGGTGGTGACGCCGACCGTGCGCAGGAAGCGCACGCCGGCCCAGTCGGCGGCCTGGTAGGTCGTGGCGGAGAAGCGCATCAGCGCCGCGTCGCTGGCGATGCTGCGGGTGTCGGTGACCACCGCGCCGGCGTCGTCGTCGTTGCGGAACTCGACCTCCTCCACCAGCTGCGGTGAGCTGCGCCGCGTGGTCGTGAAGCCAATGAGCTGCTGGCTCACGCTGTGCGCGACCGGCTGGCCGTATTCGTACCCATACCCGACGGGGTCGTGGCCCGACGACTCAACGGTGAGCGTCTCGAGCAGCGTCACCCGCTGCTCGAGGCCCGGGTGCGCGTGGCTGCGCGTGTACGCGAAGCGCGCGACCGAGCCCATGCCGTCGTCGGCGCTGGCCATGAGGCCGGTCCCCGGGGTGGACAGCGGCACGACGTGCGCGGTCCCCCGCGCGGCGAACGCGACCTCGACGTTGCCGCGGCCGGTCAGGTCGGCCACCACCGGCAGCCCGAAGCTCCAGGTCACCTGGCGGAAGCCGGCGACGGGCACCTCGACCAGGCGATTGCCGCGGTTGGTGTACAGCCAGGTGTCGAGGCCCTTGCTGAGCAGCAGGTCGGTCAGGCCGTCCTTGTTCGCGTCGACGAACGTCAGCTGGTACAGGTTCAGGCTGCCCAGCGTGGCGCCGGAGGTGGTGACGAACGCGAACAGCTTGCCGGTCGGGGCCCAGGTCCGGTTGCCGAGGCCGTAGTAGATGCGCAGGCCACCGCTGGTGCGGGCCACGATGTCGACGTTGCCGTCGCCATCGAAGTCGTGCAGCCAGCTCGCGTCGGGCGTGAAGCCCAGGCTCCACGTGAAGCGCGGCACCGGCGCGAAGCGCACGCCCAGCCCGTCGCGCTCGTTGCGCAGGATGTAGACGCCCTCGGGCGTGATCCGGACCAGGTCGGGCCGGCGGTCGCGGTCGACGTCGGTGAGGCGCAGGTTGGGGCCGAGCCGCCAGTCGCCGACCACGAGCTGGTCGACGAGGGGGCGGCCCAGGCGATCGCACACCAGCACCTGCGACTTCCCGTCGCCGCGCAGCTCGGTGTACAGCACGTGGGGCTCGCCGAGATCGGCGGTGAGCCGGGCCAGGAGTCGCGGCTTGTTGCCGACGTTGACGGGCGGGCGGCACTTGCTGCTGGTGCCGGTTGCCGGCGGCAGCGCGGACTGCACCCAGCCGGCATCGGTGTGGCGAAGCTGCGTGAAGCTGGCGGCGTGCTCGAGATCCGGGCGGCCGTCGGCGTCGAGGTCGTGGATGGCCGCGCGGTCGGGCTGGAAGGCGTCGTCGCCGAGACTGGCCAGCGCGGCGTCGAGGCCCGGGTAGCGCTCGAGGCGCGCCGCCGGCAGCCGGGTGGCGTCGAGGTCGTACTCGTAGACCATCGCCGGCTGGGTCTCGCCGCCGGCGAACACGCGCTGGATGGTCTTCAGATAGAACGCCGGTCCGAACGGCGCGGCCGCATAGTCGAGCCGGTAGCGCCAGCGCTCGACGAACCCACCGCTGGTGCGGTCCCGCGCCGAGATCTTGATCGACGTCACTCGCCGGTCGAGGACCAGCTCGCGGCCCGAGGCATGGTCGACGAACACGCCGGGCATGCGCTCGTAGCCCAGGGCCAGCTCGTACTGGGCGTGGCCATCGCGGCCACCCCAGGTGACGCGATCGAGGAACGGACGGCCCGACGCATTCTTGCTCCACGCGAGCACGGTCTGCTCGCCGGTCAGGCTGGTGACCTCGGTGAGCTGCCACGCGAACGTGCCGCGCGCCGTGGTCACGCCGTCGGCGGCGCGGAACCGGGACCGGGTGCCATCGAAGCTGGTCGCGACCCAGTCGCCATCGACCTGCGCGAGCCGGATCGGCGCGCCCAGGCCGGTCGGGTAGTAGGCGCCGTCGGTGCCCTTGCGCAGCCGGCCCCACGGGCTGGTGAGCTCGTCGGTCGCGAAGTCGACCTCGCCCAGGATCCGGAACCGCCGGATGGAGCTCTCCGACGACCAGCCCATGCCCCACTCGGAGTGGCCGCCGTCGGGCGAGTACGCCGGCACCACGCCAGCCTGCAGCGGCCCGCGTTCGTCGGGCACCACCACCGGTAGCGGCAGGCGAAACCCGCCGCGCGCGAGCTCGGCGGGCGCGAAGCCGAGCCCGGCCAGCGCGCCCTTGACCGAGCCGCGCTCGGGCCCCGCCAGCTGGGGTGGCTGGACCAGGCGATCCTTGAACTGGGCCAGGGCGACCGGCGCACCGAGCGACGTGGCCACGAGCGCCGCGACCAGCGCGGCGATGGATCGAGCCGGGCGCGTGATCATGGCGCGGCTACACAGGCGCGCACGCCGGCGAGGGGGCCGAGCGCGGCCCGGGTCTCGACGTCGAAGACGACGATGATGGCATCGGCGTCGCCGACCGGGCCGCGGTGGTCGGTGGCGTAGCTGCCGAGGTCGACCGAGAAGGTCCCGAACGGCGACCTGCCGTCGACGTCGCGGTCGGCCAGCGCGTGGTCCTGGAACGCGGTCCAGACGTCCTCGGCGCGGCCGGCGAGCACGCGCACGCCGATGCCGGTGGGCCGTTCCACGCGGTAGCCGAACACGCCCTGCTCGGTGGTGAACATCACGTCCTGCGACGGCTTCACGAAGCGACGACGCGGCACCCGGTTCCAGTTGTCGTTGCCGCTGTGGCCCTGGTTGGCCGCGAAGAACGCCATCGCGCGCACGATCGGCGCGGCCTCGCTGCAGAACAGCTGGCCGGCCTCGTGGTCCGCGTACAGGTCCTCGGGCGAGACGGTGAACACCGGCTGCGGCTTGAGGCAGTAGTCGTTGCTGCCGGGGATCTCGACGCCGTCGCGGTCGCGCACGAGCTTCACCGGCGCGCACGACTCCCACACGTCGGCCAGCCGGGCCGGGTCGGCGACGTTGAAGTCGATGTCGCCGGGCGCGGCCACGTGGTCAGGCTTGGGAAAGCGAACCATGATCGGCGCCATCGAGTCCTCGCCGACCAGGACCGCCTCGTCGAGGCGCACCGCCACCGCGCCGGCGAGGACCTCGAGCCGCACCGCCAGCTCGTCGTACGGCAAGGTCCAGTCGGCCGTGCGCAACCCGTTGATGGCGGCCGTCGACGAGCCGCGCAGCATGGCGAGCGCCTGCGGGTAGCGCAGCGTCAGCATCGGCAGCACGTAGCTGTTGCCGTAGTCGAGCACCAGCGCGGCTTGCTCGTGGAGCTGGTGGTAGCCCAGGTGCTGGAGCTGCCAGGTGGTGAGCAGCGTGAGCAGCCGCTGCGAGTCGGCGCTGCCGGCGGCGTCGGAGGCCAGCGCGGCGAGGCGCAGGACCAGGCGGTCGAGTTCGCGCTGGGCGCTGGCGATGCGGGTCTTGCGCTCGATCGAGGCCAGCTGGGCAGACAGCCAGGCGTCGAACATGGCGCGCACCTCCTCGTTCGCGGCCAGGTTGCAGTCGGGACAACCGACGCGGAGCTGGTCGTAGGCCGCCACCTGGAGCGCGGCCAGCTCGGCACCGGTCACCGAGCCCTGCGCCACGTACAGCGACGCCTCGACGGTCAGCCGGGCGAGCACGTCGGCCATCGCGGTGGCCAAGGTGAGCGAGGCGGCAGCGACCGACTGACCCTTGACGTAGTTGACGGTGAGCTGGCTGCCGTCGAGGGGCGTGCACCCGGCGCGGTCGTTGACGACCAGGTAGACGGTGACCGCCTCGGGAAACAGGAAGGTGGCGTCGCGACCGACCACCTGCACGTCGCGGATGTGAGGGCCATCGGCACGCTCGATGACCTGGACCAGCAGGAGGCTGGCCCCGGGCAGCTGCGGAAACGGCGTGCCGGGGATGCGCAGACCGCCGGCGAAGTTGGCACCGTACGCGAACCGGGCGCCGTTGCTGGTGCTGTCGTTCTCGGTGTGGCCGGTCTGCCACTGGCGACACTTCGACGCGGTCACGGACAGCGAGCCCACCGGCACCGCGCCGTTCAGCACCGTGAGCAGGTCCGCGCTCACGCTGCCGCAGACGCTGGTGCTGTCACTCTGCGACGCGAAGTCGCTGCTCGAGTGCTCCGAGGCGCGGAAGCGGCCGTTCTCCCAGGACACCGTGTAGCCCTCGGGTCCGGTGAGCGCGCCGGTGGGATCGACAAAGCCGGTGGTGGTGCCGGTGGGGCCGGCCAGGGTCGTGCTGCGCAGCGCGCACGAGGGTGCCCACGAGCCGCTGACGTTGAAGCTCAGCAGGTCGCCCTTGCCCATCGCCAGTTGCCACGGCGCGGCCCCGTCGGGCGCCAGCACCGCCACGGCGGGCACGGCCGCCACGGTGGCGATCGCGCCGGCCGACCGCGCCGCGATCGCGCCGACCTGCATGAGGTGCGACTCGCCTGCGATCGGATAGCTGGGCAGCCAGCCGGGCGCACTGGCGCGCTCGAGATACCGCGCCATGAACGAGCCGAGCGTGCGGTCGGCGTGGCCCTGGGACGCCATGAGGCCTTCGAGGTCACTGACCACGTTGTCGTAGTCCCGACGCAGGGCGCGCGTCTCGGCATCGAGGCGGCCCTGGTACTGCGCGGCGGCGAGCAGCTCCAGCACCGTGTTGGCGAAGGTGCCGCGCGTGAGCTGGTACTCCTGGCGGGCCTGGTGCAGGCCCTCGCCGCGCTGCCGGAACTGGGTCGCGGTGGCGGCGCGCTTGGCATCGGACAGGCTGGCGCGGATCAGGTTGCCGTCGCGCGGCAACAGCTCGCCGGTCTTCGCGTAGCTCTGCCACATGGTCGAGCCGGCCACGACCAGCTCGGCCAGGCCGGCCGCGGCGGGGACCACGCTCGCGCTGTGCAGCTCGTCGAGCGTCGCGGCCGGGCGGTCGCTGGCCTTGCGGTAGGCGGTCTCGAGCGCGCCGCGCCGGGCGCGCAGGGCGGTGAACGTGCTGCGCCAGTCGGCCCGCACGGTCTCGGCGCCGGCGAGCGCGGCGGCGAGGGTCGCGTCGTTGCCCAGCGCGCCGATCAGGCGGATGAGCCGCGTGGCCTCGTTGGCCTCGCCGACGTCGCAGCGGCCGCGGACGCGGCAGGCGAAGTCGTACAGCGGCGCGGCGGTGCGCAGGTGCTCGTTCAGGCTGGTGAGCGCGTCGGCGGTGACGAGGAGCAGCGGCGCTTCGTCGAGCGGCGCGGGGTCCGCGAAGGCCGCGTTCAGGACCTGGCGCTCGACCTCGAGGCGAAGCGCGAACAGCTGCGCCAGCTGCGCACGGGTCGCCTCGCTGCCGTCGGCGGCGCTGGGGAAGGCCACCGGCGCGGCCGCGCCGGCCTGGTAGACGCGCGTCCAGAACTGCGACAACACCCGGCCGGTCGCATCGGCGAGCACGGCCGGGTCGCGAACGTGCGCCGCCGCCGCGCCGGCATACCAGCGGTCGATGTGGCGCAGCGCCGCGGTCAGGCCCAGGACCGCCGTGGTCCCCGGCGGCTTCGTGAACGGGTCGGCCTTGGCGAGCAGTCGCTCGGCCAGCGCCTCGACCACGTCGCGGTGCTCGACGGCGCACGGGTCGGACCCGGCCAGCGCGGGAACCGCGAGCAGATCCAGGCAGCGATCGAGCTCGCTGTCGAACCGCGCCGGCGCGACGTGATCGGACAGCATGCGCTGGCAGAGGCCGATCGGTCCGGCGAGGCCGGCGCTGGCGCCCCACGCGCGGCAGCTGTCGGTCACCGGCACCACCGCCGAGACCCCGCAGGTGTGCTGGTCAGCCGGGGTCGCGTAGAGCGCGCGCACGGCGTCGCTGCTGATACCGGTCGTGGCGTGGCCGAGCTCGAACATGAGCTTGGCGTTCCGCGCCAGGTGCTGCCGGGCCTCGGCCTCCTGCGCGGGCGGCGCTGGCAGGGTCGTCCAGAACGGATCCTGCGGGTTCAAGCGGGCCATCGTGGTGGCCAGGCGGGTCGCGTCGACCGGCTGGGGCTCGAGCGTCGAGCAGTCCGCGCGGGTCGGGTCCAGGTAGGGCAGCTCGGCCTGCAGCTGAGGGTAGCTGCGACCGGGATCGCGGCTGTGCCAGGTCGGGTCGGTCCCGCACTCGCCAAGCGGCGCCTCGCCGTTCGCCTCGGTCCGGCAGGTGTTGTTGACGCGGCAGCGGTACGTCTCCTGGCCGCAGACGGGATGCGGGCCGACGCCGGCGTTGGTCAGCGTGGCCCGGCACGTCTGCGTGTACTCGTGCAGGAAGACCCCGAACGAGATGTCCTCCGTGCTCCGGGTCACGCTGCCCACCAGCGCGCGCGTCATGGTGGCGGTGACCGGTGGGTTGGTGGTCAGGGCGCTGGCCAGGAAGCCGTTGCCGACGTCCAGGCAGCGCAGCGCGAGCGATCGGCTGCAGGTGGTGCCACTCGAGGTCTGGCGGCACGTCATGGTGACCGCGCGCTCACGCTGCGCGCTGAGACCGGTCTCGGTGTGCAAGCAGCTGGCGTCGCGCTGGCACCCATTGCTCCAGCGCTGGCCACACGCGGCGTTCTTCGCGTAGGCCCAGCACGGCGTCGTGTACAGCTGATACGCCCACGGCCCGCGGCAGGTGCCGCTCAGGGTCGCGGCGCTGCACTGCGTGGGCTGCTCGAACATCACCGCCTGCGCGCTGGTGGCGACCACGTCGTCGTTCGACGGGGCCGCACACGAGGCGACCAGCAGCGCCAGCAACCAGGGCATCGCCCGTCGAGGCACCCGCGCGAGCGCGCCTGCCACTCGATCGACGCCGAGCCAACCGACGGCGCCACCGGCCGCTCTCGTCCACCTTCGATTCGTCATGGCGCGCGCTCTACGCAACTCCCGGACCAGGCGCGAGCGCACGCAAGTCCGCAGGCTCGGGCGCGCATCCCGGCGTTGCCTGGGCTTCAAGCCTGACTGCCCAGGCAGTTGTCGGCCGCCCCCGCGCGACGAAAATAAATCGACGGGCGGCCGTCACAACCCGGCTGGCGCGCGTCTTTCCTCCCCGAAGACGCCATGGATGCCGCGGCCACGACGGCCGCACCCGTGGCAGGAGAAACGTCGCCATGAAGCTCTCGATCTCGCTGCGCTCTGCTGTGCTGCCCGCCACCCTGTTTGCTGCGCTCGCCGCATGCACGGAGGCGCCGACCAGCGAGCCCGCCGAGCCTTTCACCGACGGCGCCGGCCTGCTCGAGCTGGGCTGGGAGCGCGCCCCGGCCCGCGCCGCCCGCGCACAGGTGGCCGCCGATGACGCCGCGGCCGCCGATCGCACCCTCGAGGGCGAGGCCCTCGCGAGCCGCGCCGCGGCCGACCCGGCCTGGCATGCGCGCGACGGTCGCCGCTACGCGGCGCTGTTCGTGGCCGGCGACGGCACCGCGTACGGTCGCTTCGCCGAGGCGCGCCCGATGGCGACCCCGACCGCGACCGACCACGGCGCGTTCGATCCGGACGGCACCGACCGGCTCGACACCCTCGGGTCAAACGTGATCATCGGCGGCACCCTGGCGAGCGATCGCCGGGTGCGGTTCAGCACGGTCTCGGAGCTGGAGGCCTACCCGCTGCGCACGATCGGCTCGCTCAGCGGCAGCGGCAACACCCAGTCGGGTGGCTGCACCGGCACGATGGTCGGCCCCCGCCACGTGCTCACGGCCGCGCACTGCGTGATGGGCTCGGACGGCACCATCGCCACCAGCGGCTTCTTCAACCCGGGCCAGACCAACCTGGCGATCACCAACGGGGGGGCCTCGCGCAAGTGGAGCGGCGTGATGCTGCGCGACTGGCGGGTCGCGCGCCGGTTCGACTACGCGCTGCTCTACCTCGAGAACCGGGCCGACAACGCCGCGCTGGGCTGGATGGGCATCGCGTGGTGGGACAGCGCCGCGTCGTACAGCGGCAAGTTCGCCTACAACCGCGGCTATCCGTGCGGCCCGAACATGAACTGCGGGCTCGTCTCGAACCAGCAGTGCAAGGCGTCGCCGCGCAGCGACGACCGCTGCGACGGCTGGATGTACGGCGACACCGGCTCGCTGGGTTCGGCGGCCTTCACCAGCGACGGCCGGCTCGAGTACGACATCGACACCTCCGACGGTCACAGCGGCAGCGCGCTGTACACGTACCTGAACGGCGCGCCTGCGGTCCTCGCCGTCCACTACGGTCCGGCCAACGGCCTGAACGCCGGCGCGCGCTTCCGCACCTCGATGTGGAACGACATCTGTACCTGGATCGCCGACGTGCCCAGCTCGCACGCGACCCACGCGCTCTGCAACTGAGCCCGGGACGTCCGGCCCTCGACGCGCGGTCCTCATCGACCGCGCGTCGGGCGTTTCGGGGGCGCGATCGGCGCCGGCGCGGGCCCCTCCGCCGGCGAGCGAGGGCTCTCATGATCCTACCCATCGGGACCGCTGAAAGTGCAGCGCCACCCGGCCGCTGTCTCGCGAGCCCGGCTTGGCTTCCGAGGTCCCGAGCGACCGAGGGCGGAGTCGCCGACCACCGAGGTGGCGGCGCGCAGCGCGTCTCGCCGCCGCGTCGCCGCGGACGAGCCCGGGGGTGCGACGTGGGTGTCCACCGCGTCTCCTCGGTGGGGTCCGAACCCAACACATGGGTGACACCAAACATACCAGGACATGGGTGACACTCCCGGGGCGCCGCCGCGAGGCGGATGACTTGGAAAACGTGTTGCACCATGAAGCATCGGGAAGAGTTCGTACTCAGGGCGCTCGAGCCCAACGCGAACATCGCAGACCTATGCCGCGAGTACGCGGTGAGCCGGAAGACCGGCTACAAATGGATAGGCCGCTTCAAGAAGCTGGGAGTAGCGGGCCTGGAGGACGAGTCGCGTCGCCCGCGCGACTCACCGCATGCCACCGCGGGGACGGTGGTCGAGGAGATTGTCCGGCTCCGAGTGGCGCATCCGACGTGGGGCCCGAAGAAGTTGAAGCCCTTGTTGGAAGCGATTCATGGGAAGGCGCCGTCCCTCAACACCATCGCGCGCGTGCTGACGCGGACGGGCCTCAGTCATGCGGTGAAGCGGACGCGGCGAGCATTCGCGGAGCCGGACGGCGGCCGTCTGCCTGTCCACGTCCGCGCCGCCAACGACCTATGGACGGTCGACTTCAAGGGCTGGTGGCGGACCGGCGACCAGGCGCGCTGCGAGCCACTCAGCGTCCGCGACGCCTTCAGTCGCTTCGTGCTGGAGTTGCGCGCGTTGCCCGACACGCGCACCGAATCGGTGCGGGCAAGGTTCATCCGCCTGTTCAAGGCACATGGGTCACCGAAGGCAATCCTCGTCGACAACGGGCCGCCGTTCGGCACCACGCAGAACCCGCTTGGGCTCACGGCGTTGTCGGCTTGGTGGTGGTCGCTGGGCATCCAGGTCCACCACACGCGGCCGGCAAAGCCGCAGGACAACGGCGGCCACGAACGCATGCATGCCGACATCGCGAACGAGGTGGAGACCTCACGCATGCTCAACATCCGCGCGCAGCAAGCGGTCCTCGACCGCTGGCGGCACGAGTTCAACCACCACCGCCCCCACGAGGCCCTCGGCCAACGTCCGCCCGCCGCGTTCTACAAGCGCAGCGCGCGACGCTGGAGCCCGCACTACAAGCCGCCGAAACCTCGCAATGCCGCGGAACGGCGTCTCGGCAATCGCGGTCAGGTGTTCTTTCGTGGCGAGTCCACGTTCATCAGCGGTGCGCTGGCCTTCCAGACGGTCGCACTCGAGCCGCTGGACATGGCGACGTACCGCGTCTGGTTTGGTCACCTCCTCATCGGCTGGCTAAGGGTGGTCACGACGTCCGCCAGCCGCGAGCTCCGCTTCGAATGGGCCCAGCGCCTGCGACCACTGGTCAAGGTTCATCCACCTCGGCGCGGGCGGCAATTGAAGGCCGCCGCGCGCCGTGCGTAGTCACGACCGCTCCGAAAACCAGACCCCGAAATGTCACCCATGTCCCCTCTGTGAAGTGTTACCTATGTCCTGGTTCAGACCCAGCTCGGCGCTCGGCACTCCGCACTCGGTCTCGGGACCTCGGAAGGCAAGCCGGGCTCGCGAAACGCCGGCCGCGTGGCGCTGCACTTTCAGCGGTGCCGATGGGCAGGATCATGAGGCCTGCCGCCTGCCCGCTGCCACGTGCTGACCCGGTCGCCGGCCGGAGTCCCGACGCTCGTCTTGCTGGCGGTCGCGCCCGGGCCTCACATCGGGCCCAGCCGCGCG
>JBKJLC010000206.1:0-7512 GCA_046597055.1 Kofleriaceae bacterium | reverse complement strand
CGGAGAGGGAGAGGGAGAGGGAGAAGGAGAAGGAGAGGGAGAAGGAGAAGGAGAGGGAGAAGGAGAAGGAGAAGGAGAAGGAGAAGGAGAGGGAGAGCGAGAGGGAGAGGGAGAGGGAGAGCGAGAAGGATCAGGAGCAGGAGAACGGGAACGAGCGACCGCGAGAACGAGGCGGAGTCAGCGATCGAGGTCGACGGCGAACCAGGCGAGCGCGTGCCAGAGGCCGCGGGTGCCGTCGAGGTCGAGGTCGCGGCGGTAGAGGCGGCCGAGGTCGAGGCCGGCGCGAAGGTTGCGCGCGACGCGAACGCGCGGCTCGAGGACGAGCGCCCAGCGCGAGACCGGGGCGGTGTTGACCGCGGCCCAGGCGGCAAGCTCGAACCGGCCGACGGCGAACCCGAGCTCGGCGTCGAGCTCGGTGCCGAGCCCGGGTCGATGGCGGGCGCCGGCCGCGGCGCGCAGGCCGGTGGCGTCGACCGCGACGTGGCCGGCGGCGCCGAGGCCGCCGAGCGATCCGGCGTCGGCCCGCGTGGGCAGCTCGGTCGCGACCACGCGGTGGAGCGGACCGAACGGCGCGGCGGTCCAGCCGGCGGTGCCGGCGGTGAGCTCGAGTCGGGCCCGGACGATCGCGTCGCCGGTGCGGGTGGCGCCGCGGGCGCCTCCGTGAAGGCCGAGCCCGCCGCGGGTGAACAGCGCGGCCTCGGCATACGCGGCGCCGACCCAGGTCGAGCGCGTGATCGGACGCGCCACACCGGCGCTGCCGACCACCAGCGCGCGGGCGGCGCCGGTCGCCATGACGTCGGTCATCGGCGCCGGGATCGCAGGGTCGGCGGCGAGCGTCGCGCTCGCGATCCATCCGGCGATCGGCGCGCGGCCCGCGGCGGCGAGCAGGCGCGGCGCGGCGAGATCGTCGATGGCGAGCTCGGCGGCCCAGCGCGGGCCGGTGAGCCTGGCGTGCACGCCGGGATGGGCGCGCGCGTCGATCGCGGGGATCGCGCGGTCGACCACCGCGCCGGTGCCGAGCGAGATGCGGGCGAGCGCACCGGCGGCGAGCTCGGCGCCGTGGTCCGCGGTCGGGACCAGCGCAGCGCGGGCGCGCGCGGCGGCGTTGCGGACGACCAGCGTGTGCACCACCCCGGCGACATCAGCCAGTTCGTTCCAGTCCTCGGTTGCGAAGCGATCGCCGACGGTGCGGAGGTTGGCGGCGACCGCAAGGGTCAACCACGGTCGTCCCACCGCCGCGCCGATCCGGACCGCCGAGGTCGCCTGGCCGGCGACGACGCCGGCGCCGGCGGCGGCAGCGAGATGGAGCCTGGTGGGCGGGTCGGCCGCGGGCTCCGACCCGACGGTGGCGGTCGCGAGCGGGTCGGCCGCGGCGGGGTGCGCCGCAGCCAGCGCGAGCGCCGCGAGGGTGATCGGTGCGCGAGTGAAGCGCATGGGGCGAGCGTCGAGCCGGGGCGCAAGTCGGGCAACTTTTGCGCCCGCGACCGCCCCGGAGCCCACGAGGTTCCGGTGGCCCTGATTCACCCGCAGGGTGCAGCACGCGATCTTCGACGGGCCGCCCTCGGGGTTGCTCACAACTCGCCACGTGATCGAAAGCGTTGCCCTTTCCCGGTGGCCCTGAGCCGGCGCCGCAGGCGCCGGGTTGAAGGGCAGAGCGCCAAGGTGCCGCACGTGATCTTCGACGGACTGCCCTTCGACGGCGGGCTCGCGTGCGCTCGCCCTGGCTCAGGGCCACCGGGAAAGATGTGCGGGATCCTGAGGGCCAGACGCGCAGGGTGCGTCGGTACCAGGCGGGCGCGGCATGTGAGCGCACCGGGTTGCGGGCGCGAGACGGCGCGGGTACACCGTCGTTCGTGCGCCGCCTGCTGCTTGCCGCCATGCTCGCGACCGCGGTCCCGTCGGCGGCCGCCCAGCCGGCCCCCGGCGACGGGCTGCTGGCCCCCCCGCCGCAGGCCGAGCCGCCGCAGGCCGGCTCGACCATGCCGTGGGCGCAGGAGCCGGCGCCCGGCTCCAACCAGCGCGCGGTCGAGGTCCGCACCGGCCGGCCCTCGGGCTTCTGGACCTCGACCCGCCCGGCCCGCGGCGGCGCCTATCGCTGGCGCATCCTCGCGGTCGGCCTCGGGGTCTTCGCGATCACCGTGTTCTTCGTGGCGCGCAAGCTGCGCCGCATCACCGGCGCCCGGACCGCGGCGCCGGTGCTGCCGCAGCGCGCCGCGCGCTGACGGCGGCCCACCCGTGGCGGTCAGCGCCGGCGGGTGCCGGTGGCGCTCGCCGACGGCGCCCGCGTGCCCTTACCCGGCGTCTTCTTCTTGGCGACCGCCTTGTCGGCCGAGCTCGAGCGCGTGCTCTCGGCGCGGCGGCCGCGATCGCCACGGAGCTCGGTCACCACGCGCTGACCGCGCAACGTGAGCGCGTGCGGGCGCATCCGATCGTTCCCGTCGGGGGCCGAGTACGCGGCGACCAGGCCGGCCTCGCGCAGCGCGGCCAGCGCCCGGCTCGCGCTCGACTTGTGCTTGCCCATGCTCGCCGCGATCTCGGTCGGGGTCTCGGCGCCCCCGGCGATCGCGAGCAGCACGGCGCGGTAGGGCTCGGTGCGGACGTAGTGCAGCACCTCGCGCTCGGTCTCGGCTTCACCCAGCTCGGCCTGGAACGCGCGCAGCAGATCCTCGAGCGCGGTCACGTAGCCGGCGAGGTAGCGCGGGTCGCTGGGGTCGGTACCAAGCCGGGCCTGGCCCAGGGTCGGCAACGTGGTCCCGGCGCGCTGCAGCGCGGCCAGGGTCGGCTCGAGGTGATCGAGGCGGCGGCGGGTCAGCTCGATCCCGAGCGAGCCGGTCAACGAGCGGAGGCGGCGGGGGTCGCCAGGAGCGGCCGCGAACCAGGGGATGAGCTCGTCGAGATTCATGCGGCGCCTGCCGGTCCTGATCAGGACCTGTCGCCACTGTAACGGCGCCGCAACGGTTGCGCAATGGTTGTCCCGACGCCCGCCCGGCTTTGCCGGGGTTCGCCGGGGTCGGACACGCGGCGTCGCGGACCACCTCTCTGCAGCGTGTCAGTCGCCGGCACCAGCCGATTCAGGTCCTTGCCGACTCTTGCTGTCACGGCGCTCACGGGCATTGCACGACGATGCCGTATGCCCAGCCGCACCGGATTTCTGCTCCTTGCCTCCGCCCTTCTGCTGCTCGCCACCGGGTTCACCGCGTGCGAGCACTTCAGCACTGTCACGGTACCCGCCTCGGACACCAGCCGGCCCAATACCTGGGACGGCGTGTGGGTCGACGACCAGTACGTCCAGCTGGTCGGGCCAACCGGCTCGGTCGACTTCCGCATCAGGCCGGGCCAGACGGTGCTGGCGGTCGCGTCCGCGCTCGACAGCGGCGGGACTCAGCGTCTCACGATGCGCAGCAGCTTCGCGTGGACGTGCTGCCGCGGCGACATCTGCAGCCGCACCCTCCCGCTGACGCAGCCCCAGGTCGAGGAGCAGGCCGGCTCGGTGGGCTCGTCGGTCTCGAACGGGATCTGGCTCTACGCCGAGGTCACGCTGCCGCGCTGCACCAGTGGCTTCACGCTCAAGTCGTACAGCTACTGGTGGTCGACCGAGGCCCAGGACTTTCACGGCAATCGCCGCACCTCGCGGTCGCACACCATCTCGTACCCCTGACGCGCCCGGGTCAGGGCGGCGCCGGTCGCAGCGTGAGGAGGATGCACGCGGGTGGCTCCATCTCGCCGCGTCGGACCACCTCGCACAGCGCCCACGGCACCGGGCGCGTGATGATGACGACCGCGGCGTCCTCGCGCGCGGCGTCACCGGCGTCGACCTGGTTGGCGATGATGCAGGTCGCCTGGGTCGCGCCGGTCAGGCCGATCGCGTCGGCCTCGAACACCGCGGTGCGCTCGGTCAGCGCCGGCACCACGATCACGCTCGGCCGCGCCGCGGTCAGCGCGTGGTGGGCGCCGAGCGACAGGAAGTCCTTGCACACCAGCACCGCCATCGACCACGCGTAGCGGCCGGCGGCGTCGAGCGTGCCGCGCACGATCACCTGGGCCGGCGCGGTGGTGATGCCCTCGATCAGATCGCCGGTGACGAACGGGTTGAACTTGTAGCTCTCGAGGCGCGCGCCGGCGGCGAGCACGGTGGCGACGTTGCGCGGCGCGCCGGCCACCAGGGTGTGGCGGCTGCCGGCGACCACCAGCGCCGAGGTCCCGTCGATCGCCCGCTCGAGCTCGGCGAGCGCGTCGTCGGCGACCGCCAGCTCCGGGAACACGATCAGGCTGGCGCCCGCCTCGAGCGCCTGGTCGACCAGCGTGCGCACCACCGCCACCGCGGCCGCCGGATCGCGCGGCCGCACGCCGAAGAACTCGCCGCGGGCCGGATCGGCCTCGAAGCGGAGCGCCTCCGACGGCGACCCGTGCGGCACGCACACCGCGAGGGTCGCGCCGACGCCCGGGACCGGCAGGCTCAGGCTGAAGTCGACCACCAGCTCGACCCCGTCGGCCTCGGGCGTCAGGGCCAGCCGGCTGGTGCGATCGATCGGCAGATCGCGCACGTCGGGGTGGGTGGTGAGGTGCCGGCCGAACAGCTCGCGCAGCGCCGGCTCGGCGACCGGGAACGGGTCGCCGGGCGCCAGCCGCCAGCGACCACGCCGCCGGAAGCAGTCGACGTAGCGGTGGCCGATCGCCTCGTCGAGCGCGTCGGCGACCACCCGCGCCACCAGCGCCGCGGCGATGTCGGGGCGCTCGGGCAGGCCGCGTTGCAGGCGCTGCCACAGCACCTCGAGCGAGGTCTCGGTGGCCAGCTCGTCGAGCCTGGCGACGGTGGTCCGCAGCACCGTGCGGAACCCGTCGGCCAGGGTCGCGCGCCAGCCGGCCAGGCTGCGATCGAGCCCGACCGAGCGGGCCTCGCGCAGCGCTCCCGCGTGCCCGCGGCAGTGGCGCAGGAAGCACGCCGCCAGCTCGTCGAGCTCGAGCGGCCCGGTCGGGCCGAGGCCAGCCAGCCAGGTTGTCAGCTCGAGGGTCATCGCGGCAGCCTCGCTCATGGCGGCGGCGGCGCGCCGCCGGCCGCGCCGCACTTGACCGGCCGCGGCGGCGGATAGTCGAGCCGCGGCTGCTTCGGATCGAACAGGTCGGTGGCGGTCAGCGTCCCGCCGCGGCGGGTCAGCGCGCTCGCCATCAGGTCGCGAATGATGAGGTCGGTCAGCTGGATCGAGCCATCGGGCAGGCCGAGCCGGCCGATCGCGCCGTCGCCGCCCGACGCCAGGAAGTCCGACGCGAGCAGGCTGAGCCTGCGGTCGTCGCCGATCACCGCGCCGGCCTGGTCGCGGAGCACGACGTCGAGCCGCCCCGCCTTGCAGGTGGCCTTCACCCGCACGCCCCCGAAGACGAAGATGCCGCTGCCGCCGTGGAGGTTGTTGCTGACCAGCTTGCGCAGGTGCTTGCCGGTGAGCGTGATCACCGCCAGCCGGTTGTCGAACGGCATCGCGCGGTAGAGCGCGCCATAGGTCAGCGGCCCGGCCGGCAGATCCGCGCGCAGGCCACCGCCGTTGGTCATCGCCACGTCGGCGTCGGGCCGCGCGGCCAGCATGAGATCGACGAACAGGTTGCCGAGCGCGCTCTCGGTCGCGTAGCCGCGCGTGACCTCGGTCTTCAGGGTCACCCCGAGCGGCCGCTGCTCGACGTCGCGCGCCGCCACCTCGGCCGGGGCGACCAGCGCCGCGACCTCGCGGCTCGCCACCACCGGCTGGCCCTCGTAGGGGCCGGGCCGGCAGGCCGCGCCCGGCACCGGATCGCCGTCGAGCGCATCCCCGCACAGGATGGTCGGCGGCAGGATGCTGACGCCGGTGACCACGCCGCGCGGGTTGATCCGCAGATCGACCCGCCCGAACGCACGGCCGTTCGCGTACGACTCGATGACCGCGACCTCGCCGACCCGGTGGGCCATCGCCGCGTGGGTGTGGCCCGCGACGATCACGTCGACCACGCCGGGCGGCAGGGCGCGGATCATCGTGAACAGCTCCTCCTCCTGATCGCACGACGACACGTCGTTGGGATCGTGGAGGTCCTGGCACTTCGAGCCGATGTGGGCGGCGACCACGACCACCTGGGCGCCACGCGTGCGCAGCGCGGCGGCCTCGGCGGCGACCGCGAACCCCGGCTTGGCCATCTCGAGCCCGAGGAAGTTGGCCGGCATCGTCGTGAACGGCGTGGCCTCGGTGGTCACGCCGATCACCCCGACGATCACCGGGCCCTTCTCGATCATCAGCGAGCCGAGCACGTTGTCCCACGCCGGCCGCTTGCCGGTGTCGACGTCGAGGACGTTGGCCATCAGGAACGGAAACCGGGCCTCGCGCGCCCGCGCCCGCAGCGCGCCGCGCGGGTCGTCGCCGGGGCCGGCCGCGGTCGCCGCGGGTCCAGCCGGACCGAAGTCGAACTCGTGGTTGCCGATCGCGACCGCGTCGTAGCCGATCAGGTTGTACGCGGCGGTGACCGGCGCGCCCTCGGCGAGGTTGGAGGCCAGGGTGCCCTGGAACATGTCGCCGGCATCGACCAGCAGCACCTCGCCGCCGTCGGCGGCGCGCGCGGCGCGTAGGTTGGAGATGAAGCCGGCGAGGATCGGCAGCCGATCGACCGCGCCGTGCAGGTCGTTGGTCCCGACCACCGACAGCGTGATCGAGCCGGTGCGGGTCCGGGGCACCGCCGGGGCCGGCCCCGGCTCGGGCTTGGCCGGACAGCTGGCCGCGAGCGGGACAACGGCGGTCAGCGTGACCAGGCGCAGCGGCCACGTGCAGAGGCGAGACATGGCGGGCATCGTAGCGCGCCCTTGTGATCACCGAGCCGCAGGCCCGACGCGCGCCTGGGGCGGCCCGCCGGGATCAGTTGCCGGTGAGACCGGCGTCGGCGAGTCCGGCGCGGTCGGCCTCGGAAGCCCTCGGCTCAGGGCCACCCTCCGGCCCCGGCCCGGCGCCCTGCGCCTCGTCGGTGTCGAGCGCGCGCGACAGGTCGTCGAGGCCGGGCACGTCGACCTCCTCGGTCCGGGCCCGGACGATCGCGGCGGTCAGCGCGATCTCGATCGCGAGCCCGTCGTCCGCTTCGATCGTGACCCAGGCGGCGCCGCCGCCGGCGAGCTCGCAGCGGACAGGCTCGCTGGGCTTGGCCACCCGCGGCGGCCCGCAGTCGACCGCGGCCTCGACCCCGAGCCCGGCCAGCTCGCCGTGGATCCGCGCGGTGAGCGCGGTGGTGATCACCACCTCCTCGCTCTCCCAGGTCAGCGCACGCTCGCCCTCGAGCCGCACCGCGACCACCGCGCCCCCGACCAGCGTCGCCTCGCAGCCGCCGGGCCTGCACTGCACCTGCGCGACCGCGACCCCGAGCTGCTCGGCGAGGCCGGCCTTCACGGCCTCGGCGACCGGGTCGGGCCGCGCACCGGCGCCGCAACCACCGGCGGTGGCGCAGGCGAGGACCAGGGCGGCGCACCGCATCGCCACCGCATACCACGGCGACCCGGCTCCTCGCGGGCGC
>JBKJLC010000141.1:0-44930 GCA_046597055.1 Kofleriaceae bacterium | reverse complement strand
TGGTGCTCTCGGCGTCACGTGCCAACGGCGGCGCCCCATGCACCACCGCCTCCGCGGGCGCGTGGCACGGGCCGTGCGCGGCGCGCGGCGAAGGCGCCCCCCAGCCCCCCGGCAGGCATGCCTCGCTCCAGAAGCCAGTCACCCATAGAACCGGGCCTACCGCCGCCGCTGCCGTTGCCGCTGCCGCTGCCGCTGCCGCTGCCGCCACCCCAACCCCTGCGCGAAGCCTCGGAGCAGATCAGAACCCGGGCGTGACCATCGGCCCGTGCGACTGCCCGGTGATGAACTGCTGCACCACCGGATCCGGACTCGCCTGCAGCTCGGCCGGCGTCCCCACCGCATGCACCCGGCCCTCGTACAGAAACGCCACCCGGTCCGCGATCGTGAAGATCGACGTCAGATCATGGCTGACCACCACGGCCGTCACACCCATGGTCTTCGACAGCTCCTGGATCAGGCCGTCGATCCGCCGGGCGTTCACGGGATCGAGCCCGGTCGTGGGTTCGTCGAACAGCACGACCTCGGGCTCCATCGTGAGCGTCCGCGCGATCGCGGCCCGCTTGCGCATGCCGTCGGACAGCTCGGCCGGGTACCGGTCGGAGAAGGCGCCCATGTGGACCCGCTCGAGCAGGCCCATCGCGTGGCCGAGCGCGGCGGCCTGGCGCATCTTGCCGTGCTTGCGCAGCGGCAGCGCGACGTTCTCGACCAGCGTCATCGAGTCGAACAGGGTCGCGTTCTGGAAGACCATGCCGATCCGGCGCCGCACCGGGTAGAAGCCGTGCTCGTCGAGCTGATCGACGCGCTTGCCGTCGAACCAGATCTCGCCGGCGTCGACCTGGAGGAAGCCGACCAGGTGCTTGATCGTCACCGACTTGCCGACGCCGGAGGTCCCGATGATGAACAGGATCTCGCCGCGCGCGACCGCCAGGGTCATGCCGCGCAGCACCGGCTTGCCGTCGAACGCCTTGTGGACGTCGCGGAACTCGATGTACGCAGCGCCGCCGCTCACACGTCACCGCCGAGGAGCCAGAGCGCCCCGACCGACAGGAAGAAGTCGATCGCGAGCACCGCGAACGAGCTGCCGACGACCGCGGCGGTGGTCGCCCAGCCGACGCCCTCGCTGGAGCCGTGCGCGCGCAGGCCGCAGAACCCACTGACGATCGGGATCGCCGCCCCGTAGCAGAGCGCCTTGAGCAGCCCGAGCACGAGGTGGCGCGGCTCCACCATCGACAGGTCGTAGAACACCCGCGGGTTGACCCCGAACGACAGGTACGCGGTCAGGCCGCCGGTCCCGTACATGATCGCGGCGCCGATGACCGCCAGCACCACCATCATCACCACCGACGCCAGGAACCGCGGGACCAGCAGGTAGTCGATCGGCAGCACGCCCGACATGCGCAGGGCGTCGACCTGCTCGGTGACCTTCATCGACCCGATCTCGGCGGCGATGCCGGCGCCGACCCGGGTCGCCAGCATCATCGCCGCGAGGGTCGGGCCCATGTCCGAGATGATCAGGCGCGCGAACTGGACGCCGACCTGCGACAGGTCGCCGATCGCGCGCGAGAACTGCAGGCACGCCTGGTAGATCATCACCATCCCGATGAAGCCGAGGGTGACCGCGATGAACAGGAGCGAGCGGTTGCCGATCACCCACATCTGCTCGAGCACCGCGCCCTTGGGCCGGGCGGTGCCCCGCCGCATCATGCGGATGATCCCGGCGAGGGTCCCGATCAGGACCAGCCATAGCTCGAGCGCGGCCCGGCCGTAGCCGAGCCCACCACTGCCGACGTCGGCGACGCGGTCGACCAGCGCGCGGCCGGTGCGGGTCGGCAGCCCGGGGCGTTCGGGGGGCGTCGGCTCACTCATACGTTGATGTACGTGAGGAAGAAGTCGAGCAGCATCACCGAGACCGCGGCCGCCACCACCGCGGCGTTGACCGCGCGGCCGACGCCGACCGCGCCGCCGCGCACGGTGACGCCGAAGTAGCAGGACGTCACCGCGATCGACAGGCCGAACCCGAGCGACTTGTACACGCCGTGGAGGAAGTCGTCTGGCTTCAGGTTGTCGACGAAGCTGCCGTACATGATGCCCCAGTCGATGCCGAGCACGGCCTTGGCCACCAGCGTGGCGCCGACCAGCGCGACCAGATCGCCGATCACGGTCAGGCACACCAGCATCACCATCATCGCGACCACCCGCGGCACGATCAGGTAGCGGATCGGGTCGATCGCCAGCGCGCGCAGGCCGTCGAGCTGCTCGGTCACGGTCATCGTGCCGAGCTCGGCGGTGTTGTTGGCGCCGACCCGGCCCGAGAACATGAGCGCGATCAGGATCGGCCCGACCTCGCGCAGCACCGCGTAGCCCGCGGCCCAGCCGGCCAGCGAGGTCGCGTCGAGTCGCTTCACGAACGGCGCCGCCTGCACGACCATCAGGCCGCCGGCGAAGAACGCGGTGAGGGCGACGATCGGCACCGACCGGTTGCCCATCTTGTAGAGGTTGCGCACCAGCTCGCGGCCATCGAGCCGCGGCGGGACCAGCGCCCGCAGCACCTGCGCGAACAGGATCGTGATGCCGCCGAGCTCGCGGCTGACCGCGACCGCGCGGCCGCCGAGAACAGTGAGGGTGCGTTCGCCAAGCACGGAGGGACGCTAGCCTACCAGCGGTCCATCGAGCGCGCCCCGGACGAACTGGCGCACCACCGGATCGGGTGCGTCGGCGAGGGTCGCGGCGGCCCCCTGGTAGTGGGCGCGGCCCTGGTAGACGAAGACCACGGTCTCGACGAAGCCGAGCAGGGCGGTGACGTCCGACGACACCGCGACCGCGGTGGCCCGGCTGCGGTCGTGGTCGGCGCGCAGCAGGTCGTACATCTTCGAGGTCGTCACCGGATCGAGGCCGGCGGTCGGCTCGTCGTACAGCACCAGCTCGGGCGCGGCGATGGTCGCGCGCGCGATCCCGACGCGCTTCTTCATGCCACCCGACAGCTGCGACGGCAGCTTGGTCTCGTTGCCGGCCAGGCCGACCGCGCGCAGCCGTTCGCCGACCCGGCGGGCGATCTCGGGCGCCGGCTCGCCGCGCCGGACCAGCGGAAAGCCGACGTTGTCGCCGACGCTGAGGAAGTCGTAGAGCGCGTAGTTCTGGAACAGCATGCCGATCCGCGACCGCACCGGCGCCATCCGCTCTTCGCTCCAGCCGGTGACGTCGTCCCCGTCGATCACCACCCGGCCGGCGGTCGGCGCGACCAGGCCGGCCATGACCTTGACCAGCACGCTCTTGCCGGCGGCGGCCGGGCCGATCACGCCGAGCCGGGCCCCCGGCGCGACGGTCAGGTTGACCCGGTCGAGCACCAGCCGGGTCCCGAACCGGACGCTGACGTCGCGCAGCTCGAGCTTGGCCGCGGCCGTGGTCAACGTCCGGTCTCCGGACAGTCATGCGCGGCCCGGCGCTCGCGCGCGCGCGCGGCGAACCGGCTGTCGGGATCGTGCGCGAGCAGGCGGGCGCTGGCCTGGCACGCCGCCTGCGCGTCGCCGCGGGCGAGCGCGGTGGCCGCCAGCTCGTCGAGCGCGTCGTCGACCAGGATCGAGCGCGGATAGTCCGACGGCAGCTTGGCGAACGCGGCCTGGGCGGCGTCCGGGCGCTTCAGATCGTCGCGCAGGACCCGGCCGAGCAGCAGCTGCCCGTCGTCGAGCCAGACCGAGAAGTACGAGCCGGCGCCGAGCGAGACCTCGCGGGTCGCCAGCAGCCCGCGCAGCCGGGTCACCGCGCCCTCGAAGTCGCCCGCCGCCCGCGACAGCGTGGCGCCGCGCCAGCGGGCGTCGTCGCGCAGGCCGCTGGTGGGGTGGTCGGTCGGGATCCGGTCGTACAGGGCCCGCGCCGCCATGGGGTCGGCCAGCTCGTGCTCGGCCAGCTCGGCGAGCCACCACAGCAGATTGTCGGCGACGTCGCGCGCGTCGAGCGCGGGATAGAGCTCGCTCAGGCGCGCCCACAGCGCCCGGGCGTCGATCCGGCGGGTCCGCTCGACGATGAAGCCGATCGCGTCGGCCGCGAACGCCTCGTCGGGGTAGTCGGCGACCACCTTCCACAGGTAGCCCGCGGCCACGTCGACCCGATCGCGGTCGTACGACAGACGCCCGGCGCGGAACAGCCCGAGCGCCGACGGTGGCGCGGCGCCGCCGGTGCGGGACGGGATCGCCGCATAGGCCGCGATCGCCTGGTCGACCTCGCCGGTGCGCTCGAGCAGCTCGGCCTCGCCGACCAGGGCGCGCGCGCAGTCGTCGCGCTCCTGGCGCGAGGGCCCCGGTTCGGCGCACAGCCGGGCCGACGTGGCGCGGTAGGCCGCCAGCGCGCCGGCATCGTCGCCGGCCTGCTCGCGCTCGTAGGCGCGGGCGAGCTCCGACGGCAGGGCCGAGGCCGAGCACGCCGCGGTCGCCACCAGCACGAGCGCGCGCGTCATGACCGCGCGGCCGTGGCCAGGACTTCGGCGGCGCGCAGGCAGGCGGCGCGATCGACGTCGAGGTGCGTGACCAGGCGCAGCCGCCGCGCCGCGATGTGCGAGATACGCACGCCCTCGGCCTGGCAGCGCGCGACCAGCGCGGCGGGATCGAGCGCGTCGGCGACCTCGACCATGACGATGTTGGTCTCGACCCGGGTCAGGTCGACGGCGAACCCGGGCACGTCGACCAGTCGCCGCGCGATCACCTGCGCGTTGGCGTGATCGTCGGCGAGCCGGGGGCGGTGGTGGGCGAGGGCATGCAGTCCACCGGCGGCGAGCAAGCCGGCCTGCCGCATGCCGCCGCCGTACATCTTGCGGAACCGGTGGCAGCGCGCGACGACGTCCTTCGATCCGGCGACCAGCGACCCGACCGGGGCGCCCAGCCCCTTCGACAGGCACACGCTGACGGTGTCGAAGCCAGCCGCGAGCGTGCGCTCGGGCTGCCCGGTCGCGATCGCGGCGTTCCACAGCCGGGCGCCGTCGAGGTGCGTGGACATGCCGAGCTCGCGCGCGGCCGCCAGGACCTCGTCGAGCTGGCCGCGCGGCCACACCGCGCCGCCGCCCATGTTGTGAGTGTTCTCCACCGCGACCACGGTCGTCGGCGACAGGTACGAGATCTCTGGCTTGTAGGCCGCGCGCACCGCGGCGGCGGTGAAGCGGCCGTCGCCGGGCAGGATCTGGGTCTGGAGCCCGGCGAGCGCGGCCAGCGCGCCGGACTCGAACCGCCAGCAATGTGCGTCGTGGCCGGCGATCACCTCTTCGCCGGGGCGGGCCAGCGCGCGCAGCGCGAGCTGGTTCGCCATCGTGCCGCTGGGGACGAACAGCGCGGCCTCGGTGCCGAGCAGCTCGGCCACCGTCTCCTCGAGGCGGCGGACCGTCGGGTCCTCGCCGTAGACGTCGTCGCCGACCTCGGCGGTCGCGATCGCCTGCCGCATCGCAGGGGTCGGCCGGGTCACGGTGTCCGAGCGCAGATCGACCTCGTGCATCGCGGGCACTCTACTCCACAACAAGCGGTCAGACCGCATCCGTCGCGACGCTGGACGCGAGTCTCGCGGGTGATGCCCGCTCGCCGGTCGAGGGCGCTAGCGCGCCGCTTGCCGCGGCGTCATCAGCTTGATGTCGATCACGCGCAGCTCGCGCTCGCCCGGCGGGGCCGGCCGTGCGACCGCCCGGGCCGGGCACTTGCGCAGGTACGGATCGGTCACGCTCGCGCGCTCGCGCACCACGCGCTGGGCCGGTATCACCCACATCGCATCGAGGGTGGCTGCGCTGAAGATGAGGAGCGCGAAGCTCCATCGGAGCAGGCCGCGCTCGAACCCCGGCGCGCGCCGACACTCACAATGCAACGAGGGCTGGTCGCCGCCTGGGGCCGATCCTGACGCCATGGTCACCTCCCGATCACCTCAAGTGTAGATCGGGATGGCCGCGATGCGATCCATGAAATCGCGGCCAGGTTGGTCGCGACGCTCTCCGAAAATGCCGCGCGGCCCTCGAGGGGCCGCGCATGACTACGAGTCGCGACGAGCCTGGATCAGCAGAGCGGCTGATCGGGCGGGCACTTCAGCTTCACGCCGGCGCGCACCTTGTTGATGCGGGCCTGGGCCTCGCGCTTGGACGCGTTGATCGCGGCCTGGCGCTCGCGGACCTTCTGGCGGTCGGCCTCGTTGGTCGCCGACGCCAGCTGGCGATCGGCCTCGGCCATCTGCTTGTCGAGCAGCTCGACGGCCTCGCTCAGGCTCTCGAGCTGGGCCTTGAGGTCGGCGGTCTCTTGCGACTTCTGCTTGGCGATCGCGTCGGCTTTCTCGCGATCTTCCTCGGCCTGCTTCTGCGCGGCCTCGGCGCGCTCCTTCTCGTTGGAGCGCTGGACCATGAAGAGCACCGCGCCGACGGTGATCGCGGCGAAGATGAGCATCGCGACGACCAGGGCCACCGGACGCTTCTTCGACGCCTCGGTCTTGCGGATCTCCATCTCGTGATGGAGGCGCGACGCCTCGAGCTGAGCCTGGTGATCGGCGCGCGCACGCGCCTCCGCCTCCTGGATCCGCATCGCCTCCTCGCGGACGCGGGCCTCGGCGGCCTCGCGCTCGAGGCGCGCCTGCTCCAGGGTGGCCCGCTGCTTGGCCTCCTCGGTCTCGCGCAAGCGCCGCTCTTCGTCCATCTTGGCGCGGATGCGCGCCTCCTCGGCGGAGCGGGTCGCGTCTTCTTCTTCCTTGACCCGGCTCTCCTCGATCGAGCGGAGCTCGCGGAGGGAAAACAGAACCGAATTTTCGCGCTTCTCGGGCTGGCTGGCCATTCGTTCCTCGTGTGGCGGGGGGGTGCCGGCGCCAATCAGATCATTATCACGCGTGATCTGGCGGAGCAACGGCAGCGTTCCCGGGACACTCGCGATGTCGGCAAGTTGCGTCCTGGCGTTGCTCCGCACCGTTGCCGTACGTTACATCCGTCCGTCGTGGGCTTCGTCGACCTCCACTCGCACGTGCTCGCCGGGCTCGATGACGGCTCGCGCGACGTCGCCACCACCCGGGCGATGATCGGCGCGCTGGGCGCGCTGGGGTTCTCCGACGTCTATGCCACGCCGCATCAGAAGGCCGGGCAGTTCATGCCGACGCGGGCCGCCATCGACGTCGCGTTCGCGCAGGCCCGCGAGGTTACTGGCGGACCGACCGTGCGGCTGGCCGCCGAGAACATGTGGGACGATGTGTTCTTCGAGCGGTCGCAGCGCAACGAGATCCCGTCCTACGATGACGGGACCGTGTTCCTGGTGGAGCTGCGGCCGGCCGCGCTCCCGATCGGCCTGATCGAGCACCTGTTCCGCCTGCGCATGGCCGGCCGGACCCCGGTCCTGGCCCACCCCGAGCGCTACGAACCTCTCTGGGGCGACGACACCATGGTCGAGCGGCTCCGCCAGCACTGCGCGTTCCAGATCGACCTTGGCGCGATCGCTGGCTACCACGGGAAGAAGCAGCAGAAGGCCGCCCGGCGGTTCGTCGAGGAGGGCCTGGCCGCGGCGGTCGCGACCGACTCGCACACGCTCGAGGATGTCCGCAGCGCTGCCGAGGGGATCGCGTGGATCGAGAAACGGCTCGGGCGCGCCGCGGTCGTGCGGCTGCTCGACGACGGCCCGCGCGCGATCCTCGCCGGCGAGCTCCCCGAATAGCGACCGGCCCACGACGATGAAGCTCGCGATCAACCTGTTCCTCAGCCTGGCCATGCTGGCCCTGTCGCTGTGGCTGATCTGGCCCAGCCCGCACGACCGGTGGGCGCTCGAGGTCGCGTTCGAGCGCCTGACCCTGCGCGGCTTCGGGCCGTACCTGGTCGGCTTCTACGCGCTGCTCGTCGTCGTGCACTGGTGTCGCGCCTGGCGGTGGAATTACCTGCTGGCGCCGCTGGGCGTGCGGCTCGGCGCCGGCCGGCTGCTCGCGGTGTCGTCGGTCGGCTTCATGGCGATCCTGGTCCTGCCCGCGCGGCTCGGCGAGCTGGTGCGGCCGGCGCTGATCCGCAAGAAGGGCCACGTGTCGGCGTCGGCGGCGCTCGGCACCGTCGCGGTCGAGCGGATCATCGACGGCCTGATCGTGTCGCTGATGGTGTTCGGCTGCTTCTTCGCGCTGCGCGGCCCGGGCGCGCCCGGCTGGATGATGCCGACCGCGTACGTCGCGCTCGCCGTGTTCGGCGTGGCGACGATCGGCCTGGTGTTCGCGCTGCAGTGGCCGGCGTGGACGGTGTCGACCGCGCTCAAGCTCACGCTGGTGTCGGTGCTGTTCCCGCAGCTGGCGTCGCGGCTCGAGGGCAAGCTGCTCGAGCTGATCCGCGGCTTCGCGGTGCTGCGCGATCGCCGCAACATGGCCGTGTTCCTGGCCTGGAGCCTCGCCTACTGGGGCGCCAACGGCGTGATGACCTGGCTGCTCGCGCGCGGCATGGGCGTCGACCTCTCCCTGGTCGGGGCGTTCGCGACCATGGGCCTGGTCGCGGTCGGCATCTCGCTGCCCAACGCGCCCGGGCTGGTCGGGCAGTTCCAGTACCTGACCATGCTCGGCGTGTCGCTCGAGCTGATCGGCGCGGCCACCGAGGGCTCGCCGCACTACGGCACCGTGCTCGCCTACGCGATCTTCATCCACGGGCTCCAGGTGATCTGGTACGTCGGCGTGGGCTTGCTCGCGGTGGCGACGCCCCACGTCTCCTTCCGCGAGCTGTGGGCGTCGCGAAAACTGGACGCCGATGCACCACCGGGCGACGCTCCCGCCCGTGAGCCGGCTGACCAGGATCCTGTGCTCCCTCGCGCTCGGGCTGTCGCTGGTGGTCACCCGCCCGGCCCCGGCGTGGGCGAGGAGTGAGAAGACCCTCGCGTACCCGGTGACGCGGGTGTTTCCGGCCGCCGTGCGCTTCCTGCGCGTCGACGAGCGGGTGAGGATCGTCGAGAAAGATGGCGACGCCGGCTACGTCCTCTTCGAGCTGACCGAGGACGGCAAGACCTTCCCGGGCGCGCTCGAGCTGGTCGTGGTCGAGAGCGCCGGCCGGCCCGCGGTGCGGCTCGTGCTGCGGATCGAGGACCGCCCGAGCTACGTCGAGGCCGCAATGCTCGAGCGCTTCGAGCGCAAGCTGCGCGCCGAGCTGGGCAGCGAACCTCCGGTGGTCAGGCCGCCCCCGAAGCCGGCCCGGCCGCCGAAGGCCGAGCCGGCGCCCGACGCCGATCCCGAGCCGCCGGCCGATGGGCCGCCTACCGATCGGCCGCGCACCCCACCCGACAACGCGCGGCCCTGACCCCGCTGCCGCTGCCGCTGCCGCTGCCGCTGCTGCCGCTGCCGCTGCCGCTGCTGCTGCTGCTGCTGCTGCTGCTGCTGCCCCGAAAACGCCAACGCCGCCCGGGACGAGTCCCGCGCGGCGCATGCGCTGCGATCCGTGTGCTGCGATCAGCAGCGACGGATAGCGATCGAGATCAGATCTCGCAGCCGAGGCTCGACGCGGTCGACTTGAGCGCGTCCTCGCCAGCCTTGCAGCCCGGAGCCGCCGCCTTCTTCGACATCTCCAGCTGGTCGGCCGGCATGTCCTTCCACGCCGCCCAGCCCTGCTTGGTGGCCTCGAGGCCCTGCTTCAGACCGTCGAGGGCCGGACCGGCCTTGTCGCACTTGGCGAGCTTCTCGAACGCGGCCAGGTAGGCGTCGCACTCGGGAACGCCAGTGCTCTCGGTGGTGGTGGTCGTGGTGGTGGTGGTGGTGGTAGAGGTACCCGTCGCGGTGCCGCCGACGGCGGCCGTACCAGCGGCCGTGCCCTCACCCGCCTTGGGGGTGGTGGTGGTCGTGGTCGTGGTGGTCGACTTCGTGTCGCCGGCCTCGTCCTTCTTCTTGCAGCCAGCAAGCGAGAGGGTGGACACGAGGGCGAGGGCGGACACGATCTTGATCAGCTTGTTCATGTGCACGGACACTACGTTCGCCCGGCCGGCACGGCCAAACTTTTCTTGTCATTTCAACGTATTGAATCGTCGAGTAGTTGTAATGGTGCGACGACGGTCCCCTCGCTCCGGATGCGATCAGACGGCCTTCATGGATGCCGCGACCGCCTCGTCGTAGTGCCGCCAGCACACCGGGTGATACTCGGTGTCGCCCAGCTGGATCGTGGGCCCATCCAGCGCAGCCTTCCCGTTCTGGAGCCGCAGGTTGCACACCGCCTTCGAGTTGCAGTACTGGCAGGTCACCTTGACCTCCTCGATGCGGTCGGCGAGCTCCATCAGCCGCTGCGCGCCGGGGAACAGCCGGGTCCGGAAGTCGGTGCGCAGGCCGTAGCAGATGACCGGGACGCCGGGATCGACGGTCGCCCGGCGCAGCGCTTCGACCGCCGCCGGGCTCAGGAACTGGGCCTCGTCGACGAGCACGCAGTGGGTGTCGACGAACAGGCTGGCCGGCAGCGGGGTGTCTTCGCCAACGATCAGGTCGGCCTCGGTCGCCAGCCCGGAGCGCGACCCGATCGTGTTGGTGCCGAACCGGGTGTCGAGCTGGGGCTTGAGCAAGAGGCAGCGCTTGCCCTGCTTGCGATAGTTGTGCGCGACCGCAAGCAGGTTCAGCGTCTTCGCGCTGTCCATCGTTCCGTAGCGGAAGTAGAGCTTGGCCACGGCCGACGCTACAACGAGCGCGAGCATCTTGCGGCGCCGCGGCCGCCGGGGTAAGACCGCGGGACAACTCGGAGCCGTAGCCAAGCGGTAAGGCAGTGGTCTGCAAAACCACCATCCCCCGGTTCAAATCCGGGCGGCTCCTCGAATCAACCCTGCGCTGCCGCGGGGTTTTTACTTCCGGCCCCCGGCGCCGACCGGCTCGGATCCGGTCGGGACCAGCTGCACCTCACCGATGCGCGGCTTACAGGGGGCGCAGCCGCAAGCCGGCCGCGAGCACGACCGTGTACGCCCGACCTCCATGGTCGACCACGCGCGTCTCGAGCCGCGCGAAGGTATCGAACGCCACGTGCGTATAGAGCCCTTCGCCGACCAGCATCCCGCTGCGAACGACGCTGCTGCCGCCACCGGTCACCCGCTGGGCCAGCTGCAGGCTGGCGACGAAGCCGAGGCGATTGGCCGTGGAGACCTGGCCCTCGACGCGTCCGACCACGGAGAGCGCCTGGACCGTTTCGCCCGGGCGATCGAACTCGGTCATGGTGTCCACGTCGAACACCAGACCGCCCTCGCCGGTCACTGCCAGGTTGTCACGGACCCGCCCCTTGTACGCATAGGTGCCGCGGAGCTCGAGCTCGCTCTGGGCCGCGCCGTATGTCACCCGGCGTCCGATGGTATCGAAGCGATCGATTCTCACCTGGCCGGAACCCGGCCCGAGGCGGAGTCGGGCGCCGGCGTGGAGGTCGTGCAGCGTGCTGAGGATCGGGTCCTGGGGCTCAGGATCGATCACGACCGCCTCGAGTCCCAGGAACGCCTCGAGGAAGCCCAGTGAATAGCGGCTGCTCACGCCGGCGAGCACGAACCCGTAGCCCGGCTGCCACGCCGCGCCCATCCAGCCATCGAGCTCGAGCGTCCTGGCCGGCAGGATGTGGGGCCGGTCGACGAGGCGAGCCGGAACGCGTCCACCGGTCGACGCCGGCGTCGACGTGCTCGATGGCGACGCCGGCTCGGCGTGCGCCACGGCAATCGCCAGCGTCAACGAGCCGACGACGACCAATGACCTTCGACCATTCATGCCCCACCCCTTCCGCACTGGTAGATCTGGCCTTGCCCCGGTCGCCGCCGCCGCGGCGAAATCGCTCGCCGAGATGCACGACCAGCCCGTCCTAGCGTAGGGGTGGCCATCGGGCGCACGGCGGGCGCCATCATCGGCCAGTGTAGCGCAACGCTCCGCCGTGATCTGCGTGGTTCCCGCAGCGCGGCGCCGGTTCACGACGTACTTCGTCGACGCTGACCATCGGGCGGTGACATACAGTGACGCATGATCGAGCCGTCGGCGGATTCCGCGCCACCGGCGCTGGCCGCCGGCGCCCGCCTGGGTCGCTACCAGCTGACCGCCCGCCTCGGCGCCGGCGCGATGGGCCAGGTGTGGGCGGCCGATGATCCCGAGCTCGGTCGCAAGGTCGCGATCAAGGTGCTGAAGGACGGCCTCGCGACCTGGAGCGAGCGCCTGCGCCGCGAGGCGCGGGCGATGGCCCAGCTTGACCACCCGGGCGTGGTCGCGGTCTACGACGTCGGCGAGGACGAGGACCGAGTCTACATCGCCATGGAGCTGATCGCCGGCAGCAGCCTGCGCGAGTGGGTCGCGACGCCGCGGCCGTGGCGCGCGATCGTCGAGGCGTTCGTGGCCGCCGGCCGCGGCCTCGCCGCCGCCCACGCGGCTGGGCTGATCCACCGCGACTTCAAGCCCGACAACGTCCTGATCGCCGCGGACGGCCGGGTCGCGGTGGGCGACTTCGGCATCGCGCGTCTGTCCGACGGCACCGGCGCGGACGGCGCCGACCGCGGCGGCGCGGCGTTGCCGGCACGTGCCGACGAGGCGGTGACCGTGCCCAGTGGCGGCGCCTGCGACAGCCACGCCGGCGATGATCGCATCCGCCTGATCGCCACGCTCACCGCTGCCGGCGACCTCATCGGAACCCCCGCCTACATGGCGCCCGAGCAGCACCTCGGCCGCGCCGCCGGACCGTCATCCGACCAGTTCGCCTTCTGCGTCTCGCTGTGGGAGGCGCTGTTCGGCCGCCGGCCGTTCCTCGCCGACACCACCGACGGACTGGAACCCGCCGTCGCGGTCGGCCTGGCAATCATCGACGGCCGGCTGACGGCCCCGCCGGCCGGGGTCCGCGTCCCGGGCTGGCTGCGCCGCGCCATCGTTCGTGGCCTCGACGGTGATCCGGTCCGACGCCACCTGTCGATCAGCGCGCTGGTCGCCACGCTCGAGCACGGCCTGGCGCGCCGGCGCCGCGTGATTCTCGGGGCGGCGGGCACGACCGCGCTGGCGACGGTGGCGGCCATCGCGGTCAGCCTGACGGGCCACTCGCCCGCTGCGTCGGCGTGCACGGGTGCCCACCGTCGGCTCGGTGGCGTGTGGGACCCTGCGACCCGCGTCGCCGTGCGCGCCGCCTTCACCGCGACCGCGCGCCCCTACGCGGCCGCGACGGCCGATCGCGTCGAGCGCATCCTCGACGAGTACGCGGCCGGATGGACCAGCGCGCACATCGAGACCTGCAAGGCAACGGTGCGCCGCGAGCAGTCGGAGTCCCTGCTCGATCTGCGCATGATGTGCCTCGACCGCCGGCTGGCGGCCCTGGGAGCGCTGACCCGGCTCTACGCGGCGGCGCCCGACCCGGCCGTGCTCGATCGCGCGGTGTCCGCCGCGACCTGGCTGCCGGGCAACGCCGAGTGCGCCGATGTCGCGGCGCTCACCGCGTATCCGCTGCCGGCCGACCCGGCCGCGCGCGCCGAGATCACCGCGGTGCGCGGTCACCTCGACGAGATCGAGGTCATGGCCAAGGCTGGCAAGCCGCGCGACGCGCTCGCCGCCGCCACCGAGGTCCAGGCGCGCGCCCGCGCCACCGGCCACGCCGCGATGATCGCCGAGGCGCTGCTCGTCCTCGCCCAGCAGCAGCGCGAGCAAGGCGAGCCGGCGGTCGCCGAGGCCTCGCTGCGCGCCGCCTATCTGGCCGCCGCCGAGGCTCGCGACGATCGCCGTGCGGCGCGGGCCGCCCTCGACCTCTATCTGCTGGTCGGTGAGAAGCAGCGCCGCTTCGCCGACGCCCGTCAGCTCCGTCCGATCGCGGAGGCAGCGGTGGCGCGCGCCGGCGGCGACGACGAGCTGCGCGGCATCCTGCTCTACGCGGTCGGCGGGGTCCTGGCGTACGAAGGTGACCTGGCCGGGGCGCGGGCTGCGCGCGAACAAGCGCTCGCCCTCCGTGAACGGCTGAACGGCCCAAGCAGCTTCCCGGTCGCGATCACCCTCAACGGGCTCGCCACCATCCTGCAGGAGCAAGGCGACTACGACGGCGCGCGCGCGCATCTCGACCGCGCGGTGGCGATCCTGGAGCAGGTCCTCGGTCCCGCCCACCCCTACGTCGGCTACGCTGCGTCGAACCTCGGCAACCTCGCCCTGCTCCAGGGCCGGCTGGACGAGGCACAGCGACGCTACGAACAGGCGGTGGCGACGATCGAACCGGCCCTCGGCGCGCGCAGCATCCAGGTGGCGGCCCTGCTGCAGAACCTCGGGCTGGTCGAGGTCAAGCGCGGCGACCTGTCGGGCGCGCGCGCGCATCTCGAGCGCGCCCTCGCCGTTCGCGAGGAGCTGCTCGGGCGCGACCATCCCGATGTCGCCCAGACGCTGGTCAACCTCGGCGCCCTCGCCTCGGAGGAGGCGCGGCACGACGAGGCGGTGGGTCACCTCGAGCGCGCCCTCGCCATTCGCGAGCAGCGGCTCGACCCCGATCACTTCGAGGTCGCGAGCGCGCAGCAGATGCTCGGCGAGGCCCTGCTGGCGCGGGGGCAACCGGCGGAGGCGGCCGTCCGCCTCGAGCGCGCGCTGGCCATCCACGAGCGGGCGCTGCCACCCGGCCACGAGAAGATCGGCCGCACCTTGACCGTGCTGGCCGAGACCCGGCTCGCGCTCGGTCACCGCGCGGCAGCGCGCGCGCTCGTCGAGCGCGGCAACCAGATCCTGTCGGGGCCGGGCGTCGCCCCTGCCGAGCACGCCCAGGCCCTGTTTCTCCTGGCCCGCGTGCTCGGTCCGCACGAGCGCGACCGTGCGCTGACCCTGGCTCGCGCGGCGCGGGCCGCCTACGCCGCGTCGGAGGCAGCGCACGTGACACCGCTTGCCCAGGTGGACGCCTGGCTGGCGCGACGGTCAGCAGTGCCCTGAGCACCGTCGTTCCGTCACACGTCGTCGCTACCCGACGACCGCTGCGACCAGCTCGGGGACCACTTCTGGGGTGTCGCCGGGTGTCGGCTGACGTGACCGTGTCCTGTAACCGGTTGTCGTGGCGAGATTCTTGAGTACCTCGCACCCGCGCGCCGCGGCGGCGCGGTGCTCGCGCCACCTGACCTGAGTTCAGCCGTGGTGGCTTGATGAATCTGGCCGTCCCGCGAACGGGGGTGCGTACTGGACGTGCGGGGTCGGTCACGCCATGCGTGGACTCAGCGAACCCGCCGATTCCGTCTTGCTCGATCCGGCGCTCGCGAGCTACGTCGCGGACGCTGGCCTCGAGCGCGTCCAGGCCCTGGGCCGGCGACTCGCCTGGGCGCCTGGTCCGTAGGCCGACCCGGGCCCAGCGGACTTGGACAGATCGTTCAAACCATGAACGGTCTGCCCAGACTCGTATGGATCCCGCGCGGGCCGGCTGCGCGGATGAGCGGGCTCGCGGGCTTACAGGCGGCATGGAGCTTGCTGAAGAAGCCGCATGAACCGCTCGTTCCAGCGCTGGCTCGATGGCAGCGCATCCCTCGCAACAGGAGTCGACACGATGTCTGACCGCTCCGAACTCACGTCTGCGCGCCTGCCCCGGTCCACGCTCTGGCTGAGCTGCCTGGCAGCTTCCACGCTGCTGGTCGGCTGCGTCGATCCCGACGAGTCCTTCGACGAACCCATCGACGACGCCGCGGAGATCACGGACCCCGAAGTCTCGGCGCTGGCGGCGGTCGGCGACATCGCGTACGTCGCCTCCACGGGCGGCACGGCGCAGAATGGCACGCCGACGATCCGGGTGCCCAACGGCACCCAGGCGGGCGACCTCCTGCTGCTCTTCCTTCACCGGACCGATGACACGAACTTCTGGGCCAGCAACAGCAGCGGCGATCGGCTGGTCGATCGCCTGCGCCCCTGGCGCAGTGGTGGCTGGTCGGGACCGGTGGCGACCTGCGCCTTCGACAACAGCGCCGGCGACTTCGACTGCGCTGGCCAGCAGTCCGACCTGAACCAGGTGCTGTACTGGAAGAAGGCGACGACCGACGACCTCCGCAGGGATCCTGGGGACAACACGCAGTACGAGCGGATGACGATCGATTTCCCCGGCAGCCACCCGGCCTGGGCAATCATGGCCACCATCCGGAACGGGGGCTCCAGCTCCAACCCGGTGCGGGCGTGGAAGGGGCAGACCCGGTGCGACAACATCAGCGGGACCACCTTCCCGTCGGTGACCGGCAACGCGGGCGATCTGCTCCTGCTCTCCCAGAGCTTCGACGACGGGAGCGGTTCGCGCCTCACGTCGAGCAACTTCACGGCCGGCAGCGGGATCACCCGGTATCGCCAGGTGCTCGACCACGACGAGATGGCACATCTCTACGGTCGCCCGCTCACCTCGACCGGGGCCACGCCGGTCTACCAGGCCATCGGCGGCTCTCCTGCGCCCTCGTCGTGCAAGGACATCGCGGTCTCCATCGTGATCCGGAAGACCGGGACCTGACCTCCGTGCGCGACCTCAGACCAGGAGACGATCACATGCTCACACCATCCAAGCTCACCCTGTGCGCGCTCGTGGCCGTCGCGAGCGTGAACGGCGCCTGCACCACCGGCGAGATCGAAGAGACCGACCCCGCGGACTTCTACGAGGTTGGCAACGAGGCGGTCTGCGGCCTGCCTCATGACCGCGCCGAGGGCACCGGGGCGGTCGGCGCCCTCGCGCGGATCGCCATCTCGTCGAGTCATGCCGCGCTCATCGCGGGCCGTGTGCCGAAGAGCTCCGCCGGGCTCCCGCTCTGGGAGAGCCAGCCTGGCGGCCGCGTCGCCCTGTACCTCGACTTCGACGGCGGGTACTACAAGGGCCGCGACTACTACGGCCCCGCCTCGCTGGACAGCGACAAGTCCAGGTTCAGCAGCACCGAACAGACCGCGATCATCCGCGCGGCCATGGAAGTGGCGCAGGGCTACGAGGGCTACGACGTCAACGTCACGACCGACAAGAGCAAGGCGCTGGGCTCGACCGACTACGCCTGGATCTTGATCACGAACGACGCGGGAACGTCGGGACGAGCCCAGATCGACGTGATCGGCGACCGACCCTCCACCCCACAGGGCTACGCTGGCGCCAGCGCTGTCTTCAACCCGTACTACAGCACGCAGCGCGGCTACCTGGCCATTCACGAGCTCGGACACATGTTCGGCCTGTATCACACTGGCCTGTACCCGAACGGCGTGTTCAAGGAATGGTCGGAGCTGAAGCAAAGCCGCACCGGCGACTTCATGGGGGGGCGGAGCAGCTACTTCACCAGCGGCTACGAATGGATGGAGCTGCAGACGTCGGAGTCCACGTCCTACCAGGATCCCGACGCGATCATCGCCGACCAGGCCGGTCGGGTCGACTGTACCGAATGCAACTCCGAGTGCCGATGCGGCGTGGCCGAAGGCGACTGCGACGTGGACGCCGATTGCCTCGTGGGTCTCAAATGCATCCAGCAGTCGGGCACCGACTACTGCGGCTGACGTCGCTCACGTCTTGCGCGGACGGATGATGCCGTAGGCAGTGAGGCGCGCCACCAGCGTCCCGCGCGCGATCCCCAGCTCGCGCGCCGCGCGGGTCTGGTTGCCGCCGCAGCGGTGCAGGGACTCGAGGATGCGGGCTCGCTCGAGCGCGCGCATCTCGTCGTTCAGCGTGTCGGCGGCAGGCGGCGCCGGCGGGTCGGGGATCGCCGCCATCGGTACGGTGATCGAGTGGCTGCGGTGGCCCTGCGCTGGCGGTGGCGGTGACGTCGACGACGAGGGCGCCCGGCGTTCGGCGACCTCCTCGAGCCCGAGGTGGCGGCGCTGGATCGGGTTCCCGGCCGCCAGCAGCACCGCGCGGGTCACGACGTTGCGCAGCTCGCGGACGTTGCCCGGCCACGGGTACGCGGCGAGCGCCGCCAGCGCCTGGGGCGACAGCACCGGCGGCGCGATCCCGAGGTCGCGCGCGGCGAAGGCGGCGAACTCGATGCCCAGGGCAGGGATCTCCTCGACTCGATCGCGTAGCGGCGGCACCCGCACGGTCACGGCGCTCAGTCGGTAATAGAGGTCCTCGCGGAAGCGGTTGGCCTGGACCTCGGCGCGCAGATCGCGGTGGGTCGCCGCGATGAACCGGACGTCGATGGTGCGCGGTGTCAAGCCGCCGAGGCGCAGCACCTCGCGGGTGTCGAGGACGCGCAGCAGCTTGACCTGCACGGCGGGCGGCAGCTCGCCGATCTCGTCGAGGAAGACGGTCCCGCCCTCGGCGCTCTCGAGCAGGCCGGGCTTGGCAGCGACCGCCCCGGTGAACGCACCGCGCTCGTGGCCGAACAGCTCGCCCTCGAGGAGGGACTCCGGAATGGCCGAGCAGTGCAGACGCAGGAAGGTGCCGGCGGCGCGGGGCGAGAGGCGGTGGATGCTCTCGGCGCAGATCTCTTTTCCGGAGCCGGTCTCGCCAAGGATCAGCACGGTGATCGAGCCGGCGGCGACCTGGGCCAACGTCGGCTCGAGGCGCTCGAACAGGCGGCGTGCGTCGAGCGGCGGTGGCGGCTCGAGCTGGCGGCGGAGCACCAGCACGACGTCGCCGAGGTGGACCGCATCGCCCGGCGCGAGCTCGACCCAGTCGCCGGGGACCAGCCGCTGGCCGCGCACCATCGTCCCGTTGGCGCCGCCGAGGTCCTTGATCGCCAGCGTGGGCGCGAGTCGGAGCGCCGCGTGTGCGCGCGACATCGTCGGGTGCTCGACGCAGAGCTCGGCGCGACGACCACGGCCAATCACCAGCTCGCCGCGCGGGGGCAGCTCCAGGATCCGGACCTCGTCGTCGATCACGAACACGGCGTGCAGCCGCGAGGCCATCTTGGCCAGCGGCTTGGTCTCAAGATCCTGCATCGAGGTCGGACCGGGAATCGTGTCAGAATATCAAAACTCACCAGCGTCGGGCGATGACGACGGCCGGTCGCTCACAAACCTCCCGCGCAAGCCCGCGTGTCCACGATCGGCACGCGGGCTTCGTCGCCTGCCTCGTCGACGACGACGCCGTCGGGTTGTCCGAGGGCTTCACCGAAGCGTTCTGGCCCACTCGCCCGTACATCCCGAGCCCGGCGGTCGGCGTTCGCGTCGGAAGAACGGCGCCCGGCGCGCCGGCTTACACCGTGGCGCGGGCGCGGGCGGCGGGTGCGCTCAGAACGGCCACAGGCTCCACGTGTAGAACCCGCCTGCGAGCACGAACGCGGTGAGCGCCCACGCGGCGAGGAGCACGAGGATCGTCGCCGGGAGCGGTCGGCCGCGGCGCCAGGTCGCGAGCGCCGCCAGCCCGGCGCCCACCGCTGCGCCGCCCGCGCCCCACAGCAGCGTGCCGTAGTAGTTGATCGGCACCGTGCGGGTCGGCCCGTCGGGCCACGACCAGCCACCGCGGTACGGATCGAGCGTGAGCCGCGGCCACCCGCTCCAGTCGCACAGCGCGTAGGCGAGGGCGCCGCCGATCACGGCGGCGGTCGCGAACGCATACACGCGCTGCCAGCGCGGCAGTCCCTCCCGGTCAGCGGCCATGGCAGCTCGCACAGCCGTGGCCGGTCAGCTTGAACGCGGTGGTGCCGTCGTGGCAGGGCGCGCACGAGCGCTTGGGCGGCGGCACGATCGCGGCCAGGTCGGCGGCGGTGGACATCCCGGCGTGACAGGCGACGCAGGCCAGCGGCCCGGTGGTGCGGGGATCACGGGCATGGGCGGCGTGGCGGAAGCGCGCGCGCACCGACCATGGCCGCGCGGCCCCGAGCTGATCGCGACCGTGCTCGAGCCCGCGCTGGTGACAGGCGGCGCACGCTTCGAGCGGCGGGGTCGGACCGCGCGCCGCGGCGTGGCAGCCGGAGCCGGTGCAGGCGGCGTGGCCACGCGGTGGCCGCAGCTCGCGGGTCGCGGTGGTGAGCTGGTGGCAGGCGACGCACCCGAGCTGCTCGTGCTGGCCGTGCGGCAGCTCGACCCCGAAGTCGCTCGACGGCGGCGGCAGCTGATCGGCGCGCAGCCGCCGCCACGGCTCGGTGGTGACGTGGCAGGCGCCGCAGGTGGTCGGTGTCCGCGCGGCGAAGTCGGCGGCGTGACACGCGGTGCAGGCGGCGTGGCCGACGGTCACCGCCAGGCCGCGGGCGTCGAGCACGTGGCAGGCGGCGCAGCGGTCGATCGGGACCAGCGCGGCGTGCGCATCGTGCGAGAACCGCGCCGCGGGGCGGGTCACCACGAACGTCTCGGTCGGTGGCCGGGTGTGGCAGCGCGTGCAGGCGGCGGTGGTCGCGAACGCCGCCATGCCGTCGTGGCAGCCGCTGGTCGCGCAGTCGTTGGTGCTCGGGGTCGGTAGCTCGAGCCCGCTCGACGCGCCCAGCCCGCGATGGCATCCGTCGCAGGCGGCGCCGGCCTGGCCACGGCCGGCGTGCCGGACGTGCGAGAACGCAGCCCCGACGGCGAGCGGGCCGCGCTGGAGGCGCGGCCGGGTGTTGACGCCGTAGGCTGCGAGGTGGCAGCCGGTGCACGCCGACAGCAACGGGGCCGCGCGGGTCGCGTGGCACGGCGCGCACCGGGCATGCGGGGCCGTCGCGCGCGGCGGTACCCCCGGGGTCGGGTGACAGGCGACGCAGCCGGCCGCGGCGTGCGCGGCGTGGCTCATCGCCAACCCGTAGTCGGGATCGATGCGGTACGGCGGGTAGTCGACCCGCCCCCGGGCGCGGCCGTCGAGGTCGGTGCCGGCGTGGCAGGCGATGCAGACCCGGCGCGTGTCGGCGATGGGCGCGGCCCCGCGCGCGGGCGGCGCATGGCAGGCGCCCAGGCACGCGGCGTGGCCCGGGCGCCCGAGCACCGCGCCGCCGGCGGTCACGCGATGGCAAGCGGTACACGCGATCGGATCCTTGCCGAGCACCGACACCTTGCCCTCGTGGACGATGTGGTCGAAGCCGACCGCGGGCTCGGCGGTGGCGAGCCTGGCCGCGCCGAACCCCAGCAGCAGCGCGACCGCGAGCGCGCGCATCAGAACGTACCCTCGGCGACCAGCCGCAGCGACTTGAGCCCGAGGATCTCGGGCGCCAGATCGAGCCGCGACGAGACGTCGTATTCGGCGCGCATGCGCAGGTTGGGCGTGATCCACGCCTCGAAGGAGATCCGGCCGCCGCCGCGGAAGTCGTCCGGGCCGAGGACACGCACCAGCTCGTCGTCGCCGAGGCCAGCGGCGCCTCGGCCGTAGGAGCCGTCGTCCTGGTAGCGCTCGGCGAACTTGGTCTTGCGGAGATAGATCTCGACGGCCGCGGAGAACCGGCGCGCGCCGCTCGAGAACCGCGCCGAGCCCCCGCCCTCGATCAGGCTGCGCTCGCCGAGGTGCAGCGGTTGCAGCTCGAGCGGCTGGACCTCGTCCTCGCGGTCCCGGACGACCATCTCGGGATCGCGCCGGCTGTAGTTGCGGATCAGGGCCGACAGGCCGAGCGCGACCGCGCGCCGGACCCGCACCTCGAGCGCGCCGCCGGTCTCGAACCAGCTCGCGGCGTGATAGCTGGGCTCGTCGGTGGTGCCTCGGGCATCGACCGCGAAGCCCGCGTGGACCAGCACGTCGACGTTGTCGAGGATCACGGTGCCGGCCCGGGCTCGGCCGGCGATGCGGGGGAGGCTCGGGCCAAGGTCAAGGTAGCGGCGCGCGGCGAACCGCTCGTCGGCCCGGTAGAACGCGTAGTCCCAGATCGGGTCGCGGCGTTGGCGGACGTCGCCGTCGACGACCAGCCGGGTCTCGTCCGAGACTCGGTAGCGCAGGGTGACGTGCTCGCGCACGATCTCGCCGTCGAACAGGCGCACGACGCCGGTCGCGATCAGGTCGGGGCGCGCGCTCCAGTCGACGGTGACGTCGGTGTGGCCATGGTTCTCGAAGGCGAGGGCGCGCACCTTCAGCTTGAATGGCAGGCGGTATTGCCGCAGGTCGACCGCGAGCTCGCCGCCGGTGACGACCCCGCCCTGGCGGCGGGCGTCCGGATACCCAGGGTTGTCCTGATACCAGTCGGGCACGCGCGCGCCGAAGTAGCCGGTCAGCCGGACCCCCGACCGCTCCCACGAGGCCCACAGGCCGTCGACGTGCGCGATCGCCGGGCCGTAGATGAACTGGCGACCGCCGCGCAGCACCAGCGGGCGCAGGATGCCCTTCTCGAACACGCGGTCGGCCTCGGCCCACCCGGCCCGGATCCGCAGCGGGTCGAGCTGGTCCCACGCGTTGGCGACCGGCGCGAAGGTCGGGGCCGACGGGGCCAGCCGAAACTGCGCCGCGAGGTAGACGGAGATCCCGGCGATCCCGACGCCGTCGACGCCGAGGACCGCTTCGCCGAAGCCATAGGCGCGCGCGCGCGCGTAGCCGACCCGCGCGAGGTGGGCCTCGAGCTCGCCGTCTCGCAGCGAATTGCCGGCCACGGTCCGGCCCGATCCCGACGGCTCGGCGCCATCGACCGCGAACCCGAGCGTCAGCTGAGCGCGCACCTGCTCGGCGATCAGCGCCCGCCGCTCGTCGGCGGTCAGCACGGTCGGGGCGCGCGCGGTGGTGCGGTCGAAGCGCAGCCGGTCGGTCGCCGACGCGGGCGGCGGCTCCGCCGCCGCCGCCGGCACCCGGGCGGTGGGCGCCGCGGTCGCCCGGGCTGCGGTCCGCATCGCCAGCCGCGGCAAGAACGGCAGGCCACGGGCGCGCAGGTCGGCCGCGGGCGGCGCCGGCTCGGCCCGACTGTCCGGTCCACCGGACATCACGATCAACCCGGCCAGCAGGACCCGCCCGATCGTCACGGGCGGCTCGGCTCGTGGCAGCCGGCGCCGGTGCAGTCGGTGGCCGGCTGGTGGCAGGTCAGGCACGCGCGCGGGTTCTGGCGCGCGAGGTCGCCGTGGTCGCTGGCGGCGAACGCGCCGCGCGGCAGGTGCGAGCGCGGCGGCTGGCGGTGGCAGGCGGTGCAGTAGTCGACCACGTGGCAGGTCGCGCAGCGATCGCGATCGACGATCGCGTCGGCGCCGTGGTCGTACTCGCGCCACAACACCGTGTGATCGCCGGGCCGCAGCACCTGGTGGCACTCGTCGCACGCCGAGCGCGGGCTGCCCGACATCATCGTGTGGCAGGCGGCGCAGCGCGCGGCGTCTTCGGCCTCGCCGCGGTGGTCGCGTCGGAACGCCAGCGTGTGATCGGTGGGTCGCTCGGTCGCCGGCAGGTGCGAGCGCGGCGCCAGGGTCCGGATCGAGTCCTCGCGGTTGGCGTGGCAGGTCGCGCACACGCGCATGCTGCGGCCGACCGGCACCCGGCTGGTGTCGTCGTGGCAGGCGACGCACGCCGAGGTCGGCGGCGACGGATGGCGATCGCTGGCGCCGGCGACGTCGGTCCCGACGTGGCAGGTCTTGCAGCGGATCGGGACCCCGCGGGCGTCGGCGCGGTGGGGCTCGTGCGAGAAGCGCAGGTCGCCGGTGATGAGCCGGCGCGGGAACCGGGCCGCGGCCGGGCCCTCGTGACAGCGCCGACACTCGGTCATCGCCGGTGCGCCGGCCAGGCCGACCTCGTCGGCGTGACAGCGCGCGCACGGCGCGTGGCCGCTCGCGGTCGGCACCTCCGAGGCTCCGTCGAGGTGGCAGTCGGCGCAGGTGACGTGGAAGCCGACCGCGCGCTCCATCGCCGCGTCGTCGAGGTGGCGGGCGTGCGAGAACCGCGACGGCAGGTTGCGGACCGGATCGTCGGTTGGGAATGCGCGCAGCGGGCTGGCGTCGGGGCGGACCGGATCGACGCTGGCGTGGCAGACCTGGCAGATCGGACCGGGAGCGCGGGCGAAGGCGTCGGCGTGGCACTGGCCCTGGTCGCACGGCGCGTGGTCGTCGCTGCCGGGGAGGCGAGGGACGCCGGCCTGGACCGCCGAGGCATCGTGACAGGCCGGGCAGCCGATCTCGGCGTGGCGCTGGTGCGGGAACCGGTCGGGCCCGGCGACCAGCGGCGGCGGCGCGGGCCGAGCCTGCGACTTGCACGCGATCAGCGCGCACCCGGCCAGCGCCGCGAGCGCGGCGGTCGCCAGGACCCGGGCGGGTCCCCCGACGGTGCGCGCCCGGGGCATGGGCGTGACGCTACCACCGGCGACGGGGCGCGATCACGACGGGGTCGCGAGATCGGCGCGGGTCACGAACGGGTGATCGCGGCCGAGTGCCACATCGACCAGCCGTCGGTCCTGTGATGCGGCCGGACACCAGCGCGTGATGGCGAAGCCAGCCGTGCCGGGCGGCGTGTAGCGCGCGATGGTGACCGCCCCCGGTCGATCGCGGTGGGGTCGCCAGAGGTCGCCGTCGATCGCCGAGTGGACCAGGACCTCGCCGGCGGGCGCCAGGTGATCGCCGACCGCGGCCCAGAACCGGGCGAGCAGATCGGCCGCGCCGTGGCGCCAGACCGCCAGCCCGTCACCGGTGGCCCGCGGCATCGGCGGGTTGAACGTGATGAGATCCCAGCCCGGCCCGGCGCCGTCGAGCAGGTCGGCGGCGGCGAGCTCGAGATCGGCGCGCTCCGACAGCGCGGCGCCCAGCGCGGCCCGGGCCAGGGCGCGCGGGTTGATGTCGGTCGCGCGGACCCGACCGGCCCGTGGCCCGGCTGCGAGCGGCGCGACCGCGGCGCCGGTGCCGACGTCGAGCCAGGCGCCGAGCGCGCCGCGCGGCAGCACGCCGATCAGGTGCAGGCTCGAGTCGTCCGGCCACGGCACCAGGTCGGTGGCGTCGACCGCGTCGAGCCGGTCGCTGACGATCAGGCCGGCGCCGAGCCCCGCGACCGCCGCGGTGGCGGTGGTGGTGGCGCCGGCGTGGACGAGCAGCCCGAGCGCGTCGAGCCCGGGGCCAGCGCTGCCAAGCGCGCGCGCGGTCGCGGTCCGGTCGAGGCCTCGCCCGGCGACCAGCAGCCAGATCGGGATCGCGGCGGGCGGGCACGGCGACGGCATGAACCGGGCCAGCGCGGCGGCCGGCACCGCCGGCAGCGCGCTGGCGCCGAGACACGCGAGCACCGCGCGGTCGCCGACCCGGCGACGCAGCTCGCGTCCCACCGCGGCGGCGACGCGGTCAACAGACCCGGGGGCCACGGCGGTCACGGGATCTAGGGCGCCTGGCCGAGCCAGTGGCGCGCCATGTCGTACTCGAAGAACAGCACCATCTCGGTCGCGACCACATCCTCGAGCGAGCGGCGCACCTCGTCGGGTGATCGCGACGGCCCGCCCAGCACGGCGGTGTAATAGATGAGCTCGGCGCGCCGCGAGCGGGTGTTGGCGCGCGCGTGCAGCGTGTCGGCGGTAGCCCGGCCGGTCGCCAGCCGGGCCACGTCGTCGTACCAGAGCGGGCCGTCGCGGCTGGCCAGGTAGGCGGCGGCCTGGCGATCGTCGGGGCGACCGGCGCGGCGGGCCTCCACGATCAGCCACAGGCTCAGGTAGACCTTGTAGTACTCGCTGATGCCGTCGGACGCGAGCGCCGCGTAGACCGCGTCGGTCGCGCGATCAAGCTCGTCGTGTAGCAGCAAGAACGCGACGACGTGGACGTGGGTGTCGGCGCCGCCCGGATCGGTCTCGAGCGCGCCCTCGAGCAGCTCGAGCCCCTTGTCGCGGTGGCCGAGCGACCAGAACAGCTTGCCGGCCTCGACCAGCCGCTCGCCGGCGAGGGTCGGCGGCAGGTCGACCTTGTCGCCGAGGTCGTTCCAGATCTCGAGCGCCTTGAGCCAGCGCTCGGTCGCGGCATCGGCGTCGCCGGCGCCGCGGGCGGCGTCGCCGGCCAGCCGCAGGATCTTGGCGCGCGCGTACAGCTCGTCGGGGGTGTCGCCGCCGAGCGCGGCGCCGCGATCGAGGTGGCGCCGCGCCGCCGCGTGATCGCCCAGCTTGAGCGCGACCGTACCGAGCATCTCGTAGGCCGCCACGGTCGGCTCGAACTTGATCGACCGATCGAGCTCGGTGCGCGCGTCGCGCAGCGAGCCCTGCGACACCAGCCCGCGCCCGTAGGTCGCGAGCGCCTCGGCCCAGGTCGAGGTCCAGCGCCGGCCCGGGAACTCGGCCTCGACCCGGTCGTAAAAGCGGCGCAGCTCGTCGAGGCCGGCCCGGGCCGCGCGCGGCCGGGCCCCGAACACCAGCCGGGCCATGCGCTCGCGGTAGAGGCCGGCCAGACGATCGGCCAGCTCAGGATCGGCCTTGGCGCGGGCGCGCGCGCGCTCGTACAGGGCGATCGGCTGGTGGACCCGGCCCAGATCGGCGGCGTGACCGCCGGCCGCGGCCAGCAGGGTCGCATCGTCCGGGAACCGGACGAGGGCGTCGAGGCAGATCGCGAGCGCGGCCCCGGCCAGGGCCTCGTCGTCGTCGCGCTCGGGGCCGTCGCGGTCGTCGCGGATCGCGCGGGCGAGCGCCACCCAGTCGCGCGCGCTTGCGGTCGGGCGGGCGACCGCGACCGCGGCGGCACCCAGCCCGCGGATCTTGCCGATGCCGTTCAGCCGGACCAGCGCGCCGGCCAGCTCGTGGCCACGGTGCGCGAACGCGAGCGTGATCGCGAGGTCGCGGGCCGCGTGGAAGGCCATGCGGATCGCGTTGGAGTCGGGCACTGGCTTGCCGGCGGCGAGCGCCCCGGTCACCGCGGTGTCGGCCAGGTTGGCGCGGTCGACGAGGAGGCCGACGTGGCGATCGGTCAGCTCGGGCAGCAGGCGGCGGTGGACGATCGGCTCGAGGGCGAGGATGGTGCCCGAGCCGACCCCGAGCGGACCGAGCCGCGCCCGCGTGAGGTCGTCGGCGTAGGCGAGCACCTCGAGCAGCTCGGCGGTGTGCTCGGCGCGCCGGGCGGGCTCGGCGTTCGCGAGCAGCGCGAGCACCAGGGCGACCTCGCGATCGTTGCCGGCGCGGGCAAAGGCGGCGCGGGCGCGGCGCAGCACCGCGACGTGGGGCGCGAGCTCGGCCGCCATCGCCGCCGGCTCCTCGGTCCACAACAGCGCGAGCTCACCGACGGTCTGGTCGACCCGGTCGTTGCGGCCTGCGGCCAGGAGCTCGGCGATCCGGTCGACCAGGGCGCCGGCCGCGCCGACCCGCAGCGCGGTGCGCGCCGGGCCCGGCGGTAGCCCGTGCAGCCACTCGACGTGCTCGGCGAGGTCGAGGTCGTCCTCGAGCTCGTAGGGGGCATCCGCCACCGGCGCCGGTGCCGGCCGGGCCTGCGGGCGCGCGCAGCCGCCGGGCCCGAGCACGAGCGTGGCAGTCGCGAGCAGGGCGACGAGAAGGCGCGAAGATCGCACGAGGCGTCAGGGTAGCAGATCCGAAACTTGCGCTGCGGTCCTGACCGCGACAGCGTCGGACATGCTGCGCGTCACGCTGTGCGCGATTCTCGGAGTCGCCGCCTGTGGGCCCAAGGTCGATCCACGGACCCCGTTCGACGACGACGACCCGCGTGCGGGCGAGGTCGCCGCCCCCGAGCAACCGGCGTCCTTGCCGCCGCCGGCCGAGGTGGGACCGGCGGCGATCGCGCCGGCTGCCCCGGGCACCGGCGTCCGCGCCGGCGTGATCGAGCGCGCGACCCTGAAGGCGGTGCTCGATGCCGGCCCTGGCCACGTGCTCGAGGGCTTCGAGGTCGCCGCCGAGGAGCGCAGCGGCCGCTTCGTCGGCTGGCGGCTCGTGCGGTTCCTGCCCGCCGGCGCGCGCTTCACCATCCTCGACCTCGCCCCGGGCGACGTGCTGCTCACGGTCAACGGCCGGCCGCTGGTCAAGCCGGCCGACCTGTCGGCGCTGTGGGTCGAGCTGTACACCGCCGACGCGATCGTCGCCGAGCTGCGCCGCGGGGCCGCGCCGCTCACGATCCGCTTCCAGGTCACGCCGCCGGCGACCGGGGCCGACAAGCCCCCGCCGCCGCCCGGCACGCCCGGCGCGGGTGGCGCCGGCAAGGTCCCGCCGCCGCCGCCGGGCGCCGGCAAGGTCCCGCCGCCGCCGACGGTCCTGCGCTGAGCCGGGTCAGCGGGACGCGGTGGCCGCGGCGAGCACCGCGATCGCCGCCCGCGGGTCGTTGGCGAACACGCCATCGACGCCGGCCTCGGCCAGCGCGCGCAGCCGGCCGGGCGCATCGACGGTCCACACGTTCACCGCGAAGCCGCGCGCGTGCCACCGGGCGACGTAGGCCGGCGTGCACAGCCGGTGATCAGGGTGCACCGCCGAAGCGCCGGTCAGGGCCGCGACCATTGGCGACCGCACCGCCCGCGCCGCGGTCTGCTCGAACAGGAACGCGGTCGGCAAGTGCGGCGCCGCCGCGTGCAGCTGCACGAGCGCGACCGGATCGAACGACGACACCACCACCCGGTCGTCGGCGCGGGCCGCGCGCACGACCTGCGCGACCCGGGCGGCAAGGGCGCCGGCGCGGCCGGGCCGCGGCGACTTGAGCTCGACGTTGACCGGCAGCTCGCCGCACGCCGCCAGCGCGTCCTCGAGCCGGCAGATCCGGGCGCCGCCGCGCAGCTCGATCGTCCGCAGCTCGGCCCAGGTCAGCGCGTCGATGCGCTCGGGGCGGTCGGCGAGCCGCCGCAGATCGTCGTCGTGGAAGACCACGACCTCGCCCGACGCGCACCGCAGCACGTCGAGCTCGACGCCGCCGGCGCCGTGGGCCACCGCCAGCTCGAACGCGGCGATCGTGTTCTCGGTCGCGTGCGCGCTGGCGCCCCGGTGGGCCCACACCCGCGGCCGGGCGTCGCGCCACAGCCAGCGGCCCCGGCGACGCCGGCCGACCGCCGGCACCAGCCGTGCGACGCCGGCGCGCAGGATCACGACTCGACGAACGCCTTGTGCAGGGCGCGGGTCAGATCGTCGACGTGCACGCGATCGCACCACAGCGTGATGCGCAGCGGCGACACGCTCACCGCGTTGAGCGGTACGCCCGCGCCGATCGCGGTCTGGCGGGCTCGCACGATGATGCTGGGGTTGCCGCCGATGCCGTGGCCGACGATGGTCACCGCGCCCTCGTCGCCGATCTCGAGCTGGGGGCCGACCACGGTCTCGAGCTTGGTCTTGACCGCGTCCCAGTCGGGCACGTCGGCGATCGTGAACCAGCAGCGCAGGTCCTTGCCCTCGAGGTCGAGGTGGGTGAGCGGGATCGACGCGGCCTCGAGGATCTGCAGACAGTTCTCGACCGCGGCGCCGCCGGTCGCGCGGACGCGCACCAGCGCGCTCTGGCCGGTCACCGCGGCGACCGGGCGCTCACGCTCCGGGCTCCAGTCGATGCGGGTGCCGCCGCCGTCCTTGCTGGTCGCGCGCGCCCACACCGCGATGCCGCTCTTGCGGGCGAACTCGACCGACGCGTCGTGCAGCACCTTGGCGCCCTGGGCCGCAAGCTCGAGCATCTCGTCGTGGCTGATCGCCTGGATCAGCTGGGCCGCCGACACGATCCGCGGATCGGCGGTGTAGACCCCGTCGACGTCCGAGCAGATCTCGCAATAATCGGCGCGCAGCGCCGCGGCCAGCGCGACCGCGGTGGTGTCGGAGCCGCCGCGCCCGAGCGTGGTGACCTCGCGCTTGTACGACACGCCCTGGAAGCCGGCGACGATGACGACCTTGCCGCGCTCGAGCTCGTCTTCGATGCGGAACGGCCGCACCTCGACGATCCGCGCGCCCGAGTGGCGATCGTTGGTCATGATGCCGGCCTGCGAGCCGGTGAACGAGATCGACTCCAGCCCCTCCTCGGCGCACGCCATCGCGACCAGCGCCATCGCCTCGCGCTCGCCGCAGGTGAGCAGCATGTCGAGCTCGCGCCGCGACGGTGATTTGCTGACCGCCTTGGCCTTGTCGATCAAGGCGTTGGTCGTCTTGCCCATCGCCGACACGACGACGACGACCTTCTTGCCGCTCGCCTTCGTGCGCGCGATGCGTTTGGCGACGAGCTGGATCTTCTCGACGTCGGAAAGCGACGAACCGCCGTACTTCTGGACCACGATACCGGTTTGCGTCAAGGCGTCCTCCGAGCCCGCGAATCTAGCATTGGCGTGCGTGACAGGTGAGCGCCGGCGGTGCGATCGTCGCGATCGATGAGCCCGCTCCTCGTCCTCGAGGGCCTCGACGGCGCCGGCACCACCACCCAGGCCCGCCGCCTGGCCGACGCGCTCGCCGGCCACGGCCACCGAGCCCACGTCACCCGCGAGCCGTCCGACGGGCCGATCGGGCGGCTCCTGCGCGAGCTGCTCACCGGCGGCCACGCGATCCCCGACCAGGCGATCGACCAGGCGACCTTCGGCCTGCTGTTCGCCGCCGACCGGCTCGATCACGTGCAGCGCGAGGTCGAGCCGGCGCTCGCCGCCGGTACCGTCGTGATCTCCGACCGCTGGTACCACTCGTCGCTCGCGTATCAGGGCACCGGTGCCGAGCGGGCCTGGATCCGCACGCTCAACCAGCGCGCGCGCCGCCCCGACCTCACGATCTTCCTCCGGGTCGCGCCCGAGGTGGCCGCGGCGCGCCGGGTCGCGGCCGGGCGTGCCCAGGAGCTGTTCGAGGATCTCGCCATGCAGCGCCGGGTCGCGCTTGGCTACGACGAGGTCCTCGCCGAGCTGGTGGCCGCCGGCGAGGCGATCGTGATCCTCGATGGCGAGCAGCCGCTCGAGACGGTCACCACCGCGATCGTCGCGGCCGCGCGCGCTGCGATCGCGCGCTGACGCGGCTGTGGCCCGTGGGTCGTTCGGATGGGTACAAGCGATCGGGATGTACACGGTCCGGACGTCCTGAGCGGCTGAAGCGCATGGAATCGCCTTCATGCGCACCCATCAGGGTCTCCCGGAGATTTACGACAAGATCGAGAAACGTTATGGCGCGAATGATCTGGCTCTGTGGATCCGGGGACCAATAGCGCTTCTATTGATGGGAGACCCGGACCGGTCCCGCCAAGCCTTGGCAGCGGAGCTCGCCAAGCTCGCATCCAAAACCCATCTGGCGGCCGACTATTACCGGTCTTTCGCCGCGGCTTTCAGGGAAAAGCTTGCTTGAGGGCAAACCGGAGTCGCATTGGGAGCAATCAAGAAGGTTCCAATAGCGTCGGCTCTACACATCGATAGATGTCCATTGATAGGCAGGTAGCCGTGATTGCCTCGACCACGACGCCACTGTGCGCGACCTCGTCGCGAGGAGGTGCACGCCGAACGGACCCTCGGGCTGGCGCTAGCCGGCGCCGCAGTTTCTCGGGAGCGGTCAGGACCGGGGCAGAATCACGACATACGAGCGCGGGGCGCGCTCGATCAGCAGCACCTTGTCGGCCGGCGCCTGCTGCGCCGCCGGGTACCACGGCTCGCGCTGGTAGAGCGGGTTGCCTTCGATCAGCTCGGGCACGAACAGATCGACCTCGACGTAGCGTCCGCCCGCGGCGCGGTCGACCTCCTTCGCGAAGCTCCACCGCGCGGTCGACTGGTACGGGTAGAGGTCGTTGTGGAGGGCCCCGCCGTAGACCACGATCAGCGGGCGCGCCTCCTGGCGCTCGTCCCGATACCGGATCGCGGAGCCGGTGATGCGCGCCAGCTCGCGGGTGACGATGTCGAGCAGGCGCTCGGCATCGACCTCGCCGGGGCCGCCGTCCGGGGTCCGCTCGGGGGCCACCGCGGCCAGGTCGGCGCAGGCCAGGCGCATCACGTGCGCCTTGATCGAGCTGGCCTTGGTCAGGCCGAACAGCGCGCCCAGCTCGCTCTTGGTCGAGGCCGGGCGGCGCATCGCCGACTCGACCCGCGCGGTGGCAGCCGCGCCGACCTTGCAGGCCGGGTCGACCACCCAGGTCTCGAGCACGAGGTCGGAGGTCTGGGTCGCGATCGCCGGCAGCCCCTCGGCCGAGAACCGCGCGAGCGCCGACACCAGGGTCGCGCCGCGATCGGTGCGCAGGTGCAGCTCGCCGACGCCGAGCACGCGCGGCTGGGCCTGGAGGATCGCGGTGAACGCGCCGCCGAGGTCGGCGTACACGCCGGTGCGCGGCCCCGCGCGCACGTCGGCGTCGCGAGCGCCCGCGGGGGCCGCATCGGTCGCGCCCGTCGCGCCGCTGGACCCGGGCGCACCCGGCATCCGCTGGCCCGCGGGCTCGGCCGGGGCCGCGCCATCGCAGGCGGCGAGCAGGCCGCCCACGCCGAGCGAGCCGAGCGCGCCGATCATCACGTACGCGGCCCACGCGGTGAGCGGCGAACGCGCCAGCACCAACATCGCGCGACGATAACAGGAGCGGCCCGGCACGCGGCCTGGACACCCGGCCGCTACCCGAGGTTGCACCGGTCCACCGACCGCGCGCCCGCCCCGGCGTCGCCACGCCGCTCACCGCTGGGGTATGGTGCCGGCATGGGGCCGCGTCTGGAGCATCTGCGGTTGATTCCGCTCTTTCGTGGCTTTGCCGACGACGAGCTCACCGAGATCGCCGCGCTGTTCGCGCCCGCGACGCCGCGGGCCGACGGCTCGCTGTTCGACACCAGCGAGCCCGCGACCGAGCTCTACCTGCTCGCCGCCGGCGAGGTCACGCTCGTCCGGCCGGCGGACGATACCTACCGGCTGCGGCCGCCGGCGCTGATCGGCGAGCTCGGCGCGCTGGCCGGGCTGCCCCGCTCGTGCCGCGCGGTGGTGTCGAGCGACGCCGAGGTCTGGAGCCTCGACGCCAAGCGCCTGCAGGGCTACTTCGCGATCAACCAGGAGCTCGGCGTGCGCTTCCTGGTCAACCTGCTCGAGACGGTCGCCGACAAGGTCCACCGCGACCAGCGCCGCATCGGCGACATGCGCCAGAACCTGGTGCGCACGCAGAAGTCGCTCAAGCAGATCCGCGAGCTGGTGCTCGAGAGCCCGGAGACGCCGATCTCGGCCCCGGTCCACGACACCCTGGATCGGCTGATCACCCACAACCGGCGGGTGAACTACCGGATCGAGCCGCCCGCGTCGATGCGCACCACCCTGCGGGTCGACGCCGGCCTCGCCGAGGTGATCGAGCTGTCACGCACCCACGTGTCGCTGCGCTGGCCGGCGGGCAAGCCGGTGCCGGCCCCCGGCGACTGGCTGGCCGGCGTGCTCGACCTCTCCGGCAGCGAGGTACCGGCCTCGGGCAAGGTCGTCCGCAACACCGACGGCCGCATCGCGATCGAGCTCGACCTGTTCATCGACGAGTACGCCAGCACGCTCGAGGGTTTCCTGACCCGCGTGCAGCTGCTCGATATCCTGGTCTGAGCCGCCCCGCCGCGCCCGCGGGCCGGCCTGGTCGACGGACCCCGAAAACGGCGACGGACCGGCGAGCCGGTCCGTCCTCCGTCGCCACGCGTGACGTTGTTACTTCGACGAGACCTTGCCGGAGTCGGCGGTCTTGGGCGCGGGGGCGTCCTTCTTGGCGCCGTCAGCCTTCTTGGTGGCGGCCGGCTTGGCCGCGTCGTCCTGCTTCTTCTCGGCGGTCTTCTCGTCAGCGGCCTTCTTCTCGGCGTGCGGGCACGCAAAGGCAGGGACCGCGAACGCGAGGGTGGTGACGGCGGCGATGACGGTGGCGAGCTTCTTCATGAGCCTCTCCTTGGGGGTTGCGAACGATGGCACGGGTCGGCAACCAGCGCCAGGGGCCATCGCATTCCCGCGGTGCTCACCGGCCCCGGACGATCCGGCCCACGTTGTGATGCTCGAGGAAGTCGCCGATCAGGTAGGCGTCGTCGCGCAGCTTGTGGCGGCGATCGAGCTTCCCGAACCGCCCCGGATGCGCGTCGGCGTAGCGATCGAGCTCGGCGTCGGCGCCGCGCGCCGGCCCGCTGCCCCGGCACGCGCGGCTGAGCTCCGACTCGTTGATCTCGACCGCGGGCACCACGATCGGATCGCGGGCGGCGCCGGCCGCCAGCGCGACCTGATCGATCCCGTCGGACAGATCGTTGGCGGCGGCGACCCGCGGGTTGAGCGGATCGAGCCCGAACATGTCGATCAGGTGGCGCAGCGCCGAGCTGTGCTCGAGCTGCACGCTGCTCACGTGCCCGGCGCGGGCGTAGGGTCCGACGATGTAGGTCGGGACCCGGAAGCCGAGCTGCCCGAAGCCCGCGGCGGCTCGCTCGTCGTCGACGACCGGCGGTGGCACGTGGTCGAAGAAGCCGCCGTGCTCGTCGTAGGTGATGACCAGCAGCGTGTTCTTCCACTGCGGCGAGGTCGCCAGCGCCGTGTAGACCATCGCGAGGAACTGCTGGGCCGCCAGCGGGTGGCCGGGCGGGTGGTCGTCGTTGAACCCGAACGCCGGCTCGACGTACGAGAAGCTTGGCAGCTTGCCGGTGCGCGCGTCGGCGATGAAGTCCTCGAGGCTCCCGACGTGACCGTCGACGGTCGCGCCCAGCACCGCCACGAACGGCAGGGTGCTGTAGTAGTACTTCCACGGCACCGCCTTGCCGCTCAGGCGCTCGAAGATCGTCGCGTCGAAGCGGCCCTCGGGCACGGTGTTGGTGGTCAGGCCCAGCGAGGTGCCGGCGTGCCAGAACATCCGGTTGGGCCAGGTCGGGCCCATCACCGAACAGAACGAGCGGTCGCAGGTCGTGTACTCGTCGGCCAGCGCCCACAGCACCGGCGCGTGCTGGCGCGTCAGGTACTGCATCGGATCCACCAGCGTGCCGCTGTCGTGCGACGACTGGTGCGAGGTCACGAACCCGCGGTTGGTGCCGCCGCTGAACTGCTCGCGCGACCGGATCCAGCTGTGCGGCGGGTCGGGGATGCACAGGCCCATGTCGGTGGGCGGCGGCTCGAACGGCGCGATCTCGACGCCAGCCCGGTCCGGGTTCGACATCCCGGCGGCGAGCCCATCGCCGCCGAGCCCGAGGCCGGCGCGCGCGCCGAGCTGGTGGTCGTACGACCGGTTCTCCATCATCACGTAGACGACGTTTTGGATGCCGACCGGGCCGTCGTCGCCGCTGCAGCCGGGGAGGACACGGGTGGCGCCGGCCGCACCGGCCATCGCGCCCAGGGTCTTGAGCGCGTCACGGCGGTTCATGGACACTGGTCCGACCATACACGCGCCGTACGGCGGGCGGGGCGGATTGTGTGTCAGCTTCAGCGTCGCGGCATCAGCATCAGCATCAGAGGAGCGTCGCGATCCAGACCGCGCCGACCCACATCCCGAGCAGGGTTCCCAGCCCGCTCAGGATCGCCACCAGCAAGATGCGCAAGACGGGGTTTCGGAAGAACCCGCGCATCGTCTGGATGTCGTCGGGGAGGCGCTCGCAGTCGACCACGGTCGGCTTGCGTAGCCAGGCCTCGCACGGGCCGACCACCATCGCGGTCCCCAGCAGCGGATGGATCGCCGCGACCGGCGCCACCACCGCCGCGACCAGCACCGTGAGCGGCTTGGCACCTCCCAGCAGCGTCAGCACGCCAGCGCCGATGGAGGTCGGCAGGACCAGCGCGAGCAGCACGTCCTGGGCGGTGACCGACTCGCTGTTGAAGGCGCCCCAGATCATGCCCGCCACGATCAGGAGCGGGACCGCCCACTTCAGCGCGGTCCAGAGCTTCGAGGGCGCCGGCAGCCGGCCCAGCGCCTCGCGGTCGACCGGCTTGCCGAACTGCAGCTTCATGCCCGGGACGTGGGCGGCGCCGACCACGACGACCACGTCCTTGGCGCCCTTGGCGGCGGCCTCGGCGCCGGCGATCAGGTACTGATCGCGCTCGTCGATGAGGGGCTTCTTCACCTCGGGCAGCGCGGTCGCCAGCTGCGACAGCATCTCCGACAGCGCCTTGGGCTCCTTGAGCTTCTCGATGTCGTCGGCCGACAGCTCCTTGGCGTCCTCCTGATCGTCGGCGCCCCAGCCGACCATCAACGACGACATCAGCATCGACCGCTTCCACAGGCCGAGGTTGGCCCAGGTGCGCTTGAGCGTCACGTGGATGTCGCGATCGACCAGCTCGACGCGGGCGCCGATCTCCTTGGCCGCCTCGACCGCGGCGAGCAGCTCGGAGCCGGGCTTCACGCCGAGCGCCTGGCCCATCTTGCGCTGGTAGCTGGCGAGGGCGAGGTGGGCGAGGAGGTAGAGCGCCTTGCCCTCGCGCACGACCTTGAAGACGTCGAGGTGGCGGAACGAGCTCTCCGAGGTGAGCGCGTCGAAGCGGCCCTGGCACAGCTCGACGCACACGACCTGCGGCTTGACCTCGGCGATCACGGCACGCACCTCGTCGACCGAGCGGCTCGACACGTGCGCGGTCCCGACCACGTGGTAGGTGGTTCCGTCCTTCTCGAGCCTGGTCACCGACGACGCCGTCACCGCGCGGTTCTAGCACAGCCGTCGCCCGGCGCCCCCGCCTGCGGTAAGACACCGCCATGTCCATCGATCCAACCGCCGCAGCCGGGGCCGGCCTCGACGCGCAGACCCGCACCGAGCTCGAGGCGGCCGCGTTCCGTCGCCTGGTCGAGCACCTCCGCGGCCGCACCGACGTCCAGAACCTGGACCTCATGAACCTGGCCGGCTTCTGCCGCAACTGCCTGTCGAAGTGGTACCGGGCCGCGGCCGAGGAGCGCGGCGTCCCGCTCACCGACGACGCCGCCCGCGAGATCGTCTACGGCATGCCCTACGCCGCGTGGAAGCAGCTCCACCAGAAGTGAGCCGGGGCCGGCGCGGCGGCCGGGCGCGGTCAGTAGATCGACAGCCCGACGGTCGCGTCGTGCTCGAACTCGTCGTACGCGCGGGTGATCCCCACGCGCCCGGTCAGGGCCAGCCGGGTCGTGATCTCGAGCTGGAGCAGCGCGCCCGCGCCGGTGAACACGCCCGAGGTGGTGCCGGTGGTCTCGTGCCGGAAGCCGAGCGACAGGTTGCCGTACAGGCCGCCGTGCAGCGGGCCGGCGGCGAGGGGCAGCACGTCGAGCTCGAGCCCCCAGCGCATGTCCATGATCGTGTCCCCGAGCGCGTCCTCGCGCCAGCCCGGCGACCAGTCGAGCTGCAGCCCGACCTGCTGGGAGAAGAAGTGGCCGAGCTGGACGTGGAACATCGGCCCCTGGCCGGTGCTGCCGTCGGCGGCGCCGATCTCGCCGACCCCGCCCAGGACGCTGTAGGTCCAGCCCACGCGGTCGAGCGGCGCGCGGTCCAGGCGCAGGAACGGGCCCTCGCGATCGCGCACGACCGCCTTGTAGGTGGTGGCCGCGGTCTCCGGATCGATCTGCGCGAGCGGCAGCACGCCATAGCCCCACGGTCCCCACAGGTGGACCGGGTGCATCGGGTGCAGCCGCGCCCAGCCGTCGAAGCGCTGGCCCTCGGTCGCGGCCAGCCCCACCGCCAGGCCGGCGGCGAGCACGACCAGCAGGATCACGGCGGCCTTGTCCCCGTCGCCGCCACCTCCGCCCATGCCGGGCACGCGGGCGCCGCCGCCGCGCGGGTGGCGCGGCCGGCTGTCGACCACGATCACGGTGCGCGGCACGAAGATGATGTGGGTCTCGCCGGTCACCGGCTGCGCGGCCGGCGCGGTGTCCCCCGCGAGCTCCTGGACCACGCGCACACGGTCGCCGCGCTGGGCCGGCTCGGTCGCGGCCAGCCGCGCCAGCTCGCGCGGCGGGATCTTGTAGGTGTTGGCGAGGCAGCCCCCGGTGAAGACGGCGAATGCGGTGATGGTCGCGATGGTGGTTCGCATCAGGGCCCTGGCATGACGGCCGGTCGATCATACTCGGTCGTGATGCGTGCAGACGCTCCGTTCACACCCGCCGTGGGCGGCCGCACGCCACCTGGCACGGCGGCGGGCGGGTAGGGTGTCGGCCCCGATGTGGCCGGTCGGCCTCGACGAGCTCGCCCGCGACGCCGACGCGTTCGACGACGCGGTCGCGCGCACGCCCGGGATCGATCGGTTCTGTTCCTCGTCGGCGTGGGTGCTGGCCGCCCACGCCGCGCTCATGGGCGAGCGCGAGCCGTGGATCCTGCGCGGCGACCGCGGCTGGGCAGCGACGGCGCGGGTCCAGCGCCACGCCGGCGCCTGGTTCCTCGAGCCGCTCGAGCTGGCGTGGGGGCTGGCGTGCCCGCTGGTCGGCGAGCCGCGCGAGGTCGCGCCCGCGTTCGTCGCTGCCATCGCGGATCGGCCGGGCTGGGATGGGCTGCTGGTCGGCGGCATCCCGGTCGGCGGCGACCACGAGCGCGCGATGCTGGCGGCGCTGCCGCGGGGCTGGCGCTGGGGCCGGGGGCCGACCACCGAGCGGTTCGTCGCCAGCCTCGAGGGCGGGGTCGACGGCTTCCTGTCGCGCCGCAGCCGCAACTTCCGCAAGGCGCTGCGCGCCGACCAGCGGGCCGCCGCCGCGCATGGCATCCGCTACGAGGAGGTCACCGCGACCACCGCGACCGCGGCGACCGCCGCGCTCGACCGCGTGCTCGCGATCGAGCGGCGCAGCTGGAAAGGCCAGTCCGGCGTCGGCGTCGCCGAGGGCCCGATGCGCGACTTCTACGCCGCGATGGTGCCACGGCTGGCCGAGCGCGGCCGGCTGCGGCTGGTGTTCGCGCGCCACGCCGATCACGACGTCGCCTTCGTGCTGGGCGGCGTGTTCGCTGGCGAGTACCGCGGGCTGCAGTTCTCGTTCGATGACAGCTACCGGCGGTTCTCGCCGGGCAACCTGCTGCAGCGCGAGCAGATCGAGCGGCTGGCCGCCGAGGGTGTGCTCGCGTACGACCTCGGCACCGCGATGGACTACAAGGAGCGCTGGGCCGAGAGCGTGTTCGCGACCGCGGTGCTGGTCGTGCTGCGCCCGTAGCGGCGCCGCCCGCGCAGCGGCCTGGTCCGTGAAGGCCGCGGTGGCCCCGGTCACGGCGGCCGGCAGCCGCCGCCGGGATGGACGTGATAGGAAACCGCATGTCCGAACCGCGACCGACCGCGATCGCCATCGAGAAGATCCTCGAGCTCCTGCCGCACCGGTTCCCATTCCTGCTGATCGATCGCGTGCTCGAGCTCACCGACGACAAGATCGTCGCGCTCAAGAACGTGACGTACAACGAGCCGTACTTCCCCGGGCACTTCCCGGGCGCGCCGGTGATGCCGGGCGTGCTGCAGATCGAGGCGATGGCGCAGGCCGGCGGGATCCTGGCGTCCAAGGTGATCCAGTTCGATCCGGTGAACCAGGTCATGCTGTTCCTGTCGATCGACGCCGCCAAGTTCCGCCGGCCGGTGGTCCCCGGTGATCAGCTCATCATCGAGGTGGTGCCGCTGCGCAAGGGCAAGATCTTCAAGATGAAGGCGGTGTGCCGGGTCGACGGCCAGGTGGTGTCGCAGGCCGAGCTGCTGGCGACGATGGCGGACCGCCGGAAGGTTTCGTGATCGGCCCCACCCGGCCACGAGGGTCGTCGCTCGCGCTGGCGCTGACCCTCGCGCTCGCGGGCTGCAAGGGCAACGGTAGCGGCGGCGGCACCGACGAGCGGCTCCGTCGCAACAAGGACGCCGGGGGCGCGGTGGAGCTGGTCGATCGCCTCGGCGGGACCGTCGCCGCTGACCGTCCGCCCGAGCGCGAGCCCAACAACGATCCCGACACCGCCGGTCCGTTCGCGGGCGGCGTGCGCGGCACGCTCGATGGCGACACCGACGTCGACGCCTTCACGGTGGTCTCGCCCGGGCCGCAGGTGCTGACCGCGCGGGTCACCGGGGTCGCCGGCCTCGACCTCAAGCTCGAGGTCCGTGATCGTACGTTCGCGGTGGTCGCGACCGCCGACCGCGCGGGCGCGGCCGCGTCCGAGGGCGTCGTCGGCGTGCCGCTCGCGAAGGGCACCTACTACCTGGTGGTCCGCGAGGTCGTGAAGCGCAAGAAGGCGACCAAGAAGAACCCGGACGCCGGCGCCGGGCGGGTCGGCCCGTCGGCGACCTACGAGCTGACCACCGAGCTGGCCGCGGCCCCGGCCGCTGGCGTCGAGCAAGAGCCCAACGACGACGCCGGTACCGCCAACGAGCTGACCCTGGGCGAGCCGTCGACCGGCTCGATCGGCTGGTCGAGCGACGTCGACGCCTGGAAGCTCGGCATCGACGCGTTCACCGACGGCAATGGTCTCGACGTCGCGGTGACCGGCGTCGACGGCGTGGTCCTGACCGTGTCGGTCACCGACGCGGGCGGGCGGACCCTCATGAAGGGGCAGGGCAAGCCGGGCGAGCCGGTCACGCTCCGCAGCCTGGCGCCCCGGGTCACCGCCGGCAGCGCACCGGTGCACTTCGTGCTGGTCGCGGGCCGTCCGTCGAGCCACGAGGTGCCGTACACGCTGACCGTGACCAGCCGGCTGCTCGACCTCGACGAGGAGGCCGAGCCCAACGACCGCACCTCGAGCTCGACCCAGCTCCGCTTCGGCGAGCAGGCGCAGGGCTCGATGCGCGCGACCATCGGCCCCGGCGACACCGACATCTTCGCGCTGTCGGAGTCGAGCAGCGCCTTCACCCTCGATCTCGCGGTCGACGCACCACCCGGCATCGACCTCGCGGTCGAGGCGATCGCGAGCAACGGGTCCACCCTCGGCAAGGCCGACGCCGGCGGTGTCGGGGTGGCGGAGGCGCTGGGCGCGCTCGGCGTCGCGCACAAGACGATGGTCTATCTCAAGGTCACCGCGAAGCCCGACAAGAAGGGGGTGAGCCCCGCGCCCTACCAGCTGCGCTGGTCGGTCACCGAGGGGGCCGCGCCGGCCCCGCCGGTCGCCGGGCCGTCGCCCGACGACGACCCGCTGCCACCGGAGGAATGAGGTGGCGGCTGACCTCGGCGCCGGCGCCGGGTCGGGGACCCGCACGCGGGCCCCCACGGTGCTCGGGCTGTTCGCGCTGGCGAACCTGCTGTCGTACGCGAGCCGCAACGTCGTGTTCGCGACCTACGACGATCTGCGCGCGCAGTTCCACGTCGACCCCGGCGCGCTCGGCTGGCTCGGCACCGCGTTCATGCTGCCGCACGCGCTGGCGACCCTGCCGGTCGGCTGGCTCGCCGATCGGGTCGACCGCCGCCGCGTGCTCGCGGGCGGTTTGGTGCTGTGGAGCCTGGGCGGCCTCGCCGGCGCGCTCGCCGACCGCTACGGGCTGGTGCTGGCGTCGCGCGTGCTGGTCGGGCTCGGCACCGCCGCGGTGGTCCCGGTCGCCAACGTCGTCCTCGGCCAGCTCTACGCGGGCGGCCGCAAGGCGTTCGCGCTCGCGATCTTCAACCTCGGCCTGTTCCTCGGCGGCGTGGTCGGCATCGGCTTCGGCGCCGGGCTCGGCTTCCCGTTCGGCTGGATCGCGGTCGCGCTGCCCGGCTTCGTGCTGGCCGCGCTGCTGCTCGCGATCGACGTGCCCCAGCCGCCGCCGCACCCCGGCGGGCCGCTGCCGCGCGCGATCGTCGCGGGCCTGGCCGCCGGCTGGGCCGAGCTGCGCGCCGACCTCGCGATCATCCTGCGGGTGCGCACGATCCGCCGGATCATGGTCGCGACCACGGTGATGTCGTTCGCCGCCGGGGGCTACCAGGCCTGGCTGCTCGACTTCCTCCGCCACGACAAGCACATGTCGGAGCAGGCGGCGACGACGCTGCTCGGCGGCTGCCTGGTGACCGGGCTCGCCGGGGTCGTCGCCGGCGGCCGGGTCGCCGACCGGCTGCGTCGCGGCCGGGCCTGGGGCCGCCCCGGCGCCATCGCGCTGGGCATGGCGCTGACCGTGCCGTGCGCCACCGTGTGCGTGCTGGCGCCCGGGGGGCCGCTGCTGTGGGTCGCGTCGCTGGCGACGATGTTCTTCATCAGCTGGTATCACGGGCCGATGGCGGCGTCGGTCGACGACGTGGCGCCGCCCGCGCAGGCCGCGACCGCCCAGGCGATCGTGATCTTCACGATGCACCTGGTCGGCACCGCGTCGTCGTCGCGCGTGATCGGGGAGATCTACGAGCGCGCCGGGGCGCGCCCGGCGATGCTCACCGCGACCGCCGCGGTCGCCCTCGCCGCCGTGCTGATGACCCGCGTCTTCGCGACCTTCGCCAGCGATGCGGCGGTGACGCAGGCCGCGCTGGCTGCGCGCGGCGTGGCCGACACCTAGCTGCTATAACCGCCCCGCATGCGCACCGTGCTGATCTGGACGTCGGTGGTTGCCCTCGCCGCGTGCGGCGGACCCGGGACCGCGCCGACGTCGACCCTCGACCGCTACGCGTCCGCCTTGAAGGGCAAGAACTACGACGCCGCGTACGACCTGATGTCGTCGAGCTTCCGCGCCAAGGTCAGCAAGGACGAGTTCATCCGGATGATGCGCGATAACCCCCGCGAGGTGGCCGACACCGCGGGTCGACTCGCCGGTCGCCGCTCCAAGCTCGAGGTCACCGCCGAGATCACCTACGGCCTGGGCGACAGCCTGCACCTGGTGCACGAGTCGGGTGGCTGGCGCATCGCCGAGAACCCGCTCGCGTTCTACGACCAGTCGACCCCGCGCGCCGCCCTGCGGTCGTTCCTGCGGGCGTACCGGCTCGAGCGCTGGGACGTCATGCTGCGGTTCGTGCCCAAGGCCTACGCCGAGCTGATGACGGTCGACAAGATGAAGCTGCAGTTCACCGGCGAGAGCAAGGAGCGGATGGACCAGCTCATGAACATGCTCGAGGCCAACATCGAAGAGCCGATCGTCGAGCAGGGCAACGAGGGCCGCATGCGGTTCGGGGCCGGCAGCGAAGTGAAATTCCTCCGCGAGGACGGCCGCTGGCGACTCCGCGACCTCGACTGAGCGGGCCGCGCGGGAGGCGCCCGCTCGATGGGTGCGGATGCGCGCTCGGGCGCGTACGACGCACAATCCGGAGGAGCAGTGAGCCGCCTGGGTACACTCACGGTGTGAGATTCCGCCCAACGTGACGCTTTTGAGCCCTGGTACGCAAAAAGTGTCGTGGTCGCAAGGAACCAGGTAAGGCCGCACACCGGCTGAGGAACTGAGGCAAACGTGTCCCAGATGGGGACGGATCACCCCCGTCGCAGTCACAGTTGGGCCCCAGGGCAGCTACCGGGACCTGCCCGTTTTTCCTGCCCGGGTGGCTAGAGCGCCAGTGCTTCCGTTGCGTTATCCTCATCTGGCGTCATGCTGCCCCGCTGGGCGCACAGCTTGCAGAACCATTCCCTGACGACGGACGTATAACGACGACGCAGGACCACGAAGGGCCGAAAGGCGGAAGTCGCCATGCTGGATCCCTGGATCATCGAAGAGATCTTGAGACGTGAAGAGGAACGCCGGCGCGACACGGAGCACCGGATCGAGATGCCGCTGGAACGCCCGCGGCACAACCACGACCCATCCCGGGCGAACCCGCCTGCCGCGCCACGCGAAGATCGCGGCGTGGTGGTGATCGATATCTAACCCTGAGCTCATGGCTCGGGGTGAGCGGCCTGCGCCCTGACAGGGCGGGGCCGCTCACGCTTTCGGGGTGAACAACAGTGCGGGGGGGGCCGGGCGCCTGCCACGCAAGGTGGGCGTCGAGGACTCGCTTCCGAGCGTGGCGGACGTCGTGGTATCGCGCGGCGGTCCGGCCATGCCACGTCTCGGGCTCCAGCTCGGGTACACGCTGCTGCTCGGTGCGATCGGCTAGGGAACGCTGCTCACCTGGAGCCTGGTCGGCGAGCCGACCGCGATCCCGGTTCACGGCCCGCTCGTCTTCGGGTTCTTCCTGATCGTCATCTTGCTAGGGTCTCGCCCGTGAACGAACGTGATCGCCTGCGTCGCCGCCTGGGGGCCGATCTGAAGGTTGGCTTCGCCCGCGTGTGGGCGCGAGTCAAGCAGATCGTGACCACCGAGCCGAGCGGCTCCGACGACGACGACCGCATCGTCGACGCCGCGGGTGAGCGTGAGCTCGCCAGGCACGCGGGCGAGATGAAGGGCGGCATGGCCAAGGTCGCACAGCTGCTCGCGTACACGTCGGCCGGTGCGCCGGCCGAGCTCGCGGCGTTGTGGGACGCCGCCCCGTCCGTCCCGACCGCCGCGATCAGCAAGGTGATCGAGGACGAGCTCGGCGCGCCGCCGCAGGCGCTGTTCGCGGCCTGGGATCCGGCGCCGATCGCGGCGGCGTCGCTCGGCCAGGTCCACGCTGCCCGCGATCGCGACGGCCGGGAGCTGGCGGTCAAGGTCCAGTACCCCGGGGTCGCCGAGGCGCTCGCCGGCGACCTCGCGTCCGACGGCTTCGCGCGGCGCCTGGCCGGGTCCGAGCTCGGCCGCGAGCTGTCGACCGAGGCGATCGCGCGGCTGCGCACCGCGATCCTCGGCGAGGTCGACTACGTCGCCGAGGCCGCCGCGCTCGAGCGCTGCCGGGCCGCGTGGCAGGGCGATCCTGTGATCCGGGTCCCGTCGGTGGTGCCGGCGCTGTCGACCCGCCGGGTGCTCACCATGACCCGCGCCGGCGGGCTACCGCTGACCGAGCTGGCCCACGACGATCCCGCGCTGCGGGCCGCGGTCGCGGTCGCGATCGTGCGGTTCGCGTGGGGCACGCCGCTCGGGCATGGCTTCTTCAACGCCGATCCCAACCCCGGCAACTACCTGATCGAGAAGCTCGATGACGGCGTCCACGTATGGTTCCTCGACTTCGGCTGCACGGTCGACCTCGACGAGGCCGCGGCGGCCGGCGATCGCGAGCTCTGGTACGGCATCCTCGACGAGGACGGGGCGTCCGGGGCCGAGCGGTTCCGCATGGCGCTCGCGCGTCAGGGCCTCTTGCGCCACGCCACCAGCCTCGCGTCCGACGTGCACCGCGAGTGGGAGCGCGCGCTGGCGGCGCCGTTCGCGTCGAGCGAGCCGTTCCGCTGGGACCGCAGCTACCACGCCGAGCTGTCGCACACGACCCGCCAGGTCCTCGCCGCCGGCGGCCTCACCATCCCGCCCGCGGTCACGCTGCTCTGGCGGGCCCGCCTCGGCGTCTCGGCGGTGATCGCGATGCTCGAGCCGCGGGCCCCGTTCCGCCGGGTCTTGCTTGACCTGATCGGCACCGGCCGCAAGGCCCTCCGCTGACGCGTCCCGACGTCAGCCATCAGCCGTTCAGCTAGCAGCGCGCGAGGAGCCTCGGATGCGAGGCGACGGTGGGGCCCCGACGAGGAGCGACCGTCTGGTCGTGACGAAGTTGAGGGGGCCGGCAACGACGCAGACGAGGCCCGCAGCCGCTGCTAGCGGGGGCCGCCGTAGGTGTAGCGCAGGTAGAAGCGTGCCTCGACGCCCTGCAGG
>JBKJLC010000079.1:0-73782 GCA_046597055.1 Kofleriaceae bacterium | reverse complement strand
CATCATCGCGGTGACCCAGCCGGCCGCCGGCACGGTCACCCTCACCGGCGCCGGCGTGAGCTTCCAGCCCGCCCCCGACGCGACCGGCACCGAGGCCTTCACGTACACGATCGCCGACGGCAACGGCGGCACTGCCACCGCCACCGTCACCGTCGCGGTCACCCCGATCAACGACCCACCGATCGCCCGCGACGACCTCGCGACGGTGGCCGAGGACGCCGCGGCGACCCCGATCGACGTGCTCGCCAACGACTCGACCGGCGCCGACGCCGGCGAGACCCTCACCATCACCGCGGTGACCCAGCCGACCACCGGCACGGTCACGCTCACCGGCGCCGGCCTGACCTTCCAGCCCGCCGCCGATGCCAGCGGCCTGGTGACGTTCACCTACACCGTCAGCGACGGCAACGGCGGCACCGCCAGCGCGACCGTCACCGTCACGGTGACCGCCGGCAACGATGCCCCGACCGCGCTCGACGACACCGCCACCGTGGCCGAGGACGCCGCCGCCACCGCGATCGACGTGCTCGCCAACGACGCCGACCCCGACGGCGACCCGCTCACCCTCACCGCCGTGACCCAGCCCGTCACGGGCACGGTCGTCATCACCGGCGCCGGCCTGACCTTCCAGCCCGCCGCCGACGCGACCGGCCCCGTGGCCTTCACGTACACGATCGCCGACGGCAACGGCGGCTCCGCCACCGCCACCGTCACGGTGGCCATCACGCCGGTCAACGACCCGCCGACCGCGAACGACGACGTCGCCACGGTGGCCGAGGACGCCGCCGCGACCCCGATCGACGTGCTCGCCAACGACACCGACCGCGACGGCGACGTGCTCGCGATCACCGCGGTCACCCTGCCCGCCAGCGGCGCGGTCGTCATCACCAACGGCGCCGTGACCTTCCAGCCGGCCGCCAACGCCACCGGCGTCATCACGTTCACCTGCGCCGTCAGTGACCGAAGCGGCGCCACCGCCACCGCCACGGTCACCGTCACCGTCACGCCGGTCAACGACCCGCCGATCGCCCGCGACGACACCGCGCTGGTCGCGGCCAACGCCGGGGCGGTGATCATCGACGTGCTCGCCAACGATGGCGACGTCGACGGCGATCCGCTGGCCGTCGCGTCCGTGGTGCAGCCCGCGACCGGCTCGGTCACGGTCGTCGAGGCCGGCACCCGCCTGAGCTTCGAGCCGGCCGCCGGCACCCGCGGCCCCATCACGTTCACCTACACGATCACCGACAGCCAGCGCGCCACCGCCACCGCCACCGTGACGGTCACCGTGATCGACGCCAACAACCCGCCGAGCGCGCAGGGCGACTTCTTCATCATCGACGAGGGCGAGGGCGCGACCGCGCTCGACCTGCTCGCGAACGACTCGACCGCGCCCGACACCGGCGAGACCCTCACGATCACCACGGTCACCCAGCCGGCCGAGGGCACGGTCGTCATCACCGATCGGGGCACCGGCGTGACCTTCGCGCCGGCGGCCGGGGCCAGCGGGTTCACGATGTTCGACTACGAGATCAGCGACGGCCGGGGCGGCACCGCCACCGCGACCGTGTGGATCCTGCTGATGAACGTCAACCATCCGCCGACCGCGAACCCCGACGTCGTCGCCATGGACGAGGACGGCGACGCGATCATCATCGACGTGCTCGCCAACGACTCGACCGCGCCCGATCAGGGCGAGCACCTCATGGTGACCGAGGTGACCCAGCCCACCGGCGGCACCAGCTTCATCACGGCCTTCGGCCTGGGGTTCCAGCCGGCAGCCGACTTTCACGGCACCGCGACGTTCTCGTACACGGTCAGCGACGGCAACGGCGGCGCGGCGAGCGCGACCGTCACCGTGCTGGTGGCGAGCCGCAACGACACGCCGCGCGCGGTCTCCGAGGTCGCCAGCGTCGCCCCCGACCAGCTGGTCGTGATCGACGTGCAGGCCAACGACCTCGGGCTCGGCGACGGTCCCATCGCGGTCACCGCCACCGAGCCCCACCACGGCAAGGTGATCGTCGACCGCGACGGCACCGTCACCTACGCCGCCGAGGGCGGCTACTGGGGGCAGGACCACTTCGAGTACACGTTGACCGACGCCGACGGCCAGACCGCGACCGGGCGCGTCGTGGTCGCGGTCGGGCTCGACAGCGACCACGACGGCGTGCCGGACTTCTACGAGCTCTGGCTCGGGACCGATCTGTTCGACGCTGACTCCGACGACGACGGGGTGCTCGACGGGCTCGAGCTGGAGGCGTGCGTGGACACCGACAATGACGGGCTCGTCAACGCGCTCGACCCGGACAGCGACGGCGATGGCCTCGGCGACGGCCTCGAGCTCGGCGTCACCGCGCCCGACCTCGACACCGACGTCGGCCGTGGCCACTTCGTGCCCGACACCGACCCGTGGACCGTGACCGACGCGCTGGTCGCCGACTCCGACGGCGGCGGTCGCGCCGACGGCGACGAGGATCTCGATGGTGACGGCGCGGTGGATGCTGGCGAGGGCGATCCGGACGACGCCGACGACGACGCCCGCGCGCTCCCGCTCCGCGTGCTGGCCATCCCCCGCGGGCCCTGCCCGGCCGCCGACGACGCGTGCGATCCGGTGGCCGAGGCCGAGCCGGCCGGCAGCGACGACACCGGCGGTTGCGCCGCCGGCCGCGATGTCGGCGGCGGCGCCGCGCTCGCCTTCTTCGCGCTCGCGCTCGCGTTCGTGGCCCCGCGCCGGCGGCGCCGTCCGTAGCGCGCGGGAGCCGCCGACACCTCCGGCACCGATCCCGACCCACTCCGGATCCATGGCACTGAACAGATGTTCACATGCCGGAGGATCTTTGTTAGGGTCGCTTCGCCGTGCCGCGGAAGGTCTCCAACCCGCCGAACCCGTGGGCTTCGACGCACGTCGAGTGGCTCGAGGAGCCGCCTGACGCCGAGCTCGAGGTGTTCGAGGAAGAGGCGAAGTCGATCCTCGCCGAGAACCAGAGCCCCGATCTCGGCTTTCGCTTCAGCCTCAACCCGTACCGCGGCTGCGTCCACGCGTGCGCGTACTGCCTGGCCGGCGACACGCCGATCCTCATGGCCGACGGCCGCGCCCGCGCGCTCGCCGACGTGCGGGTCGGCGACGAGATCGTCGGCACGGTCGTGCGCGATCGCCGGCGCCGCTACGTCGCGACCCGGGTGCTCGCCCACTGGGCGACCGAGAAGCCGGCATACCGGATCACACTGGCCGATGGCACCGAGCTGGTCGCCAGCGGCGATCACCGCTTCCTCACCCAGCGCGGCTGGCGCCACGTCGCCGGCGCCGAGCCGGGCGCACGGCCGCGGCCACGGCTCACCGTCGACCACAGCCTGGTCGGCGTCGGCCGGGTCGCGCTGACGCCGGTCGACGGGCCCGACTATCGCCAGGGCTACCTGTGCGGGATGATCCGCGGCGACGACCTGCTGCGCTCGTACCGGTACGAAGGCGCCAGCCGCGCCGCCGAGCGGCTGCAGCCGTTCGGGCTGGCGCTGGTCGATCTCGAGGCGCTGGCCCGGACCCGCCGCTACCTGGCCGGGCTCGAGATCGAGACCCACGAGATCGCGTTCCAGGCCGCGTCAGCGACCCAGCGCGCGATCCTCGCGATCCGGACGTCGTCGCGCGGCCAGGTCGAGCGCATCCGCGATCTGATCTGCTGGCCGGCGGCGCCGACCGGCGACTGGGCCCGCGGCTTCCTGGCCGGCATCTTCGACGCCGACGGCTCGTACCGCGGCGGCGAGCTCCGGATCGGCAACGACGACCTCACGATCATCGAGACCGTGCTCGCCTGCTTGCAGCGGTTCGGCTTCGACGCCGTGCTCGACGCCAACCCGCAGCCCCCGCCGATCTACACCGTGCGCATCGGCGGCGGGCTGCGCGAGCACCTGCGCTTCTTCCACCTGGTCGACCCGGCGATCACGCGCAAGCGGACCATCGACGGCGTCCCGGTCAAGCGCGACGCCGACCTCCGGGTGGTGTCGGTGGTGCCGCTCGGGCTGACCGTGCCGATGTTCGATCTCACCACCGGCACCGAAGACTTCGTCGCCAACGGCGTCATCAGTCACAATTGCTACGCGCGCCCGTCGCACCAGTACCTCGGGTTCGGCGCCGGCACCGACTTCGATCGCAAGATCGTCGTCAAGACCAACGCCCCCGAGCTGCTGCGCGCGACGTTCGGCAAGCCGTCGTGGCAGGGCGAGCTCATCATGTTCTCCGGCGACACCGACTGCTACCAGCCGCTCGAGGCCAGCTACCTGCTGACCCGGCGCTGTCTCGAGCTCTGCGCCGAGTTCCGGAACCCGGTTAGCGTCATCACCAAGTCGGCGGTGATCCGGCGTGACGTCGACGTGCTGGCCCAGCTGGCCCGCGACGCGCGGGTCCACGTGACGCTCAGCATCCCGTTCGCCCGCGACGACCTCGCCCGCCAGCTCGAGCCGGGCGCCAGCTCACCCGCGCGCCGGTTCGACACGCTGCGCATCCTGGCGGAGGCGGGCATCTCGACCGGGGTCAACATCGCGCCGGTGATCCCGGGCCTGACCGACCCGGACATCCCCGAGATCCTCGAGCGGGCGCGGGCCGCCGGCGCCCGCTCGGCGTGCATCATCCCGCTGCGGCTGCCGTCGGAGGTGCTGCCGGTGTTCCAGGAGCGCATCCGCGACACGCTGCCGGCCGAGCGGGTGCGCAAGATCGAGCACGCCGTCGAGGAGATGCGCGGCGGCAAGATGAACGAGAGCGAGTTTGGCGCCCGCTTCCGCGGCAAGGGCGCCCGGTGGGCCGCGATCTCCGCGATGTTCGAGCTGCACCGCCGCCGGCTCGGCTTCGGGGACGATCCCGACCGGCCCGACGACGATGCGGCCACCACCTTCCGCCGCCCGACCCGCCAGCTCGGGCTGTTCTGACCCGACCGCGATCAGTGCCGGCGCAGGCGCTGCATCATGCCGAGCCGCTGCACCGCGCGCTGCGACATCGACATCTCGGTGATCGCCGGCTCGTCGTGGATCACGTGGCCGGGGCGCGGGGTCGGCGCCGTGGTGGTCGGGTCGGCCGAGAGCACCGCCGTACCGACCACGTCGCCGCCGACCATGCCGCCGTTATCCGGGCGAACCAGCAGCGGGCGGCAGTCGATGATGCCGGTCGCGGTCGTCGCGCGCGGGCCGTGGTTCGCGGTGCCGAGTGGACCGCTCGGGACCGGGGCGCCATGGTTCGCGGTGCCGAGGGGACCGCTCAGGACCGCCCCGCCGTGGTTCGCGTCGCCGAGCGGACCCTGCGGGAACGGGCCCGGCGCGGTCCCGATCTCGCCGTTGATCTCGGTGCCGACCGGCTCGTGCTCGATCGAGTCCGGGGCCGGCGCGGTGGCCACGCCTCCGATGTCATCGTCGATCACGTCGCTGAGCGGCTCGTTGTGGAGGGCCGAGGGCGCCGGCGCGGGCAGATCACCGTCGACGCGCTCGCCGTCATCGGTGGCGGTGTCGGGGCTCTCGACGCAGGCGCCGGTGACGAGGAGCGAGGCGAGCAGGGCGAGCTTGGCGAGGGTGCGCATGACAGGACTCCGGTGGAGCTTCGAGGAAGTGGAAGAGATGGAGGGAGCGAGCGAGAGACAGCGTTTCATCGAGACAACCGGAGCCATGAGCACGCGGCGTGCCGATGCGCGTGGCGCGCGATCGATGAATGCTCGACACCCCACGGCCCGGGTGGAAACGCGGCCGTGCCCGCGCCTGCCACCTCGTGCGAACCGCATATCGGACACTTCGGCCGGCGATCGTGGACGCGCGTCCACAGACACCCCCGCCAACGAAGTGATTCAGGTGGCAAACCCTGGTTCACCGCGCGGTGAGACCGCGATCGTCACGCTCCGGCCGGCGACCTGTCCCGGAACCTGTACCGAAACCGGTTAGTGTGTGACAGGTATCGATGTCCGGTGGGAGCAGGTGGGAGCGCCATGCCGTCCCCTGCCCGGGAATGAGGGAAGGCCGCGGCCCGGTTCGAGCCGGCGTCGCATCTATCGCGGCGCCCATCAACCCCAGGTTCCCCAGGTCTTGACAGGAATGGCACCGATGTTAAAAGCGCAGACGTTTCCATGAGCTGGACGCGCACGCGCTGCGCGCACGCCAACCCGGCGGGCTCGGAGAACCGGTTTCTCGAGGTGTCGGATCCATGATCCAGGTCTCCAACCTGACCAAGTACTACGGAGGCAAGCGGGCCCTCGGGCCGGTGTCCTTCGAGATCGACAAGGGCGAGACGGTGGGCTTTCTGGGCCTGAACGGCGCCGGCAAGACCACCGCTCTCCGCATCCTGGCCTGTGACCTGCGGCCGTCCGCGGGCGCGGTCTCGGTAGGCGGCATCGACGCCCTGAAAGACCCACACCAGGTCCGCAAGCGCATCGGGTTCCTCCCCGAGTCGCCGCCGGTCTACCAGGACATGACGGTCAAGGCGTTCCTCGAGTTCGCCGCCGAGCTGCGCGGGGTCGGCCGTGGCGATCGCGCCGCGCGGGTGGCCGAGGCGGTCGAGGCGACCGACCTCGGCGACGTCGTCGACGATCCCATCACGACCCTGTCGCATGGCTTCCGCCAGCGCGTCGGCGTCGCCCAGGCGGTCGTGCACAAGCCCGACCTGGTGATCCTCGACGAGCCGACTCGCGGCCTCGATCCCAAGCAGATCGTCGAGATGCGCAAGCTGATCCACGGCCTGAAGGACCGCCACACCGTCCTCATCTCCAGCCACATCCTGTCGGAGGTCAGCCAGACCTGCGACCGGCTGCTCATCATCGGCCAGGGGCGCATCCTCGGTGCCGGCACCGAGGCCGAGCTGGCCGCCCACGAGGGCAACGTCAAGAGCGTGTCGGTCACGGTGCGGGTGCCGCCCGGCAAGGGCGAGCCCTACCGCGACGGCGACGGCGACCCCAAGGCGCAGCTCATGGCGGTCCTCCGCCGGATCGACGGCGTCACCGAGATCAGCGAGCCGCAGGCGCGCGGCGACGGCTGGGCGGTCTCGATCAACTCGGTCAAGGATCTGCGCGGCGAGATCAGCCGCTCGGTGGTCCAGGCCGGGCTCGATCTGCTCAAGCTCGACTACGCCCGCAGCGAGCTCGAGAACACCTTCCTCCGCCTGGTCGACACCGGTGCGGCCCAGGCCGCGGCGTGAGCCGCACGGATCGCTCGTGAGGAGCCCGACATGAATCCCGCCATCATCATCTTCCGCCGCGAGCTGGGCGCGTACGTGCGCTCCTACCTCGGCTGGATCGTCGCCGCGCTGGCCCTGTTCGCGATGGGCGTCCTGTTCATCGCGTTCTCGGCCAAGACCCGGCTCGCCAGCGAGGTGCTCGCCCAGTTCTTCATGTGGGCGTCGATCGTCATCGGCGTCGTCGCGATCATCCTGAGCATCCGGCTGATCTCGGAGGAGCGCCAGACCGGGTCGATCGTGCTGCTGTCGACCTCACCGGTGCGCGAGGTCGAGATCATCCTCGGCAAGTTCCTGGCCGCCCTCGCCTTCCTCACCCTGATCCTGCTGCTGTCGCTCTACATCCCGCTGATGATCAAGAGCGAGGCCAAGGTCACCGGCGCCCAGATCTTCATCGGCTACGCCGGCATGTTCCTGTTCGGCGCGACCAGCCTGGCGATCGGCATGTTCGCGTCGAGCCTGGTCAAGCAGCAGCTCGCCGCGGCCGCGATCGGCGCGGCGATCCTGGCCATCATGGCGGTGCTGTTCCGCCTGCCGCCCGCGATCGGCTCCGACCCGGGCTCGACCACCACGCTCATTCTCAGCGAGCTCGACGTCTGGTGGGGCCACTTCGAGAAGAGCTTCATGCGCGGCGTGTTCAATCTCAAGGACGTCGTCTATTACGTCGCCGTCACGTACTTCTTCCTGCTCCTCGCGGTGAAGACCCTGGAGGCGAAGCGATGGCAATGAACCTGGTAGCCAAGCGGCCGTTCCGGCTGATCACCCTCATGGTGATCGTCGTTCCGGTCCTCATCGCGCGGGCGCTGCGCGCCGGCGGCGCGTCCACGTTCCCGGTCCTGGTCAAGACGCTCACGGGCCTGTCGATCCTGGCGCTGCTGGCCGGGACCGCGTTCCACGTCAGCGTCTGGCTGCGCAGCCAGGGCGCCCAGCGCAAGGCGGTCGGCATGCTGTTGCTGACCTACTTCGGCCTGATCCTGGCCGCCCTCCTCTACTTCCTGTCGGGCGAGACCGGCATGGGCTGGCTCGGCCTCGACGACCTGTCGAAGCCCGGCGCCGCCAAGTACCAGACGATCATGGCGGTCGCGACCGCGCTGGTCGCGATCTGCGCGTTCATCCCCGCGGTCATGATGGAGGCCACGGTCGGCACCTGGCAGCCGGCCGCCGACGACGCCGGCGTCGAGATGCAGCGGACTCGCGAGGTCGGCCTGTCGGGCCTGACCATCGCGCTGGCCGCCGCGTTGCTGATGGTCACCTGCAACATCGCCCGCGAGAAGAACGTGAAGAAGGACCTGTCCTACTTCCGCACCTCGGGACCGGGCGAGTCGACCCGCAAGGTCGTGGAGACGATGGCCACGCCGATCCGCGTGCTGCTGTTCTTCCCCGAGCAGAACGAGGTCGGCACCGAGGTCGAGGCGTACTTCAAGGAGCTCGGCCGCCAGACCAAGAAGGTCGCCATCGAGCACCACGACCGCCTGCTGTCCAAGCAGCTGGCCGAGAAGTACCAGGTGCAGAAGGACGGCACCGTCGTGCTGATCCGCGGCGCCGACAAGGACGAGAAGACCGCGAAGTTCGACCTCGACACCGACTTCGAAAAGGCGCGGCGGCAGACCGGCAAGCTGCGCATCCTCGATCAGACCGTGAACACCGAGCTGCTGAAGCTGCTGCGCGACAAGCGCAAGGTCTACCTGACCGTCGGCCACGGCGAGGTCAACGACCCCGAGTCGCTGCCGGCGCACCTGCGCGGCAAGCTGCCCGAGGGCCGGGCCCAGGTCATCAAGAACGTCCTGACCCAGCTCAACTACGAGCAGAAGAACCTGGGCGCGATGGACGGCCTCGCCAGCGAGATCCCCACCGACGCCACCTTCGTGATGGTGCTGGGCCCCAAGACGGCCTTCGACCCGGCCGAGCTCGACGCGCTCGGTCGCTACCTCGACCGCGGCGGGAACCTGCTGGTCGCGATGGACCCGCAGGGCGACTTCCGGCTCGGCGCGCTCGAGGGCCGGCTGGGCGTCGGCCTCGGCGAGCTGCGCCCGGGCCAGCCCGAGCGGGTCGGCATCGTCACCGACGACAAGAACTTCCTGCCGACCCGGCGCACCGAGACCGACCGCCAGCTCGCGCTGACCAACCAGTTCTCGTCGCACGCGTCGACCACCTCGCTGTCGCGGGGCGCGGCCAACCAGGGCATCCTGCTCGAGACCGCGGGCGCCCTGTTCGATCGCGAGTACACCACCGCCGGCGCCGAGAAGCCCAAGCGCACCTACGTGCTGCGCACGATGAACGAGGCCTGGCTCGACCACGACGCCGACTTCAAGTTTGGCGGCGACGAGAAGCGCGACCGCTACAACGTGGGCGCCGCGATCGAGGGGCCCAAGCGGAAGCAGGACGATGGCAGCGAGGACGACGGCTTCCGCGCCATGGTGTTCTCCGATCAGGATCTGTTCAGCGACCACGCGGTCCAGACCATGACCGGCCAGGTCTTCATCGAGACCAACGGCCGCTCGCTGCCGGTCGACGCCGTGAAGTGGCTAGGCGGTGAGGAGAACATCTCGGGCATCGTCAACACCGAGAAGGAGACCGAGATGAAGCAGACGCCCCGGCGCCAGGCCGCGTGGTTCACCGGCAGCACGATCGTCGCCCCGCTGGCGGTGCTCGGCCTCGGGCTCATGATCGCGAGCCGCTCGCGCCGCAAGCCGGCCAAGAAGACCGCTCGCCAGGAGAAGGCGTCGTGAGAGGCGTCATCGTTCACGCCGCGCTGCTCGCGGTCATGTTGGTCTACGGCTACCGGACCTGGACCCAGGACGACACCGTCAAGCCGACCGTCGGCGACGTCGTCATGTGGAGCCGGACCGAGGCCGACCTCAAGACGATCGAGCTGGCGACCGCCGAGCGCACCGTGCGCCTCGAGCGCCGCGGCGAGGGCGCCGCCGCCTACTGGTGGGGCGTCGAGACCAAGACGACCAAGAAGGCCAAGCCGGTGCCGCCGCCGCCGCCCCCGACCGATCCGGCGGCCCCGGTGCCGCCGCCGCCCGCGCCCGAGTACACCGAGGAGCTGGTCACCCGCGAGTTCCCGATCGGCGAGCCCGGCGACAAGGTGATCAAGGACCTCGCCCGCATGCGCGCGATCAAGTCGCTCGGGGTGGTGACCGAGGCGTCCAAGAAGGACTACGAGCTGCTCGATACCAGCAAGACGATCTCGCTGGTGATGCGCGATGGCGCCAAGACCTTGGTCCTCGGCGGCCGGGTCTACGGCGGCAGCGATCGCTACGTGCTCGACGTCGACACCGGCAAGGGCTTCGTGATCCTCGGCTCGCTCATCACGCCGCTCGAGGGCGGCGAGGGCGCGCTCAAGCCGAGCGACATCCGCTCGTTCGATCCCAAGGAGGCGATGCAGATCGAGATCGCCGCGGCCGGCAAGACCAAGACGGTCAGTCGCATCAAGGTGAAGAAGCCGGCCGACGACAAGCAGCCCAACCCGCACGGGCCGGGGGCGACCGACGACGAGCAGATCGAGACCTGGGGCACCGGCCAGGCCGCGGACACCGCGGCCGCCAACTTCATCGACAAGGTCGAGAAGCTGCGGCCGACCAGCTTCGAGTCCAAGCTCGACGCCAAGAGCCTCGGCAACGTGGTCAAGCTCACCTACCGCGACGCGCGCGGCAAGGTGCTCGGCAGCCTCGACCTGCTCAAGCAAGAGAAGCCGGGCGAGCCGGCGGCGGTGACCGATCCGACCGCCGTGACCGACCCGACCAAGCCCCCGGCAGCGCCGCAGCCGACGACCGAGTACTACGTGCTCACCGAGCGGACCCGGGTTCCCGGCGTGGTGCCCAAGGTCGCGGCCGAGCGGATCGTCCCGGATATCGCCACGATCTTCCCGCCCTGATCGCGCCGGTGTGCGTGCGCGCACGCCCCGTGGCCTCCCCGATCGGGGAGCCGCGGGGTTCTTACGTTTCGGCTGGCACGGCCTATCCAGGAATAGGCCAGCCCTCGACGCTGGTCGATCGGACAAGCCATGCACACCACACGATCCTCCCGTCTCCGTCACGCCATCCTGGCCGGCGCGTGCGCGGCGTTCGTCGCGACCGGCGTCGGCTTCATCGCCCACGAGGCCTCCGGGCAAGAGGCCCAGGCCGCCCCGGTGGCCGCGACCCTGCCCGCGTCACCGTCGATCGCCGATGTCGCCGAGCGCGTCGTCGACAGCGTCGTCAACATCTCGACCACGCAAAACGTCGGCGGCGGCCCAGCCACGCACGACCCGTTCTTCGTGGATCCGGCCTCGCCGTTCGGCGGCGCGCCCGATCCGCGCAAGGCCCAGAGCCTGGGCTCGGGCGTGATCGTCTCGACCGACGGCAAGGTCCTCACCAACGCCCACGTCGTCCGGGACGCGGACGAGATCCTCGTCACCCTGCCCGACGGTAACGATGTCGCCGCCAAGCTGGTCGGGATCGATCCCCGCAGCGACCTGGCGGTGCTGAAGCTGCAGGGCCCGCTGCCGGCGCTCGCGCCGCTGCGGTTCGCCGACTCGTCGAAGCTGCGGCTCGGTGACGTCGTGCTCGCGGTCGGCAACCCGTTCGGCGTCGGTCAGGCGGTGACGATGGGCATCGTGTCGGCGACCGGCCGCGCGTCGGTCGGCATCGTCGACTACGAGGACTTCATCCAGACCGACGCGGCGATCAACCCGGGCAACTCGGGTGGCGCCCTGGTCAACATGCGCGGCGAGCTGGTCGGCATCAACACCGCGATCCTGTCGCGCACCGGTGGCTACCAGGGCATCGGCTTCGCGATCCCCACCAACATGGCGGGCCCGATCATGGACATGCTGATCAAGGACGGGAAGGTGTCGCGCGGCTACCTCGGCGTGAGCCTGGCGCCGCTCAACGCCGGGACCGCCCGCAAGCTCGCGGTCGCGCTACCCAAGGGCGTGCACGGCGTGATCGTCGCCGGGGTCGGTGACGACACCCCGGCCGCCCAGGCAGGCCTGGTCGCCGGCGACGTGATCACCTCGTTCGAGGGCCAGCACGTCCGTGACGTCGGGCGGCTGCGCAACCTGGTCGCGATGAAGGGCGCCGGCAAGGCGATCACGCTCGAGCTCATGCGCGGCCAGGCGGTCCGGACCGTCAAGGTCAGGCTCGGCGAGCTGCCCGACCTCAAGCCGAACCGGCGCTGACCGCGCGCGCGACGATGCGGGGCCGCGCCGAACGGCACCAGGCCCGTGCCACCGCGCGGGCCGTGGGCTCCAGGCCGGCCGCGCGGACCGCGATCAGAGGGTCGGTGCACGCTCGCCCGGATGCGAGACCTCGCCCTCGCCGGCGCCGGCGCGGCCCTCGTCGTGCTCGCGGTCGTGCTGGTCCGCGCGATCGCGCGGCGCGGCCGCAGCCGCACGGCCCGGCGTCGGGCCCGGGTCGCGCGCGCCGGTGAGCTGGCCGCGGTCGAGCTGCTGGCCGCCGCCGGCTTCACGATCGACGACGCCCAGGCCACCCACGCCTGGCAGCTGACCGTCGACGGCGCGCCCCACGCCGCCGCCCTGCGCTGCGACTACCTCGTCACTCGCGACGGCGAGCGCTGGGTCGCCGAGGTCAAGACCGGCGGCGAGGCGCCGCGCCTCGGCAACAGCGCCACTCGCCGCCAGCTCCTCGAGTACCAGGTCGCCTACGGCGCGGTCGGCGTCGCCCTGGTCGACGCCACCGCCGGTGTGGTGCACGAGGTCTGCTTCGACCTCGGCATGGCGCTGGCGCCGGCGCCCGCGGGCGCCCCCACCCAGCCGTGGCCGCTGCTCGCGGTCGGCTTCGTCGCCGGCGCGGCGACCGCGGTGGCGAGCGCGGTCGCGCTGGGCGTCAGCCTGTGATGCGGCGGCCGCCGGCGCACCCTGATCGCCGGTCACGCCAGCCACGCGCCCACCAGCGACGCGGCCTCGCGGTTGTGCTCGCCGACGGCGCCGCGTCGTCGGCGGTCACCCCTCGCGACCGCCAACGCTCGTCGACAAGAGCGTAAGCCCCCGCACCCGACACTTACCCGACTACCTCGAGGCTGACGCAGGTGTCCCAGGCAACTCGAGAATGTTGTTTTCTTCGATTTGCTCGCAACCCGTGAGCCAGCTGGAGGATAAGGCCGGCACATGAGGCGTCATCGAAGTGGTGTCTTGGTCGCGGTCGCCGGCGCGCTGGCAATCGCGGCCGCGCTGGGCGTGGCGGGCTCGTCGCTGGTTACAACCGCGAACGCGGAGGTGTGCCGGCGCCGACCCGACTGCGATCCGTCGGCGCCGCTGCATGCGTGCCTGGAGTGCGACGAGACCATCTCCACATGGGCCCCTGATGACACCGGCGGGGGAAGCCGGATCGAGCCGGTGATCGGTCGCAGTCTCGGCGCCGACCGCGGCGCGACGCTGTTCGGAGCAGTGGAACGGAAGGTGCGGCCTCCTCCGTTGGAGGCACCTCCGGTCGAGTCGTTCCACGCGAGCAGGGCGCCAGCGACGGCGGCGGCGTTCTGGGCGGCCAACACGGACCTGGCCGACCGCGCCGCCACCGGGCGGGTGACGACCGAGCGGCTGCTGGCCTCGTGGTGGAGCAATCGAGGGGGACCGGTGCCACTCCCCCAGACCCAGGGTGGGCCTCGGTTCGTGGCGCCGAATGGCAGCACGCCGACGGCGCAGGTCGCGGACGGGATCACGGATCCGATCGATCCGGTGACCGGCGAGCTGGTGATCGAGCATGTCGACCTGGCGCTGCCCGGCTTCGGCGTGAGCTTCGCGCATCGCCGCATCTACCGCAGCCGCCTCGAGTACCGGGGACCGCTGGGGCCCGGTTGGGACGTCTCCTACAACCAGCGGTTGGTCGCGGCTCCGGCCCCAGTGTCGTTCTCGGCGCCGACGACGAGCACCCCCACGGGGCCGCAAGGCGAATTGCCGGTCCCGGATGAGATCAACCAGGATCCGATCTGCGGGCCGGTCATGCTGCTGTCGTCGGGGACCGGCGCGACGTTTCGCTTCCGGGAGGTCTCGCGGCAGGCGCAGCGCGTCACCTATCAGAGCGACGTCGCGGACCTCTCGCTGGTGGGGACCGAGGGCGCGCACGCGATCACGTGGGAGCTGCGCGACCGGGGCGGCGAGATCCGTCGCTTCGACGGCCGGGGCCTCCTGGCGGCGTGGACCGATGCCAACGGGATCGGCCTGACGTTCGGATGGGAGCCGGGGGCGCAGCAAGACTGGCGCCTCGCCGCGGTGACCGACAGCGTGGGGCGCCGCATCGAGTACACCTACGATGGGAGCGATCGGCTGAAGCGCGTTGCGGAGGCGCGGTCGGGGATGTCCGCGAGCTACGAGTACGGGGCCAACGGCGGGCTCGAACTCGCGCGCCGCGCCGACGGACGGAGCGAGCGCTACGAGTACGACGTCCAGGCCGGGCGCACCGTGGGGCCCTGGATCCCCGAGCTGCAGCTCGAGCGCACGTGCGCGAACGCCTGCGCGGTCTCGTCGCGGTCGTGCGACGCCGGTGGCGCGTGTGATGCGCCGGTGCGTGCGGCCACCGGGGCGTGCCTGGCGGCGTGTCCGGCGTGCAACGAGACGTGCACCGACGCGTGCGAAGACGAGTGTTCGACCGGCTGCGGCAGAGCATGTGGGGACTCGTGCTTCGACGAGTGCACCACACCCGAAAAACTCGACTCGCTCCGGTCGTACTGCGAGGACCTGTACCAGGACACCGCCGCGGCCGGGTGCGCGGCCTGTGCGGACGCGTGCGATGCGGAGACGGGCGGTCAGTGCGAAGCGGTCTTCCAATGCGCGGCGGGCGTCGTCAACATCCCGGTCGGAGCAGGCCAGGGTGGCAATACGACCACCTCGGTCGAGGTCCCAGCGGAATGCTCGCGCTGGCATGGACCGCACGACCTCGTCGAGGACACGTTGGATGCATTCATCGTCTCGGTCACGGCGGTCATGGAGACGTTCGGCTGTCTGGGGTGGAGGTGGCCGCCCTGGGAGGGCTGTACCTGGAGGCATACCGAGGCCGCCAAGGATCAGATCTGCCACACGGATATCGCCAACTGCTGCGCCTACGGAGACGACTGCAATGGCGGCGGGTGTACCGCCGGCGCGAGCTGCGAGGACGAGTGTAAAAACACGTTCCTCGGCTTCGGCCACGTGAGCGACTGTCCCGCACCTGGCGGGTGCGCGGACCTTGCGAGGCTGACGCCGGCACCTGGCAGCCAGGAATACAACGACCTCATCGAGTGCGCGGGCACCGCGAGCACGTGGAGCGAGAACTACGGGTGCCTCAGGCAGGCACGCAACGCTTGCTATGACGATTGCGACAGAGGTTGCAGGGGCGGATGCAATTCCGGCTGCCGGGCGGACTGCGGCGCGGCCTGTGCGGCGGGCTGTCACGTCAATGACTGCGCGACCTACTGCACCGGGCTCGACCTGGCGGGCACGTGCGAGACGTCGTGCACGGCGGCGTGCGTTGACGACGCCCACGCGAGCGGGCCGTTCGTGGGGCCCAAGTATGGCTATCTCGCGGACCTGAACTTCAACCTGGTGCGGGTCACCGACGGCAACGGGGCGCTGTACCTCGAGAACACCTACGGTACCGACCTCGCATCGCCCGACTTCGACACCGTCACCGCTCAGCGCTACGGGACGCGGACGGCGGCGTTGAGCCGGGTGGATCTGACGGCGGCGAACTCGGCGCCGGCGACGTGGGCGGCCGGCATGGTCGCGGCGCCCGCGGACTTCCGCCCCCCGACGATCTGTCCGTACGCGTGCACGGCCGAACCGGTGAGGCCGCCGCGCCACCTGATCGTGCCGTGGGGCGATGTGATGTTCGACTTCCCGGCGGTGGGGCCGGACGAGACGCCGCTCGGCGGCTGGTCGTTCGTCAAGGCAACCTTCAAGGCAACGACCCGGCTGGCGCCGACCTTCGTGCGCATCGATACGGGCGGCAGCACCGGCACGATCGCGGCGCGAGTTGCGTCGCGCTCCCCGCTCGACAAGGCCCCGCACCGGCTCGAGCTGGCGCTGCCCGAGGGCACGGTCGTGCTGACCTTCGATCCGGGCGGTGCAGTCGCCGTCGCCGGCGACAAGGCGGCGGCGGTGCGCCTCGGCCAGGTCGGCGGGCTGACGGTATGGGGCGACGGCGTCTCCATCCGGGTCTACCCGGGGCGCCCGACCAGCGCCGCGGTCATGGCCGCGGGCGCCTGCACCCGGCCGTTCCACGTCGAGCGCACCGGCGAGCACGAGCTGTCGATCACGCCGGAAGACGCCTGCGACAAGGGCGATCTGTGGACGGCGCCCCTCGCCAGTCTCGCGCCGGACGGCGCGGCGGCGGCGTTCGCGCGCACGGGGCAGGCGTCGATCACCAGCAGCCACTTCCGCCCGAGCGCGCTGGCGCCGGTGCGGACGCCGCTCGTGCTCGTCAGCCACGGCAATGGCCGCTACCAGCGAACGGTGGCTGCGAGCAGCTCCGCCGCCAAGCTGGCCGAGCTGCGGGCCCAGCCGCTCTACGCGAGCGTGCCCTTGTTCAGCGCGCCCGCGGCACGACCTGGCGACGAGGGGCTGGCCGCGACCGAGCCGCTCTACGTCTTCCACTTCAGCGACGAGACCGGGCCCGATCTGACCTACCCGCCCGCGATGCCGCCCGCGGACCTGTTCTACAGCGACGCCGATCGGCTCGACACGGTGCATGAGGTGCCGTGCGATCCGTCGACGCCCGTCGGGATCGACTGGGGGAGCGGCCCGCGGCCGACCCAGGCGACCGTGCTGCACGATCTGCACGGCGCGTTCTGGACCTACTACGCCGATGCGGCCGGGCGGCTGGTGCACACACGGAACCACGACACCGGGGCGGCCTCGTGGATGAACTACGATCCAGACGGCCGCGTCGTCGGCGTTCTGACGCCCACCGGGGCACGCCAGTGCCTGACGTACGATCCCCGAGGCAATCTGGCGCGCGTGCTCGACCTGCCCGCCGACGGCGGGGCCCCGATCCGCCGCCAGCTCGGATGGACCGACTGGCCGGCCCGCATGTCGGTCGTGTGGGATCCGCGCGATACGTCGCGCATCCTCGAGCGCCGCGAATACGACAGCGCGGGCAATTTGCGCGCGGTGATCGCGGCCGACGGCCTGGTCACCCGGCTCGGCCTGGTCGGCGGCCCCGGCCCCGACCGCAGCGCGCCTGCGACGGTGACCGGCCCCGATGGTGCGGTGACCCAGATCGCCTACGACCGCACCAACGGCACGGTGCGCTCGACCATCGTCGATGTCGCGGGCGCTGTGCCCGCGCGGAGCGAAGTGATGAGCGACGCCGCAGGTCGCCCGACCCGGTCCGTGTCCCCGCTCGGCCTGGTCCAGACCTTCGACTGGGAAGGGCCGCTGCTGCACGGGCGCGGCTGGGAGGCTGACGGGCTCACCCGCGCAGTGACCTACGGGTACGACGACGACGCGCAGGTCGAGACGATCACCGGCGCACGCCAGGCGGTGGACATCACCTACGACGCCACCGGCGCGACCGTCACCGCGACGCGGCGCGCGCTCGACGGGAGTCTGCTGCCGGCGACCCGGTGTCAGGAGCAGGGCCCGGCGGGGCGAATCCTCGAGACGGTGAGCGCCGAGGGAATCCGCACCCGCTATGGCCACGACGGCGAGGGCCGGGTGACGTCGATCATGGCGGGGGCCCTGGGGCCGTCCGCGGCCGAGTGGGATGACGCCTGCCCGGCGCGCGTGTCCGGCAGCCATGCGGCCGGGACGATCGCGACCTACCGCTATCACCCAAACGGTCAGCTCCTCGCGGCCATCGACGCCCGTGGGCTGGAGACGACCTGGCAGTACGACGGCTTCGGGCGACCGATCTTCGAGCGCCACCCGGACGGCGGCTCGATCCGCACCGGCTACGACGAGCTGAGCAACGTCGTGTGGCAAGCGCACTACAACCATGGGAGCCCGCCGGCGGGTCCGCCCGTGGTCGGGACCGTGGGCCTGGTGGCGGCGGTCGAGCTCGAGTACGACCGCCGGGCGCGGCTCGTGACCGAGAAGCGCTGGCACCTGAACCCCAGCGGCGTGCCCCAGGGCGACGGCTTCGCGGTCACGACCTATCACCACGACGATGTGGCGCGCACGGTCAGCGTGACCGACGACCGGGGCCAGACGACCCGCGCGAGCTACGACGGCGCCGGGCGTCCGAGCGAGGTGCGGCTGCCAGACGGCACCACCCTCACGACCCGCTACGACAACGGCGGGCGCACCGTGCGTACCCGGCGGCCGGGCATCGGGGGCGTGATCGACGAGGTCACCAACCTCACCGCGACCGGCGCGGTCGGCAAGCGTGCGGTCGAGCGGGGCACCGAGCTCCGCGTGCTCGAGGCCCTCGCCTATGACGACCCGTTCCGGGTCGGGGGCCGGACGGATGCGAGCGGGGTCGTCACGAGGATGACCTATGACGCGTTCGATCGAAGCGAGACGACCTTCACGACGCTGCCCGACGCTGGCATGCAGGAGCAGGTCAAGGTCGGCTACGACGGCGATGACCGGCCGGTGGCCCGCACCAGCCTCGCCGGCGCCGACAGCCTGCCGTCGAGCTGGGGCTACGGGTACGACGCATTGGGTCGCCTCGAGCGCGAGGTCGACCCGGTCGGCGCGATCACCGCGACCGCGTACCTCGGCGTGACCGACCTGCCCGAGACCCGGCTGGATCCGCGCGGTGTGCGCACTGCGTTCACGTGGGCCATCGGCGGCGAGCTCGAGCGCGCCGAGCTGGTGCCGCCCGAGGCCAGCGCGCGCGTGGTGCTCAGCTACGGGTACGACACGCTCGGCCGCATGCGGCGCGCGACCCGCCAGGACGGCGGCGCCGCCGGCGCCACCGTCACCAGCACGTTCGGGTGGGACTCGCTGGGCAATCTCGCCGAGGAGTCCGACGACATCCTCGGCACCACCAACGCGCGCCGCCACGCCTTCGACGGCCTGGGCCAGCGGGTGCGCTCGATCTACGGCGGCGAGGCCACCGTCACGCGCAGGTTCGACGCGCTCGGCCGGCAGCAGCAGCTCACGATCGGCGCAGAGAGTGTCCCCACGGCGATGTGGGAGTACGGCGGCCTGGGCGGCCCGCGGAATCGCCGGCTCGCGAACGGCGTGGTCACCGGTTACGACTACGACGCGCTCTCGCGGCTCACCGGCGTGACCGATCGCCACACCCAGACCGGCGCGCTCCTCGCCTCACTCGAGTGGGAGCTGCCGCTCGATGGCGTCCCGCGCCGCCTGCGGGACCAGCGCGGCATCACCGCCGAGCCGGCGGTCACGGTCTACGGCATCGACCCGCTGGGGCGGCTCGCCGCCGAGCAGACCGGCGTCACCGCGACGTTCCAGCTCGGCGCGTTCGACGGGTCGGCCGCCGCCACCGCAACCGCCCTGGCCGCGACCGACGCCGGTCGCACCCAGTGGGCGTTCGACGGCCGCAACAACTGGACGTCCCGCACCGTGGCGGCGCAGGCCACGAGCTACACCCGCGATGCGCGCGACGCGGTCACCGCGATCGGCGCCACCGCGACCGGCCGAGACGCGCGCGGCGCGCTGGTCGCCGACGACACCGCCGCGTACAGCTACGACGCGCTCGGCTATCTCGCCTCGGTCAAACCGACGGCCGCCGGCGGCGAGGGCCGCCGCTACCAGCGCGACGCTCTCGGCCGCGTCGTGACCGAAACCAACCCCACCACCGGCGCCGTGACCCGCTACGGCTGGGACGGCGTCCAGCTCGTCTTCATCGGGCGCCCCACCGGCTTCCTGGAGACCGTCATCGCCGCCGAGGGACTCGACCAGCCGGTGGTCACCCTCGACAAGCTCGGCGCCCGCCTCTATCACCACCAAGATCGACAAGGCTCGGTCTACCTCCTGACCGATCGCGAGGGCCTCCCCGTCCGTCATCTGCGCTACAGCGCCTACGGCGACGTCACGCTGCGCGACGGCCAGATGAACGAGGTGCCCGCGTCCGCGATGCCGAGCCCCTTCGGCTACCACGGCCTGCCCCACGACCTGGCGCTCGGCCTGGTCGACATGCGCGCTCGCACCTACCGCCCCGCCCTGGGCCGCTTCCTCTCCCCCGACCCCATCGGCCTCGCCGGCGGCCCCAGCCTCTTCGCCTTCGTCGGCAGTGCGCCCCTTGCCTTCCGTGACCCGATGGGTCTGGGCAGCCAGGCTGTCGGCATCCAAATCGGTATTCCGAGCCCGGCGGCGGCCGAGTGGCTTGCCGGCATCAGCGACTTCGGAACGAGCGCATGGGAGCGGGAGTTCGTCACTAGCGGGCGGGGCGGCGGGTGGGGCAGCATCACGGCCCTCGGCGTGGCACGCGAGTTCGAGACCGGGAGTCCACTCTCCCCGCGCGTGACCACCTACGATCTGGTCGGCTACGAGCGCAGAGAGGGCACCTCGGGGAGTCCCCGCTTCGCCCTGTTTGACCGCAACGGGCAGCACATGGGCAACGTCCTTTTGCCCGAGCGCGGGCTCGAGCCGCCGCCGCTGATCGCCGAGCTCGTGCTGAGCTTCGGCACGGGCGGCCTCGTTGCGAGGCTCGGTGTCGGAGTAGGCAAAGTGATCGGAGGACACATCGGAGGCCGGATCGGCAGGCTTGCTGCGCCCGGCTCCGGCAGTCGATGGATCGATGATGCAGGCCTTCGCCTACCCAATGGAGCCGGGGGACAGCGTCCGCCGCCTGGCGCGCCAGGAGCGTCTCTGCCCACACCGGCGGCCGGGGGCGCCGATGACGCGGTGACGGGCTGGCGCGCCGTGTCGAGAGCCGAGGACGACGACATCGCCAGGTACGGCTTCCGACCCGATCCCGCGGGACGATCTATGGAAAGCAAGTGGTTCTCCGAATCACGTCAGGGCGCTGAGTGGTTCCGGAAGAACATGCCCGGCCTCGACGACGTCGTGGAGGGCCGTGTGCCAAGGTCTGTGTATGAGCGCAGCTATCGGCACCCGAACATTGACGGTACCGGGCCCGGATTTTGCGTCGAGTGCAGCGACCTTCCGCTGATCACCCCGGTGCCGAAGTGAGCCCCATAGTAGTCGAGGTCGAGTTCCTCTGGATTCCGTGCGAACTGGGAGGCCTCCGCTCTGAGCCCTATCTCGGAATGCGGCCAACGGTTCGGTGGCAACGGTATCTTCGCGAGCACCTGGAGCGCGCCCGAGATGTCGAATGTACGAGCATCGCGTTCGACCAAGCGACGAACCGGGGCATGGCCACTCTTCGATTGATCTCGGAAGATCCGGTACCCACGGAGTGGCTCGGCCAGGGCAGCCTGATCGAGTTGCTCGACGGATACAGGGTCATCGCAGTTGGTTGCGTCACCGCTGCTCGGTCAACGATCGTGTGAAGAAATCTGTGGTGACTGGCGCGCACAGTTAGGGCCCTCGAATGGGTAACTCGGTCGATCACCGCATCTCGTCGCGCGGTTGGATGACGTAGTTCCAGTCGCCATGGAAGTCAGCTCGCTCGATTTTCCACGCGCGGCGGTCCTTGGCGGCGACCTTCCTGCCGATCGGATAACGGCGACGATCGAGGCGTGCACGGACGACGAGGCCGCTGCGGTTGGTCGTGTTGCCGATAAGGTTGATGGCGGTCTCGTAGGTCCGCAGGGGTCGACCGCGCCAGTTGATCGAGATGAACGAGAACAGGCGGTGCTCGATCTTGTTCCACTTGCTGGTGCCGGGAGGGAAGTGGCTGACGTGGACCGCGAGGCCGAGCTTGTCTGCGAGCTGCTGGAGCTGCTGGAGCTGCTCCTTCCACACGTGCGAGCGATAGCTGTTGCTGCCGCCAGCGTCGGCGGTGATGAAGATCGCGCGCGCATTGGGATAGCGCCAGGCGATCACGAGCGGCATCACCATCGCGTGCATCGGCGACTGGCAGTGTCCCGAGGGCGCGCTGTGCGACGACGAGATGACGACGCTGTCGGCGACCACCGCTCTCGCGGTCGCCGTGTGCAGCCGGGCCCGCGCGGCGCGCTCACCCCGGCGATGCTCGCGCGGTGTTCGACCGGTCGCGCGACCGCGGCGATCAGCCGAGGTTCTTGTTCGCGAAGTCCCAGTTCACGAGCTTCCAGTACTCCTCGATGTACTTGGGGCGCGCGTTCCGGTAGTCGATGTAGTAGGCGTGCTCCCAGACGTCGATCGTGAGCAGGCAGGTCTTGCCGGTCGCGAACGGGGTCTCGGCGTTGGCGCTCTGCTCGATGCCGACGGTGCCGTCGGCGTTCTTCACCAGCCAGGCCCAGCCCGAGCCGAACTGGGTGGCGGCCGCGGTCGAGAACTTCTCCTTGAAGCTCGCGAAGTTGCCGAACGCCTTGTCGATCGCGGCGGCGATCGGGCCGGTCGGGTCACCGCCCGCGTTGGGCGCCAGCGAGTGCCAGTAGAAGGTGTGGTTCCACACCTGCGCGGAGTTGTTGAAGACGGGCTTCTCGGAGGCCTGGCCGTGGCTGGCCTTCACGACCTCTTCGAGCGACATCGACTCGTACTTCGTGCCGGGCACGAGCTTGTTGAGGTTCGTGACGTAGGCCTGATGGTGCTTGCCGTAGTGGTAGTCGATGGTCTCGGCAGAGACCACGGGCGCCAGCGCGTCCTTGGCCCACGGCAGCTCGGGGAGGGTGAAAGCCATGATCGTCTCCTCTGAATCGTGATCGTTGCGAAGGCGCCAACCCTACCACCGCGGCTCGAGACGGCATCCCCGCCGGCCCCGGGATTTCGGCGGTAGGCTGCGTGCGTGCTCGGGCCCATCGGTCACCTCGCGTCGCTCCTGGCCTGGCGCGCCCGCAAGGACGCGCGCAGCAGCGGCGACCATGCGACCCATCGCGACCTGGCCTGGGAGCGCTCGGCCCGCGCCGGTGATCTGCCGCCGGGCCTCGAGCTGGCCTGGCTCGGCACCGCCGGCTTCCGGCTGAGCTACCGCGGCCAACACCTGCTGATCGATCCCTACCTCACCCGACTGTCGTTCACCGACCTGGTGCGCCGCCGGCTGGTGTCGGCGGATCTCGCGCGGCTGGCCGCGGTGCCCGACCCGGTCGTGATCGCGGTCGGGCACACCCACTTCGATCACGCGCTCGACGTCCCCGCCCTGGCCGCCCGCGCCGGCTGCCCCGCGCTGGGCGGACGCTCGCTCGCGAACCTGATGCGGGCCCACGGCCACGGCGACCTCGCGGTCGAGGTCGAGCCGCACCGGCCCTACCGGTACCGGCCGTTCACGCTGACCTTCGTGCCGAGCAAGCACTCGAAGCTCGCCGGCGGGCTGTGGACGCCGTACGCCGGCGAGCTGACCTGCGAGCACACCGACGAGCTGATCCCGCAGCGCTACCGGTGCGGCGAGATCTGGGCGATCCACGTCGAGGTGGCCGGGGCGACCTTCTACCACCAGGGCTCGTGCGACCTCGACGAGGACGCGATCCGCCACCGCCAGGTCGACTACCTGCTGTGCGGGATCTCGGGCCGGCGGTTCACCGCGCGCTACTGGTCGCGGCTGCTGAGGCGGATCGAGCCGCGCGTGATCGTGCCGCACCACTTCGACGACTTCTTCCAGCCGCTGGCCGCGCCGATGACGTTCTCGCTCAACGTGAACCTGGCCGGCTTTCCCGACGAGATCGCGCGGATCTCGCGCGACTTCGAGATCCGCGCGCTGGCGCCGGGTCAGGTGGTCGGCACGGCGCCGCCGTGATCGATCACGCCTCCAGCTACCACGCGCCGCGAGCCGTGCGGTAGCGTCCGCGCATGCCCGCCTACTGGTTGATGAAGAGCGAGCCCGACGGGTTCGGGATCGACGACCTCGTGCGGGTCGGGACCGAGCCGTGGAGCGGCGTGCGCAGCTACCAGGCGCGCAACCACATGCGCGCGATGCAGGTCGACGACCTCGCGTTCTTCTATCACTCGAGCGTGGCGCCGCCGGGCGTGGTCGGGATCGCGCGGATCGCGCGCACGGGCGTGGTCGACGAGACCCAGTTCGAGCCGTCGAGCCGGTACCACGATCCGGGCAGCCGCCGCGAGGACCCGCGGTGGACCTGCGTCGATGTCGAGCTGGTCGCGAAGCTGCCCAGGATGGTCACGCTCGACGAGCTGCGCGCGACCCCGGCGCTCGACGGGATGGTGCTGCTGCAGAAGGGCAGCCGGCTCAGCGTGCAGCCGGTGACCGCGCAGCAATGGAACGTGATCGCCGCGCTGGCGAAGCAGCCGGCACCCGCTGCACGCAAGCCGGCACCCGCTGCGGTCGCGCGCAAGCCGGCCGCCGCACCCGCTGCCGCCGCGCGCAAGCCGGCCGCCGCGCCCGCGCGGAAGCCTGCCCCCGCCGCCGCGCCCAGGGCCGCGCGGACTCGCGCCGCTCAGAAGCGCAAGTAGGGGGTACACCCGGCCGCACCGGCGGTAGGCTCACGCCATGATCGACGCCGAGCTCGCCACCATCGCCGCGCTCCAGGCCGCGGGCGACCATGCCGGGGCCCACGTCCACGCCACCGACCTCGCGCGCGCGGGTCCGCACGACGTGCGCGCCCAGATGGCGGCCGCCTTCGCGTGCGATCGGCTCGGCCTCGAGCGGGACGCCATCGTTTACTACGAGCGCGCGTGGGAGCTGGGCGTGCCGGCCGACGAGCGGCCCGGCTTCCTGGTCGGACTCGGCTCGACCTTGCGCAACGTCGGGCGCGCCGACGACGCCGTGGCCCGCCTCGCCGAGGCGACGCTCGACTATCCCGACCACGCGCCGCTGCGCGCGTTCCTCGCGCTGGCGCTCCACAGCGCCGGCCACCCGACCCTGGCGCTGGCGACCATGCTCGAGGCCGCGCTCGCCGCGGCGGGCCCCGACGGCTTCGGACCGTACGCACGCGCGCTGGTCGACTACCAGGCGGAGCTGGTCGCCGCGGCGGTCGGCGATGACGGCTCTAGCCACGCGTGAGCACGCCTCAGCGCGATCAGAACCGCGTGACCAGCCACAGGGCTGCCAGCGTCGTCGCCAGGGTCGGGATCGTGACCAGCGCGCCCACCCGAATGAACTCCCCCACGCCGATCGTCACGCCCTGCCGCCGCAGCGCGCCGAGCCACAGCAGCCCGGCCAGGGAGCCGATCGGGGACAGGCGCGGGCCGAGATCGCCACCGACCAGGGCGGCCAGGACGAGCACGTGGTCGCCACCCGCGCGCGCGATCGCGAGAGAGCCCAGCACGCCCATGGGGTGGTTGTCGATCAGCGCCGAGCCGACCGCGGCGACCACGCCAACCACCACGATCGGCACCGGGGTCGCCTGGTAGAGGTCGGCGAGCGCGTCGACGACCCCGACCCGCTCGAGCCCGACGGCGATCATCAGCACCGCGGCGAGGAACGGCAGGATCTCCCACGACGGACCGCTGGCGAGCTCGCGGGCCCGGACGCCGCTCGCGAGCGTCGCCGCCGTGCAAGCGATCGCGCCGCCGAGCGCGACGCCCCACAGCGGGCCCTCGAAGTACGAGACGATCGGGTACGCGCACAGGACCGCGGCCAGCGCGGCGAGCACGACCCACGCGAGGCGCGACAGCGGCTCGCCGGCCTCCCACATCCCGAGCGCCGGCGCCTCGTCGGCGAGGTCGGCGCGGAACACCCACGCGAGCGCGAGGTAGGTCGTGAGCCACCCGACCAGCGCGACCGGGATCATCCGCACCGCGTAGGCGTTGAAGCCGATCCCGGCGCGATCGGCGATGACGAGGTTCATCGGATTCGACGTCACGAGCGGCGCGACGCCCGCGGCACAGAACACCGCGAACGCGAACGGGACGACGAACTTCGGGTGGCGCCGCGGGTACACGTGGCGGAGCAGCACGACCACGGTCGGGGTCAGGACCAGAATGGCCCCGTCGTTCGAGAGCACCGCGGCAGACACCGCCGACAACCCGAAGACGATCCGGAAGGCGTGGCGCACCGGGCCGCGCGTCCGCGGCTCGATCACCGCGGCGAGCCGGTCGAGCAGCCCCATCCGATGCGCGCAGGTCGTCATCAGCATGATCGACGAGATCGTCACCAGCGGGCGCCACAGCGCACCCAGCCCGCCGACGAGGTCGTCCACCGTGACCAGCCCGCCGGCCGCCAGGATCGCGACCCCCGCGACCGCGCCCGCGGCGGGCGCCCAGCGCACGCGCCAGCCAAGCGCAATCGCCAGCGTGGCGGCGAGCGCGAGCAGCGCGATGACGACCATTCGCCCGATGCTACCGGGGACGCCCGAACCCAGCGATGGACGCGCACGAAAAGCGCCGACCAGCGGGGTCCCATCGGGTGAGTGCCCCCGACGTCGGCACCTCCGGACGGTCCGCCGGGGCGAGCCGGGGGATACCAAGAATCGCCGCCCCTGAGCACGGCGCTGATGCGGCGACCGTCACGGTCCACGGGGATTGGTCCCCGGGCGCGCGGCCGCTCCGGTATCATGAAGGGATGCGTTCGCCACGGATCGTCTGTTGCCTCATGCTCGCTGGCGCTGCCTGTGGTGGAGGCGGCGGCAGCGGACCCGCCATCGACGCTCGCAACGACGGCCCGCCCACCGCGGCCGCGACCGCGCACTTCGTGCCGCCGGCGCCGATGGCGGGCGCCGACTGGGGCGCCGTGCCCTACCCGTCCGATCTGTACCTCGATGCCACCGGTCACCTGAAGCTGACCACGGTACCGACCGGCCCCGGCCCGGAGCCGGGTGCGGTCGCGGCGCTGCAGGACGGCCTGGCGAGCATGACCGGCGCCAGCCTGCGCGCGAACGTCTACTTCCCGATCGACGGCGCGCTGGCCGGCGCGAGCGTCGCGGGCGCGGCCAAGCTCTATGACCTCGACCGGTCGACCGCACAGCAGCTGGTCGAGGTGCCCGCCGAGGTGCTGTATCGCCAGGATCTCGCGTCGGTGGTGATCGCGCCGCGGATCGGCGTGGTGCTGCGCCCCGGCCACCGCTATGGCGCGATCCTCACCCGGGCCGCGACCGCGGCCGACGCCACCCCCCTCGCGCCGGCGCCAGCCTTCGTGGCCGCGATCGACCTCGCGACGGTCCCGACCGATCCGGCGATCGCCGCGGCCCAGCAGCACCTGCGCCCGCTGCTCGACGTGCTCCCCGCCGCCACCCGCGCGGAGCTGGCCAGCGCGACGGTGTTCCGGACCGCGACCGACGTCGCCGACACCGCGGCGATGCGCACCGTGCTCGCGGCGACCACGCCCACCATCACGATCAGCGCGATCTACGGGCCGGCCGAGACCGGCGCCACCGGGCTGCAGACCCTGGTCGGCAACGCCGTCGCCGACGCGGTGCCGGGCACCGACAGCAACAACATTGGCGCGCAACCCCACAATCACGTGGCGGTGATCGTGCACGGTACGGTGCAGCTGCCGAGCTTCCTCAGCGCGACCGCGGCCGACGACGGCTTCCCGTCGTTCGTCGGCGGCGTCCCGACCATCAAGGGCACCCGCCCGGCCCGGTTCACGCTCGCCCTGCCCCGCGCCAACCCCTGGACCAACGTCCCGGTCGCGCTCTACGTGCACGGGCTCGGGCGGACCCGGCTCGACATGCTGGCCGTGATCAACACGGCGGCGCGCCAGGGCTTCGCCGTCCTCGCGATCGACCTCAATCGCCACGGCGACCGCACCGCCATGCCGACCGACATCCTCAACGAGCTGCTGGGCACCGGCGACCAGACCACGCCGACCCCCGACGGGTTCGGCGATCATCCCGGCCTGTCGGCGCCGGTCCAGCTGTTCCACCTGATCGGCACCTCGGGCGGGATCGCGGCCGGCCACCCGCGCGCGACCGGCGAGAACCTGCGGGCCGCCTCGCTCGAGCTGGTGTCGCTCGTCGAGCTGATCGCCGACGGCGACTGGACCCCGCTGAACACGGTGCTGGCGGCGCGCGGCGGCGTGCCCACCTCGGTCACGTTCCGCGACGACGTCGCGCTGATCGCCGAGTCGCTCGGCGGGCTGATCGGCACCGCGGCGGTCGCGGTCGAGCCCCGCATCGCGAGCGCGTACATGACCAGCGCCGCCGCCGGCCTGCCCTTCCCCGCGATGATGCACAGCCCCAACTTCTCCGGGGTCTTCCTGGGGGTGCTGGTGAATCCGTTCTCGCTCGACGAGCGCGTCACCCTGTGGGACCCCCAGAAGGACGCGCGCTTTGATCCGCTGGTCTCGCTGTTCAACGGCGTGGTCGAGCGCGGCGACTCGATCGCCTATGCCGCCGCACTGACCGATGGCAGCCTGCGCGGCGGCACCCCGGCCAACCTCGTCATGGGCATGGCATGGGGCGACGTGTGGGTGCCCAACGACTCGACCGAGATGCTTGCCGCCGCCGCCGGGCTCGGTCACATGACCATGGCCGGCACCGCGGCCCCGCCCGGCGGGCTCGGCCTGCTGCGCAGCGTGACCCTGCCCGCGCTCACCGGGCCCGTGAGCGGCAACCTCCCAGGCGGTCGCACCGCGGCCTTTGTGGTCTGGAACCGCGCTGGCCACGCCGCACTTCGCAAGCGGATCGAGCAGCGCAACTACTCGCCGATGTACCCGCCGCTGGTCGCGATCAATCCCCCCGAGGTGATCGACCCGACCCAGACCGCCGAGATCCACGAGCTGCTGGGCGAGCTGCTCGGCGACCAGGCCGCCGGCCGGACGGTGACCGTCCGCGACCCGTACGACTGACCGCGCCGCGCGGTCGGCCCGCGCGACCACACGATCGAGGGGTCGGCCGCCGCCGGCGCCGCGCACTGGCCCCACACACCGTCGCGATCGGGTGCGCGCCCTGACGCGCCGTGACCGGCGTCGACCTCAGGCGCAGCCGTCGGGACCGCAGGCCGCGCCGTCGACCAGCGCGACCGGCGCGGTCACCGCGAGCTCGTCCCACGCCCTGGTCAGCACCTGCAGCAGCACGTCGGCCGGCTGCGCGCCCGAGATGCCGTAGCGTCCGATGACGAAGAACGGCACCCCGCTGATGTCGTTGGCCTGGGCCTCGGCCTCATCGGCCCGGACCTCGCGCGCGTACGCGTCGCCGGCCAGCACCGCGCGCACCTCGTCAGCGTCGAGGCCGACCTCGACCGCCAGCCGGAGCAGCACCTCGGGTTCGCCGATCGGCTCGCCCTCGGTCAGGTAGCCGCGCAGCAGGCGCTCCTTGGCCGCATCGCCCTTGCCGCGCACGGTCGCGAGGTGGATCACCCGGTGCGCATCGAACGTGTTGCCCGGGCGGATCTTCTCGAAGTGGAAGTCGAGCCCGTCGGCCGCGGCGGTGGTGGTCATCCGATCGATCATCGTCTCGGCCTGGTCGACCGGCGTCCGGTACTTCTGCGCCAGCCGCGCGGCGTACGAGACCGCGGCGTCGCGCACCCGCGGCGCGGTCGGGTCGAGCTCGAACGCGCGCCAGGTGACGTCGACCTGGTCGCGATGCGGGAACGACGCGAGCGCCGCCTCGAGCCGGCGCTTGCCGACGTAGCACCAGGGACACGCGATGTCGGACCAGACCTGGACGGACAGCTGGGTCATAAGCTCTGCAAGTCTAGAGCCTCCCGGGGTCGCGCCCACCTGCCCGGCCGGTCAGGACCGGCGTCCGGGCTCAGGACTGGCTCAGGCCCGCCCGAGCCAGCCGAGCAGGCGCGCGCCGCGCTCGTCGGGGACCTCGACGCCGAGAGTGCCGCCGTCCTCGCCGTGCCAGTCGGAGCCGCCGGTCGCGGTGAGCCCGAGCCCGTCGGCGACCTTGAGCCAGCGCCCGCGCTCGCCGGGATCGTAGCGCCCGTAGAACGCCTCGACGCCGTCGAGCCCTTCCTTCGCGAACTTCTTGAGCATGCGCGGCGCGCGCTCGCCGTGCTGGTGGGGATGGGCGAGCGACGCCCGCGCGCCGATCGCCCGCACCACCGCCAGCGCCTCGCCGATCCCGAGCCGGGCCAGCGGCACATCGGCCGGGCCACCGTCGTGGAGCCAGCGCGAGAACGCCTCGTCGCGGCTGGCGACGACGCCCTGCGCGACCAGCGCCGCGGCGATGTCGGGCCGGCCGACCGCTCGGCCGTGCTGGGCGGTCGCGAGCTTCAGGATCGGCTCGACGTCGAGCACCACCCCGAGGTGCCACAGCCGGGTCGAGATCGCGCGCAGCCGCTCGCGGCGGGCCGCGACCTGGGTCGTCAGCACCACCTCGAGCTCGCGCCAGCGCTCGTCGCCGGCGGCGTCGTAGACCAGCACGTGGACCGATCGGCCGTCGTCGTGACAGGTCAGCTCGACCGCGCGGATCGCGCCGGGCACCGCGGCGACCACCTCGGCGTGGCCGGCGCAGGTGTCGTGATCGGTGAGCGCGAACACCACCGGGGCCCGCGCGGCCGCCCGCCGGCCGACCTCGGCCGGTGCCGCCGAGCCGTCGGAGCAGGTGGAGTGGCAGTGCAGGTCGACGAGCACGTGCCACCGTACCACCTGCACTCGGCGATGCCGCGGCCGCGGGCCGGCGGTATGTTCGCCCCATGCCCGCAGCTCCCCCGCCGCCGAAGGGTGCGCTCGTCGCCGTGCGCGATCGCCGTGAAGAGGTCATCGCGCAGCTCACCGCCGAGTTCGCGCGCGACACCTTCGACGTCGACGAGCTGGAGCGCCGCCTCGATCTCGCGCACCGCGCCGAGGACGTGGCCTCGCTCGATGTCCTGACCGTCGACCTCGGCGTCGCCGGAGGTGCGCCCGCGACGGCGCTGGCGCCGCGCCCGGCTGCCACCACCGCGCTCGATCGCTGGCCGAAGACGCGGAGCTTGTTCGCGATCTTCGGCGGCCTCGAGAAGAGCGGCGCCTGGACCTGCCCGCGCAAGCTGCGCGCCGTCGTGATGTGCGGCGGCGGTACGCTCGACTTCCGCGAGGCCGAACTCGCCCCGGGCGAGACCGAGCTGCTCATCATCACCCTGATGGGCGGCTTCGAGGTGATCGTCCCGCCGTGGCTCGCGGTCGAGTGCGACGCGTCGGCGATCATGGGCGGCTTCGACCACGTCCAGCGCGCGCCGACCAACCCCGACCCCGATCGCCCGATCCTGCGCATCACCGGGCTGGCGGTGATGGGCGGTGTCTCGATCGAGACCCGGCTCCCCGGTGAGAGCAGCCGCGACGCCCGCCGCCGCGCCAAGCGCGAGGCCAAGGCGCTGCGCGGCCAGCGCGCCGAGCTGCCGGCCGCGACCGCCCGTCGCCGCGACGACTGACGACCACGGCGCGCCCCGTCAGTGCCCACCGCCGCGCGTCAGTAGCGCAGCCAGCGAGCCAGCTCGCGCAGGCTCGGGCGTTTGCCGTACATCAGGATCCCGACCCGGTAGATGCGGGCCGCCAGCCGCGTCACGATCAGCGTCGACGCCGCCAGGATCACGAGCGACGTCAGCAGGCTGGCCGTGCTGGCGCCGCCGAGCAGCCACCGCATCGGCATCAGGATGGCGGACGAGAACGGGATGAGCGTCAGCGCCTCGGCGACCGGGCCGCGCGGATCGTTCGCGATCAGCTGCACGCTGGCGACCGGGATGATCAGCAGCATCATCACCGGCGTCTGCGCCTGCTGCGCCTCCTGCTCGCTCGAGACCATCGCGCCGATCGCAGCGTACATCGCCGCGTAGAAGAAGTAGCCGAGCAGGAAGTAGGTGAGCACCACCACCACGTCGATGACGGTCAGCGGCGGCACGCTCCAGTCGGCGGCGGCCACCCCGAACGCGCCCAGCACGGCGCCGCGGTAGGTCATGGTCAGGATCGCCATGGTTCCCCAGATCGCGATCTGCAGCAGCCCGACCACCCCGACGCCCAGGATCTTGCCGAGCATCAGCGCGTGCGGCTTGGCCGCCGCCACCATGATCTCCATGATCCGGTTGGTCTTCTCCTGCACCACGCTGCGCAGCACGTTGGCCGCGTACAGCAGGATCGACATGTAGAGGACGAACATCACCGCGTAGCCCACGGCAAAGGCGGCGAAGCCCGAGCTGCCGCCGGCCTTGCCGGTGGTGTGGCGCGGCGAGAAGTCGACCGGCGCCAGCACCTGCGTCAGCGTCGCCTGAGGGACGTTGGCGTCGAGCCCGCGCAGGCCGTGTACGGACGCGCTGATCACCTGCAACAGCTCCCGCATCGCCTGGGCGTTGGTGGCGTTGTCGCCCTGGTATTCCACCTTGCCGGCGGTGGGCATCTCCTCCGAGATCACCAGAAACCCGTCGATCTGATCGCGATCGATGCGATGCAGCAGCTCGGCCTCGGTGGTGTCGGCCGGCACCAGCTCGGGCCGCCATTTCGCCGCAGTCAGGCCCTGGACCAGCGGCGCGCCGAGCCGGCGGCTGTGGTCGACGATCTGCACGCGCGCAGTGCTATCGGCCGCCCGCGCCAGCAGCGCCGGGATGATGATCACGCCGATCAGCAGGATCGGACCGAGCAGCGTCACGATCGCGAACCAGCGCGTGCGCACGCGCTCGAGGAACTCGCGGCGCGCGATCACCAGCCAGTCGGGCTGCCCCGCCCGTTTCCGCTGGGCGATCACGCCGCGCTCCCCTGCGGCCGGCGCTGGGCGACCGCCGCGTTGTCAGCCCCGACCCGGGTGACGAAGATCTGATGCAGCGTCGGGGTGACCACCTCGAACCGGCGCAGGCCGACCCCGGCGCCGACCAGCGCGGTCAGCAGCGCCTGCGCGCTCGCGCCCGCCGCCAGCTCGACCTCGACGTCGGCATGCTCGCCCGAGCGCGCCGGCCGCGCGGCCGCGCACACCGCCCGGTCGGCCAGCACCGCCGCCGCGCGCTCGCGATCGCCGGGATCCTCGAAGGCCAGCGCGATCTTGCCCTCGGCCGCGGCCGCGCGCTTGACGTCGGCCAGCTTGCCCTCGAGCACCTTCTTGCCGCGCGCGATGATGAAGATGTGCTCGCAGACCTGCTCGGCCTGCTCCATCAGGTGAGTCGAGAACAGCACGGTGCGGCCGGCCGCCTTTTGCTCCTGCACGACCTCGCGCAGGACATCGGCGTTGATCGGATCGAGGCCGCTCCATGGCTCGTCGAGGATCACCAGCTCGGGCTCGTGGATGAGGGCGGCGGCGAACTGGACCTTCTGCTGCATGCCCTTCGACAGCTCCTGCACCTTGCTGAGCCGCCACTGGCCGAGCCCGAGCCGCTCGAGCCAGCGATCGGCGCGCGTGCGGGCGTCCTTCCGGGTCAGGCCGCGCAGCTCGCCCATGAACATCAGCATCTCGAGCACCTGCATCTTGGGATAGAGGCCGCGCTCCTCGGGCAGGAAGCCGATGTGGGGCGCCGCCGCCGAGCCCGGGCGCAGGCCGCCGAGCAGCTCGATCTCGCCGGCGTCGGGCGCGATGATGTCGTTGATCATGCGCAGCGTGGTCGACTTGCCGGCGCCGTTGGGGCCGAGCACGCCGTAGATCACGCCCTCGGGTACGTCGAAGCTGACGTCCTCGACCGCGGTGTGATCGCCGAAGCGCTTGGTGATCCCGCTGACCCGGACCGCGTAGCTCATCACGGCCTCCTCCGACCCGCGCTCATGCGACCGCCGCGACCGTGGCGGCCGCCGCCGGCGCGCCCACCAGCTCGAGCACGGCCATCCGCACCGCCACCCCCCAGCTCACCTGGTCCATGATCACCGCGCGCGGCCCGTCGGCGACGTCGGCCGCCAGCTCGACGCCGCGATTGACCGGCCCCGGGTGCATCACGATCGCGTCGGGCCGCGCGAACCCGAGCGTGCGCGCCGACAGCCCGTAGGTGCGGGCGTACTCGCGGGCGTTGGGGAACCGCGGCGCCTCGCCGGCGGTGCGCTCGGTCTGCACCCGCAGCATCATCACGACGTCGGCCCCGTCGAGCGCCTCCTCGAGCCGGGTGGTCACCCGGGTCCGGTCGCGGCTGACCTCGCCGCCGATCTCCTCGATCCCGCGCGGCACCAGCGTCAGCGGCGCGCACAGCCGGACCCGCGCGCCCATGCGGGTCAGCAGCAGCAGGTTCGACCGCGCGACCCGCGAGTGCGCGAGATCTCCGACGATCGCGACCTCGAGCCCGTCGAGGCGGCCCTTGTGCTGACGGATCGTGGCGGCATCGAGCAGCGCCTGGGTCGGGTGCTCGTGCTGGCCGTCGCCCGCGTTGACCACCGCGCAGCGCAGGTGGCGAGCCAGCCCGTGGGCGGCGCCGGCCATCGGGTGGCGCACCACGATCACGTCGGGCGCCATCGCGTCGAGGTTGCGGGCGGTGTCGAGCAGCGTCTCGCCCTTGGTGGTCGACGAGGTCGACGGGCTGATGTTGACCGCGTCGGCCGACAGCCGCTTGGCGGCGAGCTCGAACGACATCCGGGTCCGGGTCGAGCTCTCGAAGAACAGGTTGATCACCGTGCGGCCGCGCAAGGTGGTGAGCTTCTTCACCGGCTCGGCGGCGACCTGGTGGTAGCGCCCGGCCAGGTCGAGGATCTGCAGGACGTCGTCCGGCTCGAGCTCGGCGATCCCGAGCAGGTGGCGATGCGGAAACGTCCGGGTGGCCACGGCCTCGGATAGCGCGCTGGCCCGGGCCGGTCAAGCCCAGGGGCGAGGCGGTGTGCGCCGGGCCGGTGGCACGGCGCTGTCGCCGGGCCCGGGCCGGTGTATCGTCGTCGCCCCGCCATGACCTTCCCGGATCGTGCCGGCACTCTCATCGACGACCGCTACCAGGTCGAGAAGCTGATCGGCCGTGGCGCCATGGCCGACGTCTACCGGGTGCTCGACACCCGGGACGGCACCGCGGTCGCGCTCAAGATCCTGCGCAACCAGCAGGCCCGCGACGTCGAGGCGGTGGCGCGCTTCCAGCGCGAGGCCCAGGTCCAGGGCCTGATCCGGCACCGCAACGTCGCCGCGCTGTACGGCGGCGGCCTCACCGATCTGGCCGAGCCCTACATCGTGGTCGAGCTCCTGCGCGGCACCTCGCTGCGCCAGGTGGTGAAGACCAAGGGCTCGGTGCCGGCGGCCCGCGCGCTCAGCTACACCTGGCAGGCGCTGCAGGGCCTGGCCGCGGTCCACGCCGAGGGCATCCTCCACCGCGACCTCAAGCCGGCCAACCTGATGCTGGAGCCGTCGCCGGGTCCGGTCGAGCGGGTGGTGCTGATCGACTTCGGCTTCGCCGCGTTCGAGGGCGGCGCCAAGCTCACCCAGCGCGGCCACGTGGTCGGCAGCCTCACCTACCTCGCGCCCGAGCGCCTGCGTGGCAAGCCCGCCGACCCGCGCAGCGACCTGTACGCGATGGGGATCATCCTCTACGAGCTGCTCGCCGGCCGGCCGCCGTACGCCGGCACCGACGACTTCGAGCTGATCAGCGCCCACCTGCACGACGACCCGCCGCCGCTCGACGTCGACGGCGCGCACGCGGTCCCGCCCGAGGTCATCGCGGTGGTCCTGCGCGCGCTCGCCAAGGAACCGGCCGACCGCTACCCCGACGCGGTCGCGATGGCGGCGGCGATCGAGGCGGCAGCGACCCACGTCGGTCCGGCCTGACGCTACGCCTCGGGCGGGACGATCAGATCGGCGAGCTCGGGGGGTAGCACGCCGACCAGCTGGGCCTGCTGCCCGGGATCGAGCTGGAAGTGCAGACGCTTGACCTGGTCGGGCGCGAGCCGGCGGAGCGCCGCCGTGATCGTGTCAGGGCCGGCCGCGCCCAGGGCGTGCAGCCACAGCTCGGCGGCGTTGCCATCGGAGACGGTGCTGAACAGCGCGGCGAGCTGGGCCGGCGACGCCACGGTCAGGACCAGCCGGCGCTTGTACGACGGGACCTTGGCGTAGAACGGCACCAGCTCGCCGCTGCCCATGCTCATGACCCGCGCCAGCAGCTCGTCGTCGGTCCGCGGGACCGCGGCCGCCTTGTCCGGGGCGTCCCCGAAGATCCCGCCCTCACGCTCGGCAGCATCGACGTCGCTCTCGATCGTGTAACCGGCCGCCCATGCGATCGGCCGCACCACCTCGATGCAGCGCTTGATGCGCGCCGCGACATGGGGCGGCGTGTTGCCGGCCATCTCCATGACGAAGTCGTCGTCCAGCAGCGTGAGCAGCTGGGTGAGGTCGCCGTCGCTCAGGGTGGCGAGCAGCGCGGCCTGGTGGGCCGGTCGCGCGCCGAACGGATAGAGCCGTGCCTTGCGCGGCACCTCCATCCGCTCGAACAGGTCCAGCTGCATGGCAAGGTCGAGCTTGCTGAACATCCGGCTCTCGACGTTGCTGCGACCGTGGGGTACCTCGAACAGCGGATAGAGCGTGTTGAGCGAGGCCATCCCCAGCAGGTACGGCACCTCGTCGTAGATCACGAACTGCTCGTCGAGGTCGAGCTCGAGCTCCTTCAGCAGCGCGTGGGCCCGGCGCGGCTCCACCGCCTGCAGCATCTTGAGGCGATCCGGACCGCGCGCGCCGCGCAGCGCGGGGACCTGCTGTCCGTACTCGAGCAGCGGAAACCGGGCGTCGGGCGGGAGGTCCGCGCCCAGCCCCATCATCGTCGCGCGCAGGCCATGGGTGCCATCCTCCTCGCGCTGGACCGCGGGCTGCCCGCCGCCACCACCGACCATCTCGTCGAGGATGCCGGCCGCCGACTCGCCGCGCACGACCGCGTCGGCGGCGCGATCGGCGTGGCGCTCGTACGGGTCGCCGGCCTCGCCGATCGCGCTGGCGAGCTGGACGCCGGCCCGCTGCTGGACCACGTGCGCCGCCTCGTGAGCCGCGAGGTGCAGATCCGGCGCGGCCGCGAACGCGACGTCGTTGCCGGTCGCGTAGCCATGAGCGCCGAGCGCGGCCGAGGCGGTCTGGGCCTCGGCCCCGACGTGGGCGCCGACGCCGCGGACATCGTGGCGGCCAAACGATCCCTGGATCTCGTCGATGAACGGCAGCGTGCCCGACGGGCCGGCAACGCCGGCGGCGGCGATCGCGCCGACGTCCGCGTCCACCGGTGCCGACTCGCCGGTGGCAGCCGGCGCGGCCCGCCGCTGGGTCCAGCGCGCCAGCTGCGCGGTCGTCCGGGGCAGGCTCTGGCTGAGCGTGCGACCGGCGCCCGCGCGACCGGCCGAGGGAGACGGGTTCGAGGAAGACGAGCTGGAATCAGGGCGGCGACGATCGTGGCTCAGGAGGCACCTCGGGAACGAGTTGGCGCCCGTATCGTCGCACTCGCTCCCCGGTTGCGTGCCTGAAACCGTTGGTAGTCAGCCGCTTACACAGCAGTTGTCGCAGGGCCGGCCGCCGGCACCGCCGCCGCCGCCTCGCGATCGACCGCGACCCCCATGCCCGCGTACCCCTTGTCGACGTACACCGTCGAGCCGGTGATCCCGCTGGCGAGCGGCGAGCACAGAAAGGCGGCGGTCGCGCCGACCTCCTCGGCCGTGAGCGCCTCCGGCAGCGGCGAGTTGCGCTTGTTGTAGTCGATCATCTGATCGATGAACCCGATCGCCGACGCCGCCCGCGACGCGTAGGGCCCGGCCGAGATCACGTTGACCCGGTGGCGCCAGGCCCGGCCGGCCTCGTAGGCGAGCACCCGGGTGTCGCTCTCGAGCGCGGCCTTGGCCGACGACATGCCGCCGCCGTAGCCGGGCACCGCGCGCTCCGACGCCATGTACGTCAGCGACACGAAGGCGCCGCCGCGCCGCATGATCGGGCCGAACGCCTGGACGATCGACACCATCGAGTACGCCGACGCCGACACCGCCGACAGGTAGCCCTTGCGGCTGGTCTCGAGCAGCGGCTTCTTCACCTCGGACCCGTTGGCGAGGCTGTGCACGACGATGTCGATCGCGCCGTCGCCGAAGTCTTCCTTCATGCGCGCGGCCAGGCCCTGGATCGTGAAGTCGCCGAGGTCCTTGTACCGGCGCGACTGCGCCACCTCGGCCGGCACGTCCGCGAGCCGGTCGTACTCGGCGTCGAGCGGGTAGATCTTCTCGAAGGCGAGCTTGCTGCCGTCGGCCATCACCATCGACGCGTCGAGCTTGCCGAACTGCAGCAGCTTCTGGAACAGGCTCAGCGCGGGCGGCCAGGTGCCGAGGCACACCGTCGCGCCGGCCTCGGCCAGCGCCCGGGCGATCGCCCACCCGAACCCACCATCGTCGGCGACGCCGGCGACCAGCGCGCGCTTGCCACGGAGATCGATGCTCAGCATGGCGGCTTCATCGCCCGACCCGCGCGCGCTGTCAACGCGAGGCGGGCCGCGCGGGCGCCGCGGTCAGCGCGGGATCGCGGGATGGGCGAGCACCAGCACGCGGCGCTCACCGCGCGGCGTCGCGACCGTGACGTCGAGGTACTCGCGCGCGACCGTCAGCCGCCAGCGCGCCTCGAGGTCCTCCTCGCAGGCGCTGCAACCCACGTCGTCGATCGCGACGATGTGCTCGCGCGGCGCCAGGCCGAGCAGCCCGAGCACCGGCCCGGCGCCGAGCCGCGCATCGACGAGGGTGTCGCGCGGCGCGGCCAGCGCAGGCTCCGCAACCCCCGTGGGCGCCGACGCCACCGGGGCCGGCGGTCGGGCCGCGACCAGCATCGCGATCGCCCCGAGCAGTCCGACCACGAGGCTGCGATAGAGCATCATGGGCGGTTCCTGGCGCAAGCCGCGGGCCACGCCGGCGCCGACGTGGCGCCGCTGACTTGGGCGGCTCCTGCGCCCGGGGCGTGCCACCAGGACAGGCCGGGGGCCGCGCGGCTGCCAACCTGGCACGCGGCGCGCCGGGCCCGGGCCGGCCGCGGGTCAGTCGCGCAGCTGCTGCGCGAGGTAGTTCTGCTCGCCGATCGACACCAGCAGGGCGAGCTGGGTCTCGAGCCAGTCGGTGTGCTCCTCCTCGCCGACCAGGATCTTCTCGAGGAGCTCGCGGGTGCCATTGTCCGCCAGCCGGACACACGTCGCGATCCACTCGTTGAGGCTCTTGATCGAGTTGTACTCGAGCGCGAGGTCGCTCTCGAACTGCTCCTTGACCGTCTCGCCGACGCGCAGCTTGTTCAGCCGCTGCAGGTTCGGGATCCCCTCGAGGAACAGGATGCGCTCGATGATCGTGTCCGCGTGCTTCATCTCGTCGATGGACTCGGCGTGGACCTTCTGCGCCAGGCGCAGGTAGCCCCAGTTCTTGCACATCTTCGCGTGGATGAAGTACTGGTTGATCGCCGTCAGCTCGTTGGTGAGCAGCTCGTTCAACAGCGTGAGAACCTCGGCGTGACCCTTCATGGCGCGCATGTTCGCACCGAGGCGGTCTCGAACAAACGACCTGCCGGAACATTCGGCGGAGCGAGCAGGGCCCGGTGGCCCCATCTCGGTCGCCGACCCGGTGCGGTCAGGGCTCCCTGTGGACCGCCGCCTAGGCGGCGTCGCGGGTCTCGTCCATCGACGGCGCGCGGCCGATCGTGACCAGACCCAGGCTGCGCGGACAGTCGCCGGCGCGCTCGCGCTCGCAGCCGGCACGCTCGAGCTTGTCCTCGATGTCGGGGATGCAAGCGCCGCAACCGGTGCCGGCGCCGCACTGGTCACCGATGTCCTCGACGGTCTCGGCGCCATCGCCGATCACCGCGTCGATATCGCGGTCGCGCACGCCGTGGCAGAGACAAACGATCACTTCAAATCTCCGAGTTTGAAAATGCCTTTCAACACCAGCTTCGTCAAGACCCATCTCTGGGTCGATCGCAATCCACCGCAATCGCTTCGGTTTCCGTCATCGCCTTCCATCCCGTAGTACGGAATCGAAAACGGTTTTCTTCCCCGGACCTCGCACACGCCAAGTCCTTGGATCGTGGTCGCGATCGAGGTCGGAACGTAGCTCAGCTCACCGCAAGCACGCCCGAACCGGGGCCGGTCGGCCACTCCCGGTCAGCGCGCCGGGTGGGTCAGGGCGCACACAGCGCACCCCAGCGGGTGCACGCGCCACCCGACCACGCTTCGCATCTGTGGTGGAGCCCATCGGTCGGGTTGAACGCGCAGGCGGACGCCGGCGTGCAGGGGGCGCCGTAGCGCGCGCAGGTGCCCTCGACCGGCTCGGCGCACTGGTGGTAGCGCTTCACCGCCGGATCGAACATGCAGGCGTCGGCCGGCGCGCAGCGGGCCCCGAAGTGGAAGCAGGCCCCGGCGCCGCCCGACAGGCAGCTGAAGTACGCGGCCTCGCCGGGGTGGAACCCGCAGCCGGGGTCCGGACACGCCGCGCCCGTGACCGCCAGCCCACCGGTCGCCACCGACGAGCCGGCGCTGCCGCCGCCGCCGCCCCCGACCGTGCGGCCGCCGTCGGTCCCGGCCCCGGGTCGCGCGCTACCGCCGCCGGGGCCCACCACGGCCCCACCGCCGGAGCTGGCCGGGCAGCCGCCGAGCGCGACGGCGACGCAGAGCACGACCGTCGCGAACGCGCCACGCAGCGAGAGGCCCATCGAGGTTCACGCTACCGCGCCCGCCGGCGCGGTGCCACCGCGGTACGCTCGGGCCGTGTTCGGCGCGCGTCCGCCCTTCCCGCTGCCGGCTGCGGCCGAGGCCGCGCTGCGGGCGGCCTACGCGCGACCACCGCGCGCCTATCATTCGGCCGCCCATGTCGACGAGGTGGTCGGCGAGTACGAGCGGGTCGCCGCCGCCGACGGCTGGGACCAGCCGGGCGAGGTGTACTGGGCGATCCTCTGTCACGACGCGATCTACGTGGCGGGCCAGCGCGACAACGAGGCGCGCTCCGCCGGCCTCGCCCGCCAGCTGGCCGGCGCCCACCTGCGCGGCGTCGGGCTCGAGCTCGATCGGGTCGAGGCGCTGATCCTGCTGACCGCGCGCCACGGCGGCCTCGATGGCGGCGCGCTCGATCGCGACGCCGCCCGCTTCGTCGACTGCGACATGGCGATCCTCGGCGCCCCACCCACCCGCTTCGACGCCTATGACGCGGCGATCGCCCTCGAGTTCGCGCACGTCCCGGCCGCCGCCTACCGGGCCGGCCGCGGCCGGTTCCTGGCGGCGCTCCTGGCCGCGCCGCGCATCTACTGCTCGGACGGGTTCCACGCTCGGCTCGACGCGGCCGCGCGGGCCAACCTCCGGCGCGCCCTCGCCGCGACCTCACCTGCATGACAACGGAGCGCCGAAGCGGGTTCACCGCGGCGGGCGGACGAGGTAGGGTCGCGCCCAATGCGAGCGCTCGTTGGTCATGCCTTCGCCGCCGCCCTCGCCACCGTCAGCGCCCTCGGCGCCTGCGGCGACGATGGCGCCCTGCCAGTCGCCGACGGCTGCAACCCGCTGGGCTACCAGCACTGCATGGCCCCGTGGCCGTCGTCGGTCTTCGAGGTCCCCGACGCGACCACCCGCACCGGGCAGCGGCTCGCGATCCCCACCGGCACGCTACTGACGCACGTCGAGGGTCAGATCATCGACCCGGCGCCCTGGAATCTCGCCGACGGCTTCTCGGCGGCCGCCGCGATCGTGACCGCGTTCCCGGGCGGCGTCGATCCGGCCAACCTGGTGGACCAGGCCCACTTCGCCGACTCGCTGGGTGACACCAGCCCGACCGTGCTCCTCGACCTGACCACCGGCGAGCGGGTCGCCCACTTCGCCGAGGTCGACGTACCGGCGGCCGCCACCCCCGATCGGCAGGCGCTGTTCCTGCGCCCGGCGGCGCGGCTGATCGCGAACCGTCGCTACGCGGTCGCGATCCGCTCGTCGCTGCGCGGCAAGACCGGCGGCGCGCTTCCGATCTCGCCGGGCTTCCGCGCCGTGCTCGACGGCGCGGCGACCTCGCATCCCCTGCTCGAGCGCGCGCGCCCGCGGCTCGAGGCGACCGTGGCCGCGCTCGAGGCCGCCGGCGTGCCGCGGACCGAGCTGGTCCAGGCGTGGGACTTCACCGTCGCGTCCGACGAGCACGTGCGCCGGCTGCCGACCGCCGCGCGCGACCGCGCGATCGTCGAGCTCGACCGCACGCCGCAGACCGCGCGCCTCGTGCGCGACGAGCCGATCGAAGATGGCGTGCTCACCCGTCGCCGCGTCGATGGCTTCGTCACGGCGCCGCTGTTCCTCACCCAGGATGGCGTCTATGCCGCCGGCACCGAGCTGGCGACCGGCCCCGACGGGCTGCCGGTCTTCCAGCGGATGTACGAGATCCCGTTCACCGCGATCATCCCGGCGTGCGCGTACACCGCCGCGACCCCGGTCGCGATGATGATCTACGGCCACGGCCTGAACGGCTCGGGCGCGCAGGCGGCCGCCAACTTCCTGCGCACGACCGCGCAGGAGCTGTGCGTGATCGTCGCGGGCACCGACATGCGCGGGATGTCCGAGCGCGACCTCGTCAACATCGCCCGGGCGCTGACCGATCTGAACAACGCCGGCGCGGTGTTCGAGGTGCTGGTCCAGGGCATCGTCAACCACGTCGCCCTCGCCCGCGCGCTCGAGACCGTGCTCGCCGAGACCGTGTTCGTGTGCCGGCCCGAAGACGCCACCGCCACCGGCTGCCGCAGCGGCGCCCGGCTCGCCGACCCCAGCCGGGTCTACTACTACGGCCTGTCGCAGGGCCACATCTTCGGGACCGCGCACATGGCCTACCTGCCGACGGTCCGCCGCGGCGTGCTCGGCGTCGGTGGCGGCAACTACTCGACCATGCTCGAGCGCTCGACCGACTGGCCGGGCTACCGGATGATCATGATCGGCGCGTATCCGGATCCGCTCGACGTGGTGATGGCGGTCAACCTCTTCCAGCAGCGCTGGGATCAGACCGAGACCTCGGGCGTGGCCAACGTGGTCCTGGCCGGCACGCCGACCGGGGTGCCGCCCAAGCAGGTGCTGCTGCACATGGCGGTCGGCGACGAGCAGGTGCCCAACCTGTCCACCGAGTGGCAAGCGCGCACGATGGGCATCCCGGCGCTGCTGCCGGGGTCGTCCTACCTGCCCTACGGCATGACCGGGGTCGCCGGGCCGATCGCGAACGGCTCGGCCCTGGTGATCATGGACGGCGGCGCCCCACCGTTCCCGCTCACCAACGAGCCCGCGCTCGACACCGGCATGCACGACCTCACGCGCAACCAGGCGGCGTCGCGCCGGCAGATGCGGCAGTTCTTCGAGACCGGCGTGGTGGTCAACGAGTGCGACGGCCCGTGTATGTGCGCGGCCGGCAAATGCGATTGAGGTAAGCGATGCGATCCATCTCGTTCGTCGGGCTCGGAGTCGTGGCCCTGCTGGCGAGCGCCAGCGCGCGTCCGGCCGACGCGTGCACAGCCCCACGGTGCTGGCCGGGGCATTTCGTGCCCGGGAACGGCACCCGGGTCCCGGCCAACCTGCCCGCGATCTACTGGCGTCCGATGCGAGTGCTCGACCCTCAGGGTGGCAGCATCGCCGACCCGCGCTGGGTCACGCTCGCCACCACCGCCGCGCCGACCACGCCGCTACCGTTCACTGCGACCCGGCTCGCGAACGACGATTATTTGCTCGTCCCCGACGCGCCGCTGGTCGCGGGCACCCGCTACCTGCTGACCGATGCGACCACCTGCCCGGAGGACTCCGTCCTCGGTCCGCGGGTCGTGTTTGCGGTCGGGCCCGCCGCCGAGCTGCCGGTGGGGCTCGGGCGGCTCGGGATCCCCAGGGGCGGCCAGTTCGTGCGCGAGCTCGCGGCCGGGGGCACCTGCAGCCGCGAGGCCGAGGTCCGAGAGGTGGAGCTCGTGATCGACGGGAGCCGGGAGGCCGCGCTCTGGCGCGATGCGCTCCACTTCGAGACGCGCGTCGACGGCGCGCTGTGGACGCCCCAGCGCAGCATCATCGAGCCGCTTCCCCCCGGCGCGAGCTGGTTCGGTCGCGGTCGCGACATCGTCTACACGGTCTGCGGCCCGCCGTTCGACGTCACCACGCTGCCGGCCGGGCTGCACCGGGTCGAGATGCGCGCCACCTTGCCGGGAACCGCCCTGTCGCTCGCGGCCGAGCCGATCGACGTCCTCCTCGAGTGCAGAGCGGCCACACCCGTCGACGCCGGCCCGGCCACTGACGTCGATGCCGGCGGCATCAGCGGCGCGTCGAGCGATGGCTGCTCGGCCGCGCCGTCGCCGCCCCATGCCGGGCTCGCCATGCTGCTCGTCGCCGGCCTCACCGGCCGCCGTCGCGGCCGTCGTCGTCGTTAGCCGATCAGCGCGAGCAGTCGCTCGGGATCGTCGCTCTCGATCCAGTCGACCCCGAGCGCGACCAGCCGCTCGACCTCGGCCGCGGTGCTGGCGCTCGCGGCGATCTTCTTGCCGGTGGTCGAGCCCAGCGGGAAGATCGTGTGGGTGCCGATCGCGACCCCGAGCTGGTGCAGCCGGCGCACGGTGTCGGCCCCGACCAGCGTGTGCTCGGCCCCGACCACCCGGCCGGCGAGCAGGCGACCGACCAGGTGCGAGTCGAGGATGCGGCGCAGCGCCCGCCGGCTGTCGAGCAGCCGTCCGACGAAGTCGAGCATGGTGTCGTCGAAGCAGAAGCCGACCGCCAGCCCCGGGCACACCCGGCCCGCCGCCCGCAGCTTGCGAAAGTCGAACGACGTGATGATCACCCGGTCTTGCACGCCGGCGCGGGCCACTTCGGCGGCGACCACCGCGCCGATGTCGACCGGCCAGAACCGCGGCAGCTCGAGCTTGAGCTCGATGTTGATCGCGATCGCGCCGGCGACCTCGGCCAGCACCTCGGCCAGCAGCGGGATCGACTCCTCCTGCTGATAGCGCACGATGACGGGATGGCCGTGGAAGTCGGTCCCCATCGAGAGGTCGCGCCGGATCCGCAAGCGCGACAGCTGATCCCAGGTCAGATCGACCACCCGACGCGCGGTCCCGGTCAGGCGCAGCAGGTTGCCGTCGTGCAGCACCACCGCGCGACGGTCGGCGGTGAGCTGGACGTCGAGTTCGATCGCCGGTACGCCGAGCGCGACCGCGCGGCGGAACCCGGCCAGCGTGTTCTCCTGGTGCAGGAGCGGCACGCCGCGATGCCCGACCACGATCGGCCGGGACTTGCCGGCGAGGAACGGATTTGCGGCGGGCAGGCGCGGCCCCGGTTACGAGGCCTGGGCCGGCCGCGGCTTGGGCTGACCCGCGGGCATCGCCGCCCGCGCCTTCTGGATGTCCATCATCATCGAGAAGATCAGGCGCGGGTCGGTGAACACGTTGAGCTTGGGCGCCAGCGCCTTCGCGTAGCGGTCGAAGTACAGGAGCTGCTTCGTGATGAGGATGAACTCGTTGGGCATCTTCACCCGGTGGCGGGTCGCGACCCGCTGGATGCCGGGGAGAAAGTTGGCGTAGTTGACCTCGCCGAACGACAGCTTCAGGAGCGGCGAGTAGGTCTCGCCCAGATCCTTCACGAACGCCTCCATGTCGATCGCCTTCTCGCTGACCGCGCCACCCATCTCGATGATCACCTCGCCGAGCCGGCGGTAGTTGCCGGACGCGAACGCGATCATGTAGTCGGTGACCAGGAAGCGCTGGCTCTCGTCGAAGCGTCCGACGATGCCGAAGTCGAGGAAGCCGATGTCCTCGTCGTCGAGCAGCATCAGGTTGCCGGCGTGGACGTCGCCGTGAAAGAAGCCGTAGAAGACGACGCACTGGAACCACGCGCGCAGGCCGGCGACCAGCTTCTCCTCGCCGTTGATGCCGCGGCGGCGGATCTCGTCGTACTGATCGACCCGCACCCCGCTGAACCGCTCCATCACCAGGATCCGGCGGGTGGTCAGCTCGGGGTAGTGCACCGGCGCCCGGATGTTCTTGTGGCCGAGCTCGCGCATGATGTCGTTGAAGCGGGCGAGGTTGGCCGCCTCCTTGCGGAAGTCGAGCTCGTCGCTGAGGGTCGCGGCGAAGTCGTTGATCACGCCGACCGGGTTGGCCAGCTCGGCGTCGCGGGCGAACCGGGCGACCACGCCAGCCATGAAGCGCATGATCTTCATGTCGGCGGTCGTGCGCTTGTCGATGCCGGGGCGCTGCACCTTGAAGACGACCTTGGTGCCGTCGGCCAGCTCGGCGCCGTGGACCTGAGCGATCGACGCCGACGCCAGCGGCTTGGTCTCGATCTTGGTGACCTGGCTGGCGCGCTCGCCGAGCTCCTGGTCGAGGATGCGGCGCACGTCCTCGAACGGGAACGGCCGGACCCGGTCGAGCACCTTCGCGAACTCCTTCACGTAGGCATCGGGGAACAGGCCCGCCGACGACGCGATGATCTGGCCGAACTTGAGGAAGGTCGGGCCCATGTCCTCGAAGAACAGGCGGAGGAGCTGGGGCCGCGTCAGCGGGCGGTAGGGCTTGCCCCGCAGCTTGAACCAGAGCTTGCGCAGCCGGGTGGCATCAAGCAGCCACAGCCAGACGTATTTCGAGGCATACAGGACGAACGCCCACATGCGCCGGGGCACCGGCAGGGCGATCGAGACGGCGAAGAGCGCGCCGAGGACGACGAGGACGTACCAGTACCAGGTCATGCAACCTCCAGCGGACGGCAGCCGGCCGCGGACAAGAGCGGCAATCCTAACACCCGAACGGTTCGGGTGGTCACTCGCCAGCGCGGCCCTATACTCGCCGCGCGTATGCGTCTCGCCGTCGTCCTGCTGTCTGTCCTGCTCGCCGCTTGCACCGACTTCGCCACCCCGGCGTCGCTGGAGAAGCCGACGATCCTGGCGGTCACCGCCGAGCCACCGGTGGTCGCCGCGGGCGAGGCCTCGCGGCTCGACACCGTCGTCGTCGACGGGAGTGGCGTGCTGATCGGGCTCACCCGGACCTACGCGCTGATCGAGACCTACCCCGGGGTGGCGCCGCTCGGTCGCCTGGAAGAGGACGACCTCGGGGTTCGCTACATCGCTCCCGACCCGGTGCCGGCGCGGCCCGGGAACCCGCCGCCGCTCGACACCGTGCAGATCACGATCGACGGCGTCGGGGCCACGCCCCTGACCGCGATCAAGGTCATGGTGATCGCGCCGATCAGCACCCGGAACCCGGTCATCACCGGCCTGACGATCGGCCCCAGCGACGGCATGACCGGCACGGTGGTCGTCCGCCGCGGCGAGACCCTCCCGCTGATGGTCGTGACCGATCCGCCGCCCGGCGACCAGGCGCGCTTCGCCTGGTACACCATCGCGGGGACCATCGAGCGCTACCAGTCGAACCCGGCCGAGCTGGTGGTCGACGACGAGGCCGAGAGCGGCTGGTTGTTCGTCGCGGTCCGCGACGGCCAAGGCGGGGTTGCCTGGCGCGGCACCGAGCTGAGCGTGGAGTGACCCAGATGCTGTCCACGGTGCGCGCCGGGCCCTACACGGTTCGCGGCGTGTCGGTCGGCGGCGTGTGCACGTCGATCCACGTGCCCGAGCTCGACGTGCTGTTCGACGTCGGTATGCCGCTGCGCACGACCGCCGCGGTCGGCACGCTGCTGCTCTCGCATGGCCACGCCGACCACGTCGGCGCCCTGCCCGGGCTGCTCGGGATCCGCGCGCTCCACAACCAGAAGGCGCCGCTGCGCATGATCATGCCAGCCGAGATCGTCGAGCCGGTGCTGGCGACCCTACGGGCGATGAGCGAGCTGCAGCGCTACCCGCTCGAGGTCGAGGCGATCGGCCTGCGCCCGGGCGACGAGCACCCGCTGCGCAAGGACCTGATCGTGCGCGCGCTGCGCACCTTCCATCCGGTGCCGTCGCTCGCGTACCAGCTCGTGCGCCGGGTCCAGAAGCTCAAGCCCGCGCACCTCGGCCTCACCGGACCCGAGATCGCGGCGCGCCGCCGGGCCGGCGACGACCTGTTCGACACCGGCGAAAGCATCGAGCTGTCGTACGCGACCGACACGCTGATCCAGGCGGTCGAGCATGCGCCCGAGCTGCTGGCGAGCAAGGTGCTGGTGATGGAGGCGACCTTCCTCGACGACCGCAAGTCGCTCGAGGCCGCGCGGGCCGGCTGCCACATCCACCTCGACGAGGTGATCGAGCGCGCGGACGCCTTCACGATGCCGCACCTCGTGCTCATGCACTTCTCGCAGCTGTACCAGCCCGACGAGGTCGCCGGCATCCTCGACGCCCGGCTGCCGCCGGCCTTGCGCGCGCGGACCCAGGCGTTCGTCCCCGATGGCTCGGTGTGGCCGGGGTGAGCGACGACGGGGACGACGAACCGTGGGATCCCGACGCGGTGGTCCAGGTCCCGATCACCGACCAGCTCGACCTGCACAACTTCCGGCCCCGCGAGGTCGGCGACGTGGTGGCCGAGTACGTCGAGGCCGCCCGCGCGGCCGGCCTCACCCGGGTGCGGATCATCCACGGCAAGGGCATCGGCAACCTGCGCCGCACCGTGCACGCCGTGCTCGAGCGCCATGCCGGCGTGGCGAGCTTCGCGCTGGCCGGCGAGCGCGACGGCGGCTGGGGCGCGACCGTCGCCCAGCTGCGACCGGCGTGACCGCGGCTGCGGCGCGGCGGGCGCGGTCGGCGGCCGGCCAGCGCGTCCGATGCGGTCACATCGGCACATCGCTCGACGTGATCTAGTATCGATACGCGAGCTCGAGCGTGCCGCGGGCGACGTACGGATCGCCGATCAGCGGGACGCCGACCTGGAGCCCGAGCGTGTAGGGCCCGCGCAGCACCTCGGCGACCGCGGCGGCGACCAGGCGTCGCTCGCCGGTCACCTCGACCGGGGTCGCGTAGGTGACGCTGGTCCCGGTCCGCAGGTGACCCGGCACCACCGCGACCAGCGCCGACACGTCGATCATGAGCTCGCTCGGGTTCATCGGATCGACCAGCGGCCAGCCGGCCTGGCCGCCCCGCGCGTGGGCGGCGTGGGCGGCGTCGTCGCCGAGCGTGCGCGACCACACCGCGCTGACCCCGTAGCCAGCGCGACCGTGCCGCCGCCGGAGCCACCCGCCGCCGGTGACCATGACGTGACCCATGCCGCGCCCGCGATCTGCGTTGCCGGTCGGCAGTCCCAGCGTCGCGGTGAGCCCCGCGCGGCTTCGAGCGCCGCGCGGCAGCAGGTCGACCGCGGCGGCGAGGGTTGCGTCGCCGAGCCCCGGTCCCGCATCGGCGGTCGGATCGCCCAGCTCGCTCCGGTCGCTGGCGATGCGGTAGGCCGGCAGCGCGACCCGGCCGCTGAAGCGCCCGGTCCCGGCCTGCACCGCGACGCCAAGCCCCTGGTATTCGCGGGTCTCCCCGAGCAGATCAGTGCTGCCGGCGACCACGGTCGCCGAGCCGCGCAACCACCACGCGCGCTCGGCCTCGACCGCATCCGGGACGTGGCAATGCTGCGCGGCCGCCGGCCGGGTCGACGCCCCGATCACGGTGACGAACGCGGCCAGCAGGAAGCCCAGGAACCGCACGTCTCGTGAGCCTACCGCACGAAGGGCGAGATCGCCGCGGGTGCCGCCGCGGCCAGCCCGACCAGCACGATCAGCTCGATCGCGGTGGCGATGGCGGCCAGGCTGTCCCCCGCCAGCTCGCGGTCGAGGATCTGCACCCCGAGCCCGAGCCCACCCGCAGCCAGCCCGGCCACCACCACGATCAGCACGCCGCTGCCGCCGCCCACCAGCATCGCCAGCGCGAGCACGACGATCGAGGCGACCGCGAGCTCGAGCCACCCGACCGTTCCGATCACGAGCGTGCGGCCCCGGCCCGCCGCGGCAACATCCCCCAGCCGCTGCAGCGCGACCGCGGCCCACCGCCCGACCGCAAGCGCCAGCACCAGCGCGCCGAGCCACAGCCGCGGCGCGATCGACCACAGCGCGACCAGGCGCGCGAGCACGGCGCCCCCGAGGACCAGCGGCGCCCACCGCGCGCCGAGCCAGCGCTCGACGGCGGCATGCGCGCCCCGCTCGACCAGCGCGGCCCCGCCGACGATGGCGAGCACCACCGCGACCAGCGCGCCCAGCGCCGGCGCGGCGCCGAGCGCGATGAGGACCCAGCTCCCGAGCCACCCCAGCGCGCCGACGGCGATGCCGGTCGCGACCACGAGCGCGCCGGGCCACGGCGCCGGGCCCCCGGCGGCCTCGGGGACGATCGTCACCCGGCCGACCTGGCTCCAGGCGCCGCGCAGCAGGTCTCGCGGCGGGGTGGTCACCGGTCCTTTATAGCCGCTCCGTGCCAGAGTACGACATGAGCGACCGCGACAGCCGATCTGAGCGGCGCTCGTCCACGTCGACGTGGTGCGTCCGCACGCTTGCGGTACATTGCGGCGGTGCTGCATTCCATGTCTCAGGATCGGTGGGGGATGGCGCGCGAACGGCGCGCCCCGCGAGTCGGCTCATGACCGCCTGGACGCCCGAGTCGTGGCAGACCCGCGCGGCCCAGCAGCAGGCGAGCTATCCCGACCCCGACGCGCTGGCGCGGGTGGTCGAGGAGATGCGACGGCTGCCGCCGCTGGTGACGTCGTGGGAGGTCGAGAGCCTGCGCGAGCAGCTCGCCAAGGCCGCCCGCGGCGAGGCGTTCCTGCTGCAGGGCGGTGACTGCGCCGAGAGCTTCGACGACTGCCGCCCCGACGCGATCGCCGCCAAGCTCAAGATCCTGATGCAGATGAGCCTGGTGCTGGTGCACGGCACCCGGCGCCCGGTCATCCGGGTCGGGCGCATCGCCGGTCAGTACGCCAAGCCGCGCTCGACCGACACCGAGACCAAGGACGGGGTGACCCTGCCCTCGTACCGCGGCGACAGCGTCAACCGCGAGGCCTTCACCGAAGGCGACCGCACGCCGGACCCGGTCCTCATGCTGCGCGCGTACGAGCGCGCCGCGCTCACGCTCAACTTCGTGCGTGCGCTGGCCGACGGTGGCTTCGCCGATCTCCACCACCCGGAGTACTGGGACATCTCGTTCGCCGACGGCGCGCGCCATGTCGAGGAGTACCGGAAGATCGTCGACCAGATCCGCGAGTCGATCTCGTTCATCACCGCGGTGACCGGCATCGACAGCGCGATCTTGCGCCGGATCGACTTCTTCACCAGCCACGAGGGCCTCGCGCTGCTGTACGAGCAGGCCCAGACCCGCGCGGTGCCGCGCCGCCCGGGCGCCTACAACCTGTCGACCCACATGCCGTGGATCGGCATGCGCACCGCCCAGCTCGACGGCGCCCACGTCGAGTTCCACCGCGGCATCCGCAACCCGCTCGGCATCAAGATCGGCCCCGCGATGACGCCCGAGTGGCTGACCGAGCTGCTCGCGGTGCTCGATCCCGAGCACCAGCCCGGCCGCATCACGCTGATCCACCGCATGGGCGCCGGCAAGGTCGCCGCCCACCTGCCGCGGCTGCTCGAGGCGGTCAACCACACCGGCCGCAAGGTGCTGTGGGTCGCCGACCCGATGCACGGCAACACCGAGAACACGCCCCAGGGCTACAAGACCCGGCGCTTCGACAAGATCCTGGCCGAGCTCGAGGAGAGCTTCGAGGTGCATGAGCAGCTCGGTTCGGTGCTCGGCGGCGTCCACTTCGAGATGACCGGCGAGGACGTCACCGAGTGCATCGGCGGCGCGCGCGGCCTGGCCGCCGAAGACCTCCAGCGCGCGTACCACACCCGGGTCGACCCGCGCCTCAACTACGAGCAAGCGCTCGAGCTCGCGCTGCTGGTCGCGCGCCACCTGCGGCGGCCGCTGCCGGGCCGGAGCTCGCGGTGAGCCCGGCGGCCTGGTTGCGCCGGCATGGCGAGAGCCTGCTGATCCCGATCGTCGGCGCCGCGCTGTACGCCGCGCTGGTGTTCACCTCGGGCGCCGGCGCGATCGCCGAGGCGGTCGCCGCGCTGTTCTTCGTCGCGGTGCTCTTCATCTATCTGGGGTTGCGCCGGCTGCGCGTGCACGCGTCGGCCAGCCGGCTCGCGAGCATCGGCGATCCCGACAAGCTGCTCGAGCTGGTCGCGCGCGAGCTGCCGCGCCGCCTGGTGCCGGCGACCCGGATGCCGCTCTACATCTTCCAGGCGATGGCCCACAACCTGCGGCGCGACTGGACCGGCGCCCGCGCGTCGCTCGACGCCGCCGAGGTCCGCGCCAACCAGCGCTCGACCCGCAGCTGGCACCTGCTGTGGGCCGCCGCGGACATCCACACCCGGACTGGCGCGGGTGACAGCGCCGGTGCCCGCCGCACCTACCAGAAGGTCGTCGAGCCGTTCCGCCGGCTGATCCCGGCGGCCGGCGTCGAGCTGATCGCGGTCGAGTGCGAGGCGCGGATCGCGCTCGCCGAGGGCAATCCGGCCCGCGCGCGCGCGCTGGTGATGCCGCTGGTCAAGGACGTCCGCCTCGGCGAGGGCGCGCGGGCCCAGCTCCACGCGATCGCCGCCGAGGCCGCTGCCACCGAGGGTGACGCCGCCGCGGCGTCGGAGCACGCCGCGTTCGCGCGCAAGCTCGCGCCGAAGTCCCGCCTGGTCGACGAGTCCGTCGCCGCGTGAGCGCGCGCGGGGGCCACGACGCCGCACCGGGGCCCGGTCGATCGGACGCGGCCTGGATCGTCGTCGGCGCCGGCTACACCGGCGCGCGGGTCGCCGCGGCGCTCGCGGGCCGAGGCACCCCGGTGATCGCGACCCGCCGCGATGCGGATGCCGCCGCCGAGGTCGCCGCCCGCACTGGCGCGCGCGCGGCCGTGGTCGACCTGGCCGCGCCGTCGTCGTTGACCGCGCTGCTCACCGCGGGCACGACGGTGGTCGTGACCGCGCCGCCGATCGACGAGCACGGCACCGCCGAGGCCGGGCTGGCCGCCGCCGCGGCGATCGCGGGCGTGCGCCGCATCGTCTATCTGTCGTCGACCGGGGTGTACGCGCCGGCGGCCGGCGCCTGGGTCGACGAGGACTTCGCGAGCGCGCCGATCACCGGCGCCGGTCGCGCCCGGGTCGCCGCCGAGGCCGCGCTCGCCGCCGGTGCCGTGCCGTGCGTGCGCCTGCGGGTGGCGGGCATCTACGGTCCCGATCGCGGCGTGGTGGCGCGGCTGCGCGCCGGCACCTACCGCATGGTGGGCGACGGCGAGACCCAGGTCAGCCGCATCCACGTCGATGACCTGGTCGCGGCCGTGCTGGCGGCTGGCGATGCCGAGGCGCCCGGGCCGATCTACAACGTCGCCGATCGCGCGCCGTGCACGTCGCGCGAGCTCGCGGTCGCCGCCTGCGCGGCGCTCGGACTGCCAGCACCGCCGAGGGTCGCGGTCGCCGCGGTCGACCCCGAGGTCGCGGGCATGCTCACCGCGGATCGTCGCATCGACGCGAGCCGACTCGCCCGCGAGCTCGGCTGGGCTCCGCGCTATCCGTCGTGGCGCGACGCGCTGGTCGCCGCGATGGCGTAGCCCCACACGGGCGACCGCTACTCGCAGCAGCGCCGGCGGCGCCGGCGCATCAGCAGCCCGGCCGTGACGACCGCGGCCGCGATCGAGCCGAGCCCGACGCCGGTGCGCGACGTCGCGCAGCCCTCGGGCTCGGGCGGCGGCGGCGGCTCGGGCGGCGCCGGCGGCGCCGGAATCCCCAACGTCGACCGGAGGAGCGCCCACTTCTCCGCCTCGCACACGTCGCGTTGCGCGGTGCCCGCCGGGCACGACAGCGGCCCTTTCACCTCGACGAACCGGGTGACCTTGGACCAGCTGGTGCCATCGAACGAGCGGCCGAGCGCGAACAGGTCCGGCTCCCAGTTGTCCCCGCACGAGAACAGCGCATCCCCGCGATCGCCGAGGCAGCGCGCCCGGGGCGCGGTCGGCAACCGCTCGAAGGTCACGCCCCGATCGAGCGACCGGTAGGTACCGCTCTTGGTCGCGGCGAACACCGAGCCATCCGCGCGCATCACGACGTCCTGGATCGTGTCGGTCGTCGCGGCCACCTCGGTCCAGGTCGCCCCGGCGTCGCTCGATCGGTACAGCTTGTCTCCCAGCCCCGCTGCCAGCACCGAGCGCGCGAACACCAGCTCGGGATCGTCGGGCGCGACCGCCTCGACCAGCACGAGCGGGCTCGTCGCGAGCTGGAAGTCCGTGATCGGCAGGGGCACCCAGGTGTCGCCGGCATCGTCAGTCCGGTACAGGTTCACGGTCGCTCTGATGGTCCCGCCGTCGGGCGCCGTCTGCGTCACCTGGTAGCCGGTGACGTAGGCCCGCCGGGCTGCGCTCGGCGCCGCAAGGATGCTCTTCCACCACACGACCTCCGATCGCAGGCCGAGCGGCCGGAAGGTGCGCGCCGCGTCGGTGGACCGGTAGACCTCGTTGGGCCGCCCGCCGTCGGTGGTCCCGACCCACACCGCGCCGTCCGGGCCGATGTCGAAGGCATCCATCCACTTGTCCGCGATCCGACCGGAATCATCGGCCGCGGCGTCCTGGGTCGCGGTCTCGAACGAGCAGCCGCCATCCCGACTGACCTGCAGGCCGTCGAAGGTGTTTGCATAGATCGTCCCGTCGGCTGCGACCCGGTAGTTCGGGTCGTAGTCGCCGTCGTTGAAGCCGATGTTCTGCTCGCACACCCAGTAGAAGTTGGCGCCGTTGTCCCGGCTGACCAGGAGGCCGAAGGTGACGCCCAGGTAGATCTCCTCGGTGGACCCCTGCCGGAACGTCACGGTGGCGGTGTCGGGGAACCGCCCGTCGGCGCGCGCGGCCGGGGCGACCGCGGCCAGGAGCGCCGCGGTCAAAAGCAGGACCCGGTACATCGCGCTCAGGGTACCAAAACCCCCGGCGATGGACAGTGATGCCGACCCCGGGCGGAGCGCCGGCGGCTAGCCGAGCCGCGCGAGCGCGTCGAACGCGCCGGCGGCGTCCAGGGCCACCATGGCAACGGCGCCCATCACCCCGGCGGCGACATCGTCGAGGACCACGCCCCACCCGCCCGGGAGGTTCTCGTCCAACCACCGCACCGGTGGGGGCTTGATGATGTCGAGCGCGCGGAAGATCACGAAGCCGATCGCCAGCACCCACAGATCACCGCGATCGACCAGGGCGACCGTGATCAGGTAGCCAGCGACCTCGTCGATGACGATCCTGCCCGAATCGTGAGTGCCCCATACCCGATCGGCCAGGTGCGCCGCACCAATGCCAATCAGTGTGATGAGCACGGCGACACCCAGGTAGACGGGAGTGTCAGATCCTCGACACACCCATGCCAGTGGCACAGCCACGAAAGTCCCGCAGGTTCCCGGTGCAACCGGTGAATATCCGGCACCTCCCGCCGTGGCAATGATGCGCGAGAGCACGGAGACGAAGGGGTTGACCGTGCTTGTCACCGCGCTTGCACTCGCTCCTATCATGGCGGAGCGCTCGGTGTCGCCCGTATCCGATGGCGCCGGAATGTCCCTTGGCTGGTGTGGGGGTCAGGTGGTAAAGCTCCGCACGCTCCGTCACTGAAAGTAACCCTGTGGAACGGTTATACATCCTGGCTCCCGCCGTCGCCGCGACCGCCTACATCCTGGGCATGTTCGCCGTGTACTGCGTGCGCTGCTGGACCGGGAAAAGCCCGGAGGTCGGCAACTTCAAATCCAACGAAGTTTTCGGACCCTTCCTGACTCGCTACGTGGTCTGGCTGCTCCTCCCGGTCGAGCGCGTGCTCATCCGGTCGAAGGTCTCGCCCAACCTCATCACGGGTGGTTCGCTGGCCGCGTGTGCCGGCGCCGGGCTCGCCTTGGCGCTGGGCCACCTCGCCACCGCAGCGTGGCTTTACATCCTGGGCGGCATGCTCGACCTGCTCGATGGTCGGCTGGCCCGCGCGACCGGTCGCCAGACCCAGGCCGGCGCGCTGTTCGACTCGGTCGCTGACCGCTGGGCCGAGCTCGCGCTCTTCACCGGCTACGCCTGGTATCTGCGCGAGACCCCCTGGCTGCTCGCCGTCATGGGCGCGGCCGGTGGCTCGCTGATGGTCAGCTACACCCGCGCGCGCGGCGAGGGCCTCGGGCTCGACCTCAAGGTCGGCGCGATGCAGCGCGCCGAGCGCATCGTCCTGGTGGCGCTGGGCACCCTGGTGGCGGCCTGGATGGGCGCCGCCGAGAGCACCATCGCGTGGATGAAGCCGTCCGCTGGCATCGCGCTGGCGATCTGCGGCGTGCTGTCGTCGTGGACGGCGATCGGCCGCTGGATCGAAGGCTACCAGGCGCTGGTCGCCAAGCAGGCAGGCCAGGCCGCGGGGCCAGCGACGAACGCCGCGGTGCTGCCGCTCGGGCAGCCCGTGGTCGACCGCCTCCCGCCGCCGGTCCGCGTCGATCGCGCCGCCGAGGCGGCGATGCGGATCACCGGCGAACACACCGCCTGACCGGCACCGCCCGTGCGGATCGCGACGTGGAACGTCAACTCGATCCGGGTCCGTGAGACCCGGGTCAAGGGCTGGCTCGAGCAGGCTCGGCCCGACGTCCTGTGCCTGCAGGAGATCAAGGTCGACAACGCGGGCTTCCCCGGCCTGACGTTCGAGGCCCTCGGCTACCAGGTCGTGGTCCACGGCCAGCGCACCTACAACGGCGTCGCCATCGCGACCCGCGGGGAGCCGACCGAGGTCGTCACCGGCTTCGGCGACGGCGGCGATGATGACCACGCGCGGTTCGTGGTCGCGACCGTCGCCGGCGTGCGCATCGCGTCGGTGTACGTGCCCAACGGACAGGCCGTTGGCACCGACAAGTACGCGTACAAGCTGACCTGGCTGGCGCGCCTTCGCCGCTGGCTCGACACCCAGGCCGACCCGGGCCGGCCGCTGGCGCTGTGCGGTGACTGGAACGTGGCGCCCGACGACCGCGACGTCCACGACCCGGCGCGCTGGGACGGCGCGATCCTGTGCAGCGAGCCCGAGCGCGCCGCGCTGCGCGAGGTCGCCGGCTGGGGCTTGACCGACGCCTACCGTGCGCACCACCCCGACGGACGCGCCTACTCGTGGTGGGACTACCGCGGCGTCTCGTTCTTCAAGGACCAGGGCCTGCGCATCGACGCGATCCTGGCCAGCCCGCCGCTGGCCGCCCGCCTCACCGCGTGCACGATCGACCGCGAGGCCCGCAAGGGTCGCGACGCCTCCGACCACGCGCCGGTGGTCGCCGACTTCAGCGACGCACGGGGCGGCTAGCACCCTCAGGATCGATCACAGCTCGCCACCGGACGGGACTTTGCTGGATCCTGAGGGTGGCGGATCACGGCGTGAGGTCGGCGGCCGTGCGCGGCATGATCCGACGCCGCTCGAAGCGGAAGAACATCGCGCCGGTGACGGTCGGGGTCATGTCGGCCGCGGCCGCGGTCGCCTCGGCGTCCCAGCTGGTCGCGCCCTCGCCGTACGCGCTGTCCCACGCGATGATCGAGTCGTTGAGCTCGAACAGCCGCGGGTCGACGCAGGTCGCGCCGTCCGGCATGCACGAGTACGGGTAGTCGACCTTGGTGACGTCGGTCAGGGTCACCAGCACGGCCTCGTAGGGCTCGGTGGCCGCGACCGCGACGGTGACCGGGATCGGCGCGAGCGGCGCGCCCGCGCTGCGGCGCAAGATCATGCCCGAGGCGATCTCCGTCATCGAGAAGTACTCGTCGGTGACGCCCGAGAAGTCGACCCGGTCGCCGATCATCACGCTGGGCAGCGACCCGGTGAACACGTACACGCCGGCGTACATGCCGCTGGTCACGGTCGGGTCCTGGGCGGTGAAGCCGCGGCTGTCGATGGCGGTGACCACCGCGCCCTCGACCGTCACCGGCACGCCCTCGGCGATCGTGCCGTTCTGGATGTTCGCGATCGTGGTCGCGGCCGGGCCACACACGCCAGCCGGGTTGGGGACGGTCGGGCACGCATCGCAGACATCGCCCTTGCCGTCCATGTCGCCGTCGGTCGGCGTCGGGTTGGAGTCGAACGGGCAGTTGTCGGCCAGGTTCTCGAGGCTGTCGCCATCGAGATCGGTCCGCAGCGGGGTCGGGTCGCACATGTCGCCGACGCCGTCGGCGTCGTCGTCGGGCTGGGTGGTGCCGTCGATCGGACGGATCGGGTTGAACATCGTCGGGCAGTTGTCGCCGGCGACGATGCCATCGCCGTCGGGATCGGTCTCGGTCGGCCCGCGGTACGGGGCGCCGGGGCCGGGTCGGCTCGGGATGCAGGTCGGCTCGTTGGCGGGCGTACCGCAGAACACCGCCGGGTAGGCGGCCGGCGCCGCGCTGACCGCGGCTTCCATCTGGGCGTAGGTCTGGCCGGCGAACTCGCGCGACGCGCACACCCGGCGCTCCTCGCCGCACACGTCGATCGGATCGCAGGTCTGGCCGAGCGCGGTGACCACGTCGGTCTCACCGAACAGCACGTCGCCGTCGCGGACGACCAGCGCGACGTCGTCGGTGGTGGCGTCGATCACGGCGCGGTGGAGCTGGCCGGGCGCGGCGCGATAGACCGCGAGGTCGGCCAGCTTCTGGGGCAGGAGCGCGCCGATCAGCACCTGGGTGCCGGTGGCGAGGGCGGCGTTCTTCGTGCCCATCTTCCAGATGTCTTCGTCGCTGAAGAACCCGTCGTAGGCGGTCGGGTTCAGGTCGGCGACGCACTTCATCTCGCGGTTGAGCGTGGCCGAGCCCGAGTAGGTCCAGTCGGTGCCGAGCGCGATCACGCCGCCGAAGCGGGCGAAGATCGGCGCCTGCGCGGTGTTGCCGTAGAGCGAGACGTTCGAGCGGGGCGACCACACCAGCTTCGACTGGTCGCGCGCCATGTTGAAGTAGTCGACGGTCTTGAGCCCGACGCCGTGGATGTGGCCGACGTTGCGCTCGACGAAGTCGCGCGCGCCCATGAAGCTCATCGACTGACAGCGGAACTCCTCGTGGGCGTACGCGTTGATGCCCTCGGCCGTGTGAGTGACGATGCCCGGGAACTGCGACATCTGGAACTCGCCGTAGACGAAGTTCCAGCCGCAGTCGGGGCGGAAGGTCTCGTTGCTGTCGCCGAGCGCGAACACTTGATAGGTGATCTGCTGGAAGCCGAGCGTGGTGTCGCGGCCCTCGAGCTCGTCGAGGTTGCGCAGCCCGCCGGCGGCCAGGGTCGAGGCCGCGATCGAGGTGGTGCCGCCGAGGATGTGGCGCAGCTCGTTCCAGCGCATGCCGGCGTCGTTCACGCCAGTGCCGTGCTGGTTGGGCGGGGTCGGGGTGCCGCCGCGCCAGTCGTGGCGGTGCTGGAAGCGGACGCCGCCCGGCGCGGTCGACGCCAGCGGCGCCCGGTTGTTGTAGTTGAGGTGGTCGTGGGCGTTGATGAGGCCGGGCGAGATCGCGGCCCCGCCGCACGACACCACGGTGGCGCCCGCGGCCTCGGGCGCGGCGCCACAATCACAGCCGACGCACACGATGCGGTCGCCCTGGTAGAGCACCGCCCCGTCGAGGTAGTTGACGCCGTCGCCGAGCACGTTGCCGCGGATCAACACGGCGCCGGTGCCCGTGGTCGCGTCGCAGATCCCGGCGGTCGCGGCCGGCACCGGGGTCGGGCACTGCACCGTCTCGGTCGGCTGGGGCGCATCCGGCCCGGCATCGGGGCTCGCGTCGCCCGCGCCCGCATCGACGGTCGAGCCGTCGGGGTCAGCGGAGCCGGCGACGTTGTCGCCGCAGGCAGCGAGGAGCGCGGCGTACAGCGAGGCCAGGGCAAACGAGCGGACACAGGATGAGAGTCGGCGCATGCGGCGGGCGCGTTATGGCATGCCCACCGGTGGGCGTTGCACCCAAACTTTCCGTGGCTGTGACGTTGCTTACGCGACATGCCCCGGTTGCAGGCGCCGCAACCCGAAGCGCACCGAGGTGTCTGCACAACGAGGCAGGCAGGCCTGACAGATCCGCGGCCGCCCTTGCCCGTTGGAGGCAGACCATGAAGAAGCGCGATAGCCAGCCGTTGAGCCTGTGGTCGATCATCGAGTCGCTGCAGCGCCGGCTGGAGGGCCAAGGGCTGGCGGGTGACGTGATCGACGCGGCCGTGATCACCACCCTGGCGAGGGCGATGAACGTGGCGCCCCGGGCCTGAGCCGGTTGCCGCGCGGGGCGGACCGACTGTGCGAGGATGGCCTCCATGTGGAAGACGATCCTGGTGCCCCACGACTTCTCGCGCTGTGCCAACCACGCCTCGGCCCTCGCCCGGGACCTTGCCAAGATCCACGGCGCACGGCTGGTGCTGCTGCACGTCGCCGAGCTCCCGCCCATGCTCGGGCCGGGTGCCACCGTGATCCCCGACGGCGGTGGCGCTCCCATCGGCGTCCGCGAGTACGCGCTCCGGGCCTCGGAGGCCCACCTCGCCGACCTCGCCGAACGGCTGCGCAAGGACGGCGTCGAGGTGTCGGTCGTCAGCGTGGCCGGGCACGTCGCCACCGAGGTTGCCGAGACCGCGGCTCGCGAGCACGCCGACCTGATCGTGATGGGCACCCACGGCCGGACCGGACTGGCCCACGTCGTGCTCGGCAGCGTCACCGAGAAGATCGTGCGCCACAGCCTGGTGCCGGTGCTCACCGTCCGGGTGCCCGACTGATCGCGTCCGCGCGCGCGCGGGCGCCGACCACCGGCCTCGATCCGATCGTCAGGTGAACCGCGAGAAGTCGGGCGCGCGCCGCGTCATCAGCGCCATCGCCGCCTCGGCCGCCTCGTCCGAGCGCAGCCGCTCCAGGAACGCGGCGCCCTCGGTCGCCATCGCGTCGGCGATCGCGGCGCGCTGGTGCCCGCGGATCAGCGCGCGGGTGGTCCGCACCGCGCCCGGCGCCCGCCGGGCCAGCTCGGCGCAGGTCGCCTCGGCGCGCGCGACCGGGTCGTCGACGACCGCGGTCACCAGCCCCAGCTCGCCCGCGCGGTGGGCGTCGAGCTCGGCGCCCAGCAGCAACATCTCGGCCGCCGCCCGCGGCCCGATGGTCGCCGGCAGCAGCAAGCTCGACGCCGCCTCGGGGCACACGCCGAGGTCGACGAACGGGGTCCGGAAGCGCGCGCTCGGCGCCGCGTAGACGAAGTCGCAGTGCAGGAGCAGCGTGGTGCCGATGCCGACCGCCCAGCCGGCGACCGCGGCCACGATCGGCTTGGGGCACGCGACCAGCGCGGTCAGGAAGTCCATCGCGGCCAGCCCGCCGGTGCCGGCCCGGACGCTGGCGAAGTCGGCCAGGTCGTTGCCGGAGGTGAACACCTCGGGGCCGCCCGTGAGCAGGATCGCGCGCACCGCCGGATCGGCGCTGGCGGCGGTGAACCCGTCGGCGAGGCCGCGGTACATGGCGGCGTCGAGCGCGTTCTTCTTGGCGAGCCGGTCGAGGACGATGCGGCTGACGCCACCGGCGGTGGTGACACGGACATGCGCGGACGGGGTCGAGGTCATGACGCGGCTCCTGGATGGTCGGTCGCGGATGCGGCCAGGTCGAGCTCGCCGATCGCGGCGAGGAAACGGGCGACGGTGGCCAGCTCGTCGCGGGTGAACTGCTCGGCGAGCCGGCGGTTGGCGGCCGCGATGATCGGGCGCGAGCCGGCCCCGGCCCGGCGTCCGGCGGCGGTCAGCCACAGGCGCTGGACCCGGGCGTCGTCGGGGCACGGCCGGCGCCGGACCAGGCCCGCGGTCTCCATGCGGTCGCACAGGCCGGTGATGGCCGCCGGCTGCACGCCGAGCGCGGTGGCCAGCTCGCTGGCGCGCGCGCCGTCGTGGCTGGCCAGGTGCATCACTGCGCCGAGCTGGGCCGCGGTGATGCCGAGGCGCTCGCGGCAGACCTGCTCCAGCCGCTCGCGGACCCGGTGGGCAGCCCGGTCGAGCAGCAGGAACAAGCGGCGCTCCACCGGGGCCTCGCTCATCTGCTTCGCATGTTAATGACTTTTGATTCGCATGCAAACCTTTTCGTCGGCCGGGCGCTCGCGATCGCGTCGTTGACCCCGGCGGCGGTCGCCAAGGTCGCGGCGGTCGATCTGGCCAACGAGCACCTGGTCGTCCAGGTCGCCGGCAAGGCCGCCGTGGTCGACGCCGCCTTCGCCGCGGTGAAGGTCAAGCCGGAGTAGGCATTACGTCGGGGTGAGCGCGGGTGGTGACCGTACCCGCGGCGAACGCGGGCGCACCGGCTGGTGGCCGCGGCGACCCCCGCTACACTGCGCGCATGTCGGACCCGCGCTGGCGCGCCGAGATCGAGTCGGCGTGGCTGTACCGGGTGGTCGCCGTCCACGAGCCCGATCCGGTCAAGCGCACGACCTTCGAGCAGCTCGCGGTCGCCGCCGAGCGCCAGGGCGGCAGCTACCTCGAGGGCGGCCCGGCGCCCGCGTTCACGCCGTCGCTCCGGGCCCGGGTGGTGGCGGCGATCGTCGGCCGGGTCGGCCCCCGCCGCGCGCGCCGCATGCTGGCGGCGATGAAGGTGCGCGGCATGTCGATGTACGACGGGCCGGTCGCGGCCGGCGGCCATGCCATGCCGACCACCGCCGAGGGCATCGGCGCCCGCCATCGCGGCGCCGGCGGCGGGACCCTGCGCGCCGCGGTGTTCGGCGTGAGCGACGGCCTGGTCTCCAACACCAGCCTGCTGCTCGGCGTCACCGGCGCCGGCGCCGGCGACCGGACCGTGCTGCTCACCGGCATCGCCGGCCTGCTCGCCGGTGCGTTCTCGATGGCGGCGGGCGAGTACGTGTCGATGCGCTCGCAGCGCGAGATGTTCGAGTACCAGATCGGCCAGGAGGAGGAGGAGCTCGACCGCTATCCCGAGGAGGAGGCCGAGGAGCTCGCGCTCATCTACGCCGCCCGCGGCGTGCCGATCGACGCCGCCCGCACCGTGGCCCTCGCGTTGATCAGCGATCACGCCAAGGCGCTCGACACCCTCGCTCGCGAGGAGCTCGGCCTCAACCCCGACGACCTCGGCTCGCCGACCGGCGCCGCGCTGTCGTCGTTCCTCGCGTTCGCCGCCGGCGCGGGCCTGCCGCTGGCCCCGTTCGCGCTGGCGCTGACGCAGGCGCTACCGCTGTCGATCGCGCTCGCCGGCACCGGCCTGCTCGCGATCGGCGCGACGCTGAGCCTGTTCGCCGGGCGTGGCGCGCTGCGCGGCGGGCTGCGCATGCTGGCCATCGGCGGGGCCGCCGGGGCCGCGACCTACGGCATCGGCCAGCTGCTCGGCGTCGGCCTGACCTGAGCGCTCGCTTTCCGGTGGCCCTGCGCCGACGCGAGCGCCGTGTCGACGGCAGACCTCGGGATTGATCACTTCTCTCGCGGTGACTGGAACGCGCTCCCGCTTCCACCCCTGCGGGTGCGGGGGTCCCGCGCGGCCGGGCTCACCGTCGGCGGGGCCGAGGTCCCGGCGCTTGCTCGATCCGGGGTCCCCGGGCGTGACGCACGCCGGTGCCATTGCCCCAACCCGCCGACGCATGCACCACCCGGCCGTGGAATTTACGAGCGCGCCTGGGACCTCGGCCCCGCCTCGGCTCGTCCTCGGTGCTGGACTCGAACACCGGACCCGCGCTCGCTGGATTCGTTTCGTACGACGGCGCCATGCTCGTTGGTCCGCAGTCCATGCCCCGTTCGTCCTGAGCGCAGCCCGGCGCAAAGCGACGGGTGGAGTCGAAGGGCGCCCCTCAGCATCGATCACAAGTCCAAATGTGATCGGAAGCGCTCACCCTTTCCCGGTGTCCCTGAGCCGGCGCCGGAGGCGCCGCGTCGAACGGCAGAGCGGCAAGGAGCCGCACGCCGCTCCGACGGGCTGCCCTTCGACGGCAAGCTCGCGTGCGCTCGCCCTGGCTCAGGGACACCGGAAAGATGGGCGGGATCCCGAGGGCGCCCGGCGCCCGGCGGGAGGGGCGACGGCTACCGGTCGCGCCGCGCGGTCACCGTGCGCATCCACGCGATCACGCGCGCCCAGCGGCCGCGCCGGCGGCGGTCCGCGGCGAGGTGCGCGCGCTTGCGGCCGACGACCTGGCGCGCCACCGCGAGGTCGACGCCGGCCGGCGCCGGGGCGCCGTCGAGCAGCGCGGCGACCACCGCGGCCTGACGCGCGGCCAGCTCGTCACGCCGCATGCGGGACACCCCGGGCGATCGCCGCGATCGCGGTCAGCTCGGCCTCGAGCCCGGCGCGTGGGCCGAAGCGGGCATCGCGCTCGAGCAGCACCGGCGGCGGCGTGCCGTGCAGCGCGCGCCAGCGCGCGAGCAGCTCGAGCGACCCGCGGTCGACCGGGTGGGCGTGGGTATCGTGGTAGACGCCGTCGCGGACCACGCCGCCGGCGACATGCAGGTAGGCAACCGCGGCCGGCGGGATCGCGCGCAGGAAAGCCTCGGCGTCGCTGCCATGGTTGTGGCGGTCGGCGTGGAGGTTGGCGAGGTCGACCAGCAGAGCGCATCCGGTCCGGCGGTGCAGCTCGGCGAGAAACTCGCCCTCGGGGACCTGGTCGGCGTCGGGCCAGCCGAACAACGCGGCGATGTTCTCGAGCGCGAGCGGGACCGGCAGCGCGTCCTGCGCGCGCCGGACGTTGTCGACCACGAGGTCGAGGACGGCGCGGGTGCGCGGCACCGGCAACAGGTGCTCGACCTCGCGCCCGCCGCCGCGCACGAAGGCCACGTGCTCGCTCACCAGCGGGGCGCCGACCGCGCGGGCGACGTCCGCGAGCCGCCGCAGCCGCGCGGGCGACGGCGGCTCGGCGCCGGCGAGGCCGAGGCCGACGCCGTGCGGGATCACCGGCACCCCAGCATCGACCAGCGCGGCCAGCGGCGTCGGCAGCGGGCCGCGCGGCAGGCTCTCGACCAGGACCTCGACGAAGTCGACCCCGGCCGCGGCACCGTCCCCGCACAGCCACGCGGTCTCGGGACGCCAGCCCAGCCCGACCGCGCCGGCCACCCACGCCGTCATCAGTCGCCACCGCCGCAGCCGCCGCAGCCCCCGCCACCATCGCCACCCCCGCCACCATCGCCACCCCCGCCACCGCTGCCGCAGCTGAAGGTGCTGCCGCACGCAGCGCCGCAGCCGGCCGCGATCATCGCGCTGGTCGGGTACGACGAGTCACCGGCGAGAGGCCGGCCGTTGAGCGCGACCAGCAGGGCGGCGCCGACGGCCGCGCCGGCCAGCGCGTACGCGAGCACCGCCGCGTCGTCGCTCAGCTGCTCGGGCGCGTGGGTGGCGGTGACCAGCAGCGCGGCGTGGCGGCGGCGATGGTGGGCGAGCGCGTCGTCGCCGCGCGGCGTGCGGCGTGACAGGCGCGGCAGCTTCACCAGCACCACGGCCGTGATCGCGAGCAGGGCGAGGAGCAACCCGACCGGGCGCTCGCGCGCCACGCCCACGACGAGCTTGACGCTCCCGAGCGCGAAGACCGCGGCGAGGGCGAGCTTGGCGATCACGCTCTGCCCGGCGCGGACCGACGCATCCACCAGCAGCCCGCGCGCGAGCAGCGCGGCCTCGGACGCCTCGCCGGTCGCGGACAGCCGCTGCGCGAGGTCGCGGCGCGTCGCGGCGCCACCGTCGAGCGCCGCAGCCAGGCGCTGCTCGAAGCGGTGCTCGCCGGGCGGCGGCGCGCTGGCCACGCCACGATACCCGGCGGGGTCGAGCGCCACCGTGCCGCGCCGGTGCAAGGCGATGATCGCGGTCTCGACCGCGGCGACCAAGCCGCCCCGGAGGAACGCCAGCTCGTAGGTGTCGAGGTCGGGCGGCGGTCCCTCGCGCACGACGCCGCGCTGGCGCGCGCGGATCGCGAGCCACGCGCCCAGCGCGACCACCACTGCCAGGAGGTAGAACGACAGGAACGCCGGACCCGACCAGTCGATCACGTGCATACCCACTCGATGCGCATCCTGGGGGATCTCGGTAGGCCGAGCCAGGCGAAGTTGCGGTCGCGCCGCGTGCGCGCCATCGTCGCGACACCGGCCCCGCCCCCAACCTGGCAGGCACTCGACCACTCCTGCCCGCGAAGGCCCGAACCGCTGGCACGAGGTGGAAACCCGAGCCAGCAAGCGCGCAGCGGTGGGCGGCCGCGCGGGCCACCGGGTCAGGGCGGCGGCGGTCGGTTCGACGCGCGATCCCCGTAGCCGGACCGCCCCACGCTGGCCCGGTTGCTTTGTCCGGATATCGGACGTCTGGCTGCGGCCATGCGGCCGGGCGGCCAGGCCGCCTGCGCGGGAGCGCCACACCCCGCGGCGGGCAGGTCGCAGACGGTGTCCGGTGGTCGGACGCGTGAACGCGACCGGACGGCCCGCGTTGCAACCCCGAAGCCCGCGCGCGAGGTCGCCCTGGGACCGCGCGCTGCGCGCCTCGACCTCGATCGTGGGGCCATCATGCTGCCATGCGAGGCGGTACAGGCTGCGGACGACCGGGTTAGGATGGCCACCAGGTGGTTGCAAGCCGTGCAAGTGGTCGTCGCAGAATGGCGTCCCGAACAACCGGCAGTCGCCCTTGGCCCCCGCCTCCCGCGGCAGGTGCCCCTCAGCGCCGGGGCGGGATCACGAGCCCCCGGTCGAAGGACTAGCGAGCCGTGAGCTTCCCCGAGGTGCTCCTCCACGAGCTACGCCACGGCCTCACCTTGTGGGCGCTGCTGGCGTGGGGCGTGGTCTCCATGGCGACCCGCGTGGGCGCGCCGCTGGCGCGGACCCGGCTGCGGGTACCGACCGCGATGCTGGTGCTGCACATGGTGCTGGTCGTGGTCGGCGCCGGCCTCGACGCGTCGGGCTACGTCGCGACCCCGGTGTGGGTGGCGAGCCTGGCGTTCGTGTTGCTCGCGCTGATCGGGCTGGTCCAGGTCCTGGTGTTCTGGATCGCGCTGCCGCAGGTCGGGGTCCGGGTCCCGCGCATCGTGGTCGACGTGGTCACCGCGATCGCCGGCATCGTCGCGATGATCGCGGTCGGCAAGCGCGCCGGCTTCTCGGTCGCCGGCCTCATCACGACCAGCGCGGTCCTGACCGCGGTGATCGGCTTCGCGATGCAGGACACCCTGGGCAACCTGATGGGCGGCCTCGCGCTGCAGCTGGACAGCTCGATCAAGGTCGGCGACTGGATCAACCTCGGGCCCGGCCAGCCCACCGGGCAGGTCACCGAGATCCGGTGGCGCTACACGGCGATCGAGACCCGCGGCTGGGAGACGGTGGTCGTCCCCAACTCGGTGCTCATGAAGGGCGTGGTGATCGTGCTCGGCCGCCGGACCGGCGAGCCGCTGATGCTGCGCCGCCACCTCGAGTTCAACGTCGACTACCGCACGCCGCCGACCGAGGTCATCGCGGTGCTGCGCGGCGAGCTCGGCTCGGACCCGGTGCCGCGGATGGCGCTCGACCCGCCGCCGCAGGTCCTCTTCTTCGGCATCAAGGACAGCTACGCGGTCTACGCCGTCCGCTACTGGCTGACCGACCTCGCGGTCGACGATCCCACCGACAGCGAGGTGCGGACCCGCGTCTACTTCGCCCTGCAGCGCGCCGGCATCGCCCTCGCGATCCCGGCCCACGCGATCTTCGTCACCGACGACAACGAGGATCGCCGGGTCCGCAAGCAGCGCGAGGAGCAAGCGCGACGGCTGGCCGCGGTCGGCAAGGTCGACCTGTTCAACGCCCTCGGCGACGAAGATCGCAACCGCCTGGCCGACCAGCTCCGCTACGCGCCGTTCGCGCGCGGCGAGGCGGTCACCCACGAGGGCGACACCGACGACGGCCTCTACATCATCGTGCGCGGCGAGGCCGCGGTGCGGATCGGCACCGGCGACGCCGGCCGCGAGGTCGCGCGCCTCGGGCCCGGCACGTTCTTCGGCGAGATGTCGCTGATGACGGGCGAGGCCCGCTCCGCCACCGTGATCGCGGCCAGCGACCTCGAGTGCTACCGCCTCGACAAGCCGCTCTTCGAGCAGCTCCTGCGCAACCGCCCCGAGCTCGCCGAGGAGGTCGCCGACATCCTGGCCGAGCGCCGCGAGGGCCTCGCGTCCGCGCGCGACCAGGCCGACGACTCCCGCAAGAAGCGCCTGGCCACCGTCAAGCAAGACCTGCTCGGCCGCATCCGCAGCTTCTTCGCCCTCGGCGAGTAGCGGCGCCGCGCGCGGGCTGGGCAAGCCGCCCGCCAGCTGACATACCGGAGCCGATGCGCTACCTGCACACCATGATCCGCGTGCGCGACCTCCCGGCCGCGCTGCGCTTCTTCTGCGACGGTCTCGGCCTGCGCGAGGTCCGCCGTCGCGACCACGAGGGCGGCCGCTTCACCCTGATCTTCCTCGCCGACCCCGGCGCCACCGGCGACAGCCCCCAGCTCGAGCTGACCCACAACTGGGACCACACCGAGCCCTACCCCGCCGGCCGCAACTTCGGCCACGTCGCCTACGAGGTCGACGACGTCTACGCCGCCTGCCAGCGCATGATCGAACACGGCTACACCATCAGCCGCCCGCCCCGCGACGGTCGCATGGCCTTCGTCCGCTCGCCCGACCTCATCTCCGTCGAGCTCCTCCAGCGCGGCGACGCCAGGGCCCCGGAGGAGCCGTGGACGACGATGCCGAACGTCGGCGAGTGGTAGCCGCGACCGACCGCCCGGGAGCTCGAGTGACGTGGCAGCGATCTGGCGATCGCGCGGCTGCGCGCGCTCACAGCGAGATCGGCCGATGCGTGGCGCGCTGTCGTCGAGGCCCTCGAGCCTGGCCTGCGGCCCCGCGATCTCGAGGACGTCCGGCACCAACGCGAGCTCGGCCGCCCGACGACGAGCGCCGGCTGGTCGTTGGTCGGGGATCGACCGGTCGCGAGGCCGTGCGCGCGCGCTACGCCCGCTTGCCGTCGACCCAGCGGTAGAAGCCCTCGCCGGATTTCTTGCCGAGCTTGCCGTCGGCGACCAGGCGGCGCAGGAGCGCCGGGGGCTCGAAGCCGGGGCCGATGGCGTCGGAGAGGTAGTCGGCGATGCCGAGGCGGACGTCGAGGCCGACCAAGTCGGTGAGCTCGAGGGGGCCCATGGGGTGGCCGTAGCCGAGCTTCATGGCGGTGTCGATCGCGTCGGCGGTGGCCACGCCCTCCTCGACCATGCGGATGGCCTCGAGGCCGAGGACCAGGCCGAGACGGCTGGAGGCGAAGCCGGGGCTGTCGTTGACGACGATCGGGGTCTTGCCCCAGGCCGCGCCGAGGGCGACCGCGGTGTCGACCGCCGAGGGGTCGCCGCCAGCGTGGCGGACGACCTCGAGGAGCTTCATCAGGTGCACGGGGTTGAAGAAGTGCATGCCGACCATGCGGGCGGGGTCGGCGACCGCGGCAGCGATCCCGGCGACCGGCAATGACGAGGTGTTGGTCGCGTAGAGGGCGTGGGCGGGCGCGAGCTTGTCGACCGCGGCGAACAGCTCCTGCTTGAGGGCGAGCTGCTCGGGCACGGCCTCGATCACCAGGTCGGCGCCGGCGCAGGCGGCGGCGAGGTCGGCGGTGGCGCGCAGGCGGGCGACCGCCGCGGCCCGGGCGTCGGGGGCGAGCTTGCCGAGGGCGACGCCCTTGTCGAGATTGGCGGTGATCCTGGCGACGCCGGTGGCCGCGCCCTCGGGGGCCACGTCGAACAGCCGCACGTCGAGGCCGGCGAGCGCGGCGACGTGGGCGATGCCGTTGCCCATGGTGCCGGCGCCGAGGACGGCGATGGCGCGGATGCGGTCGACCGAGAAGCGCTCGCTCATGGCGGCACCTTCGATCGGCGGCGGGCGCGGCGCAAGCGGTCGGGCCCCGCGCGATCGCCGAGATCGGGTCCCGCCGCCGCGTCATCCGGGTCGGGCCGGCGGAGCTCGCCGCGTCCGTCGGCGACTTCCCTCCGGCGCGCGGGCCGGGTACCGTGGCGCTGATCCCATGGCCGTCGACCCCGATCGCGTACGCAAGGAGCTCGAGGCGATCGTCGGTCCCCGTCGGGTCTCGCTGCGCGCGGTCGACCTCGACACCTACGCGAAGGACATGTGGCCGCGGCTGCTGTTCGCGCGCCGGGCCGGCGCCGCGCCCGAGAGCAAGCCGCACGCGGTGGTCTGGCCCGAGAACGTCCGCGAGGTGGTCGCGATCGTGAAGGCGGCGCGGGCGCTGGGCGTGCCGGTCATCCCGTACGGCGGTGGCTCGGGCGTGTGCGGCGGGACGGTGCCGGTGTTCGGCGGCATCATGCTCGACCTCAAGCGGATGGCGGCGGTGCGCGCCGTGCGGGGCGACGAGCTGATCGCCGACGTCGAGGGTGGCATCAACGGCGAGCGGTTCGAGCGCGAGGTCGCGCGCCGCGGCTTCACCTTCGGGAATTTTCCGTCGTCGATCTACTGCTCGACCGTGGGCGGCTGGCTGGCGACCCGCGCCGCCGGTCAGCTGTCGACCAAGTACGGCAAGGTCGAGGACCGGGTCGCCGGGCTCACCATGGTCACCGGCACCGGCGACGTGATCGACACCGACGGGCCGTCGCGCGCGCTGGGCGGACCCAACTGGACCCAGCTCATGCTCGGCAGCGAGGGCACGCTCGGCGTGATCACCTCGGCGCGGCTGCGGCTGTCGCCGGCGCCGCAGCTGAAGGTGTACCGGGGCTTCGAGGTCGACAACGTCGCGGCCGGGGTCGAGGCGATCCGGCGGGTGCTGCAACGCGGGCTGCGGCCGGCGGTGGTCCGGCTCTACGACGAGCTCGACACCTTCATCAACTCGTTCGGCAAGGCTCATCGCGACGACGCCGCGGTCGAGCGCGCCCACCTGTGGGGCCCGTCGCCGCTGCCCGGCGAGGGTGCGCTACCGGTGCTGCCGGGTGCGCCCGAGGACGAGCCGGAGGACGGCCCGCTGCGGCGGCTGCTGGCGCTGGGCCGACGCGGCTCGCGCAGCCTGAGGCAGGATGCGTTCACCGCGCTGCTGTCGCGCCCGCGCCTCGTCAACTCGCTGGTCGGCACCGTCGCCGAGAAGATCGCGCGCAAGGGCTGCAAGCTCGTGATCGGGCTGGAGGGTGCGCGCATCCGCACCGAGATCGAGGCGGCGCTGACGTTCGCCGAGCTCGAGCGCGCCGGCGCTCGCGACCTGGGCGAGGAGCCCGGCAAGGCCTGGCTCGCGCACCGCTACGCGGTCAGCTACCGCATGTCGAAGGTGTTCCGCGACGGCGCGTTCGTCGACACCATGGAGGTCGCGTCGAGCTGGGAGCAGCTGCTCGACCTCTACCACTCGGTGCGCGACGCGCTGGGGCGCCACGCGGTGGTGATGGCGCACTTCTCCCACTCCTACCCCGACGGCTGCTCGATCTACTTCACGTTCGCCGCCCACGCCGACGACCGCGCCGGCGACGAGCGGCTGTACGACAAGATCTGGCGCGACGGGCTCGAGGCGGCGACCCGGGTCGGCGGCACCATCAGCCACCACCACGGGGTCGGCCTGCTCAAGGCGCCGTACATGCGCGGCGAGCACCGCGAGGCGATGGCGATCCTGACCTCGCTCAAGCACGCGCTCGACCCCGACGACGTCATGAACCCCGGCAAGCTCGGGCTGATCGCCCAGGCGAACCGCGGCGATCGGAGGCAGCCGTGATCGCCGCCGACGCCCCGGTGACAGGGCTGCCGGCCGAGCTCGAGCGCGCGGTCGGCGCCGAGCACGTTCGTCCGGAACCCGGACAACCGAACACGTGGCGGGTGACCCCGGGCGCGCCGGCGGAGGTCGCCGAGGTGGTGCGGGCCGCCGGTCGTCACCAGGCGGCGGTGGTCCCGGTCGGCTCGGGCACGCGGCCGCCGCGGGTCCGCGGGCTCGGCGATCGGGCCCGGGTCCACGTCGCCACCACCCGGCTCGACCAGGTGGTGCACCTCGACGAGACCTCGCTGTTGTGCCACGTCCAGGCCGGCATCACCGGGCTCGGCCTCGAGCGGGTGCTGGCGCCGCGCGGGCTGTCGATCGGTGATTACCCGCCGAGCATCCTCGGCTCGACCCTCGGCGGGCTGATCGCCGTGCGCACGCCCGGCAAGTCGAGCGCGCGCCACGGCTTCTTCGAGGACGCCGTGGTCGGACTGTCGGCGGTGCTGGCCGACGGCCGCACGATCCACACCCGGCTGGCGCCGCGCCGCTCGACCGGACCCGATCTGGCCCGCGCGCTGTGCGGCAGCGAGGGCACGCTCGGCTTCATCACGACGATCGTGCTGCGCATCCATCGCCGCCCGGAGACCCGGTTCCTCGCCGCGTTCGTGCTGCCGTCGATCGACGCCGCGATCGCCGCGACCTACCTCGCGCTGCGCGAGGAGGCGGCCCCGGCCGGGCTGCGCATCTTCGACCCCGACGAGGCGCGCCACTGGTACGGCGACGCCGTGGTCGCCGACGGCGAGGCGCTGCTGGTGGTGGCCACCGCCGGGCCGACCGATCTGGCCGCGTGCGATCGCGATCTGGTCGCCAGCGCGGTTGCCGCCGAGGGCGGGCGCGCCAGCGACGCCGGGCTGGCCGAGGCCTGGTGGAAGCGGCGGCTGTCGAGCGATCCGTGGCCGGGCCCGCCGCCGAGCTTCCAGGTCACCGCGACGCCGTCGCACCTGCGCGGCACCTATCACGCGGTGTGCGGCGCGGTCCGCTCGGCCGGCGCCGCCCCGCGCGCCCACATCTCGCGGTTCGACGCCGGTGGCGCGGTCCTGTTCGTGACGTTCGTCGACGCCAGCGGTGCGCCGCTGACCGGCGCCGCTGCCGAGCGCATCAAGGACGCCGCCGAGGTCGCGGCCCGGGCCGCGGGCGGCTGGCTGCTCGGCTCGCGAGCGCGCGAGCTCGACCCATATCTCATCCGCCTGCGCGCGAGCCTCGACCCCGACGGGATCATGAATCCCGGCGCGCTGGTCGGGTAGCGCGACACGCGCTGCGGCGGTCGCGGTCGGGAGCGTGAGCCGGTCCGGGCGGGGCAGGGTGGCGCTCGTCGCGCCCGGCGCGGCGGTGAGGCGGCCGCCGGCGTCGTGCTCCACCAGCGGCGCGATCGCGGGCGGGGCGATCGCGCGCGCCACCGCGCGCGGCGTCGCGCGGAGCCGGGTCGCCAACGCGACCACGCTCGCCGCCGGCCGCGCGATCAGCGCGGCGACCGCGGCGATGCCCAGGCGCAGCCCGCTCGCACGTGATTTCGCAGTTGCGAACGCAGAACGCAATCCAGGCCGTCTTGGCACCGTTCCGAGGTATGCCCGCCGGCCGGCTTCTCAGGCCCCCCGCGCGTGCTTTCGCCTTTCACCCCTTCTGCGAAATCTGGCTTCGCCCTGTGCCCAGCCCTTGCGACCGCGGAGTCATCGTCCTCGACCAGCTGGACCGGGGCCGACTTCCATGCGTGATGGCGTCTCAGGCCACCGCCATCACGCAGCCCGCTCCGTCCCGTCCTTGTCCCGTCGTCGGGCCGGCTCCCTAACACCCGCTTCTGCCACCTGCCGGTCGTGTCCGCCATCGACCGTCACGATGCGCCCCCGCGATCGCTCACGCCAGAACGTGCCTCGTGCGTCGGATACTATGGCTGCACCAACATGATGTGATTGCCGCACGTATCTTCAAACCGAACCGCCGTGACTGGGCCAACGCGGCGAGGTTCACCGTGAAACACAACACCGGCTGCCTTCAAGCGTTTGTAGTCGGCTTGAATGTCCGTCGAGGACAGAACGGTGGCGGGGAATCCGCCATCATACAGTGCCTTCTGGGCTGCTTGCGCAGGCGGAAAGTGGTTGGGTTCAAGCACCAGTTCGACGCCGTCGGCTCCCTCGGGCGAGGAGACCGTCAACCATCGAATGTCACCTGGACGATCTTGTTGTTTGTTGAAGCCCAGGACGTTTGTGTAGAAGGCAAGAGCCTTGTCCTGATCGTCCACTTTTATGATGACATAGCGAATTTGCATTGAGTGCTCCTTCAGAAATTGAAACTTTAGCCGACGTCCAGACGGCCACGGATTTGCAACGATTCCACTTCCCACAGACCTGGGCAGCGACGGCTTGAAGAAGTTCGATTGTAACCGTTCACGTCCTGCTTGACTTCCGCAGCGATCGGATCTGAATACCAGGATCTCGACGCCGCCCACATACGACGAACTCGTCGCGCTGGTCGCAACGCTGCAGCAGCAGGT
>JBKJLC010000054.1:0-11863 GCA_046597055.1 Kofleriaceae bacterium | reverse complement strand
TCGTCACGAGACACCCTCGCGCAGCAGCCGCTCGCTGGCGTCGTCGGCCGGGAAGTAGCTCTCGATCCGTAGCTCCTCGGCGGTGACGTCGAGCGGGGTGCCGAGCGTGGTGATCATCGTGAACAGGCGCAGCTCGCGGCCATCGCGGCGCAGGTGGACGCTCGCGAACGGCGTGGTCGGGCCGAGCGCCGACGCGCGCCAGTGCGCCGGCACCCCGGGCATGGCCAGCGCGCGGGTCCGTAGCTCGGCCAGCCCCGGGTCGCGGGGCGCGGCCGCGACCTCGCGGTGCAGCCGCTCGATCATCGCGCCGGCGACCTCGTCCCAGTTGACCAGCGCCGGCTTCCACCCCTGGGGGTGAAGCAGCGCGAGCACCAGGTTCTGACCGACGTCGGCCGGGGGTGATGGCGGGCCGAAGCCGGCGAACAGCCGGGCGGCGCCGGCGTTGATGCGCACCAGGTTCCACAGCCGATCGACCACGATCGCCGGGTACGGCTCGTGGTGCGCCAGCACGTGATCGAGCGCGCGACGGACCATCGCCAGCTCGTCGCCGTCGAGCGCCGACGCGCCGTAGGCCGGGGCCAGCCCGGCGGCGAGCAGCAGCTGGTTGCGATCGCGCAGCGGCACGTCGAGCGCGCCGGCGATCGCGAGCAGGACCTCGCGGCCCGGGCGCGAGCGGCCGGTCTCGATGAAGCTGAGATGACGGGTCGAGACCCCGGCGCGGGCGGCCAGGTCCTCCTGGCTCACGCCGCGCGCACCCCGCCACGCCCGCAGCAGGAGACCGACCCCGGCAGATTGCATGACGCCAAGGTATCGCGTCGGCGCGGCGCGCCCATTACCTGGGAGGTAATGGCGGGGCCGCCGACGGACGCGCACGGTGGTGCCATGAAGCGCATCGCCCTCCCGCTCGTCGTCCTGATCCTCTTCACCACGTTCTCGATGTGGGTGGCCCTCGACCAGGGCTACTTCGGCTTCCTCGGGCTGGCCGGGCGCGAGCCGTGGGGGCTCCAGCTCCTCCTCGATGTGGCGATCGCGTGCTTCCTGTTCAGCATCTGGATGGTCCGCGACGCTCGCCAGCGCGGGCTGCCGGCGACGCCGTACCTGCTCGGGCTCCTGTTCCTCGGCTCGATCAGCGCGCTGGCCTACCTGGTCCACCGCGGGCTGGTCGCATCGCGCGCGCCGGCCGGGGTGGTCGCGGCGCGCGCCTGACCACGTGCCGGGCGCGACCTCGCCCGCCAGGAGTGAACAAGACGCTATCCCCCAGCGCGCCCAGCGCTACCCGGGCGATCTTGTAGGGTGCCCTGGTGAACGGCCCGGCATCGCGTCTGCCTCGATCGACTCGAGCCTCGGGCTCGACCTGCCTCGCGAAACCGCGCGGCAGCTTGCCGGTGCGATCGGCGCGTTGCTGAGCGTGCGCCGGCGACGAGCCCCGCCGAGAACCAGATCGGCTCGCGCCCCGCTCAGGGGGGCGCGCGCGGCGCGCGCGGGTAGGACACCCGATTCGTGCCCCCGACCCTCATGGCGCACCCACGCGCCCGGCTATCGTTTCACGTCACGACATCCGGCCGACTGCGGACTTCTGTGGGGGAAGCGCGTCGAGCCGTCACGGGGGATCCATCGATGAGCACGCTCACGCGCATTGCCGCCCTTGCACTCGTGGTCGCCGCCTGCGCGAGTGACCCGCCCCAGCTCGCCCAGACCGAGCAGTCGCTCGCGGTGATCTCGGTCGCGCCGATCACCTGGAACATCGTGGGCCTCGACAGCAACAACGTCACGGTCGGTCCGGACACGTTCCCGGTCGGCGTGCGCATCACCAACACCGGCGACACCGCGGCCACCAGCCTGACCGCGGGCTTCGCGTTTACCACCGCCAACGCCCTCATCAACCTCGACGGGCCCGGCGTCGTGTCGTTCGCATCGCTGGCCCCCGGCGCGTCGGTCGACGCCTACTTCAACATCCGGGTGACCCGCAACAGCGCGGCGTACGGCACCCGTCGGTCCTACGTGGTCACGGTGGCCGGCACCGGCTTCACGACCGCGACCTCGCCGACGCCTCGCGAGATCTTCGTCGAGTCGCTGGTCTCGCAGAACCGCAACCTGACGGTGTCGATCACCGGGCCCACCTCCGTGAGCATCGGCGACGTCGTCCAGTACGTGATGGTCGCCAAGACCGCGACCGGCGGCTACGAGCAGCTCGAGGCGGCCCTGACCGTCGCGAGCGCGGGCTTCCAGGTGCTGTCGACCGCATCGACCTACACCGCGCCACCGAACGCCACCAACGACAAGGTCTACGCGGATGCCTGCGGCTGGGACAACCTGCCGACCAGCCCCACCTATCGCGCCTGCATCGGCCCGGTCCAGTTCGCCGGCGGCAAGGCCGGCGGCGACGTCCAGGTCACCTACACCGTCCGGGTGGTCGGGGCCGGCACCTTCAGCCTGACCGGCATCATCTACGACTTCTCGGGCGCGAGCTATCACTACAACTCCAACTTCGGCAGCCTCGCGCTCACGGTCACCTCGGGCGCGGCACCGATCGCGAACAACGATAGCTACAACACGAACGAGGACACGGCGCTGACCGTGGCCGCGGCCGGCGTCCTGGCCAACGACACCGATCCGTCGGGCGGCGCGCTCACCGCCGTGCTCGCCACCGGGCCGACCAACGGCGCCCTCACGCTCAACAGCAACGGGTCCTTCACCTACACGCCGAACGCCAACTTCAGCGGCACCGACACCTTCACCTATCGCGCGCAGAACGCGACGTCGCTGTCGACGCCGGCGACCGTCACGATCGTGGTCGCGCCGGTGAACGACCCGCCGGTCAACACCGTGCCGGGAGCCCAGACCACCCCGGAGGACACCAGCCGGGCCATCACCGGCGTGTCGATCGCGGACGTCGATGCCGGCGGCGCCACCATGCAGGTCACGCTGGCGGCGACCGGCGGCAGCATCACGATCGGGACCGGCGGCCTGCTGTTCAGCACCGGCGACGGCACGTTGGACACGACCATGACCTTCACCGGCACGATCGCCAGCATCAACACCGCGCTGGCCAGCCTGAGCTTCGCGCCGACCGCGAACGTCAGCGGCGCGGCCTCGATCACGATCACGACCAGCGACCAGGGCAACACCGGCGCCGGCGGTGCGCGGACCGACGTCGATTCGATCGCGATCACGGTGACGCCGGTCAACGATCCGCCGGTCGCGAACAACGACAGCGCCACCGTGGCCGAGGACGCGGCCGCGACCCCGATCAGCGTGCTGACCAACGACTCGATCGCGCCCGACACCGGCGAGACCCTCACCATCACCAGCGTGACCCAGCCGGCCGGCAGCGCGGGCACGGTCGTCATCACCGGCGGCGGCACCGGCCTGACCTTCCAGCCGGCGGCCAACACCAGCGGGGTCGTGACGTTCACGTACACGGTCAGCGACGGTAACGGCGGCACCGCCACCGCGACGGTCACCGTGACCGTCACGCCGGTCAACGATCCGCCCACGGCCGTCAACGACGCCGCCACCGTGGCCGAGGACTCGGGGCCGACCGCGGTGAACGTGCTCGGCAACGACACGGCCGCACCCGACGCCGGCGAGACCCTCACGATCACCACCGTGACCCAGCCGGCCGGCGGCGCGGGCACAGTGGTCATCACCGGCGGCGGCACCGGCCTGACCTTCCAGCCGGCCGCCAATGCCAGCGGCCTGGTGACGTTCACCTACACGGTCAGCGACGGCAACGGCGGCACCGCCACCGCGACGGTCACCGTCACCGTGACCGGCAGCAACGACCCGCCGGTCGCGCTCGACGACACCGGCACCCTGGCCGAGGACGCGGTCGCCACTGCGATCGCCGTGCTCGCCAACGACAGCGACGCCGACGGCGACGCGTTGACGATCACCGCCGTGACCCAGCCCGACAATGGCACCGTCGTCATCACCGGCGCCGGTACCGGCCTGACCTACCAGCCGGCCGCCAACGCTAGCGGCCTGGTGACGTTCACCTACACGATCAGCGACGGCAACGGCGGCACCGCCACCGCTACCGTCAACGTCACGGTGACGCCCGTCAACGACCCGCCGGTCGCGGTCGACGACACCGCCACCGTGGCCGAGGACGCCGGCGCCCTCCCGATCAACGTGCTCGGCAACGACGGCGACCTCGACAGCGCCTCGCTGACGATCACCGCCGTCACCCAGCCGGCGAATGGCACCGTCGTCATCACCGGCGGGGGCACCGGTCTGACCTTCCAGCCGGACGCCGACGCCAACGGCGTCATTATCTTCACGTACACGATCAGCGACGGAGACGGCGGCACCGCGACCGCCACCGTCACGATCACCGTGACGCCAGTCAACGACCCGCCGGTCGCGACCGACGACACCGCCACCGTGAACGAGGACGCGATCGCCACCCCGATCGACGTGCTCGGCAACGACCGCGACCCCGACCGCGATGCGCTCACCATCACCGCGGCGACCCAGCCGGCCAACGGCACGGTCGTCATCACCGGCGGCGGCACCGGGCTGACCGTCGAGCCCGCAGCCAACGCCAGCGGCCCCATCACGTTCACCTACACGATCAGTGACGGCCACGGCGGGACCGATACCGCGACCGTCACCGTGACCGTGCTCGCCGTGAACGACCCGCCGGTCGCCGTCGACGACACCGCCACGCTGCCGGAGGACGCGGATGCGACCCCGCTCGACGTGCTCGGCAACGACCGTGACGTCGAGGGCGGTCCGCTGCAGATCACCGCGGTGACCCAGCCAGTGAATGGCACCGTGGTCATCAGCGGTGGCGGCACCGGCCTGACCTTCCAGCCGGCGGCCAACGCGACCGGGGTCGTCACGTTCACCTACACCATCCGGGACCCCGAGGGTGGCACCGCGACCGCGACCGTCACGATCACCGTGACGGCGGTCAACGACCCGCCGGTCGCGATCGACGACGCCGCCACCGTGGCCGAGGATGCGATCGCCACCGTGATCGACGTGCTCGGCAACGATCGCGACGTCGATGGCGACCTGCTGCAGGTCACCGCCGTGGTCCAGCCGACCGACGGCACCGTCACCATCACCGGCGGCGGCACCGGCCTGGCCTACCAGCCGCCCGCCAACTTCCACGGCGTCGTGACCTTCACGTACACGATCAGCGATGGCAACGGCGGCACCGCCACCGCGACCGTCACGATCACCGTCGCCGAGGTCAACGACCCGCCGGTCGCCACCGACGACGCCATCACGGTGGCGGAGGATGCGCCCGCCACCGCGATCGACGTGCTCGCCACCGACAGCGATGTCGACGGCGACGCGCTGCGGATCACCAGCGTCACCCAGCCGGCCAGCGGCACCGTCGTCATCACCGGCGACGGCACCGGCCTGACCTTCGAGCCCGCCGCCGACGTCACCGGCGTCGTGATGTTCAACTACACGATCAGCGACGGCAACGGCGGCACCGCCACCGCTTCGGTCACGGTCACCATCACCCCGGTCAACGACCCGCCGGTCGCGATCGACGATGCCATCGCGCTGGCCGAGGACGCCGCCGCGACCGCGCTCGACGTGCTCGGCAACGACCGCGACGTCGACGGCGGTCCGCTCCGCATCACCACCGTGACCCAGCCGGCCAGCGGCACGGTCGTCATCACCGGTGGCGGCACCGGCCTGACCTACCTGCCGCCCGCCAACTTCCACGGGGTCGTGACGTTCACGTACACGGTCAGCGACGGCAACGGCGGCACCGCCACCGCGACCGTCACGGTCACGGTCGCGCCGGTGAATGACACGCCGATCGCGATGCCCGACTTCGCGGGAGTCGACCCCGGCGCCAGCGTGGTGATCGACGTGCGCGGCAACGACCTCGGCCTCGGGGATGGCCCGATCACGACCACCGCCACCACGCCAGCGCACGGCACGGTGGTCGTCAACGCCGATGGCACGATCACGTACACGCCGACCGCCGACTACCGTGGCGCCGACACCTTCGAGTACACGGTGACCGACGTCGACGGCGAGACCTCGACCACGATCGTCATGGTCACGGTCGGCCTCGACAGCGACGAGGACGGACTCACCGACTCCGAGGAGCTCGCGATCGGCACCGACCCGTTCGACGCCGACTCCGACGACGACGGCGTGCTCGATGGCCTCGAGCCGATGCCCGGCGCGGACAGCGACGGCGACGGCGCCATCGACGCGCTCGATCCCGACAGCGACAACGACGGCCTCAAGGACGGCACCGAGCTGGGCGTGACCACCGCCCACCCCGACACCGACGTCAGCGCGGGTCACTTCGTCCCCGACGCCGATCCGACCACGACCACCGACCCGCTGGATCCCGACACCGACGGCGGCGGCATCACCGATGGCACCGAGGACGCCGACCACGACGGCCAGGTCGACGAGGGCGAGCACGATCCCAACGATCCGACCGACGACGCGCCGATCCCGGACGACGCCGACCGCGACGGCGTGCCCGACGCCGACGACAACTGTCCGACCGTCGCCAACACCGAGCAGGTCAACGTCGACCGCGATCCGCTGGGCGACGCCTGCGACCCCGACGCCGATGGCGACGGCTTCGGCGACAACGTCGGCGTGTCCGGCGGCGGCTGCTCCACCGGCGGCGACGGCGGGGGGCTGGTCGCGCTCGGCCTCGCGCTGTCGGTGCTGACCCGGCGCCGGCGCCGACGCCACGCGGCCGTGGTGGTCGCGCTGGCCGCGGTGGTGACCGCGCCCTCGCTCGCCGCCGCCCAGGTCGCGAGCGAGCCGCGCAACTTCTCGGTCGAGCGCTTCCAGCTCGCGAGCGATCGCGAGGGCCTGCTCGGGGTCGAGTGGGCCGAGGGTCGCGGCGGCATGGCCTTCGACCTGGCGATGTGGGTCGGCTACGCCAACGATCCGCTGGTCGTCTACACGGAGATGGCGGGCGATCGCGAGCGGATCGGCGCGCTGGTCCAGAACCGCACCGCGGCCGCGCTGGCCGGCTCGCTGGCGCCGACGCGCTGGCTGACCCTGGGGTTCCACCTCCCGCTGGTGCTCGCGCAGGACCGGACCACCACCGCCGGCGGCGCGATGAACCTCGAGTCGCTGTCGAGCTTCGGCGTCGGCGATCTGCAGCTGAGCCCCAAGCTGACCGTGCTGAGCCAGGATCGCCACGGCGTCGGGCTCGCGGTCATCCCGGCGGTGAGCTTCCCGACCAAGAGCTCGGACTCGGACTACCTCGGCGACGCCGGCGTGGGCTTCGCGCCCGAGGTCGTGGCCTCGCGCAGCTGGACTGGCTGGCGGCTGGCGATCAACGCCGGCTACCACGCCCGCAAGCAGGCCCGGCTCCTCAACCTCGTCGTCGACGACGAGGTGTTCGCCCGCGCCGGCGTCGGCTATCGCTTCGCCGACCGCGGCGGCCCGCCGGTCGGGATCGATCTCACGATCACCGGCGCGATCGCGGCCGCCCACCCGTTCGAGACGTTCAACCAGGACGCGCTCGAAGCGCTGGCCGGCGCCAACCTCCGCATCGGGCGCACCGCGATCCTGTTCGCGGCCACCGGTCGCGGCCTGCGCGAGGGCTACGGCACGCCCGACTGGCGCGCGCTCGCCGGGCTCCGCCTCGGCAGCCCCGACCAGCCGGTGAACCGGGTGGTGGCCGAGCTCGATCGCGATGGTGACGGCCGGCTCGACCGGCGCGACCGCTGTCCGCTCGAGCCCGAGGACGCCGACGGCTTCAGCGACCAGGACGGGTGCCCGGATCCCGACGACGATCAGGACGGCGTGCTCGACGGCGCCGATACCTGCCGCGCGGCGCCCGGCCTCGCCGAGCTCGACGGCTGCCCGGCCCAGGACACCGACGGCGACACCATCGCCGATCATGTCGACACCTGCCCGGCCGTGGCCGAGGACGTCGACAGCTTCGAGGACACCGACGGCTGCCCCGACCTCGACAACGACCAGGACGGCCTGGTCGACGCCGACGACACCTGTCCGGCCCAGCCGGGTCCGAGCGAGACCCGGGGCTGCCCCGATCCGGACCGCGACCAGGACACCGTGGTCGATCGCCTCGACGCCTGCCCGGACGAGCCGGGCCCCCAGGCGCACTCGGGCTGCAAGACCAAGCAGCTGGTCACGCTCACCGGCACGAGCCTCGAGATCCTCGAGAGCATCTACTTCGCGCTCGACAAGGCGGTCATCTTGCCGCGCTCGTACAAGCTGCTCGACAACGTGGCGACGGTGCTGCTGGCCCACGGCGCGCTGCGCGTCGAGATCCAGGGCCACACCGACGACCAGGGCAACGCCACCCACAACAAGCAGCTGTCCCAGCGCCGCGCCGACGCGGTGCGCGCGTACTTGATGAAGAAGCAGGTCCCCGCGGATCGGCTCACCGCGGTCGGCTACGGCGAGGACCAGCCGGTCGCCGAGAACACGACCAAGACCGGCCGCGCGCAGAACCGCCGGGTGGTGTTCAAGCTGCTCGGCGAGGCCGGAACGACGATCGAGAACAAGCAGCAGGGCGCCGGCGAGGACACCAAGGAGAAATGACCGAGCAGCGCCGACTCGCACGGCTGTGACTTCGGTTGCGCGCCGGCGAACCGGAAACGATGCTCATGTGATCCAGAACGCCGGCCTGGAGCCAGGTGTGCCGACCTGGCGCATGCGAATAAATTCGCAGGTGTTCCGGGACACGCCGCGGCCGGATAATGTCCGCCGGCGGTGGCTTGCTGACTTCTCTGGTGGAAGCGCAGGGTCGCCGCGGAGAACGATCGATGAGCCTGTCCATGCGCGTTGTGACGCTCGCGTTCCTCGTCGCTGCATGCTCGAGCGACGCGCCTGATCCGGGCGCGATCGCGCCAGCGCCTGCCGACCTCGCCGACACCGCGGTGCATCGCGAGGGCGCCGCGGCGCACGCACCGCCGATCGCGACCGCGGACACCGGCCGGATCGCCGAGGACACCGCGCTGATCACCGCCGCACCCGGGGTGCTGGCCAACGACACCGACCCGCACGCGGCGACGCTGACCGCGGTGCTTGCCAGCGGCCCCACCAGCGGCTCGGTCGTGCTCGAGAGCGACGGTTCGTACACGTACACGCCGGCCAGCAACTTTGCCGGCACCGACAGCTTCACCTACCGCGCCGCGAACGCGACCCAGGCGTCGAGCCCGGCGACGGTGTCGATCGTCGTCACCGCGGTCAACGACGCCCCGGTCAACACCGTCCCGGGACCGCAGACCATCAACGAGGACACCACCCTCGAGCTCGCGGGCCTGTCGACCGCCGACGTCGATGCCGGGGGTGCCGCCGTGCAGATCACGCTGGCGGCGACCAACGGCCGCGTCTCCATCCGGACCGCCGGGCTGATGTTCAGCGTCGGCGACGGCACGTCCGACCCGGTGCTGGTGTTCACCGGCCCGATCGGGCAGCTCAACGCGGCGCTGCCGACCGTGACGTTCACGCCGAGCCCGAACTTCGCCGGCAACGCCGCGCTCGCGATGACCACGAACGATCGCGCCAACTCCGGCTCGGGCGGCGCTCGCTCCGACTCCGACACGATCGCGATCACCGTGCTGCCGGTCAACGATCCGCCGACCGCCAACCCCGACGCGGTGACCATCGCCGAGGACGCGGCGCCGCGGGCGATCGACGTGCGCGCGAACGACTCGACCGCCCCGGAGACCGGCGAGACGATCACGATCATCGCGGTCACCCAGCCGACCAACGGCACCGTCGTCATCACCGGCGGCGGCACCGGCCTCACCTTCCAGCCCGCGGCCGACGCCAACGGGGTCATCCCGTTCACGTACACGATCAGCGATGGTCGCGGCGGCACCGCCATCGGGACCGTCACGGTGACGGTCACGCCGGTCAACGACCCGCCGATCGCGCGCGATGACCTGGTCACGGTGGCGGAGGACGCCGCCGCGACGGCGATCGACGTGCGCGCGAACGACCTCGACGTCGACGGCGACGTGCTGACCATCACCGCGGTCACCCAGCCGGCCAGCGGCGCCGTGACCATCACCGGCGCGGGCGCCGGCCTGACCTTCCAGCCGGCCCCCGACTTCCACGGGGTCACCTCGTTCAGCTACACGATCAATGATGGCACCGGCACGACCCGGACCGCCACGGTGGCCGTCACCGTCACCTCGGTCAACGATCTCCCGATCGCGAACGGGGAGGTCCTCACGGTCGCCGAGGACGCGCCCGCCACCGCGATCGCCGTGCTCGCCAACGACTCGACCGGGCCCGACGCCGGCGAGGTCCTCGCGGTCGCCGCGGTGACCCCGCCGGTCCGCGGCACCGTGGTCATCACCGGTGGCGGCACCGGCCTCAGCTTCCAGCCGGCGGCCAACGCCACCGGCGCTGACGCGTTCACCTACACGATCAGTGATGGCAACGGCGGCACCGCCACCGCCACCGTCACCGTGACGGTCACGCCGGTCGCCGACGCCCCGACCGCAGCCGACGACGCCGTCACCGTCGCCGAGGATGCCGACGCCACCGCGATCGACGTGCTCGCCAACGACCGCGACGTCGACGGCGATCCGGTGGTCGTCACCGCGGTGACCGCGCCGGCCCGCGGCACGGTCGTCATCACCGGCGGTGGCACCGGCGTGAGCTTCCGGCCCGCGGCCGATGCCTCCGGGATCGAGACCTTCACGTACACGATCGATGACGGCACCGGCCTGACCGACACCGCCACGATCGCGGTCACCGTGTCACCGGTCAACGATCAGCCGACCGCGAGCGACGACGTCGCCACGGTCACCGAGGACGCCGCGGCGACGGCGATCGCGGTGCTCGCGAACGACGCCGACCGCGACGGCGATGTCCTGACCATCACCGCGGTCACCCAGCCGGTCGACGGCACGGTGGTCATCACCGGCGGTGGCACCGGCGTGAGCTTCCAGCCGGCGGCCGACGCCTCCGGCGCCATGACCTTCGCCTACACGATCAGCGACGGCAACGGCGGCACTGCCACCGCCCTGGCGACGATCACGGTCACCGCCGTGCGCGATGCGCCGGTCGCGCTCGACGACGCCGCCACGGTGGCCGAGGACGCGGACCCGATCGCGATCGACGTGCTCGCCAACGACCGCGACGTCGACGGCGATCCCCTGGCCATCACGGCGGTCAACCAGCCGGCGCGCGGCACGGTCGTCGTGACCGGCAGCGGCCTGACCTTCCGGCCGGCGCCCGACGCCACCGGCACCGTCACGTTCACGTACAGCATCGGCGACGGCACCGGCGCGACCGCGACCGCCACCGTCACGGTCGTCATCACGCCGGTCAATGACGTGCCGACCGCCCGCGACGACGCCACGACGCTCGCCGAGGACGCCGCCGCGACCGCGATCGACGTGCTCGGCAACGACGCCGACCGCGACGGCGATGTCCTCACCATCATCGCGGTGACCCAGCCGGCCGCCGGCACGGCCACCCTCACCGGCGCCGGCGTGAGCTTCCAGCCCGCCGCCGACGCGACCGGCACCGTGGCGTTCACGTACACGATCGACGACGGCAACGGCGGCACCGCCACCGCCACCGTGACGGTCGTCGTCACGCCGGTCAACGATGCCCCGACCGCGAACGAGGACGTCGCGACGGTGGCCGAGGACGCCGCCGCGACCGCGATCGACGTGCTCGCCAACGACACCGACCGCGACGGCGATGGCCTCACCATCACCGCGGTGACCCAGCCGACCACCGGTACGGTCACCCTCACCGGCGCCGGCCTGAGCTTCCAGCCCGCCGCCGATGCGAACGGCACCGTGGCCTTCACGTACACGATCGCCGACGGCAACGGCGCCACCGCCACCGCCACCGTCACCGTCGCCGTCACCGCCGTCAACGACCCGCCGATCGCGCGCGAGGATGTCGC
>JBKJLC010000018.1:0-28993 GCA_046597055.1 Kofleriaceae bacterium | reverse complement strand
GTCAAGGACGTGCTGTTGCTGGACGTGACCCCGCTGAGCCTGGGCATCGAGACCCTGGGCGGCGTGTTCACCAAGATCATCGAGAAGAACACCACCATTCCCACCAAGGCCTCGCAGACCTTCAGCACCGCCGAGGACAACCAGTCCGCAGTGACCGTGCACGTGCTGCAGGGCGAGCGCGAACAGGCCCGCTACAACAAGTCGCTGGCCAAGTTCGACCTGACCGGGATCGACTCGGCGCCGCGCGGCATGCCGCAGGTGGAAGTGAGCTTCGACATCGATGCCAATGGCATCCTCCACGTCAACGCCAAGGACAAGAAAACCGGCAAGGAGCAGAAGGTCGAGATCAAGGCCGGCTCGGGCCTGTCGGACGACGAGATCCAGCGGATGGTGCAGGACGCCGAAGCCAACCGCGAGGAAGACAAGCGCTTTCACGAACTGGTGACCGCGCGCAATCATGCCGACGGCCTGATCCATGCCACCCGCAGTGCGATCAAGGACAACGGCGACAAGGTGCCGGGCGACTTGATCGGACGCGCCGAAGGTGCGATCGCCGAGCTCGAGTCCGCGATCAAGGGCGACGACAAGGTGCAGATCGACGCCAAGGCCAAGGCGCTGGAGGAAGCCGGTCAGGCATTGTTCGCAGCAGTTGCCGCGGCGGGCCAGCAACAGGAGCCGGGCGCCGAAGCGCCGAAGGACGCTGCCGCATCGGATGACGTGGTCGATGCCGAGTTCACCGAGGTCAAGGACAACGACGGCAAGGCCTGATCACGCGACAGGCAAACCACGACGGGCAGGCCGCAAGGTCTGCCCGTCTTCATGACGGAAGCAGGCGGGACCGATGAGCAAACGCGACTATTACGAGGTGCTGGGCGTGGCTCGCAATGCCGGCGACGAAGACCTGAAAAAGGCCTACCGGCGCGCGGCGATGAAGCACCATCCGGACCGAAACCCCGACGACAAGGCCTCAGAGGCGGCGTTCAAGGAATCCAAGGAAGCCTACGAGGTCCTCTCCGATGGCGGCAAGCGCCGCATGTACGACCAGCACGGCCATGCCGCGTTCGAGCATGGCATGGGCGGCGGCAACGCAGGGCCCGGGTTCCATGACGTCGGCGACATCTTCGGCGACATCTTTGGCAACATCTTCGGGGGTGGCGGTGGTGGCCGCCAGGCGCCGCGACGCGGCGCGGACGTCGGCTATGTGATGGAGCTGGACCTGGAGGATGCCGTCGCCGGGGTGGAGAAGCGGATCGAGATTCCCACCGTGGTGCCCTGCGAACCTTGCAAGGGCTCGGGATCGGCTGATGGCAAGGTCGAAACCTGCAGCACTTGCCACGGTCGTGGGCAGGTCCGCATGCAGCGCGGCATGTTCCAGATGCAGCACGCCTGCCCGCATTGCGGCGGCAGCGGCAAGACCATCCCCAATCCATGTAAAAGCTGCAACGGGGCGGGCCGGGTCGAGGACGACAAGACCCTGTCGGTGAAGATCCCTTCTGGGGTCGACAACGGCGACCGCATCCGCCTGGCAGGTGAGGGCGAAGTGGGACCATCCGGCACCCCGCCGGGTGACCTGTACGTGGAAGTCAGGGTGCGGCCGCACCACATCTTTGAACGCGATGGCGACGACCTGCATTGCGAGGTCCCGATCCGCATTTCGCAGGCCGCCTTGGGCGACATCGTGCGCGTACCCACCCTGGGTGGCGAAGTCGAACTGCGGATCCCGGCCGAGACCCAGAGCGGCCGCGTGTTCCGCCTGCGCGACAAGGGCGTGAAGTCAGTGCGCAGCCGTGCCCCCGGGGACCTGTATTGCAAGACGGTGGTGGAAACCCCGGTCAACCTGACCACCGAGCAACGCAGCTTGCTGGAGCAGTTCGAGGCCAGCTTCACTGGCGAGGACGCGCGTCGCCATTCCCCGAAATCGGCGACTTTTGTCGATGGCATCAAGGGGTTCTGGGACCGCATGGTGTCCTGAGGACTGGCTCGACCGAAATGTGTCAAAACATGACCCATGGCACCAATAAGTGACGGAACGAGGCGTAGCCTGTACGGTGCATTCATTCCTGTTCCGAGCCTCCCCCATGTCGTTCCGTTCCCCCGCGGACCTTCCAAACCCCGGCCGAAGTGATCAAGGGTTGCTGCTGGACGCCCTGCAGAAACAGATCATCGAACGGGTGGTCCCGGCGCTTGAGCGGGCCTTGGGGCGGGTGGACGATTATTTGTTCGACCGCAGCCAGACGGGCAACGACGACCTTGGCCTCACGGCGTTGCGCGAGCTCAGGCAAGTCCGCGGGCAAATCGGTCCCCGCTTCGAGCAAGCCATCATCAGCGGGTTTCGGGCCCTGCGCGACCCTCGCGACAGCGTGCCGGCTTCCGGGCACTCAACGCTGAGCCTGCTGTCCGAGGACGGGCTGGAGGAACAGCTGGCGAATGAACAGCTGGCCGAAAGCCTGTCGCGCATGCATGCCCCCAGCCTGGAACTGCTGGGCAAGCGGATGGCGCACATCACCGGCCGCGAACACCTGCAAGCATCCGAAAATCCGATGACGCCGACGTTCTTGGCCAGCGCCCTGCGCAAGGCGGTCGATGGCGCCGAACTGGATCCCGGCGTGCGCATCGTCGTGTTCAAGTTGTTCGAGCGCGAACTGGCGACGGCACTGGCGCATGCTTACGAACGCGGCAATACCTTGCTAGTTGCTGCGGGGATCCTGCCGCAGCTGCGCGCCACCGCAAAGGTCGAGGCAATGCCAGCCACGGTTCCGGGGCAGGGTAGCGGTCATCCCGGCGCAGGGGAGTCGGGCCAATCCGGCTCCGGGTCCATCCATGGCGAAGCGCCAGACGGCGGCGCCGCTGGTGGAAGCGGGGGTCACGCGGCCCCGGTCAACCCTGCGGACCAGGCCGTCTTCTCAAACCTGCTGGGACTGCTGCAAGGCTGGCGTACCTCATTGGGGCCCAGGCTCGCGGGCCAGGGCGGTACTGGTCCGATCCAGACCCTGGGACAGAACGAACTGCTCGCCATCCTCTCGCTGCTTCAGCGTGACTTGCCGCCCCAGTTGCAACAGGCCAGCCTGGGTGCGGATCGCTCGCTCGCCACGCACCTGCGCCACGAAGTGGTGCAAGGCGCCCGCAAGCTGGGGGTGAGCGGAGACAACCTGCACCTGGACGGGCTCGACGAAGACGCGGTCGACCTGGTTGCGCTGTTGTTCGACGTCCTGCTCGACGGCCCGCAATTCGATGTCGACATCCGTCGCAAGATCGGCCTCATGCTGGTGCCCTACGTGAAAGTCGCGGTCCAGGACCGCCGCATGTTCCTGTTCAAGGAACACCCGGCGCGGCGTCTGCTCAACACCGTGGCCGAAGCCTGCCAGGGAAACCACGGGGAAGCGCCGCAGGAACGCGAACTGCTTGGTCACGTCGACCAGACCATCAATCGCCTGGTCGGCGAATTCAACGAGGACGTGGCGATCTTCGAAACCCTTGAACAGGAGTTGCGCGGGTTCATGGCGCAGCATCGCAAGCGTTTCGAACTTGCCGAGAAGCGTGCCGCGGATGCGCAGCGTGGACGTGAGCGACTGGACATGGCGCGCAGCGCGGTAAGCGCCGAGCTGGCCCAGCACCGGGGCGAGCGCAACCTGCCGCCAGTCCTGGACGAGTTCCTCAGCCGCCATACCTCACACCATCTCACCCAGGTCGTCTTGCGCGACGGCCACGGCTGCCCGCGCCATGAAGGGGCGATGCGCGCTGTCGACGAGTTGCTGGTGGCATTCGACTACGCGGAGTTGCGCACCCCGGTCGAGGAACTGCCAGCACTGCCACACCTGCAGATCGAAGCCATCCTGGCGAGTTCTGGCTGCACCAGCAGCGCTGCGGAGGAGGCCATCAGGACACTGCGCGAGGCGCTGGAATGCCTGAGCCGGGGGGAAAACGCGGGCGCCGCTGGCCTTCGCATGCCCGAGCAGGTGCTGGCCCCGGAACCCGTCCCGGCTGCCGACGCCGAACCCCTGCTGGAAATCGTCGCCGGCACCGACAACCTCGACTTCGATGCCGCCATGCTGGAACGAATGCGCAAGTTGCAGGTGGGGAGCTGGATCCAGTTGGCGACCTCGGGCGAGCGCGTCGAGCCGACCAAAGTGTCATGGATCAGCCCGATTTCGTCGCGGCTGCTACTGGTCAACCGACGCGGCATTCGCGTACTGGTTGCCTCGGTCGAGGAACTTGCGGCCATGGCCAAGCTGGGCAAGGTCAGCATCCCCGAGGGCGACAATGCCTTCGAAGACGCCATGCACCAGGTCGCAGGCCGCCTGAAGACCGCCGCCCACCAGGCGTGACGCCGCGGCGTGCCGCTTGTCCGCGCGGGCCTCGCCCGCTAGCCTGCCGGCATGGAGTCTCCTGTCCGATTGCTGATTCACGGGGCCAATGGCCGCATGGGCCAGTCCCTGCAGCGCCTTAGCCGCGACGACCCGCGCTTCGCCGTGGCTGGGGCGGTTTCGCGCAAGGTTGGTCCCCGGGTCATCGACGGCGTGCCGCAGTTCGCGTCCTCGGAACTGGCCGGTGTCCCGGATTTTGACGTGGCAATCGATTTCAGCCTGCCGGGAGGATTCGACGCGATCCTCGCCCTGTGCCTGGCGCGAGGCAAACCGCTGGTGTCCGGTACGACCGCCTTGTCGGCGGAACAGCTGGTGGCGCTGAAGACCGCATCGACCCGCATCCCGATCGCCTGGGCATCCAACTTCAGCCTCGGCGTGGCACTGCTGCATGACCTGGTCGCGCGTGCCGCGCAGGCGCTGCCTGGCTGGGACTGCGACATCGTCGAGGCGCACCACACCCGCAAGCTGGATGCGCCATCGGGAACCGCGCTGACCTTGGGCGCTGCCGCTCAGGAGCACGGAGCCATACCGCACTACGCGTCGATCCGCGCCGGTGACATCATCGGGGAGCACGCGGTGCAGTTCACTGCAGAAGGCGAACGCATCGAGCTGGTGCATCGCGCCGGCAATCGGGACATCTTCGCCCGCGGCGCGCTGCATGTCGCCAGATCCCTGCGCGGGCGTGCACCAGGCAGTTACCGGGTCGCCGATCTGCTGGGCTGACCGCGCCAGGTGATTGGGGCGGCTGCAACTCATGCGGGGCCCGCTTCACGGCTTCGGAGAACGCCGGGCGTTTCGTTTTGGGACGGCGACGCGTACAATTCCCGCTCGCCTGACCCCTCCAGCTCCGAACCGGTTTCGATACCGCTTCGGCGCTTTCTTGCAACCCGAAGCAGGGCGAATATTTGAACGCACCAGCCATTCTCGCGCTTGAAGACGGCACCGTCTTCGAGGGCATTTCCGTGGGCGCAGCCGGCCTCTCCGTGGGCGAAGTGGTGTTCAACACCGCCATGACCGGCTATCAGGAAATTCTCACCGATCCATCCTACGCGCGGCAATTGGTGACCCTGACTTACCCGCACATCGGCAATACCGGCTGCAATGACCAGGACGACGAGGCTGCGCAGGTGTGGGCTTCCGGCCTGATCGTGCGCGACGTGCCCCGCCGGCCGAGCAGCTGGCGCAGCCAGGTGGCGCTGCCGGAGTGGCTGGCCGCCCGCGGGATCAAAGCCATCGCCGACATCGACACGCGCAAGCTCACCCGCATCCTGCGCGAGGGCGGCGCCCAGTCTGGCGCGCTGATGGCCGCCGGAGGGGCGGGCGAGCGACTCGATTCCGACAAGGCGATCGAGGCGGCACGGAAGTTTCCTGGACTGAACAACATGGACCTGGCCAAGGTGGTCTCGACGCAGGCGGCTTATACGTGGCGTGAAGGCCAGCTGGACCTGGACAGCGGCGCATTCGACAGCTGCGAACCGAAATTCAAGGTGGTCGCGTATGACTTCGGGGCCAAGCGCAACATCCTGCGCATGCTGGCCGAGCGCGGCTGCGACGTGACCGTGGTGCCGGCGCAGACACCGGCGTCCGACGTGCTGGCAATGCAACCCGATGGCGTGTTCCTGTCGAACGGTCCCGGTGATCCGGCGCCCTGCGACTACGCGATCCAGGCGATCCGCGACATCCTGGCCGCGAAGATCCCGACCTACGGCATCTGCCTCGGCCACCAACTGCTTGGCCTTGCGGTCGGCGCACGCAGCATGAAGATGCCGCACGGCCACCATGGCGCCAATCACCCGGTGATCGACATCGACAGTGGCAAGGTGATGATCACCTCGCAAAACCACGGCTTCTGCATCGATGAGGCCACGCTGCCCGCGAATGCCCGCGTCACCCACCGCTCGCTGTTTGATGGCAGCAACCAGGGCATCGAACTGACCGATGCGCCCGCCTTCAGCTTCCAGGGCCATCCGGAAGCCAGTCCCGGGCCGCATGACGTGGCGCCACTGTTCGACAGATTCGTTGACTTGATGTCCCACCGGCGGGCAGGGAGGAACTGAGATGCCGAAGCGCACCGACATCAAGACCATCCTGATCATCGGCGCCGGTCCGATCGTGATCGGCCAGGCCTGCGAGTTCGACTATTCCGGCGCGCAGGCGTGCAAGGCCCTGCGCGACGAGGGGTACCGCGTGGTGCTGGTCAACAGCAATCCGGCGACCATCATGACCGACCCGGAGATGGCCGACGCGGTCTACATCGAGCCGATCAACTGGCAGATGGTCGAGAAGATCATCGCCAAGGAACGACCCGACGCGGTGTTGCCGACCATGGGTGGGCAAACCGCGTTGAATTGCGCGCTGGACCTTGCGGACAACGGCGTGCTGGAGAAGTACGGGGTCGAGCTGATTGGCGCCAAGCGCGAAGCGATCATGATGGCCGAAGACCGCGAACTGTTCCGCGTGGCGATGGCCGAGATCGGCCTGGAATGCCCGAAGGCGGAAGTCGCAAGGTCGCTGGAACAGGCGCTGGATATCCAGACGCGTGTCGGCTACCCGACCATCATCCGCCCCAGCTTCACCCTGGGCGGCAGCGGCGGTGGCATCGCCTACAACCGCGAGGAACTGATCGACATCGTCGGCCGCGGCCTTGAACTGTCGCCCACCAGCGAAGTGCTGGTCGAGGAATCGGTGCTGGGCTGGAAGGAGTTCGAGATGGAAGTGGTCCGCGACACCGCGGACAACTGCATCATCGTGTGCAGCATCGAGAACCTCGATCCGATGGGCGTGCATACGGGCGACAGCATCACCGTTGCACCGGCGCAAACCCTGACCGACAAGGAATACCAGCGCCTGCGCAATGCCAGCATTGCGGTGCTGCGCAAGATCGGGGTGGACACTGGCGGCAGCAACGTGCAGTTCGGCATCAACGCCAGCACCGGGCGCGTGGTGGTGATCGAGATGAACCCGCGCGTGTCGCGGTCCTCGGCGCTGGCCTCGAAGGCGACCGGCTTCCCGATCGCCAAGATCGCCGCCAAGCTGGCGATCGGCTACACCCTCGACGAGCTGCGCAACGACATCACCGGCGGCGCGACCCCGGCGTCGTTCGAGCCGTCGATCGACTACGTCGTCACCAAGATCCCGCGGTTTGCGTTCGAGAAGTTCCCGCAGGCCGATGCGCGCCTGACCACGCAGATGAAGTCGGTCGGCGAGGTGATGGCGATGGGACGCACGTTCCAGGAATCGCTGCAGAAGGCCTTGCGCGGGCTGGAGACCGGCAAGGTCGGCCTCGACCCGACCGGCCTGGACCTGGCCAGCGAGGACGACCTGGTCAAGCTGAGGCGCGAGGTCAAGGAGCCGGGCCCGGAGCGCATCTTCTTCATCGGCGACGCGTTCCGCGCCGGCATGAGCGTTGAGGCCGTGCACGCGCTGTCGTTCGTCGACCCGTGGTTCCTCGACCAGATCGAGGAGCTGATCGCGACCGAGGGCGAGGTCGCCGCGCAGGGCCTGGGCGCGCTGGATCGCACGCGCATGCGCGCGCTCAAGCGCATGGGGTTCTCCGACGCGCGCATGGCGCAGCTGACCGGCACCGACGAGACCGCCGTGCGCACCCTGCGCCGCGCGTTCGGGGTGCGCCCGGTCTACAAGCGCGTGGATTCATGCGCGGCCGAGTTCGCCACCGACACCGCCTACCTGTACTCGACCTACGAGGACGAGTGCGAGGCCAGGCCGACCGATCGCGACAAGATCATCGTGCTGGGCGGCGGCCCGAACCGGATCGGGCAGGGCATCGAGTTCGACTACTGCTGCGTGCACGCCGCGCTCGCGCTGCGCGAGGATGGCTATGAAACCATCATGGTCAACTGCAATCCGGAGACCGTGTCGACCGACTACGACACCTCCGACCGGCTGTACTTCGAGCCGCTGACGCTCGAGGACGTGCTCGCGATCTGCGACCGCGAGAAGCCGTGGGGCGTGATCGTGCAGTTCGGCGGGCAGACCCCGCTGAAGCTGGCGGTGCCGCTGACCCGCGCCGGCGTGCCGATCCTGGGCACCTCGGCCGACGCGATCGACCGCGCCGAGGACCGCGAGCGGTTCGGCGAGGTCCTGAAGAAGCTCGACCTGCGCGCGCCGCACTGGGGCATCGCGCGCAGCCTCGACGAGGCCCGCGCGTGCGCCACCGAGATCGGCTACCCGGTCATGGTGCGGCCCAGCTACGTGCTCGGCGGCCGCGCGATGGAGCGGGTCTACGACGCCCACACGCTCGAGGACTACTTCGAGCGCACGCTGCTCGCGCCCAACCGGCGCGGCCGCGGCGACGACGAGAGCGCCGCCCACTCCAGCCAGGTCGGCTTCCCCCTGCTGGTCGATCAGTTCCTGGCCGACGCGGTCGAGCTCGACGTCGACGTGGTCGCCGACCGGACCGGCGCGGTCGTGGTCGGTGGCGTGATGGAGCACATCGAGGAGGCCGGCATCCACTCGGGCGACTCGGCGTGCTCGCTGCCGCCTTACTCGCTCGGCCCCGCGATCATCGACGAGGTCCGCCGTCAGGCGACCCTGCTCGCGATCGAGCTCGGGGTGGTCGGCCTGATGAACGTCCAGTTCGCGGTTCACGACGGCGTGGTCTACGTGCTCGAGGTCAACCCGCGGGCGTCGCGCACGGTGCCGTTCGTGTCGAAGGCGATCGGCGTGCCGCTCGCCAAGATCGCCGCCAAGGTGATGACCGGGCGCACGCTGGCCGAGCTCGGCGTGGTCGAGATGGTGCCGCGCCACGTCTCGGTCAAGGAGTCGGTGTTCCCGTTCGTGAAGTTCGAGGAGGTCGACACCATCCTCGGCCCCGAGATGCGCTCGACCGGCGAGGTGATGGGCCTGGGTCCGACCTTCGCCGAGGCGTTCCTCAAGGCCCAGCGCGCCGCCGGGGTCGAGCTGCCGACCGGCGGCACCGCGTTCCTGTCGGTGCGCGACGCCGACAAGGCGGCCGCGACCGAGCTGGCGCGCGAGCTCCAGCGCCTCGGGTTCGACCTGATCGCGACCCACGGCACCGCGAAGCACCTCACCAGCCAGGGCCTGCCGGTCCGCGGCATCAACAAGGTCCTCGAGGGCCGGCCCCACTGCGTCGACGCCATGGACAACCACGAGATCGCGTTCGTGGTGAACACCACCGAGGGCGCTCAGGCGACCCTGGACTCGCGGTCGCTGCGCCGGGGCGCGCTGCGCAACGGCATCGCCTACTTCACGACGATCCGGGGGGCCCGGGCCGCGCTCGAGGCGATCGCGCTCCAGGGCCGCGAAACCTTGCAGGCGTGCGCCCTCCAGCGGTACCAACGTGATCCGCGCGCTTGAATGAGGACGGGCGCCCGCCAGGCGCCCGCGAGCGCATCGCCGGAGATGAGATCATGAGCGACAAGTTCCCGATGACCCCGGCCGGCCACCTCTGGATGAAGCGCCAGCTGAAGAAGCTCAAGGAGGTCGACCGGCCGGCCAACGCCAAGGCGATCGAGATCGCCCGCGGCCACGGCGACCTGTCCGAGAACGCCGACTACTCCGCCGCCAAGGAGGAGCAGGGCATGATCGAGGCGCGCGTCCGCGACTACGACTCGCGGCTCGCGCTCGCCGAGATCATCGACCCGACCCGGCTGTCGGGCGACCGGATCCAGTTCGGCGCGACCGTGACCATCCAGGACACCGAGAGCAGCGAGCGCCAGACCTACACGATCGTCGGTGAGCACGAGGCCGACATCAAGAAGCGGCGGATCTCGCTGGTGGCGCCGGTCGCGCGCCAGCTGCTGGGCAAGCGCGTGGGCGAGGAGGTCGTGGTGGTGACCCCCAAGGGCAAGCGCGAGTACGAGATCGTCTCGGTCGAATGGGTCGAGGTCAGCGCGCCCGACGGCGACCTCGCCGAGTAGCGGCGGCGGCAGCCTCGGGGCACACTGTTCGGCGTGCGCGCGGCAGTCCCCACGGTGGCCCTCGCCAGCCTGACCGTCCTGGTCGCGGCCACGCTCGCGAGCGGGGCGTGGGCCGCGCGCCCCGGCAGCGTGGTCCGGGTCATCCACCGTGATCCGACCCGGGTCCGGGTCGAGGCCGGCCGGTTCACGATGGGCGTGCCGCCCGACGACGTGCCCACGCTGCTCGACGAGTGCGAGCAGGTCGTGCGCGCGCCCGGCCCGGCGTTCAGCCCGTGCATGCTGTGGGCGGCCGTGCTCGAGCGCCGCCTGCACCGCGACGTCTGGATCGAGGCCTTCTCGATCGACATCGACGAGGTGACCACCGCCGAGTACCGCGCCTGCGTCTGGGCCGGCGGCTGCGCGCTCGACCCGCTGGTGAGCGGGGACGTCCGCCACCTCCACGACGACCTGCCGGTGGTCAACGTGACCCGCCCCGAGGCGCGCGCGTTCTGCGCCTGGCGCGGCGGGCGGCTCCCGACCGAGGCCGAGTGGGAAAAGGCGGCGCGGGGCCCCGACCTCCGGACCTGGCCGTGGGGCGACCTGCCGCGGCCCGACGACTTCAACCACGGGCGGCCCCGCGAGCCGGTGCTGCGTCAGCTGTCGGAGATCGCGCGGCCGCAGGGGACCAACATCGGCCAGGGCGATCCCGATCCGAGCGACGGCTGGCCGTTCGCAGCCCCGCCCGGCTCGCTGCGCTGGAGCAACGGTCCCTACGGCACCCACGATCAGGCTGGCAACGTCGCCGAGTGGGTCCTCGACGACTGGACCGACCTCGGCTTCGACCAGCTCCCGGCCGAGAACCCGGTCCGGCTCGGGTCGCCGATGGGGCTGGGCATGACCCGGGGCGGGAGCTGGCGGGACCCGCCGTTCGCGGCGCGGGTCGACGTGCCGAGCTACCAGAGCGCGATGGCGGTGCTGCGACCGCTCGACCCCGGCTCGCGCGAGGCCTTCATCGGCTTCCGCTGCATCTACGGCGGCGCCAGCCTGTAGGCGCCGGCGGGCCGCGCCGAGCGTGACCGTCGGGGCGCCGGGCTGCGCCGGTCAGCGCGGAACGGCGGCGTCGATCTCGGCGACCGCGTCGATGGCCGCGTCGAGCGCGGCGTCCGGCGCGGCGTCGAGCGGGCCGTCCGGCGCGGCGTCCCGCGCGTCGACTGGGAGGACGACCGCGGCGTCGACCCCGTCCACCACGTCCCGCTGACACGTGTTGGTCGCGGCGACGCAGCGCAGGCCGTCGCTGCAGTCGTCGGTGACCTGGCAGTAGTCGCCCTCGCGCTGCTTGCACCCGGACAGGCCGGTGGTGGCCACCGCGGCCAGCGCGAGGACGGTCGTGAGGCCAAGGAGAGCAGCGAGTCGGCGCATCAGCAGGATGGATAGCATGATGGATCCGGGGGCGGAAGTTGGACCGGGCCCGGCGACGCGGGGTTGCGTCGGCCATCGGGGAAGCGGCGCCGGTCACACCCGGCACGCGCCTCGGGCGAGACGCCGGCTCAGCGCGCGGCCAGCCAGGCGCCGGCCAGGCGCACCCGCTCGGCGCTGGCCGGGGGCGCCGCGGCGATCGCGGTCATCACGGCGCCGAGCGTCTCGGAGCGGCCGCGCACCACGATCAGCCGGGTCGCGGCCGCGGCCCGCACGTCGGCGTCGGGGTCGGTCGAGCCCGCCTCGAGCGCGCCGCGGTCGGTGGTGACGCTGATCGCGCGGACCCGCAGCACCGGGTCGAGGTTGGCCCGGGTCGCGAGCTTCTGCTGAGCGGCGGCATCGCCGGCCGCGAGCGCGGTGGCGGCCGCCAGCCGCACCGCGGGAGCCTCGTGGCCGAGCAGCGCGACCGTCTTGTCGGGCAGCCCGATCACGACCCAGGCCTCGGCCAGGCTGGCGAGCACGGCCGGGCTCTTGTCGCGCCCGACCGCGGCCAGCTCGGTCTTCGCGCGCGCCGGCTCGAGCCGCGCCATCGCCCGCACCACGGCGGCGCGCACCCGCTCGTCGCGGTCGCGCACCAGCGGGCCGATCGCCCAGAAGCTGGCGCGGTTGCGCTGGCCAGCAGTGGCGGCATCGGCGATCGCACCGGCGCACGCCGCCCGCACCGACGCGTCGGCGTCCGCGAGCCCGGCCCGCAGGCCTTTCCAGGCGCTGGCATCGGCGGCGGTCGCGTGACCGAGCGCCCGGCACGCCGCGCCGCGCAGGGCCGGATCACCGGTGCCGACCAACCGGTTGGCGTCCGGGACCGCGGCGGTCGCCGGGGCGTGGGCCGCGGCGACCAGCGCTGCCCAGCTCTTCGCTCGATGGGCCGCGGTCGTGCCCGCCCGGCCCTCGGCGAGCCAGCCGGCGACCAGCGTGTTCAGCTCGGCGGTCGCGCCCAGCCGGCCCAGCGCGCGCGCCGCGGCGCCGGTGAGCTCGGCGTTGGCGCCCTGATCGCGCGCGAGGATGCCGCGGATCAGGCCAATCGCCTCGCGATCGCCGATCACGGCGAGCGCGTCGATCGCCGCCGCGCGCAGGCCGATCGCGAGCGAGCCATCGGCGATCGAACGCAGCTCGCGCGCGGCCGGGGTGAGCCGCGCCGCGGCGGCAATCTCGATGGCGAGCCGCTGGACCGGCTGCTCGGGGCTGGCCAGGCCCTCGCGCACGGTCGCGGTCGCCACGCGCTCGGCCAGGCCGAGCAGCGAGTCACGCGCGGCGCCCTCGACCGTGGGCGACGCCGCCGCCAGCCGCCGGGCCGCCTCGTCGAGATCGCCGGTCGCAATGAACTTGGGCACCGCCTGATCGAGGGACCACTCGACCCGCCGCAGGCTGGCGGTGGCCGGGCCGGCCTGCCGCTGATCGCGCGCGAACAGCCAGGTCAGGTAGACCTGATCGTCGTCGGACAACAGCGGACGCGCCGGGGCCGGGAACGGGCCGGCGTCGGTCGCCACGCCCATCGCGGCGTCGTCGAACTCGCGGTCGCCACTGCCGGTCAGCATCGCGACGTCGACGATCTGGCCCTGGCGGTCGACCGTGATCCCGACGGTCGCGGCCAGGGTCGGACTGTTGAGCGGGTGCGCCGGCGGCAGCCGCAGCCGGCAGTCCTCGAGGAACTGGTGCCAGCCGTCGCGGATGCGCGGATAGACCATCTCGAGGTAGCTGGCCCCGAACGCCTTGGCGTCGGCACCGGCCGGCGGCGGCAGCGCGGGTGACGGCACGAAGTCGACCGGGAACGGGACCGCGCCCGAGGCGGTGACCGTGGTGCCGTCGCGCGACTTCGCCGGACGCCCACACCCGGTCAGGAGCGTGGCGACCGCGGCCGTCCACACGACCACAGCGACCCTACAGAGCGGGAACGGTGCCCTCAAGAGGTCCAAGATACCGAATCCGCCCGCGGATGTACCGCCGGCACCCACAAAAATCCCCGCGGGTCCGCCCCCGCACGGGAGTCGCCGGCTCAGAGGCCGATGGTCGCGTCGGGCGGGGCATCGACGCCGGCGTCGATCGTCGACGGCACGTCGAGCGTGAGCACCGGGTTCGACATGCCGGCCCCGACGAAGGTGTCGAAGGTGCCGCGGAACATCTCGGCACCGCCGCTATCCTTGCCGACCACCTCGACCTGCGCGGGCCCGAACCGCATCAGCGTCGCGTGCTCGGTGTCGCCCGGGACCGACATCACGCACGGCACGGGCTGGCTGCCGTCGAGCCGGTACATCGGCGTGCTGGTCGTGCTGCGCGTCGAGACCACCCCGAGCACCCGCATCGTCACCGTCTGCGTGGCCACCGCGGCCGTGCACGGCATGCCGCCCCACCGCAGCATGAAGAAGTACGTGCCAGTCATCGGGCGCGCCCACGCCGCCGGCGGCACCACCACGGTGTGCTCCTCGGTCGTGTTGGACATCGCCGTGGTCGCGAAGGTGCCGGTGGCGGCAGCGGTCACCAGCGACGCGCCGGCGCTGTCGAGCGGCGTGACCTGGGCGGTATAGGTCCCCGCCGGCAGGCCGTCGAACGTGACCTGGCGCGACGAGCAGGGGCCCTCCTTGCTGGCGACCATCGGCCCGGCCAGCTCGACCCGCACCTGGGTCGCGTTGACGTCGACGCAGCCGTCGGTCGTGAAGCCGGGCACCGCCTCGGCGTTGAACGCCCACTTGACGATGGTCCGCGGCGGCGTGAACGACACGCAGGCCCGACACTCGTCGAGTTCGTCGTCGTTGCCGTCGTCGCACTGCTCGGTGCCACCGACGTCGCCGTCGCCACACACCGGACCGTCGCCACCACACGACCACGAGGTCGCGATCGCGCCGATCGCGAGCATCACGGTCGCGCCGACCGGGCGCCTCACGCCGACGCCTCGGCCCGCACGGTCAGCCCGAGGTGGCGCCGGACCTGGAAGTACGGCTCCGACACCGCGTACGCGAGCAGGTCGCGCAGGCGCTCCTTGACCGGCAGCCCCGAGGTGCTCGAGGTCTCGGTCGCGATCGCCTTGGCCGCCGACTGCAGGTCGTTGGCGAGGATCAACCCGACCCGGTTGGCGGTGAGGTCGGTCGCGCTCCGCCAGCTGGTGACCAGGCCGTTGCCCAGCCGCGGCCCGAGCTTGCCGGCCAGCGCCGCGACCTGCTCGAGGTGGGCGCCGGGCAGGGTCTGCTTCATGCTCGCCGAGAGCTTGCGGGCCTCGTCGCTGCCCGTGATCGCGGTGGCCACGCCCTCGAGCGACGCGCCCGACGCCATCAGCGCGGCGGTGAACGCGGTCTCGATCTTCGGCAGCGTCTGCAGCGCGAAGGTCACGAACCGCTCGGGCCGCAGGTAGGCCAGCCGCTTGCCGACCTCGAACGCCAGCTCGCGCTCGTCCTGCTTGCCCTGGTGGGCCTCGCCGACCAGCAGCGACGGCGCCAGCTTGCCGCGGTCGGTGGTGTTCGCCACCCGCAGGCCGTCGCCCTGGTCGAGCCAGAGCATCGGCGCCGGATCCAGCGCGAGCACGCCGGACGCGTACTTGACGACCCGGGTGATGAGCCGCGAGTCCTTGTCGAGGTCGGTGCGCCCGGCCGCGTCGAGGCCGAACGCCTGCGGCGCCTCCGCGGTGGTCGCCGCGATCGCGCCGAGCGTGGTCGCGAAGATCGCGCCGACGTGCCGGTCCTCGCGGGGGTGGATCACGGCCTTCTGCCAAAGCTCCTCGGTCAGCCGGCGGGTCGCCGGGATGAACTGGGCCGGCCGCAGCTTGAGGTACATCGCCTTCTCGTCGTCGGAGGCGGCGCCGAGGAAGACCAGGGCCTGGGCCAGGCACCACGCCTTGTCGAGCTCGCCGTCCTCGCCGTACAGCCGCGACAGGGTCTTGTAGATCTCGACCCGCTCCGGCGCGAACGCCAGCAGCTGCTGCAGCTCGCGGATCGCGTCGCCGCGGCGCGCCTCGCCGGCCTCGAGGTAGAGGTCGGCGAGCTGCTCGTGGCGCTGCTGGTTGTCGGGATCGAGCTGGGCCGCGATCTCGAACGCCTCGATCGCCAGCTCGGGGCTGCCGAGGTGATCGACGTAGAGATCGCCGAGCCGGGTCCACAGCTCGAGCACCTGCTCGTTGGGGGCGTCGTCGCCCAGCCGCTTGAGGTGCTTGCGCACCGCGCGGGCCAGGCCCTTCCAGTCGCGGGTGTCGGTCAGCAGCTTCTCGATCGCCTCGTAGGCCTTGGGCGTGGCCGGGGCATCCTCGAGCGCGCTGGCGAACCGCTCGACCGCCAGCGCGGTGTCGGCCAGCTCGTCGCGCGCGATCACGGCCGCGGCGTAGTGGTACTTCGCGCGCCGGCCGGCCGAGGTCTCCTGGACCGCCAGCTCCTCGAGCGTGTCGACCGCGCGTCGCCACTGCTTCTGCTCGGTGTAGCACTCGAGCAGCTTGTGCAGCAGCTGGTGGCTGCCGGGCGCCAGCGACAGCGCCTCGAGGTAGGCGCCGACCGCGTTGCCCGGGTCCTTGAGCTTGCCGCGCTGGATGTCGCCGATCTCGTCGAGCAGCTTGACCTGCAGATTCTCGGGCGCGCCGTCGACCTGGGCCCGCTTGGCCTCGACCACGGTCTTCCAGTCGCCGCGCGCGCCGCCGAGCTCGACCATCGCCTGCAGCGACTCGCCGTGCGCCGGCTCGCGCTCGAGCGCGCGCCGCAGCGCGTTCTCGGCCTTCTTGTCGTCGCCGAGCGCGCGGGCGGTGATGCCCAGCCGGTACCAGATGTCGGCGACCTGACCGTCGGCCAGGCCGGTGCGGTGGCGGGCCAGCACCTCGCGGTAGCGCTTGTCGATCTCCTTCCACGACTCCTCGCCACCGGCGCCGCCCGGGTTGGCGCCCTCGGCGGCCTGGGCCGCGGTGAGCAGCGTGCCGGCCAGGCCGAGCGCCGCCTCCAGGTTGTCGGGATCGGCGTCGACCGCGAGCCGGTAGTGGCGGGCGGCCTTCTCGGTGCGGTGCAGCGCCTCGTAGGCGTGGCCGAGCTGGGCCTCGCGCCGGGCCCGCTCGAGCCGATCGTTCTCGGCGCGGCGGGCCAGGATCTCGAGCACCGGGACCGCGTCGTCCCAGCGCTCGGCGGCGACCAGGCGGTCGGCCACCTTCTCGCCGGCGACCACGTGATCGGGGTCGAGCTTGAGCACGCGCTCGAGCAGGCCGATCGCGCGCGGGGTGTCCTCGAGCCGGATCTCGACGATGTCGGCGGCCCGGCCGAGCAGCTCGATGCGCTCGCCGCGGTTGGGCGCGATCGCCTCGGCGCGGAGCAGGTCGTCGACCGCGCTCGACCACGCCGACTTCTTCTCGTGCAGCGCGGCCAGGGTGGTCAACGCCTTCAGGTGCTCGGGGTCGAGCGCCAGCGCCTTGTCGAGGTAGCGCTCGGCGCTCTCGGCGTCGCCGTCCTCGGTCAGCGCCAGCTCACCGGCCTCGGCCCACAGGTGCGCGCCGCGGTTGCCCTCGAGCTCGGCGTGCCGGACCAGGGTCGACACCGCCTTGTCCCAGGCCTCGGTGCGGCGATACAGCCGGGCCAGCGCCGCCAGCGCCGGACGGGCGGTGTCATCGATCGCCAGCGCGTTGAGGTGGCCCTCGATCGCGCGGTGAGGATCGTCGAGCTCCTTCTCGTGGACCGCGGCCGCCTCGAGGTACAGCTCCACCCGCTGGACCGGGTTCTTGGCCGCCCCCACGTGGCGATCGAGCAGCGCGACCAGGTCGTACCAGGCGCTCTTGGCGCGCAGCGCGCGGCCGAGGCCGCGGTAGGCATCGTCGGCGCCGGGATCGACCTCGATGATGCTCTGGTAGGCCGCGATCGTGCGCTCGACCAGCGCGGGGTGATCCTCGAGCTCGGCCGCCACCTTGCGCAGGGTCGACAGCTTCTCGGCCTCGGGCGCGACCTTGGCCAGCCGCTCGAGGGTGCGCAGGTAGTCGTCCGAGCGCCCGGTCTTGTCGTAGAGATCGACCAGGGCCTTGAGCGCCTCGCGATCGGCGCCGTCCTTCTCGATCGCCGCCTCGTAGCGGGCGATCGCGCCCTCGAGGTCGCCGAGCTTCTCGTGGCGGAGCCGGGCCAGCTCGCTGCGGACCGCGGTGGCGCGCCCGACCTCGCCGGCGGTGTCGAGCACCTCGGCGCGGCGCTCGAGCACCTTGGCCAGGTTGGCCCAGCGCTCGTCGCGGCGGTACAGCCGCTCGAGCGCGGCCAGGGCGTCGTCGTTGCCGTCGCCGACGTCGGCCGCGGCCTCGTAGGCCGAGGCGGCGCGCGCGGTCTGCGCCAGCTGGGTCTCGCACAGATCCCCGAGCTGCAGGAACAGGTCGACCTTGTGGGTCGCGTCGGTCTCGATCTCGACCTGGGCGCGCAGGGTATCGGCCAGCTCCGACCACTTCTGCTGGCGGCGCAGCAGGTCGGCCAGGCCGCGGTGGGCGTCGAGGTTCTTGCCGTCGAGCTCGAGCGCGCGCCGGAACGACGGCAACGCGTAGTCGTAGCGGTCGAGGCGCACCGCGTACCAGCCGCCGAGCCGGCCCCACCAGCGCGAGGCCAGCGACGGCTCGGTGACCTCGGTCGTGATCTCGGTGGCCTCACCGACCAGGTCGGCCCAGGCGCCGGTGGCGGCGGCCAGCCGCTCGGCATCGGTCACCACGGCGTCCGCGGCCGGGTCGAGGTGCATCGCGGCGGTGATCGCCTCGAACGCGCGGCGCAGGTCGCCGACCATCTCCTCGTAGACCTTGGCCGCCTCGCGCAGGAGACTGGCCTTGTCGCTGCCGTTCGACTCAAGGTCGAGCCGCCCGAGCAGCACCTCGACCACCCGCTCGCCATCGTTGGCGTCGCGGGCGGCCAGCTCGATCGCGTCGACCGCGTCGCGCGCCTCGAGATCGTGATCGAGCAGGCGCGCCAACCAGCCGTCGAGATCGTCGGCGTCGGGCCGGGTCTGGATCAGCGTGACCGAGGCCTGCTTGCAGGCGAGGCTCAGCGCGTCGAGCCAGTCGACCACGCTCTTGTCGGCGAGGTCGTCGCCGCCCTTGCCGGCCAGGTTGACCACCTCGATGTGGTGCTCGGCCATCAGCTCGTCGATCGTGACCGGACCGACCCCGGCGCTCAGGAAGTAGTGCGAGCTGCGCGGCGGCTCGAACATGCCGAACACGCGATCGAGCAGCGCCGACAGGTCGGGATCGCCGAAGCGGAAGCCGACGAACACCAGGGTGCCCTCGACGTACAGCTCGCGCGCGTAGTCGCGCAGGTCGACCGCGCGGGCCAGCGCACGCCGGACCGAGCTGGGCGTGACGATGTACGTGTCGAAGTTGCCGAGCATCTTGACCAGGGTCCGGCGCCGGGCCGACAGCCCCCCGAGCTCGCGGTAGGTGACGACCTTGGACTCGGGCCAGCCTTCGGGCCGGTGCTCGGACATCGCCCGCTCGAGGACGTCGCCGGGGAACGTGGTCCACACGTGGCGGAACGGCAATTCGGCCAGCGTCTTCGCGATCGCGGGCAGCTCCGGCGGCGTGCGCCAGGTCTCCTCGACCAGCTTGTCGCAGGCCTCCTCGCCCAGCGCGCGGGCGAGGAAGCCCACCGCCCGGACCAGGCTGCCTTTATGAAGGAGCTTGGCGAGATCCTTGGCGGCCGCGTCGTCGCCATCGCGACCGCGCGCCTCCAGCTCCTTCGTCATGCGCTCGAGAAGCTGCTTCCAGGAAGGGACACCGATTCCCGCGCCGACCACGAGGGCCGCACGACCAGACTTGATCGCTTCGACGAGGGACTCGGGGATCGTGTGCTCGGGCATCCTGAACCCCCAGGTCATCTGAATTGTTACGGACGTGAACGGCGCGGACGGTAGCCATAGCGCTGACTCCCGCGCAAGCCAGATCGGGCGATCCACGGCTTACATCGGCGGGCGACGGCAGGCGCTGGAAGCGCGCGGTGAGGTCAGCCACGGCTCGATCGCGGGCCCGGCACGACCGCTCGATCGTGCCCCCCCGACGGCGCTCCACCGCTCAGACCACCGCCGCCGCGTGCCGCACCGTGCCCTTGATCGCACCCGGCCGTCCACGTAAGACGTTGCGATGAACCTGCGTGCATTCGGGGTGGTGTTCGTCGCTGGTGGCCTGGTCGCGGCTGGCGGTTGCAAGAAGAAGCCGGCGACCCACCAGGCCGGCGCCGACGCGGCCGTGGTCACCGGTGCCGAGAACCCGGGCGTCGGCGGGGTCGCCGGCAACCCGGGCGACAGCCCGGGCTCGACCGCCACCGGCGGCGAGCTGTCCGGGCTCAAGCCGATCACCGAGTGCCCCAAGTCGCTCGAGGGCACCGACACCGGTTTGGATCGCACCATCAAGAAGGAGTGCGGGCCGGTCCCGGTCAAAGGCGACTACAGCGTCGAAGGCTCGCTCACGCTCGAGGCCGGCGCGGTGCTGGCGTTCCAGCCCGGCGCCCGGCTGGTGGTCGGCTACCGCACCCCCAGCAAGCTCAAGGTCAACGGCACCGCCGCCGACCCGGTCCGGCTGATCGCCGGTGGCGACCAGGTCCCCGGCTCGTGGGCCGGCGTGCGCCTGGCCTCGTTTGCCGCGCGGTCCACGCTCACCGGCCTGGTGATCGAGAACGCCGGCAGCGACGAGGGCGCGCTCCGCATCGAGGCGGTCGACGTCAGCCTCCAGGACGTCACGATCAAGAACGCGGCCGAGGTAGGGCTGTGGGTCGCCGACGACATGACGGTCAAGCAGGGCGCCGGGCTGCACTTCGACCAGGCCGGCACCATTGCGGCCTCGCTGCCGGCGATCGCGGTGGGCGCCCTGGGCGAGGGCAACACGTTCTCCGAGGGCGGCTTCGTGCAGATCCGCGGCGGCACCGTCAGCGAGGACGCGACCTGGCGCAACCCGGGCAGCCACTACGTCGTCGAGCGGCAGGTCCGGGTCGACGGCGAGCACGGCCACGCCAAGCTGGTCATCCAGGCCGGCACGGAGCTGCGCTTCCGGCCCGGCGTCGACCTGCACGCCGGCTACCACACCCCCGGATCGATCGACGTCCAGGGCACCGCCGAGAAGCCGGTGCTGTTCACGGCCGCCGACGGCGCCGAGCCCGGCAAGTGGCAAGGCGTGGGCGCCCATGGCAAGGGCGAGCTGACGCTCAGCCACGCGACCGTCCAGTACGGCGGCGAGAACACCGACCTCGGCGCGGTGTTCGTCGTCGACGGCGGCGTGCTCACGGTCAAGAACAGCAGCATCAAGAGCAACACCGTCGGCATCGCCAGCCAGGTTCGCGGCAAGATCAAGGCGATCGACGGCAATCGGTTCGAGGCCAACACGACCGCGATCACGATGTTTCCCGACCAGGTCGGCAAGCTGGGCGCGGCCAACACCTACGCGGCCGACCAGCCGATCATGGTCGAGGGCGGCACCCTCGAGAGCGATCAGACCTGGTCACCGCAGCCGGCCGCCGCGATCCAGCTCAAGGGCACCGTCGACGTCAACAACGCCAAGCTCCTGCTCGCGGCCGGGCTCGAGCTCCGCTTCGACGGCGCCGGGACCTTCCTGCGGATCGGCTATCACAACAAGGCGTCGCTGCGCGCGACCGGGACCAAGGACAAGCCGATCGTGCTGCGCGGCGTGCGCGACGAGGCCGGCGCGTGGGGCGGCGTCCAGCTGTCGAACCGCGCCGAGGACAACCTGCTCGAGCACGCCGTGATCCAGGACACCGCCGACGAGGCCGCGGTGGCAGTCACCCGGGACGTGAGCGCCAGCCTCAAGAACGTCACGTTCAAGCGGGTCAAGGCCGGCGTGGCCGGCGAATGCAAGTCCAAGATCACGCTCGAAGCGGTCAAGATCGACGGCGGTGCCAAGGCCGAGGTCAAGCCGACCGGCTGCTGATCCCGTGGTGCGCGAGGCCGCGCCCCGGCGTCGCCGATCAGGCCGGCGGCGGCCGCACCAGCACGGCGCGGGCGTAGCCGACCTCGAACCCGGCGCGGATCACGTTGGCCTGCGACTGCGATCCGGGGTCGGTGGTGACCACCGCCAGCTCGCAGCCGGCCTCCCGCGCGGCCGCCAGGCGGGCATTCAGGATCGCGCGCTGGACGCCGCGCCGGCGGTAGCCGGGCGCGGTCGAGGCACCGACCAGGTAGGCGATGCCGTCGGGGTCGTAGCGCGCGCTGGCGGAGCCGGCCGCGACCCCGTCGATGGACCCGAGGTAGTGCGCGATCGCGTCGGTGCGGAGAAAGTCGGTGAAGACCTCGCGCAGCCCGCCCTGCTCGTGCGGCGTGCCGTCGGCCGGGCCCCAGCCGGCCAGCGAGACCTCGAGCCAGCGCGCACCGTGGTCGGGCCCGACCCGGTCCACGGTCACGTCGCCGGGCGGCAGCACAGCGTCGGTCAGCCGGCGGGTGAGGACGTGCTCGAAGCCGCGCAGCTGGTAACCGCGCGCGGTGAGGTAGGCGGAGAACGCCGGGTCGGCCAGGGTCGCGACCTCGAAGCGGACCGGCTCGCCGCGAGCCCACCACGCGGCCTCGACCGCTGCCAGCGCCGCGTCGTCGGGGACGAACCCGAAGCCGGCGCCAATGACCTTGTTGATCTGCGAGCCGGCCTGGGCCAGCACCGACACGCCGCCGACCACCGGCGTCACCTCGACCGCCACCCCGCGCGCCTGGAGCGTGCCGGCGATCGCCGACGACAGCCGCGCCTCACCCGCGTCGATCCGGGCGGCGCTCGCCGCGTCGATGAACATGCGACGGGTGTATCACCGGGGCGCCGCCGATGGAGCCGGGCCGCGCTTTGCGCTATAGACCGGTCGGTCGCGGTCACCCGCGTCCCCGCCCGTAACGTCGCTCAGCCGAACGGCACGCCCGCATGTTGTCCGAGATCGTCGCCATCTACCGGTCCTCGCGGAAGCGGAAGGACATCAACTGGTTCACCCAGCACGTCGCCCGGCCGCCGGCGGCGGTGTTCGTGTGGCTGCTCCGCAACACGCCGATCACGCCCAACCAGGTCACGTTCCTGTCGACCGTGGTGGCGGCGATCGCCGGCGCGCTGCTGGTGGCCTGGCCCGGCTGGGTCGGCCTGGTGGTGGCGGCGGCGGTGTACGAGCTGTCGTTCGTCCTCGACTGCGTCGACGGCATGCTGGCACGCGTCCGCAAGATCGCGTCGCCACTCGGCCACCTGCTCGACTTCCTGATGGACGAGCTGAAGGCGATGCTCATCTATGGATGCGTCGCGGTGCGCCTGTGGCAGCAGACCGACGACGAGCACCTGCTGGTGATCGGGTTGGCCGGCCTGTTCGCGCTGGCGTCGGGGATCTCGCTCACCTCGTTCATGCGCCGGCCCGAGTACGGCGCCAAGCCCCCGACCGAGGACGGTCAGCCGGCCGAGGTTGGCGGCCGCCGCGGCCCGATCGGCATGGTCATCAGCGGGCTCGAGTGGTCGGCCCGGGTGGTCGTGCACTACCCGCAGTACATCTGGATCTGCGCGGTGGCCAACCGGATCGACCTCTACTTCTGGGCCTACGGCGCGGTGAACGTGCTCTACCTCGGCATGTCGATGCTCAAGATCCTCGTCCGGCTCGGGCGCTCGACCCCGCGGCCGCCCGCCCCGTCCTCGTCGGAGGCGTCATGAAGGCGATCGTCATCGCGGCCGGCCGCGGCAAGCGGCTGGGCGAGCACACCGACGAGCTGCCCAAGACGCTCGTCCAGGTCGGCGCCCACACCATGCTCGGCTGGCAGATGCGCGCGTTCGCCGCGGTCGGCGTCGACGAGCTGGTGATCATCCGCGGCTACCGCGGCGACGTGCTCGAGGCCGGCGCGTGCGCCGAGGCGCCGGCCGGCATGCGGCTGTCGTTCATCGACAACCCCGAGTGGGAGACCAACAACATCCTGCTGTCGCTCGCCTACGCGCGCGCCGAGCTCGAGGGGCCCGCGCTAGTGACCTACAGCGACATCATCTTCACGCCGCCGGTCACGCGCGCGCTGGTCGCGGCGCCCGGCTCGATCGATCTGGTGATCGACGCCGACTTCCGCGACATCTACGTCGGCCGCACGCTGCACCCTCTCGAGGAGGGCGAGGTGTCGGACCTCGACGGCCGCGGCCAGGTGCGCCGGGTCGGCAAGAAGTCGCTGCCGCCTGCCGACGCCCATGGCGAGTTCATCGGCCTGATGAAGGTCGACGCCGCCGGGATGGCGCTGCTCGCGTCCACGATGGACGCGGCGCTCGCGCGCTACGCGGGCCGCGACGACCAGCCGTACCAGCGCGCCGCGCGGTTCCGCAACGCCTACCTGACCGATCTCCTGCAGGAGATCATCGACAGCGGTCACCCGATCACGCCGGTGACGATCCACGGCCAGTGGCGCGAGATCGACACCGGCCAGGATCTCGACCGCGCCATCCAGTTGGTAGAGACTTGCCCCGAGGAGTGGTCATGAATCAGCGTTTTTTGCTCGCGTGCAGTCTCGTGCTCGGCCTCGCGGCCTGCAACAAGCCCTCGGAGGGCGACTGCAAGAAGGCGATCAGCAACATCCGCAACCTGCTCGGCACCGACCGCATGAGCAACGACAGCGGCGTGAGCGCGGCGTGGGTGCGCTCGTGCCGCGGCAGCGCGAAGAAGTCGAGCGTGCAGTGCGCGATGGAGTCGTCGACCGTCGACCAGCTGCGCCGGTGCGGGCTGCTGAAGGACACCGATATCAATGAGCTGATGCAGCTGAACGCGCCCGTGCCGGGGACGACGCCGGTGGTGCCGGCGCCGGGGACGGCCACCCCGCCGCCTCCGCCCGCGGCCGGGACGGCGCCAGGGACGGATCCGGCCGCGGGAACCGCACCGGCCGCGGGGACCGCACCGGCCGCGGGGACGGCACCCGGGACTAGCGCCGGGACCGCTGCGGCGCCGGGCACCATCACGCCGTGACCTCCGCCCGCGCGCACCTCGCTGCCCTCCTCCTGGCCGCGCTCGCGCTCGGGTCCTCCGCCGCCTCCGCTCTCGCGGCGCCCTCGCTCGCGGCGATCGTGCCGCCGGCGGCAGCCCCCGACGACGTTCGCCAGTCGACGCTGATCGGCCCTTCTGGCCAGCTGTGGGAGCCCGATGGCGCCGGCAGCTGGGTGCGCCGCACCGAAGGCGGCGTGGCGGCTGACGTCATGGGCGCGACCCGCGCGGCCGGGATGCTCGTCGTCGCCGGGCGCGCGACGCCGTTCTACCGCCGCGACGGTGACCGCTGGCTGTCGATGCGCCTCGGCGAGCGCGGTCGGACGCTGATCGCGAACGGCCCGCGCGCCGCGGTCGCGATCGGCCGACAGGTGTTCGTCCACACCGGCACCGCGTGGAAGCGGATCGCGACCGCCGGGCGGCCGTTCAAGGCGCTGTGGGCCGCCAGCGAGACCAGGGTCTTCGCGGGCAGCGAGCTGGGCGTCGTGCGCCTCGTCGGCGGCGGCTTCGTCGCCCATGCGACCACGCCGATCGTCGCGTTCGGCAGCGGCGCCACGCCGTGGGCGGTCACCAGCGATGGCGGGGTGCTCGACCTCACCACCCGCCGCGTCCATCGCCCCAGCGCCGCCGGCGTCGCGGTCGCCGCCAGCCAGGTGACGATCGGCGCTGACGGCACCGCGTGGGTGCTCGGCCGGACCACGGCCGGCGTCGCGCTGGTCCGCCTGCGCAAGGGCACGTGGACGGTCGCACCGCCGCCGCCGCTCGGCGCGGCCGACGTCGCGGTCGCGCTCGCGGTCGATCGCGCCGGCCGGCTCCTGGTCGCGACCCGCGGCGGCGCCGTGTTCGTCGGCGCCGCCGATGGCACCTGGATGCAGGGCACGCTCACCGAGGCCTTGCCAGCGCCGCACGCCGGCCCCGGGCCGGCTCGCACGCGCTGAGCCAAGCGTCGCGAGGCGGCTCTGGGTCCGTACAGATCGGGCGCGGCCTCCGGGCCGTGGCCGATCGATCGACAGGGAGAGTGAGAAGCGCATGCTTCACAGCCGCTGATCTGACCAACGCCCGCGCCTGCGGGGGTTTGACGGGTCACGAGCGTGGCTGTACCGTGTCCTCCGTGGCACCTGTCGTCCTCGTCGCCGATGACGATGCCTGGATCCTCCGCATGGTCGCGACCGTGCTCGAGAAGCGGGGTTACACGGTCGTGACCGCGAGCGACGGCGAGGAGGCCCTCGCCCGCGCCCTGGTCGACCCGCCCGATCTGCTCATCACCGACGTGATGATGCCGCGCATGGACGGCTGGGCGCTGGTCAAGGCCCTGCGCTCGCGTCCGGAGTTCACGACCCTGCCGGTGATCTTCCTGACCGCGCTGTCGTCGGATGAAGACCGCATTCGTGGCTTCCGCATGGGCGCCGACGACTACGTGCCCAAGCCATTTCGCTTCGAGGAGCTCGATCTGCGCGTCGCCAAGACGATGCGCCGGACCCAGGCGATGGCGCTGGAGGCCCGCGAGACCATCCTCGGCCCGTCGCTCAAGGGCGACCTGTCGCAGATCGGCCTGGCCGCGCTGCTCACGATGATCGAGATGGAGCGCAAGACCGGCGTGCTCGCGCTGCACGAGCTCGCCGGCGGCAGCGCGCAGGTGCTCGTGCGCGCCGGCCGCGTCGTCCACGCGCGCCTCGACGACACCTCCGACCCGGTCGACGCCGAGTGCATCTACTACCTGCTGCGCTGGAGCGCCGGCACCTTCGAGCTGACCGCGTGCGACGTCGAGGGCGCCGACCGGGTGCAGAGCTCGACGATGAACCTGCTGCTCGAGGGCGCCCGCCGCCTGGACGAGGGCGGGCGCGAAGAAGCCGGCTGATCGCCGGACCGCCTCGGCGGCACCGGCGACCGTTCCCGCTCAGAAGGCGACGCTCGCCTCGGTCAGCGCGATGACCTGGATCGCGCCCGGATCCGCGGTCACATCGTCGCTCACGAACACGTCCTCGGTCGAGAAGTCGAGCCGACCCTCGGCGCGGACGGTGACCCGATCGTGCACCTTGTACGCGGGCGCCACGCTGACGTTGATCAGCGTCTGGTCGACCGTGGTGCGCGCGCCGTCGCCGTCGATGAAGGCCTCGAGCCGGGCGCCCAGCGACAGCTTGTCGTCGATCTTGAAGACGGGCTGGACCCCGAAGCCCATCCACATCGCGTCCTCGCCATCGAGCGCGACGCCCTCCTCGAAGCCGACGTTGCCCTGCAGCCAGAGGTCGAGCTTGGCCAGCTTCACGACCGCGGTGGCGTCGAGGGTGGCCCGGTAGTTCTCGCCGGTCTCCTTGCCGGCGTAGGCCGAGACGATCAGGCCCAGCTTGTCCTGCGTGACGCCGACCTTGGCGACCAGCGTCTTGTTGTCGTTGTTGTCGACGATGAGGTCCCAGCCGTTGACCGCGCCGACCGCGAAGTCGAGGGTGTCGCTGGCCTGGTAGATGCCGAGCACGCCGACGTGGGCGAACGGCTCAGCCAGACCGAACAGGAAGCCCCGCGAGATCGTCGGGTTGCTCGGCGACTCGATCACCTCGATGCCGTTGAAGGTGACGAACTTGCCGGCCTTGAAGCCGAGCCCCGACGGCGCGGTGTAGCTGACCCACGCCTCCTGGACGTCGAAGTAGCTGCCCACGGTGTTGAAGATCGCGTCGGTGCCGGCGTCGATCTCGACCGAGTAGGCGATCGCCTCGTCACTCCCCGCGATCATCACGTGCGCGTGGTTGAGGAGGAAGCTGTTGTGCTTGGCCGTGTACGAGTGGAACGGCGTGGTCCCGAGCGCCGGATCCATGAAGTTGAAGTTGTAGGTCGCGGCAACATGCCCCGACAGGGTCGGGGCCAGCGACGGGCGATCCGCGTCGACCTCGGCTGGCGGGGGGGGCGCGGCTGGGGGCGGTTCCACCGGCGCGGCCTCGACCGGCGCGGCCTCGACCGGCGCCTCGGTCTCAGGTACCGGCTGGGCCGCCGCAGTCGCGGTCCACAGACACAACGAGGATGCAGCACCTGCGACGATCCCGAGGATCGCGCCGCCAGCGGTATGACTCATCGATCGCATTCAATTCTCCTGTCGAGCGTTGTCGGGAACTCCATCCTCTACGCGAGAGCTACGCTAGCGCACCTCGCGCGCCGAGCGGGATTCTGAGGCAGAGTTCGACTGACCACGATGGCAGTTACGTCCTGGTTACGTGGACGAAACTGACGTGCTACCGAACCTGATGTCGAGTCGGTGCGGGCCGTGCCCGGGGGGCGCCTACTCGGCGTCGTCTTCGTCGGGCGCGACCGCGCCGAGCGCCTCGATCTCGTACTTCTTCATCAGCTTGCGGAAGTACTTGCGGTCGATGTCGGCCTCGCGCGCGGCGTGCGAGATGTTGCCGCCATGCCGTTTGAGCAGCAGCACGATGTAGTCACTCTCGAACGACGACACCCAGCGCTCCTTGGCGTCCTTGAATGTCACCCCGTCGGCCATCAGCTCGTCGGGCGGCCGCGGCGTCGGCGGCGGGGCCGGGCGGGCCTCGGCGGTCAGGTGCCGCACCGGCGCGGTCCGGCGCACGTCGCGGATCATGTCGGGCAGGTCGCCGACGGTGAGCGTGTCGCTGTCGGCGAACGAGATCGCGCGCTCGATCACGTTGACCAGCTCGCGGACGTTGCCCGGCCACGGATAGTTCTGCAGGAACGTCATCGCCTCGCGGCTGACACCGCGGACCTTGGGCGTCCCGGTCGGCAGCTTGTTGTACGAGCCGATCTCGAGGAAGTGGTTGACGAGCAGCGGGATGTCATCGGCGCGCTCGCGCAGCGACGGCAGGTGCAATCGCACGACGCTGAGCCGGTAGAACAGATCCTGGCGGAATCGACCCGCCTTGACCTCGTCCTCGAGGTTGCGGTTCGTCGCGGCGATGATCCGGACGTCCACCTTGCTCGACTTCGCCGAGCCGACGCGGCGCACCTCGCGGTTCTCGAGCGCGCGCAGCAGCTTGGGCTGAAGATCGATCGGGAGCTCGCCGAGCTCGTCGAGGAACAGCGTGCCGCCGTCCGCCTGCTCGAACAGACCCTGCCGCGTCATCACGGCGCCGGTGAAGCTGCCCTTCTCGTGACCGAACAGCTCGCTCTCGATCAGGTTCGGCGGGACCGCGCCACAGTCGAACACGACGAGGTCATTGCGCGAGCGCGGCGACAGCGAGTGGATCGCCTGGGCGACGACCTCCTTGCCGGTGCTGGTCTCGCCCATGAGCAAGATGGTCGCCGTCGTCTTGGCGACGCGCTCGAGCACTCCGAAGATCCGTCGCATCGGAAGGCCCTGACCAATCGCGTGACCAAAGCGTGGCTCGGTGCTCGCGGCGATCTGAGGACCGAACGCTTCGACGCGGACGAGGAGGTCGACCTCGCC
>JBKJLC010000246.1:0-10418 GCA_046597055.1 Kofleriaceae bacterium | reverse complement strand
CCCTGCCGCGACGGTCAGCGCGGGGCGGCGAGCGCCTCATCGAGCGCGCGACGCAGCTCGGGATCATCCGCGAGGATGGCCCCGTCGCGCCGCCACCGGATCACGCCGTCGCGACCGATGACCAGGTTGGCCGGATAGGTCGAGACGCCGAGCGCCGCCGACGCGCCGTCGGCGGCGTCACGCCAGATCGAGAACGGCAGCTTGCGCCGCGCGACGAAGTCGGCGATCTCGGCCGGGGTGCGCTGGCGGTCGACGTTGAGGCCCACGACGACGAGCCCGCGGCCGCCATCGCGGGCGTGCAGCCCCGCGAGCACGGGGAGCTCGTGGCGGCACGGCTCGCACCAGGTCGCCCACAGGTTGAGCAACACGACCTTGCCGCGCAGCGACGCGAGGTCGATCGGCGCGCCCTCGAGCGTCACGACCGGCGGCGACGGCGCGACGCTGCCGACGGCGGCGACCGCCGGCGCGACCGTGACCGGCGCGTCGGCACCGGCGGTCGCGGCCGGGATGGCGACGAGACGTACGCGCACGGCCCGGACCCGCGAGGGCTCGCCGGGCTCGGTCCACGCGACCACGGCGGCGTCGCCGGTGCGCGCGAGCCGCGGGAACCCCGCGTCGCGCCCGGCGGCGCTGCGGGCGACCGCGAGCTCGGCCCCGACGGCGCCATCGGCCGCGACGCGGCGCACGAGGATCGACCCGGCCTCGCGCTCGGACGCGAGCCAGCTCACGATCGCGGTGTCTCCGTCGAGGATGATGCCGACGCGGCCGACCGGCGCGCGCCCACCCCGGGGTGCATCGACCTCGACCGGCGCGCCGAACGTGGTGCCGCCGTCGCGCGAGAACGCCGCCCGGACCCGGTGGACGCTGCCGGCGTAGCTGTACCAGGCGACCGCGACCATCGGGTCCCGCGCGTCGATCGCGGGGCCGTTGACCGGGCAACCGGCGATCCGCCAGCCATCGACGGCGACCGCGCCGCGCGGCTTCCAGGCGCCGGCCTCGATGCGTGCCGACCCGACGTCGCGGAGCTCGTCGTCCGTGCGATCACGATAGACGACCAGCGGGCCGTCGCCGGTCGTGGCCGCGCTCGTCTGGCAGCAATCACAGACCCGCGCGTCGACCACTGCCTCGCCGGTGACGGTCGCGCCGACCATGGCCGTGCGCAGCGCGGTGGCGCCCCCGGCGCGGGCGGTCTCGCGGCCGTCGAGCCAGAACGCGCGGATCCCGTCCGCCTCGGCCACCAGCGAGACGAAGCCGTGCTCGGCCGGGGTTGGATCTTCGTGCAATCGTCCGATCCGCGTCCACGAAGCGCCCCGGTCGGCGGAGCGGGCAACGACCGCGTCGTACGCGTGCGCCTCGGTGCCCGAGGCCTCGGCCCAGTGCGCGACCAGCGTCCCGTCGGCACCGACCGCCACCGACGGCATGTCAGCCCAGTTCGCGACGAGGCGGCGATCCTCCACGATGGTCACCGCCGGCGACCAACCCTGCGCCGTATAGCGCGAGATGCGCAACCGGTGGGCGCGATCGCGGGTCGGTTCGAGCCAGGTGGCGAGGAGCCCCTCACCATCAGCGCGCAGGTTGGGCGCGAGCGCGCCGGCGCCGGCCGGCGGATCGATCGACACCGGCGACGCGGGCGCCGGTGCGTTCGTGCTTGGCTCCCCGATGCTCGGTTCCGCACCGGCGTCGCGGCCCGCCGAACGCGGACCCGATGCCCGACATGCGGATAACCCGAGCAGGAGGACGAGCGCGGCCGGTCGCGAAGACTTCACACCAGCTGGTACCACGAGGACCGCTGACCGTGCGGCGGCACGGAACTCGCATAGGAGCTTGGTCATGAAGACCTCCCCGGGGATCGCCATCGCCCTCTTCGTCCTCGCATCACCTCTGACGAACCCGGCAGTCGCGCAGCATCACCAGTCGACTCCGACGGGCGGCGAAGCCGAGCCGGCACGAGGACCGTCCGAGCCCGGTGAGGCCGAGCCGCAGGGGGGTGTCCTCGGAATCCCGATGTCTCGCCACGGATCGGGGACGGCCTGGCTACCCGACGCCGCACCGATGCGCGGCATCATGGCGATGGCTGGCGGCTGGGAGCTCATGTTCCATGGCAACCTGTTCGTCGGCTATAACCGGCAGGGGACGGAGGCCGGCGGTCAGGAGGTCGTCAGCCAGAACTGGCTGATGGCGATGGCCGGACGTCCGCTCGCAGGCGGTGAGTTCGAGCTCCGCACGATGCTCAGCCTCGAGCCGCTGACCGTGGGACGCGACGGCTATCGGCTGCTGATGCAGACCGGGGAGACCTACCGCGGCGAGCGGCTGGTCGACCGCCAGCACCCACACGATCTGTTCATGGAGCTCGCGGCTCGCTACTCGCGCGAGGTCGGTGGCGGGGTCGCCCTCGAGCTGTACGCCGCGCCGGCGGGCGAACCGGCGCTGGGGCCGGTCGCGTTCCCCCACCGGCCGTCGGCGACGTTCGACCCGATGGCGCCGCTCGTCCACCACTGGCAGGACTCCACGCACATCACGTACGGGGTCGTGACGGCGGGCGTGTTCACCCGACGCGCGAAGCTCGAGGGTTCGTGGTTCAACGGTCGCGAGCCGGATGAGGACCGCTACGATCTCGATCTGCGGTCCCCCGATTCGTACTCGACCCGCGTCTCGGTCAACCCTCACCGCAACTGGAGCATGCAGGCGTCGTACGGCTACCTCGCCAGCCCCGAGCCCCTCGCACCGGAGGTGAGCATCCAGCGGCTGACCGCGTCAGCGATGCACACGCAGCGATTCGGCATGAAGCGCCAGTGGAGCTCGACGGTGGCGTTCGGTCGGAACATGCCCTCGGCGGGCCCGACGACCCGTGGGGTGCTGGTCGAGACCGCGCTCGAACTCGGGGGCATGCTCGGCACCACGTACCTGCGCGGCGAGCACGTCATCAAGGCGGGGGAAGACTTCGCCATGCCCACGCTGATGGCGGACGCGACCTTGCCGATCGCCGCCCTCTCGCTCGGCCACGTGCATCGGCTCGCGACAATCGAAGATCTCGACGCCTCGCTGGGGATCCGCGGTGGCGTCGGCTACGTCGACCCCGCGCTCGAGGAGCGCTACGGGACGCGGACGCCATTCGGCTTCATGGCGTACGTCCAGGTCCAGCCGTCGGTGATGGACATGGGGCACTGACCACCGGCCGCGCGGGCCGCGTGCGAGGAACCCACTCCGCGACGACCGCTCACCCTGCAGGGCACGGGGCTGAGCCGTCGGCACATCGAGCGTCACCGCACGGCCCAAAGCGCTCGTCGGATGGTTCTGCGCATGTGCCGAACTTGCGTCGGCACTCGTGGAGCGCCGCACACGGCATCATCGCCGCAGCTGGACCAGGTGTGACCGTAGCGGTCACACGCTTCGGCTGGCTGTCCGTCGCGGCACGACGAGCATCATCGCGCGGTGCTCTCGCGGATCCCTGACCACGGCAATTCCTGATTCGGCGCGGTCGCAAGACGTCAGGCGCCGCGGAGCCGCAGCGCATTGCCGATCACCGAGACGGAGCTGAGGCTCATCGCCGCAGCCGCGAGGATCGGTGACAGCAGGATCCCGAAGAACGGGTACAGCACGCCCGCCGCGATCGGCACGCCCGCAGCGTTGTAGACGAACGCGAAGAACAGGTTCTGTTTGATGTTGGCCATCGTCTGGCGGGAGAGCCGGCGGGCCCGGACGATGCCGCGCAGGTCGCCCTTGACCAGGGTCACGGCGGCGCTCTCCATCGCGACGTCGGTCCCGGTGCCCATCGCGATGCCGACCTGGGCCTGGGCGAGCGCGGGAGCATCGTTGATGCCGTCGCCCGCCATGGCGACCACGTGTCCCTCGGCCTGCAGCCGCCGGACGTGGTCGGCCTTCTGATCGGGGAGCACCTCGGCGAGCACGTCGTCGATGCCGAGCGTGCGCGCCACCGCCTTGGCCGTGGTGGCGCTGTCGCCGGTCATCATCACCACGCGGATCCCCTCGGCTTGCAGCGCGCGGATCGCCTCGACGCTGGTGGCCTTGATGGGATCGGCGACGCCGATCAGCCCGCCGAGGCGATCCGCGAGCGCGACGAACATGACGGTCTGGCCTTCAGTGCGGAGCTGTTCGGCGCGATCCGCGAAGGCTTTCAGGTCGACGCCGATGGCCTCCATCATCGCGCGGTTGCCGAGCGCGACCCGGCGGCCGTCGATGGTGCCGCGGACGCCCTTGCCCGTGATCGACTCGAACTCGCCGGCGGTGCCGAGGTCGACCTTGCGATCGGTGGCGCCCCCGACGATCGCCGCCGCGAGCGGGTGCTCGCTGCCGCGCTCGAGGGTCGCGGCCATGCGCAGGAGGTCGCGCTCGTCCACGCCGTCCGCGGGGACGACGCTGACCAGGCGCGGCTTGCCCTCAGTGAGGGTGCCGGTCTTGTCGACCACGAGCGTGTCGACCGAGCGCAGCACCTCGATGGCCTCCGCGTTGCGGAACAGCACGCCCATCGTCGCGGCCTTGCCGGTCGCGACCATTATCGACATCGGCGTGGCCAGCCCGAGCGCACACGGGCAGGCGATGATCAAGACCGCGACCGCGTTGATGAGGGCGTGGGCGAGGCGCGGGTCGGGCCCGACCAGGGACCAGACGACGAACGTCCCGATCGCGATCAGGATGACCACCGGGACGAACCAGCCAGCGACCAGGTCGGCCAGCTTCTGGATGGGCGCACGGGTGCGCTGGGCCTCGGCGACCATCGCGACGATGCGCGCCAGGAGCGTCTCGGCGCCGACCTTCTCCGCCCGCATGACGAGCGCGCCGGTGCCGTTGATGGTCGCGCCGATCACCCGGTCGCCCGCCTGCTTCGCGACCGGGATCGGCTCACCGGTGACCATCGCCTCGTCGATCGCGGACTTCCCCTCCAGCACGACGCCATCGACCGGGACCTTCTCGCCGGGCCGCACGCGCAGCCGGTCGCCGGCGACCACCTGCTCGAGCGGGACGTCCGCCTCGGTGCCGTCCTCGGCGAGCCGGCGCGCCGACGTCGCCGCCATGCCGAGGAGCTTCCGGATCGCCGAGCTGGTCTGCGAGCGTGCCCGGAGCTCGAGGACCTGGCCGAGCAGGATCAGCGTGACGATCACGGTCGCGGCCTCGAAGTAGGTGCCCACCTCGCCGGCGGCCCGGAACCCGGCGGGGAAGACGCCTGGCGCGAGCGCGGCGACCACGCTGTAGCCGTAGGCGACGCTCACACCCAGCCCGATGAGCGTGAACATGTTCAACCGCAGCGACACGATCGATCGCACCGCGCGGACGTAGAAAGGCCACGCCGACCAGAGGCAGACCGGGGTCGCGAGCGCGAGCTCCAGGAACACGCGCGGCCGGCGCCCGATCGCCATCGAGATCACGTGGTCGAAGATCATGTCGACCATGACCAGGACGACCAGCGGGACGGTGAACAGGGTCGCGAGCCAGAAGCGACGGCTCATGTCGCGCAGCTCGGGATCGGGGCCAGGCTCCGCGACCATCGTCCGCGGCTCCAGCGCCATCCCGCAGATCGGGCAGCTCCCGGGCGCGTCGCGCACGACTTCGGGATGCATCGGGCACGTGTAGGTCGTGCCGGCCTCCGGGGCGGTGGGCGCGACGCCGCTCGGCGTGGGCGTCTCGGGCGCGAGGTAGCGCACGGGATCGGCCTCGAACTTCGCGCGACACCGGGCGCTGCAGAACAGCACGTCGTGGCCCTGGTGCTGGAGCCGGTGGGGCGTGGTCGCGCCGACGTGCATCCCGCAGACAGGATCGACGTCGTCGTGAGCAACCGGCATGAGGCCCGGCGCGGCTGGATCCGGCGTATGCGCCGGAGGATGCGTGTGATCGTGCATGGCAAGCCTCTCTTCTCGGCCAGGTCGTGCACGCGACGCGCCATCGCCAGGCTCGGGTGGGGACTCGGGTGCGCCTGTGACGGGCGAGACCACGTGTAACTCCGCGGGTTACGCCTGGTGCTCGCAAGTAGCGGTCTCGACGCGAGCCTCGCTGGTGCGTCGGTTGCTACCGTCCATCCCATGCTCGCACGAACCCTCCTCCCGCTGATCCTCGGTGCTGGCCTGCTCGGCGCCTGCGATTCCGGCACCTCCCGGCCGTCCGCCGCTCCGACCTCCTCCAGCACCGCGCCGGCCGCCGCAGCGTCCGCAGCCCCGTCCGCGCAGGCGACGCCGCCGGTCGCCGGGCTGACGCGAGTCGAGGACGTCACCCAGGTGTGCATGGTGACGAACCAGTTCATGGGCACGGCCCAGATCCCGGTCGAGGTCGAAGGCAAGACGTACTTCGGCTGCTGCGAGATGTGCAAGGCACGGCTGGCCAAGGAGCCCGAGACGCGCACCGCCAAGGATCCGGTCACCGGCGAGGCGGTCGACAAGGCGTCCGCCGTGATCGCACGCGAGGCGAGCGGCAAGGTGCTCTACTTCGCCAGCGCGGACACGCTCGCGCGCTTTCGCGCGACGCCCTGAGGCGGCGCTACGGGCCGGCGGCGTCCGCGTGCGGCGCGCCCGCGGATCGCGCGCCACGATGGCGATCCACCTCGCTCCTCGGGCGCTCGAGCCAGTGACACGCCAGCGCCAGCGTCCACACCAGCGCAAGCAGGAGGAGCTGCCACCTGAAGTCCGAGGCGATCAGGAAGTTGACGGCGACCATGCTGCCGACGGAGCTCGCGCCGCCGATGGCCGCCATCACGGTCGCGCCGCGGGCGCGAGCGCGGAAGGCAGTGACCGCGACATAGAAAGTGAGAAGACCCGTCGCGAACATGAACCCGCCCATGACCCAGAATACGTGGCGAAGCCATTCCGATAGACCGGGCGCCGCGTCCTCGAGCGTGGCGAGCGAGGCGCCGAGGTAGCGCGCGTCCTCGGGCAACATCGGTGGGCGCAGGACCGCGAAGTACAGCCCCATGCCCATGACCGTGGCAGCGGCCAGCGCGAGCAACATCGAGGACGGCCGGATGCTCATCGCGCCCCGACGCGTCCGAGCTTCGCGGGGCTGCTGTCCGGTCCGCGGAAGAACCTTCGGCCCATGGTGTCCCGTCTTCATGCATCGCACGCGCCACGTCGGGACCCGATCTTCGACGCAACCTTTGCGCGTTTCGCGGTTGCACCCTGCCGGCGGCGCGGAGCGTCGGACCGACTTATCCTCGACGTGCAGCGAACGACGTCAGCGACACCTTCCCGCGGGCACACGTGGGCCCAGCGGGCGCTGCGGCCGTGCGTCGGCGCTCGGTGGCAACCGACCCGGCTTCGTCGAGCCCGGGCACGAGGGCCGGCCGGATCCCGCTCGCGCAGCTGACCCTCGCGGTGCACGGCGACCCCTAGCCCCGGTGCTTGAAATCCTCGGAGTGAACCCCGTAGCGCTTGAGCAGCCGATGCAGGCTCTCGCGCTCCATGCCGGCGCGTCGGGACGCCTCGGTGACGTTGCCGCCGAGCTCGCGCATGAGCGCGATCAGGTATTCGCGTGAGGCCCGGTCTCGCGCCAGGTCGACGACCTCTCGATACGAGAGCTGGGTCTCGGTCCCGCGCGTGATCCGTGGCCGCAGGACGGTCGCGACCTCCTCCGGCAGCGCCTCGAGCTCGATGCGTGGGCCGTCGGTCACGGCGATCGCGCGCTCGACCGCGTTCTCCAGCTCGCGCACGTTCCCCGGCCACGGGTACTGCACGAGCGCGGACAGCGCCTCGGCGGTGAAGCCCTGCGGGTGGGGGTCGCGCCGCGCGCCATGCCGCTCGAGCAGGAACGCAGCGAGCGTGGGGATGTCCTCGCGACGCTCGCGGAGCGGGGGCAGCTGGAGGTGCAGCACGTTGAGGCGGTAGAACAGGTCCTCGCGGAACTGTCCGCTCGCGACCCGGGCCTTGAGGTCGACGTTGGTCGCCGCGATCACGCGGACGTCGACCGGCCGCTCGTCACCCGCCCCGACCCGCCGCACCTGCCGCTCCTGGAGGACTCGGTTGAGCTTGACCTGCATCGACAGCGGCAGATCGGCGATCTCGTCGAGGAGGAGGGTGCCGCCGTCGGCCTCCTCGAAGAGCCCGCGCCGGTCCGTGGTCGCGCCCGTGAAGCTCCCCTTGGTGTGGCCGAACAGCTCGCTCTCGATCAGGGTCTCGGGGATCGCGCCGCAGTTGACGGCCACGAAGCGCCCGCTGGCCCGGTCCCCCGTCACGTGGATCGCGCGCGCGACCACCTCCTTGCCGGTGCCGCTCTCACCGGTGACCAGGACGGTAGCTTCGCTGGTCGCCGCCCGCCGGACCAGCGAGATGACCGGCACCATCGCCGGGCTCCGGGCGACCAGGTTGTCGATGCGGTGGGTGCCGGCGAGCGCCTTGCGCAGGTCACGGGCTTCCTGGCGCAGCCGGCGGCGCTCGAGTGCGCGCTCGATGACCAGGAGGGCCTCGTCGGGCTCGAACGGCTTGGCCAGGTAGTCGTAGGCGCCGAGCCGGATCGCCGCGACCGCCGCCGGCACCGTCGCGTACGCCGTCATGAGGATGACCTCGGCGTCGGGATCTCGGGCGAGCGCCTCGCGGAGCACGGCCAGCCCGTCGGCCCCCGGCATGCGGATGTCGGTGACCACCACGTCGAAGTCGCCGGCGCCGACCAGCGCGAGCGCGCGGGCACCGTCGCCGGCGGTGGTGACGTCGAAGCGATCGACCGGCAGGATGCGGCGGAAGAGCTTGGTGAAGTTCTCCTTGTCGTCGCACACCAGCACGCGCGCCTTGCTCACGTCGCCTCCCGCGGGGTGGTCGGCGGGACCCACAGGGTCGCCCGGATCCCCGGGCCGTCACGTCGGGGCGCGAGCGTCACGTCGCCGCCGTGCGCACGCGCGAGCGAGCGCGCGAGCGCGAGGCCGAGCCCGTGGCCGCGCGCTCGCGTCGTGAAGAAGGGCTCGAACACGCGGGCGAGCGCGTCCGGCGCGATCCCCGGGCCCCGATCGTCGACGTGGACGCACGCGCGCGTGTCCTCGTGCCCCCACCAGACCGTGACGGTCGGACTGGCGGCGGTCGGCTCACGCGCCGCCTCGACCGCGTTGCCGAGCAGATTGGACACGACCTGGCGCAGCTTGCCCTCGTCAGCCGAGATGGGCATCGTGCCGTCCCCGCGGATCTCGATCGTGACCCCGTGGGCCTGGCCGCTCTCGTCGAGCCGCGCGACCGCCTCGCGGACGACCTCGCCGAGCTCGACCTCGGCCACCTGCAGCCGGACCGGACGCGCCAGGTCGAGCAGGCCCGCGACGATCGTCAGGCACTGTCGGACCTCGTCCTCGATGATCGTCAGCTCCTCGCGCCCGGCGAGCTCGGGCTCGCGCCGCAACAAGGCGAGGTAGCCGAGGATGACCCCGAGCGGGTTGTTGATCTCGTGAGCGACGCCCGATGCGACCTGACCGATCGACGCCAGCCGGTGCGACTCCAGGAGCTCGCCCTGATGCTTGCCGAGGTCCTCTGCCATCTGATCGAAGACGCGCGCGAGGTCGCTCAGCTCGTCGTGACCCGACAGCGCGACGCGTGCGCTCAGATCCCCACCGCCGATGCGCACCGCCCCGGCTCGGAGCGCGGCGACCGGCCGCGAGATGGAGCGCATCAGGTACGCGCCGACGCCCGCGGCCATGACGATCGCCAGCGCGAAGCAGGCGAGCACGGCCACCCGGGCCCGCGAGCGGATCTGCTCCGCACGACGCTGCGCGGCGTCGCTCGCGGCCTCGAGCGACTGGTTGAGCTGATCGTTCAGGGCGACGACGCGCTCGACCGGACGCTCCGTCATCTCGTGGAGCTCGCTGACCCGGCTCCGCTCGCTGCTGCGGACGACCGGCACGACGACCTCGCGAAAGGTCCGGTCGCTCTCGGCGATCAGGCGCGCGATCTCGTCGGCCCGACGGGTGTCCTCGCCCGGCCCGACCTGCTCGCGCAGGTGCTCGGTGACGGCCCGGGCCTCGCGCGCGACCTCCTCGTAGTGATCGAGGTGCGACTCGTTCCACTCGAGCAGCGTGTGGGCCTGATGGATGTATTGCTCGCGCGCCATGGCCGCCGCCATGTGGCCCGCGTGCTTGACGTGATCGAGCCGGGCGACCTGACGCTCGGCATCCGCGATCTGTCCGAGCGCGACGATCATCACCACCAGCGCGAGCCCGAACAGGGTGAGGATCGCAGCGAACGCCAGCACGATCCGACTGGCCGTGGTGCGGCGGCTGCTCGCGATCGGTACCGGCGGCACCCACCTACCTTACCCCGACGAGTGGTCCCGTGACGCTCGACGCTCGTCGCGACCCCGTGGTGAGTGATGACGAGGTGCCTGGGCAAGATGTGCAGGGCAACTACGCCGCGATCTTCTCCCTCTGGGATCGCCTGTTCCGCACCTCACTACCGCAGCGTGGCGACGCCCCGCTCGACGTCGGGATGGACGACGAGCCGACCCTG
>JBKJLC010000202.1:0-85120 GCA_046597055.1 Kofleriaceae bacterium | reverse complement strand
TCTCGGTCGTGCTCGTCGGCCTGCCCGAACTTCGCGACCGGCTCGCCCTGCGTCGCAACCGCTCGCTGTACTCGCGCCTCCACCATCGCCTCGAGATCGAGCCCCTCGTGCCCGGCGACACCGCCGAGTACCTCCGGCTCCGCCTCCGCCACGCCGGCTGCGACCGCGAGTTGTTCGCGACCGACGCCGCCGCGCTCCTGCACGAGGCCACCGCCGGCGCCATGCGCGATCTCGACCGCCTCGCCGCCGCCGCCCTCCGCGAGACCGCCAAGAAGAAGCGCAAGCTGGTCGAGCGCGACGTCGTCGCCCGCGTCATCGAGGCCGACACCCGCGAGCGCTGACCACCCCCGCCGATCCCACCGCCACCGCGCCGGACTTCAACTCCGTCGCGGTGGCCATCGGCGTTCCGGATCACCCCATGCACGCCGCCGATGCCCATCTCGCCCTTGCCGTCCGCCCGCCACGATCATGATGGCCATCTCGCCGTGCCGCCCGCCCCCCACGATCATGATGGCCATCTCGCCGTGCCGCCCGCCCGCCACGATCATGATGCCCATCAATCAGGCGGTCTCGATGTTCATCAACAGGCCCGCTCGGTAACACTCACCAGCAGGTGTTGATCGCCCGGCATCGTGCAGCGGGTACGGACCATTGAGCGCGAGACGTCTGCGATCTTCGTGCTGCTGCGCCGAGCCACGGTGGGCAAGCTCGAGCGCGAGCTCGCCGCGTACGGTGGTCGTGTCCTGCACACGTCGATGAACGCCGAGGACGAAGAGCGCCTCCGGGGCGCGCTCTCGGGCGCTCCAGTGCTCGGTACGTTGCCGGCCGTCGCCCAACCGGTGTGGTTGCCGTCGAGGTGAGGCAGGGTGCGGAATTTTCGAATCGCCACGTCGGAACTTCGACAATGACGGGCCGACGCGAGTGTCTAGTCTGTCCTCATGGACCTCGACCTCGACCTCTTCGACCGTAGGCGTGAACGTCGCAGCCAGCGTCGCCGTAGCCAGCCGCGCGAGGAAGGCTGGAGCCGGCGCCGACACCCGCACATCTTCTCGTGGGTGCTGCTGGCAGGTGGCGCGTTGCTGCTCTGCCTGGCCGGCATGGCGCTTGCCTCCTCGCTCGGTGCATGGGGTGCCCTGTCGGACGTGTACTTCGGCATCACGACCGCCATCCTGCCCACCTCGTGGCACGACGAGTGGCTCGCACTGCCGGGCCTGGCACACGTCGGTCTGGTGCTCGGGGCACTCTTCGTTGGAACCGGTCTGCTCGGCGAAGTCTTCGACTGAGACCGCCCCGAAACCGTCCAGCCTCGCCCCATCAAGGAGTTGACCGCATGGCGACGACGCTTCCAGCCGGACCGCGCGCCTGGCTGCGTTGACCACCGCGCAACGCGACCGCGCGATCCAGATTGCGATCGGTCGCGACTTGATCCGCGCCCACGTCCTGGTGGCGAACCTCGTGAACTACCCGGAGGCTGCCTGCCCCCAGATCGGCCGGGAAGGCACGACCCGGACGCTCACGTTCGGTTGCCGCGCGCGTGGGTACGATCTCGCCGGCCGCATCGTCTCGACCAACGAGCGGCCGCCTGGGGGACCGGCTCCGACCGAGCCAAGCGAGGTGCGCTACCAGGGCTTCACTGCGATCGGTGGCGACCCGAGCTTCGCGCCCGACCTCGCGCTCGACGGCCTGCTCGGGGCTGACGGTCACGCGATCTACACATCGGATCTCGCCGACATGCCCATCAAAGTCGACGCGCGCTGGACCCGCGGTCCCGTCCTCGGCGACGATGAGTCTGCGACCGCCGGCTCGCTGCTCGACATCCCGGGCATCGGCACCGCCGAGATCATGGGCGTGTGGAGCGCCACCCCGTTCCGCGGCACGATCGAGCTGCACGGCCGGGATGTGTTGGTCGTGCACCTCGACGAGGTCGGCGACGACTTCTGCGCGCCTGTCACGATCGACGGCGCACCGGCCGGGACGCACTGCTGGCCCTGATCCCGGACAGGCGGACGTCAGGACGCCAGGGCTGGCCGCATGAAGGTGTCCCAGGGCCCGCGGTGCGTTTTGTTACTCTAAGGGACTCTGAGGGCACGTCTCCGTCGGCAACACCGCGAAATTGGTGGGACGCCGGGTATGACGCGCACGGCGACACGTTCCGCATCAACCCGACGGGCACTGCCGGGTTTCGCGGACTTCCGAGACGCGGCAGGTTTTAGAGTAACAGGGTGCACCGCGGGGCCTGGGCCCCTGATCGAGCGATCGGCGGGCATTGGGCAGGCGGTGTTCGATCGATCTCACGTCGAACGATCGTACGCGGCGTAGGCGCCCTTGCGTGGCTATGGGTTCGCGGCCAGGCATTCGTCGGCGGCGACACGGGCGATGTCGTAGAAGAGCGCGCGCTCGCCGGCCGCGCCGCGATCGCGCAGCGCTGCGGTGGACTGGATGATCGAGATGGCGGCCAGCCAGCCCTGCTCACCACGCTGCCACTTGAGCTCGACCAAATGGTCCGTTCTTTCGGCGTGGTCGTCACAGCATCGTTTGCGCCGCTGATAGCGCCAGCGCGTCGGCGCGCGCTTCCGTGTCCGGGAAAACGTCAGCGCGTACCCGGTCTGGGCGCCATCGGCGCTGGCCCGCATAATGAGCGCCAAGCTGAGAGTGCCATCCTCCGATTCGTAGATCTCCAACCAACGGGCTGTGTCTCGGTCGGTGGTCGGGGCGAATCCGCGATCGAGCAATTCGGCGCGCGCCCGCTCGAGGTGAGCCCGGCAGGCCGCACGCCGCGGGTCGGTATCGGCAGCCACCGCTCCGCCTGTGACGATCAGCGCCAGCGCCGCAAGCATGGTCGTGAGTTGTCGCTGCACCCTCATGGGCCCTTGCAACGCACGACAGCGGCGGTTTCTTCCGATGTTGCAAGACAGTGGGGCCTACGCGCTGAGAGACACGACGATCGCGGGGCCGGCGGCGCGCCCCGCGCCCCGCGAGATGGACGCGCGCGGCCGAGGGGGCTACGACGCTCGGGCCGGGTTCTGTGCCCGATCACGCCCGTCCTCCGCGCAGCGCGGCGACCACCGCGTGCAGCAACTCGGCGTCGAAGCCGGGGCGCACCTCGACCGTCGCGCCCCCGGCGCGAACAATGATCGTCGGCTCGCGGCCCTCGGCCGGGACCAGCCGCGCGACAGGGTGCCACCCGGCGGCGCTGCCGGCACCCCACGTGGCCGCCGCCGCTCTCGGCCGCGCCCTGACGGCGACGCCCTCGTCGCCTTGGTCCACGTGTAGGCGGTGGCCGGTTGCACCCGAGCCGAGCCGCAGCCTCCGGGACCGCCGTCCCGCCCCGGACCAGGTCGATCAATTGCGCCCGCTGGTCAGTCGTGTAGTGCGTGTAGTGCGTGTAGTGCCTTCGCATGCCCGCAGCATCAACGGTCCGCTCGCGCCTTTCTCTGTGCGGTCCGTGCAGCGCTTACAGACTTGCTGAAATATGCGATCTGGCCCCCCCAGTCGATGACCGCCTCGACACGGTCGCCAGCATTGGGGACGTCGACCTTGAAGTGGGATTTCAGAGTACGCATGACGGGGTGGGTGTGCACGACGAAGATCTCGCCCGCCAAGATCTGCGATTCAATGAGTTGATCCTCGGTGCCCAGGATGAGCCGTAGCTTTCCGTACGGCGTCTGGACGACCCCAAGTTCTTTTCCGAACCACCTCGACATATCGACGAGATCCTCGGGCGCGATCTCGGACACGTGGACCCAACCCCGATTTTCGATGTGGCGGATGTGCTGTTGAGCGGCTGGAGACATGGTTCGGATGTCGTTGTGAAAGTCGCGCCGGTCGCGGGGGTTGTCGTCCTTCGATCTCGTGTGGGTCTCCATCTTCGGCTCGCCGACCGGCGTCGCGTCGGTCGGGTCGGCTCGGGATCCGGCCCGCCTCGCGGGTCATCGTCCGCGCGCGATCGTCCGTGCCGCCCGCCACGTCGTCGGCCTTGCCCACGACCTTGCGGCCTTCGCGCACCTTGTCGGTGATCTGGCGGGCGACCTTGAGCGACTTGCCCAGCTTGCTGGCGTAGAAGAACGGGTCCGCCGCCTGGTCGAGGGCCCGCAGGACCTTGATAGCCGATCACCTCGCCCTGGAACTCACCGCGGTCCTGTGGGTCCTCACGGGTCCAGCCATCGACGAACCACTTCTCGAGCGACTTGAGCACGGCGGGCAGCTTCTCGAAGGCTTCGCCGGCCTTCTTGCCGAGCTCGAGGAGCGCATCGAGGCCGTGCTCGACGAGCTCGAGGACGAGCTTGCCGAGCATCTCCGCAAGATCGACTGCGCCCCCGGCGTTCTTGCCGACCCAGCGCAGCGCCACGGACGCGGGAGCCACTCGTGATCGCGCCCGAGCTGCGCATCCGGTTGACCAGCTCGCCGAACGACGCCTGGATCGCGTCGCGATGGGGCAGTGAGCCGCCGGCGGACTCGACGCCGCGCTCCGCGGCTGCGTGGACCGCGGCCCCACCGGCCGGCCCCGTCAGCTGGACGGCGTCGCCAAGCAGGTGCACCCCGAACGGGTCTTCTCCGAGGTAGGCGGGACTGGTGTATGCCGGCGTCATCGGCGCGGACGACGCGGCCGGCTTCGGTACCGAGCCGGTCGCCGCGCCGTCGCCGTCCCGCCCGGAGCCTCGGTAGCGCTCGGCGGTGCGCGAACGAACGCCCACCGACGCGGATCCTCCCGTGCTCACCTCGGCGGAGCGCGGCTGCCCGAGGTCAGGCGGGGGTCTGGAGGTCATCTGGCCGCGGGTATCGACGAAGTGCCGCCAGGGTTTCTCACGAAGAGCCAACGATGCCTAGGTAGCTGATTCGCTTCGCTCGAACGAGGCGGGGGAAGCCCGCGCCGACGTCGCGCGCGAGGTCGCGTCGGTGGGCGGGCCCGCGCCGGGGCCGCGCTGGCGGCGGTCGGCCGGCCGGCGGTAGTCGCGCGCGGCGGCGGGTCAGCGCCGCGGCAGGGCGAAGTGGATCGTGGTGCCGACGCCGAGCGTGCTCTCGGCCCACATCCGGCCGCCGTGGGCCTCGACGATGGACTTCGAGATGTGGAGACCGAGGCCCAGGCCGCGGCGATCCTTGCTGAGCTGACGGAAGCGCTCGAACACGGTCTCCAGGGCGTCGGGCGGGATGCCGATCCCGGTGTCCTTCACCATGAACGTGAGGTCGTTGCCCTCGGAGCCGATCTGGATCGAGATCCGGCCGGCGACCGGGGTGAACTTGATCGCGTTGCTGACCAGGTTGGCCAGCACCTGCAGGATGCGACCGCCGTCGAGCTAGGCGTGGCGCAGCGCCTCCGCGCAGCTGACGTCGATCGTGATCTGCTTGGCGGCCGCGATCGACTCGAAGGCGTTGAGCGTGTCGCGCAGGAGGTCGGCGAGCTCGACCTGCTCGAGGGTGACGCCGAGCTTGCCGGCCTCGATGCTGGCGACATCGAGGAGGTCGTTGATCAGCCGGTTCATGCGCGCGACCAGGCGCTTGCTGGTGGCGGCGTGGCGGCGTGCCTTGTCGCCGTCGGGCCCCTCGGGTGCGTGCTCGACCAGGAGCGCGTCGTTGAGCGACAGCCCGTGGAGCAGCGACCGCAGGTCGTGGCTGACGGTGGCGAGGAACGCGTCGCGGGCCGCGATCTCGGTGTCGGCGTGGATGCGCTCGTCGATCAGATCGTCGTCGGTGGCCTCGCGCTCGACCGCGAGGAAGTCGGCGAGGACCCGCCGGCGCTCGGCGCGCTCGCGCTCGAGCACCTGGTCGGCGCTGGCGCGCTCGAGCTGGAGGACGTCGTCGGCCTGGCTGCGCTCGCGCTCGGAGCTGGTCTCCGACGCGGTGGTCTGGCGCCGCGAGGAGCGCTCGTGGTCGACCTCGTCACGAGCCGCCTGGACGACCTTGTCGGCGCGCTCGCGGGCGAGCTGCACGACCTGGTCGGCCTCGTGCTCGATGTCCTCGCGCTTCTTCTCGACCAGGCCGTCGACGCGTTCACGTTCGGCGCGCAGGCTCTCGTCGGTCTGTTCGCGGGTGTGGCCGCGGCGCTCTTCGTCAACCATCGGGTCGGACTCGGCGGCACCGTACCACGGGGTGGGAACCGAGGCCGGCGCTGGCTGCGGTCGCGCGGTGTGCGATCCTGTCGGCCTGAGCCTGGCACGCTGGCTGATGCACCCGCTGTGCGATCCGGACCGGCCGGTTCCGGCGAGGTTCTGGGGACCCGAGCGCCTCGACCCGACCGCGTGGCGCGCGCTGGCCGCGCTGCTCGACTCGGCCGACGAGATCGAGGCGCTGATCGTCGCGCTCGCCGGGGTTGGCTCGATCGTCGACGTCGGCGGCGGCACCGGGCTCATCACCCAGGCGCTCGCGGCGCGGGTCGCGCCGGTCACGATCGTCGAGCCAAGCGCCGAGCAGCGGGCGCACCTGCCGGCCGGGCTCACCGTGGTCGCCGGGCGCGCCGGGGACGTGCCGGTGCCCGATCGCGGCGCCGACGCCGCGATCGCGACCTGGGTGCTGCAGTACACCGACGAGCCGACCCGGGCGGTCGCCGAGCTCGCGCGGATCGCGCGTGACCGGGTGGTGATCGTGCAGGCCGCGCCCGGCAACGACCTGGTCGAGGTCTACCTGTGCGAGGCCGCGATCGCCGGTCAGCCGTCGGCGCACCACGGCTGGCTGGCCGCCCGCGCGGCCACCGTGCTCGAGGCCGCTGGCTTCGCGGTCACGCTGGCGCGGGTGCCGACGCCGGTGCGGCTGCCGACGGGGGGGCCCGGCGAGCTGGCCGACCTCCTGGCCCGGCTGCACTTCACCGGTCATCCCAGGCTGTCCGAGATGCGGACAGCCAGCACGGCCCTGATCGCGGCGCGGGGGGCCGCGGCGGGCTGGCCGACGACGGGGTGATGCTGCTCGCGCGGCGCGGTCAGGCGTGGAGGCCGGTCGCGGCCGGGTGGGCCCGACGCGCCGTCAGGCGTCGGTGCCGATGGCGTCGGTGAGCGTGAGCCCGCGGGCCGCGAGGTGGCGCGACAGGCCGCGGTGGATGCGGCGCGGCCACAGCGGGCCGCCGTAGACGAACCCGGTGTAGCCCTGGACCAGCGTGGCGCCGGCGCGGATGCGGGCCCAGGCGTCGTCGGCGGTCTCGATGCCACCCGCGGCGATCAGCACCAGCCGGTCGCCGGTGCGTGCCCGCAGGCGGCGCAGCACCTCGAGCGCGCGAGCGCGCAGCGGCGCGCCCGACAGGCCGCCGGCGCCGAGCGCTGCCACCGCGCCCGGCGGGGTCGTCAGGCCGGTGCGCGCGATCGTGGTGTTGGTCGCGATGATGCCGTCGAGGCCGAGCTCGAGCGCGAGATCCGCGACCGCGTCGACGTCGTCGTCGGCCAGGTCGGGCGCGATCTTCACCAGCAGCGGGACCCGCCGGTCGGGCGACGCGCGGTCGAGGGTGGCGCGGACGTGGACGAGCAGCGGCCGCAGCTTGCCGACCGCCTGCAGGTCGCGCAGGCCTGGCGTGTTGGGCGAGCTGACGTTGACGACCAGGTAGTCGGCGAGCGGGGCCAGCCGCTCGGCCGACGCGGCGTAGTCAGCGAGCGCGCCGTCGTCGGGGACGAGCTTGGTCTTGCCGATGTTGAGGCCGAGCAGCGGCACCGCGGGCCGGCGGGCCAGGCGGCGGGCCGCGACCTCGGCGCCCTGGTTGTTGAAGCCGAGCCGGTTGATCAGCGCGCGATCGCGGGTCAGCCGGAACATGCGCGGGGTCGGGTTGCCCGGCTGCGGCTGCGCGGTGATCGTGCCGACCTCGATCGCGCCGAAGCCGAGCGCCGCCAGGGCGGCCGGGCCCTGGCCGTCCTTGTCGAAGCCGGCGGCGAGCCCGAGCGGCGACGGCAGCTCGCGCCCGAACACGCGCACCCGCAGCGCCGGATCGCGCGCGGTGCACAGCCAGCGCAGCAGCGGCACGGCCCCGGGCATCCAGGCCAGGCCACGCAGCAGCCCGAAGCCAGCGTGATGCGCGGTCTCGGCCGGGAGGTGCCGCAGCACGAGCCAGAACAGCGCCCGGTAGAGCATGCGCGGTCCTTACCATAGTAAGGTGGGCCGACTGATGGGCTTTGTCTTCGCGATCTGCCAGCCGGGCTTCGAAGCGGAGCTGAAGGAAGACGTCGCTGTCGGACAGCCGGCGCTGCGGCTCGCGTTCTCGCGGCCGGGGCTGGTGACGTTCAAGGTCGACGGCGACGGCAGTCCCGATGTGGCCCGGCCCAGCCCGTGGGCGCGGGTGTGGGGCGCCTCGATCGGGCGCGCCGCCACCGGCGCCGAGGACGCCGCCGCGCTGATCCCGCCCGACGTGCGCCGGCTGCACGTGTTCGCCCGCGAGCCCGAGGCCGACGGCGCCGCGGCCGAGGTGACCGAGGTGCGCACCGCGCTCATGGCGCTGGGTCGGTTCGACGACGAGCCGCGGGCGCGGGCCGGCGAGCGGGTCGCCGACATCATCATCGCGCCTGGCGAGCCGTGGTTCTGCGGGCTGCACCGACACGGGCCGCTGCGCTCGCCGTGGCCCGGTGGCGGGTGGGCGGTCGAGGTACCGGCCGAGTCGCCGTCGCGCGCGTACGCGAAGCTCGAGGAGGCGATCGCGTGGGCCGAGCTGCCGCTGGTCGCCGGCCAGGTCGCGGTCGAGATCGGCAGCGCTCCCGGCGGCGCCGCGCTGGCGCTGGCCCGGCGCGGGGTGACCGTGTGGGGCGTCGATCCGGCCGCGATGGATCCCGGCGTGCTCGCGTACGTCGGGCCCCGCGGCGCGCGGGTCCATCACCTCACCGAGTCGCTGGCGGCGGTGCGGTGGGAGTCGCTGCCGCGCGCGGTCGACTGGCTCCTGTGCGACGTCCACCTGGCGCCGCCGGTCGCGCTGCACGGCCTGACCCGCCTGGTGCCCGCGTGGAAGAAGTCGCTGCGCGGCGCGGTGGTGACCCTCAAGATGAATGACGCCGCGATCCGGCGCGGGCTGCCGACCTACCTCGAGCGGCTGCGCGAGATGGGCTTCAAGCGGGTCGAGGTCACGCACCTGCCGGCCAACCGCCACGAGCTGTGCGCGGTCGCCTGGCGCTGATCCCGGGTCCCGGCCGTCTGCCGCTGGTGGCGCCCGATCAGGTGGCTGGGCGCTGGCGGGCGAGCCGGTCGGCCCACAGCCGCTCGAAGGCGGCGGCGTCGACCCGCGCGCCCAGCGGGGGCGGCGGATCGATCTGGATGAAGGCGTCCTCGACGATGCGCAGGGCCAGGATCCGGGCCCGCACCGCGTCGCGCTCGACCGCGCCGCACGAGCGATCGAGGATCCCGCTGGCCGCCTCGAGCGCGCGCGGGCTGAGCAGGCGATCGTCCTCGCCAGGGGCGCGCACCGCGGCCGCGAGCAGCTCGGCGGTGCGCACGTCCCAGGTGGTGCCGTCGCGCGCCATCCGGGCGCACCCGGCGACGTCGCCCGCGACCAGGAGCGCGAGCGCGCGGGCGCCGGGCCGGCTGCGGGCGCCGGGCCGGTGGGCTGGCGGGGTGCGGTTGCGCGCGCACGCGAGGGTGTCGGCCAGCTCGGGGGCGTGCTCGGCGACGCCGTTCATCGCGGCCGCGCGCTCGGCCCACGGCAGCGCCTCGCCGTAGCGACCCTGTCCGCACAGCGCGCGCGCCCGGCCGCCGGCGGCGAGCGCGGCCCAGGTCGGATCGGCGCCCGCGATCGCGCCCAGCCGCTGGGCCGCCTGCTCGGCCTCGGCCCACTGGCCGCTGCGCACCAGCCCCGACAGCAGCAGGTGTAGCGTCGGCGGATCCGACGGTGCCCCGGCCGCGATCATCGCGCGGCACGCGGCCGCGGCGGTCTCGGGATCCTCGGCGTACCAGGCGGCGGTGGCCAGGAAGCGCCACTCGTCGGCGGTGCGGAAGCGCAGCGCGGCCAGCCGCAGCGCGCGCACCGCCTCGACCGGCCGACCGTGCTGGAACAGCGCGACCCCGGCCTGCCAGGCGGCGTGCTCGCGATCGGCGTGGGCGAACGCGCGCACCGCCTCGGGCGCATCGCCGCGCAGGCCCACGATCACGCCGAGCTCGCGGGCCAGCTCGGGGCTGGCTGGATCGCGCGCGCACGCCCAACGCATACAGCGCTCGGCCCGGGCCAGATCGCCGGTGGCGACCGCGGCGTGCGCGGTCCGGCAGGCGTCGTCGAGCCCGAACGGCACGTCGACCTCGGCCGCGCGCCAGAGCTCCTCGAAGCCGGCGATCGACGCCTGTCGCCACTCGGGCGTGGTGTTGCCGTAGGCGCACGACAGGGTCGCGACCGCCTCGTCGCTGCGGCCGGCGGCGAACAGCGCGCGCGCGGCGTGGACCCACGCGACCGCGTTGGTGCCGGGGTTGGCGCGCGCGCAGGTCCAGTGCACGTCGAGCGCGTCCGGGCCCGGTAGTGCGAGCGCGGCGACGTCGGACCAGGTCCGGAACACCGCCCAGTCGTCGGCCGCGATCGCGGTGCGCGCGAACAGGCGCTCGGCCGGCTCGAGCTGGCTGCCGTCGGCGCGCAGGTCGTGGGCGAGCCGCAGCTCCCAGCCGATCCGCTCGTCGCCGCGCAGCAGCCGGCGCACCCGGGGCAGGTCGGCGACCAGGTACGGCAAGTAGCCGCCCCAGGTCGCCTCGAGATCGAGGGCGCGCTCGATGCGAAGCAGCCACGGATCGAGCACCTCGTCGTCGACCGGGATCTGCTCGAGCAGCGCCAGCAGCCCGCGGGTCGCCGACTCGCTGATCTCGAACCGGGCCCGGTGACACAGGTGCAGCGCGTCGGTCGCGATCTGGCGGTAGCCGCCGGCGATCGGCGAGGGCCGGCCCGCGCTGCTCGCGAAGTACTCTGCGATCGCCAGGCCGAGCGCGTAGACCGCGGCGTTGGCGTGCAGGGTGGCGTCGCGCGCCGGCGGGGGCACCGCCATGAACCACCTGGCGGCCAGCTCGTCGGCCGCGGCCAGCGTGACCTCGAGCGGTCGGGCCAGCCGCTCGTCGACCCGCGCGGCGATCGCCGGATCGAGCCCGAGGTCGGTGGCGAACCCGAGCAGCCAGCCCGGCTCGATGGTGAGCGGGCGCGGCTCGCGGAGCGCGGCGTGGACCACCCCCAGGTCGAGGCCGGGCACGAAGTCGGCGAGGTCGCGAGCCGCCATGCGCGCGAGGGTCCGGGCGCCGCGCGCGAGCAGGCGTTCGATCACGGCGGCCCAGGCCGACCCGGGATGGATCGCGGCCAGCCGCAGCGTGCGGTTGACCTCGGCCTCGAGCCGGTACTGGCCGCGGCGCAGCTGCGCGGTCTGCAGCTGCGCGATCGCGCCGTCGAGATCGCCGGTGAGGATCATCGCGCGCGCGCCGGCGAGACGGGTGCGGCCGAAGCCGACCACGCCGGTGCGACCCGATCCGAGCGCGTGGTGGAACGCGATCACCGCCTCGTCGTCGCGGCCGAGCGCGGTCAGCGCCTCGACCAGGATGCGCGCGTCCTCGGCGGTGGTCACGCTGCCGCGTCCGAACCCGGCCAGCACCCGGCCCAGCTCGCCGCGGTGGAAGCCCTCCCACGCGTACGCGCGCGCGAACAGCTCGGGGTCCTCGCGCCAGTCGCGCAGGAGCGGGCGCAGCGGATCGTCGTCGTCACCGCCGCCGACGCTCGCGCTGGTCGGGTCGCCCGGGTCGATCGCGATCGCGATCGCGTCGTCGAGTCGGCCGGCGTCGAGGTGAGCCTGCGCGACCAGCAAGCCCGCGTCGCGGCGCAGCGCACGATCGGGGTGGGCGCGGCCCTCGCGCATCGAGGTGAGCAGCTCGCCGCAGCGACGCGCGGTCTCGGCGAAGGTCGCGCCGGTGCGCTGGCACTCGCGCAGCGTACGGATCGCGTCGAGCATCGCGATGCGCACGCCCGGGTTGGCGACCACCGCGCGGTCGAACCAGCGGTAGGCCTCCTCGAACCGGCCGGCGTCGCACAGCTCGAGCGCGTAGCGCCGGCACGCCCACGGGCTGGCCGGCTGCAGCTGCGCGGCGAGGCCCTGGTGGCGGAGCGCCATGCCCTCGTCGCGGCGATCGTCGTCGAACTCCTCGCCGTGGATCGACAGGTGGGGCGTGCCGAGCATCGGCGCCTCGGCGACGATCGCCAGCAGGTCGCGGCGCGAGGTGCCGGCGCCGAGCTGGGCCAGCACCCGGTTGAGCCGGGCCAGCAGGTGATCCGGATCGACCGAGAGCAGCCGGGCGTCGAGGATCGCCGGATCGACGTGGGCGAGATCCTCGAGCACGCGGAAGTACGCGGTCGCCAGCCGGGGCGGCGGTGCCAGCAGCCCCTCGGGGATCGTGGGCTGGGCGTTGTCGTCGCGGGGCGCGACCGCGGCCAGGGTCCGGGCCAGCTCGGCCACCACCTCGTGGACGTCGTCGGCGGTGAACGGCGGCATCGCGCCGGCGCCGGCCAGCCGCCGCTCGGCCAGCCACTGCGCGAGGGCGTGGCCGAGCTGCTCCGACAGGGTCGCGCCCTCGCCGCGGTAGTCGGCGAGCGCGCCGCGCGGTCGGCGCGCGCGCAGGTGGACCGGGGCGCTCGTCCGCGCCGGATCGAGGCCGAGCTCGAGCCACAGGATCTCGTCGCGCCGTCCGGTGCGGAAGAACCAGTCGACCGCGCGCTCGACGTCGGGGTGGGTGGCGTCGACCAGCGTGCCGCTGCGATCCGCCATCGTCTGGTCCTCGGGATCGAACACCGAGATGACGGGGTGGCGCGCCAGGTGGTCGGCGATGATGGCGCCGAACAGCTTGGCGTAGAGCAGCCCGCGCGCGCCCGCGCCCGCGCCCAGCGAGAGCACGGGCGGCAGGAGCGCGATCCGGTGCGGGTACGGCAACGCCATCGGTCCCCGCGAGGTTGCCTCGCGCGCGCGCGGACCGAAAGCCGCCGCGGCTACGGTGTGACCCCGGCGGTGGCGGCGCCGAGCGTGCGGCGCAGCCAGCCGAGCCGCATGGTGAGAGGAGCGTCACAGTGGAGGCCGCGGCGGCGGGTGGCGGGGACGAGGCCGGCGCAGGCGGCACAGGTGAGAAGGGGCATGGAGCCCTCCATCGCGACCAGTGGTGCCGCGAGATTCGAGGGTGTTCGCCGGTTTAGGCCCCATTACACCCCCCGATCCGGTCGTGTCACGTCATTGATGTCGCGGCCTGGCCGGCCCGTGATAGCCTCTGGGACGGTTTCCCCGTGGAGCTAACCACGGACTCGTCGCGACCGTTTTCCCCCGATCTGATTTCAACCGTTTCTCGAAGCAAAGCGCAGGAGATCTCGACTGTCATGGGTACGAAGCTCTACGTGGGCAACCTGAACTACAACACCACCGAGTCGTCGCTCAGGGAACTGTTCTCGGCCAACGGCAGAGAAGTAACCAGCGTCTCGATCATCATGGATCGAGAGACCGGTCGTTCCCGCGGATTCGCGTTCGTCGAGATGTCGACGTCCGAGTTCGCGCAGCAAGCCTTGAAGGAGCTCGACGGCGCCGACATGGACGGCCGTCAGCTTCGCATCAACGAGGCTCGCGAGCGTGAGTCGCGCGGCGGCCCGCCGCGTCCGTACAGCGGTGGCGCTGGCGGTCCGACCGGTGGCTACGGCGGCGCGCCTGGCGGCGGCGGCGGTGGCTATGCCGGCGGCGGCGGCGGCGCTCCGGCTGGTGGCGGTGGCGGGTACGGCGCGCCTCCCGCGCGCCCGTACGGCGTCCCGCCGGGCGGCAACGGCCCGACGGTGCCGCGCTTCGGCGCGAACTCGCCGCCGGGCGGAGCCGATGCGCGACGCGGTCCTGGTGGCGGCAAGGGCCGCACCGGTGGCCCGCCCGAGCCCGAGAAGGGCAAGCGCGGCGGCGGCAACCGGCGTCGTGGCGAAGACGGCGACTGGTAGCCCCTGACCTGAGCCGAGCCGAAGCGCTCTGGTTCCGTACAGATCGGGCGCGGGCGCGGGCTCTGGCCCGCGGCCGACCGATCGAAAGGGAGGGCGAGATTCGATAGAATCGCACCCTCTGATGGTCAGGGTGGGGTGCCGTCTTCGCCGGCGGCACCCATCTGCATGCGCACGCCACCATCGGGATCCCACGGGGGATCTCCGGCCGCCGGCGTGAACTGCACGGCCGCGCGCGTCAGCGGTGCGAGCACGGTGCGGTAGAAGCCGACCAGCCGCTCGCCGGTCAGCGCGGTGCGCTGGCGATCGCTCTTGGGCGCATCGAGCTCGAGGCGCAGGGTGTCGTCGTGATTGAGCGGCGCGCGCGCGCGCGCCGGCCAGTCGCCGATGTAGAGCTCGACCATCCGGCGTGGTGACGCGATCACCGGATCGGGATGGCGGGGCGCCGGGCGCAGCCGAGCCATGCGCGGCGCGAGCACCGCGGCGTCGAGCGTGATCGGTGCGGTCGACGCGACCACGGCGATCAGGCCCCAGCGCCGCGAGCTGTCGCCGCGCCAGAGCGCGACGGTCGGGAACACCGCGCGGGTGGTGTCGGCGATGAGCTCGAGGTCGGCCTGGCTGACCTGCCACAGCGCGAGCCACTGGACGTGGACGCCGCCGGGCGCGAGGTGACGCGCGACCTCGCGGTAGTGCTCGAGCGCGTAGAGGTAGCCGGTCTGGCTCGCCCACGGCAGCTGCAGGTCGGTGACGATCACGTCCCACCGGGCGTCCGCGCCGCGCAGCCAGAAGCGCGCGTCGCCGTGGTGGCGATGCGCGCGCGGATCGTCGAGGACGCCGCCGTTCCACGCGGTGAAGTGGCGGGCGGCGGCGCGGACCTCGGGGATCAGCTCGACGACGTCGAGGCGCTCGAGGGCGGGATCGGCGAGCGCGCCGCCGGCGGTTATGCCGGTGGCGAGCCCGAGGAACAGCGCGCGGCGGGGCTCGGGATGCAGGAGCAGCGGCAGCTGGCCCATGCGGCGCTGGCGCAGGTCGTTGTCGCTCGAGGCGAAGCCGTAGTGGAGGTTCTGGCGCAGGCGACGCTCGCCGCGGGCGTCCTCGACGACGTCCAGCCAGCCGTACGCGGTCTCCCAGCGGGCGAGCAGGTGGGTGCCGGCGGGGAGGCGTGGCATCGGGCGGGCGATCGCGGCGGTGGCGGCGGCGAGGAGCACGGCGACCGCGATCAGGGCGCGGCGCTCGCCGGCGCGGAACGCGAGGACCGCGCCGGTGATCGCGTAGAGCGCGGTGACCGCGGCGACGCTGTTCCAGAGGCCGAGGGACGGGGCGATCAGGAGCGCGGTGGCGAGCGAGGCGGCGGCGCCGGCGAGGTTGTTGGCGGCGGTGAGCCGGCCGATGGTGGCGCCGACCGGCACGGCGGGGGCGGGGCCGCCGATGCCGTCGCGGGCCGGGGTGGCGTCGCCGAGCCGCCAGGCGAGGGGGAGGAGGAAGGCCATGGCGGTGACGGGCGGCCCCACGACGAGGACCGCGAGGCCGACGGCGGCGACGACGTAGCCGGGCAGCGCGCCGGAGGCCGTGAAGTAGCCGAGCCCCTGGGTGGAGGCCCACAGGACGAGGACGCCGCCGGGCAGCAGGATCGCGGCGGCGAGCGCAGCGCGGCCGGCGGCGCGCAGGGTAGCGGCGGGACTGCGATCGACCCGAGCGGCGAGGGCGGCGCCGGCGGCGAGCGCGAGCAGGAACGCCGTGATGACCGCGCCGAAGGTGTAGGCGCTGTTGTGGAACGTGAGGGCGAGGGCGCGCGTGAAGAGGACCTGGGTCGCGGCGCTGCCGAGGCCGGAGACGATGGCGAGGAGCAGGGCGAGGCCGGGGGCGGCTGTCGGGGAAGCGAGGGAAGGAAAGGGAGAGGGAGAAGGAGAAGGAGAGGGAGAGGGAGAGGGAAAGGGAGAGGGAAAGGGAGAGGGAAAGGGAGAGGGAAAGGGCGAGGGCGAGGGCGAGGGCGAGGGCGAGGGAAAAGGTGACGGGGAAGATGTCCGAAAGTCGGACGACGCGTCTCTCTCCGGTGTCCCTGAGCGAAGCCCGAGGGGCGGAGTCGAAGGGCGAGGCGCGTGGGCGCCTGCCGGGTTGGTTCTGCGGCTGGCGAGGGCGGCGAGCGCGGCGACGGCGAGGGCCAGCACGGCGGCGAGGCGGCCGGTGGCGGTGACGCCGACGGCGCCGAGGAGGACGAAGGTCGCGAGGGCGGTGCCGACCACCGCGCCGGCGAGGTTGGCTGCGTAGGCCCACGCGGCGCCACGGACGGTGCGCAGGTGGGCGGCCACCAGCGGGATCGTCACGCCGAGCGCGACGGTCGCGGGCAGGAGCGCGAGCAAGGCGACGCCGGCGCGGGCCAGGCCGGCGGTCAGCGGGGCCGCGTCGTGGAGCGCGCGAGCCAGGGCGGTGCCGCCGGCGAGATCGAGGATGGGGCCCAGCGCGAGCGCCCACAGGGCCGCGATCGTCTCGGCGATGGCGTAGCCGAGGAGCGGTCGGCGCAGGCGGCGGGCGAGGCGCGCGCCGGCGAGGCCGCCGACCGCGAGGCCGACGAAGTAGGCGGCGACCACCACCGCGGCGGCGTCGGCGGTGTGGCCAAGCACTGGGCCCAGCTCGCGCGCCCACGCGACCTCGTACGCGAGCCCGGTTGCTCCCGAGGCGAACAGCAGGCCAGCGGCAAGCGCGGTGGGGCGCACCCCGCGCAAGGTACCGCGTTGCCGCGTACCGAGGCAGCGTCGGCGGTGGTGCTAACGTCACCGCCCATGGATGCCCCTGCGATGCCGGCCTGGCTCGAGGCGATGTTCCCGCCCGGCATGCGCCGGCGCCTGGTCGATGTCGGCGGGGTCCGCATGCACGTCGCCGAGTGGGGCCGCGGCCCGACCGTCGTGCTGCTGCACGGCAACCCGTCGTGGGGCTTCCTGTGGCGCAAGGTGGTCGCCGGGCTCGCCAGCGATGGCCTGCGCCTGGTGGTGCCCGACCTGATCGGCCTCGGCCTGTCCGACAAGCCGCGCGATGTCGCCGCGCACTCGCTGGCCGCGCACCGGACCTGGGTCGCGCGCTGCCTCGACGAGATCGCACCCGACGACGTCTACTTCGTCGGACAGGACTGGGGCGGTCCCATCGGCCTGCTCGCGCTGGCCGAGCGGATGGCGCGGGTGCGCGGCATCGTGCTCCTGAACACGGTCATCGGCCCGCCGCGCCCGGGATTCAAGCCGTCGGCGTTTCATCGCCTCGCGCAGCTGCCGGTCGTGAGCGACCTGCTGTTCCGGCTGGTCGGCGCCCCGCAGGCGGGCATGGCGCTGGTGCAGGGCGACAAGACTAGCCTGCTCGGCAAGGCCACCCTCGGGTACCTGTGGCCGCTGCGGCACGTGCGCGACCGCGCGGCGCCGCTGGCGCTGGCGCGGATGGTCCCCGACGGGGCCGACCATCCCTCGATCCCGCTGCTCGAGCGCTGTCAGGCGCTGGTGACCGGGTACCAGGGCCCGGTGTCGCTGGTGTGGGGCACCCGCGACCCGGTCCTCGGCCGCGTGCTGTCGTTCCTGGAGCGGCAGCTCCCCGATGCGCGCGTGGTCCGCACCGCCGCCGGTCACTTCCTCCAGGAGGAGGTCCCGGGCCCGATCGCCGACGCGATCCGCGACCTGGTCGGCGCGCGCATCAACTGACCCGCCGCGCGGTCCTGGCGATCGACGAAGCGCCAGTCGCGGGTCGAAAGCCGGCGTGCCATCCAGGTGGTGACCACGGGCCCGGGCTGGCGCGTTGACGGATCTGGCGCTCGCCTCCATCATGCGCCCGTGGCCCACTCCGTCCGCTTCGCCGTTGCCGATGCCGACGCGGGCATGCGCCTCGATCAGATCCTGGCCCGCCACGTGCCGGGCCTGTCGCGCCGTCGCGCGCGGGTGCTGATCGACATCGGCGGCGTGTTCGTCGACAAGGCCCGGGTCAAGGCCGCCGGCCGCACGCTGCGCCCGGGCCAGGTGGTCGAGGCCAACGTCGGCGGGGCGCTCGATCGCGCCGGCGGCACCGGCAAGGAGGCGCGGGCCCGCTCCGACGCCGCGCTGCCGGCCTACCGGATCGTCCACGAGGACGAGCACCTGATCATCGCCGACAAGCCGGCCGGGCTGGTCACCGCGCCGACGCCCGAGAGCGATCGCGGCAATCTGCTCGACATGCTGGCGCGTCGGCCCGACGCGGGCCCGGTGTTCCTGGTCCACCGCATCGATCTGCCGACCAGCGGCCTGCTCGTGTTCGCCCGCACCGACCTCGCCAACCGCGTGCTGGCCGAGCGGTTCGCGGCCCACGACGTCGAGCGCGAGTACCTCACCGTGGTGGCTGGCTCGGTGCCATCGACGCTGACCCTGTTCGAACGTCCGATCGCCGGACGCCGCGCGGTGACCCATGTCGTCGGGCGCGAGCGGGTCGCCGGCGGTCGCGCCACCATCCTCACCGTGCGGCTCGAGACCGGGCGCAGCCACCAGATCCGCATCCACCTCACCGAGGCCGGCCATCCCGTGCTCGGCGACGGCCAGCACGGCGGCGAGGAGGCGCGCCGCTTCGACCCGGCGCCGCCCCGGCTGGCGCTGCACGCGGCCGTGCTCGGCTTCAAGCACCCGGCGACCGGCGAGCCCGTGCGCTGGGTGAGCCCGATCCCCGACGACCTCGCGCCGTGGCTGGCCGCGCTGCGCGCCGAGCCGGCGCCTCCGGAAGCCCCATGATCGATCGCTACTGCTTCGTGCGCCTGGTAGCCGAGCAGGCGACGCCCGACGGCCGCGCCACCGCGCTGGCGGCGATCCGCGCCGGGCTCGCCGGCGCGCCCGGCCTGGTTCGCCTCACCCTGGGCAGCCCTGCCGACGACAGCGCGGCGCGCTGGGACCTGTCCCTGGTCGCGCGGTTCGGCTCGCTGCCGGAGCTGGCGGCGGCGATGGCGAGCGACGCCTGGCAGGCGGTGTTCGAAGATCTCGCCGCCCGCGCGGTGGTGGTGAAGACCTGGAGCTTCGCCGTCGACGAGGCGTGAGCTCGCGAGCGTGGGCCGCCGCGAAGCGCCCTGGCGTATCATCGGTGTCATGAGCCGCGCCGTCCTCGCCCTCGTGATCCTCGGCGCCTGCGGTGGTGGTGACGACGCGGTCGATCCGGTCGACGGCGGGGCCAACGACGGCGGCGCGAACGACGGCGGCGGCCTCGACGCCGCACGCGGCGATCCGCTGGTCGGCATCGGCACGGTGACGCCGGTGATGACCGGCTACATGTTCACCGAGGGCCCGCAGTGGCGCGCGGGCGCGGGCGAGTTCGTGTTCAGCGACATCCCGGCCAACCGGATCTACCGGTGGACCCCGGGCGGGGCCGCGCCGGCGTCGTTCCGCCAGCCCAGCGGCAACGCCAACGGGCTCGCGGTCGACCCGCAGGGTCAGCTGATCGCGTGCGAGCACGGCACCCGACGGATCTCGCGCGGCAACGGCCCCGATCCGACCACCGTCGTCGAGCGCTTCGAGACCCGGCGGTTCAACTCGCCCAACGACGCGGTCGTGCGCAGCGACGGGACGATCTACTTCACCGACCCGCCCTACGGGCTCGAGGGTGCCCCGGCCGAGCTCGACTTCATGGGCGTCTTCCGGGTCGCGCCCGGCGGCGCGGTCACCGCCGAGCGCCGCGGCGCGCTCACCGAGCGGCCCAACGGCCTCGCGCTCGCGCCCGACCAGCGCACGCTCTACGTCGGCGACTCCGAGGCCGCGCTGGTGCGGGCGTTCACGGTCGCCGCGGGCGGCGCGCTGTCCGAGGCCCGGACGTTCGTGACGCCGGCCAGCACGCCCGATGGCATGGCGGTCGATGTCGACGGCAACCTGTTCGTGGCCACCTCGCAGGGCGTCGAGGTGTACCGGGCCGACGGCCACCGCTGGGGCGTGATCGCGATCCCGCAGCAGCCGTCGAACTGCGCCTTCGGCGGCGTCGACGGGCGCACGCTGCTGGTCACCGCCCGGACCGGGGTCTACCAGGTCACCGTCGCGAACCCGGGCCTGCCGACCCACTGAGCCGGGCGGCGGCCCTGGCGCCAGCGCGCGGGTCCGGTCAGCAGCGGCGCTCGAGCGAGTGTGGAATGATGAGCCATGGCCATCGCGAGGACCCGATGACCGCCCTCGCCGCCGGCGCGTTCACCGTCACGGTGTGCCAGGCGACGGTGTTCACGCCCGATCACGACGCCGGCTTCGGCCGCGTCATGCGGCAGCTGCCGGGCTGGCTGGCGCGGTTCGATGCCGACCCGGTGGTCGCGCCCGGCGACGGCGGTGCGCCGCGGTTCATCCTGTCCGACCAGGCGCGGGCGTGGCGCGCCGAGGTGACCGCGACCCGCGCCGATGTGTACTGGGTGCTGGCCGATGCGGCTGCCGCCACCCCGCTGCCGCACGCGTTCTATCCGGCCGCGGCCGAGCTGCTGGTCGAGCTCATGCAGGTCGCGCACAAGCGGGTGGCCCGCCTGGCCGCGGTGATCACGCGCCTGGCCGCGCACGACACGCCGGGCGCGTACCTGGCTGCGCACTACTGCCAGCCGCGCTGGACGATGGATCCGCCGCAGATGTTCGAGATCGCGCTCCACCATCGTTATCCGCTCGGCGACCAGTACGTCGTCAACGCGTGGACCCGCAGCCGCACCGCGCCCGGGCCCGATCCGTCGCTGATGCGGGCGGTCCACGTCGAGCAAGACCTCAACACGCTGATCGAGGACAGCCTGACCCGGCGGTTCTCGCCGGCCGAGGTCACCGGCTGGTTCGCGCTGGTCCCGGGCGAGCTGGACCTGCTCCTCGACCGTCACTTCCCGGCCGGGGCTGACCGGGCATGAAGGCGGCGCTGCTCGCGGCGCTGGTGACGACCGCGGGCTGCGATCGCCGCGACCACACCACGCCGGTGGTCTACGAGCTCCCGGCCGGCTTCGAGGGCTGGGTCGTCGTCGAGCTCGAGGTCCGGTCCTCGCCACCGTTGCCGGTGGTCGGCGCCGAGCGCGTGATCCGCATCCCGGCCAGCGGGTACCTGGCCACCTCGAGCCGCGCCGAGGCCGGCATCCTCCACCAGCGCTACCTCGCGGTCGATGCGTCCGGAAACCGGACACCGCTGGTCGACGCCTCGCGCGACCGCGGCACCGGCCCCGACGCCGCCACCCGGCGCTTCGCCAGCCCGGTGGTGTGCTGCTGGCACGCGGGCGTGGCCGGTGGCGCCAGCGGGACCTCCCGCCGGTTCGAGGGCTTTCACGTCGGGCGCGGGCCGGCCGGCGAGCCGCCCGACTGGTCGGTCACGGCACCGTGATCGAGCCAGCGTTGGTCTGAGACGTGAGCCGGTGGCCGATCAGCGCAGCGCCGATCGGGCCCAGCCCGTTGACGCCGGATGCGTCGTTGACCACCTTCGTCTCGACCGCGCTGCCGTTCTTGTAGACGCGGACGCCGTGGCTCGGGAACAGGTCGGTGTTGTAGCTGAAGGTCAGGCCGCTGCCGAGGGTGCCGTGGCCGGTGGAGTCGATGTCGGGCGCCCACGTCATCACCAGCGGGTTGGCGCTGGCGAACCCGAGGTCGAAGCTGTTGGGGCCCGCGGTCGCGCCCGACCAGCTGCCGCCGGCAGTGGCGCTCTCGGAGCCCGCGCCGCTGGTGACCTCGATCGACGCCAGGCCGTAGAGGAACTCGATCCACGCCCGGTAGTCGTAGTCGCGGTGGCTCGCGTGGGCGTTGCCGGTGTGCTTGAAGCTGCTGACGGTGGTGCCGTCGAAGTCGAACTCCGCCTTCGAGATCACGCGGTGCCCGCCGTCGTAGCCGGCGTGGTTGTCGCCCCGGTAGTACGAGTGGAAGTCGTACTTGAGCCGCGGGCCGACCGCCGAGAACGGCATCGAGTCGAGCACGCTGTCGACGACGCCGCTGATCGAGTCGAGCCAGTCGCTGGCGCGGGCCGGCTCCTCGGGGTCGACCACCTTGTCGTGCGGGATCCACGCCTTCAGCTCGACGACGTAGTGGCTGGTGCCGGTGCCGCCCGCCGCGGCCGTGGTCGCGCCGCCGCCGGTGGCGCCGGGGCCTTCCATGGGGGTCGCGCTGGCGGCGGGCACCGCGCTGCGCTGCACCGCCGGGGTGCTGGCGCCGCCCGCGAACGGCGTGAGCAGGTCGTCGGCCGAGGCGCCGGCGACCACGCGGTCGGCGACTGCATCGGCGTTGCGCTCGTAGACGTCGCCGGTCTCACCGACGCCGCCGTAGAGGTGGACGCCGCCGCGCTGCTGCACGACGTGGGCGGCCTCGTGGGCCGCGGTGTGGAGATCGGGGCTCGACGCGAACGCGACGTCGCTGCCGCTCGCGTACGCCGACGCGCCCATGGTCGCGCAGGCCTCGGCGGCGGCGCCGCCCACGTGCGCGCGTACGCCCGACACGTCGTGGCCGCCGAACGACTGCTGGATCGCGTCGGCGAACGGCAGGCGACCGGCGGCGCCGCCGACGCCATCGGCCGCGGCGGCGTGGATGGTGTCGGGGTCCGCGCGCGCGCCGTCCCCGTCCATCTGGACCGGCCCACCCGAGGCGGCGCTGTCGCCGCTGGCCCCCTCGCCGGCCGGGGCCTCGCCGGCGGCGGCCGCCGGATCGGCGCCGCCCTGCTGCGCGCGCTTGCGCGCCATCGCGCGCTCGACGATCGCGGCCGCCTTGGCCGCGGCCACGTCGGGGCCGGGCCCGGCCGCGCCACTCGCGGCCTCGCCACCGGCAGGACCGGCGGCGGCCGGAGCGCCACCGGCCTTGCGCTGGACCGACTGGGTGAGGGTTCGCTTGCCGGGCGCGCCGCCGCCGCTGCTCGCGGCCTCGCCGGTGGTGGACCCGGGCTCCGATCGGCCTTCGCGGTTGCTCATGAGCGCTCCTCCCCGGGTGTCATCGGACCGCCCCGGACTTCACGAGGATCACGCGATCCTGGTCGGGGTTCAGCACCAGCCAGAACGTCTTGCCGTCGGCGGTCGCGCACCACGGCCCCGACGCCTGCTGGGCGCGGCCGCGCCAGACCTCGAGGCGATTGGTGACCCGGGTCGGGAACGCGCGGCTGACCGCCGGCACCTGGACCGCGGCCAGCACCTTGGCGCGCTCGTCGTCGGTGGCGGGCCGGACCTGACCGCCGGCCCCGAGCGCCAGCGTCATCTCGGTCAGGCGATTGCGCACCATCGGCAGCGTGACGTGCTCGAGCTCCTTGATGCCCGCGTCGGCCAGGGCCTCGGCGCGGTCGGCCGGCAGCGCCGGGCTGTCGAGGCTGCGCGCCCAGTCGGGCGCGTGGGTCATGAGCCAGTCGACCAGGCCGAACATGGTGTCGACGTCCATCTGACCGCCGGCGAGGACGAACTGCTTGATCGCGGCGGGGGGCTCGGTGGTCGGGTTCATCAGTTACCTCCACCCGCGGGGGGCGTGGGCATGGTCTGCGGCGGGGCGGTGCCGGGGTTGATGCCCCAGTCGAACCCGGAGATGTCATGCCCGTCAACCTGGTAGGCGCTCGCGCCTGAGACCGGCGAGCCGGCGCCGGTGACCGCGCGCATCCGATCTTCGGACGCCTGGTTGGTCGCGCCCGCCGTGTGCGCGGCGACCAGCTCGGCCGACTTCGTCCACGTGGTCTGGCGCTCGGCGGCGACGTCGAAGTAGGCCGGGAAGGCGTGGGTCGCGGCCTGGGTCAGCACCGAGGCCGGCACGCCGGTGGCGGCGGCGATCTCGGGATTGAGGCTGGTCTGCGCCTGATCGAACACCGGGCCCATCGCGTCGAAGTCGGGGTGGAAGTCGCCGAGCCCGATGCTGGGCAGGCCCGCGTAGTACGACTGGAAGCAGCCTGCGATCGCGCGCGGGAGATCGAAGCGGATGTGCGCCTGCATCGACGGCAGCAGCGCCGCCATCACCCGGCGCGCACCCTCCGACAGCGAGTTGGCCGCCGGCGCGCCCGCCATCATGCCGGTCAGGGCACCGCCGAGCGCGCCGAGCCCGGCGCCAAGCGCGGTCCCGATCCCGGGGAACACGAACGTGCCGATCAGGGCCCCGGCGGCGGCGCCGCCGGCGAGCCCGACGCCACCGCCGACGCCCTGGCCGATCAGCGGCGTGAGCGTGTCGACCTCGGTCGACGCCTGGCTCTCGGCGTTGGTGAACGCCTGCCGCCAGTGCGGCTCGCACTCGGCCTGCGCGCCCGACGCCCAGCGGTGGACATTGGCCATGTAGGCGTTGTTGAACCAGATCACCTCCTGCGCCTTCATCATCGGGTACTGGTAGGTGCCGGCGCGGATCGCGGCGAGCTCGTGCTCGGTGACGTAGTAGTAGACCTTGGCGAACCAGTACTTGTAGTCGGCCGGCGGCACCCGCCCGCCGGCGAAGCCGTCGGCGGTCGCGAGCTGCGTGACCTTGGCCGCCTCGACCTGGGCCATGAGCGCGTTGAACGTCGCGAGCGGGTTGGCCGGCAGCGCCTCGAACTTGCCGCTGTGGCCGGGCACCGCCTGCACCGGCGCCGCGGTGATGTGGGTCTTGCCGCCGACCGTGCGGTAGTGGTTGCCTTCGTTGTCGACCGGGTCCTCGCCGGGCGTGGCGGTCGGGCCGGCCGGGGCCACCGCCGGCGGATCGCCGGGGCCACCGCGCTGCACCACCCGGCGCTGGGCGGCGCCGCCGTGGCCCTGCTGGACGGTGTGAGTCAGCTCGTGCGCGAGGAGGCCATCACCCGCGGCGCTGCCGGGCTGGTACGCGCCATCGCCGAAGAAGAGGTCTTGCCCGACCGCGTAGGCGCTGGCGCCGATGTCGGCCGCCGACGCGGCGGCGCCACCGTCGGTGTGCACGCGCACGCTCGAGAAGTCGTGGCCGCCGAAGGCGCCCTCCATCCGGCTCTGGGTGGTCGGGTCGAGCGGGTTGCCGCCGCCGCCGCTGGTCGCGGCTTCAACGCTGGCCGGCGCCTCGCCCGCATCGGCGTCCTTGCCCTGGGCCTCGCCGGCCCCGACCGAGCCGATCGCCAGCGGCGCCGCCGGTGCCGCCTCGCCACCGTGGAGCACGCTGGTCACCCGCTCGGCCGCGCTGTCGGCGGCCTGCTCGTGGACGTCGGAGGAGGCGCCGACCCGCAGGCGGGGCTGGAGACGCTCGGTCAGCGTGCGCTTGCCGGCGCCGCCCTCGAAGCGCGCGCCACCCGTGTCACCCGTGCCGGTGGACGTACGTCTGTCGAAGGGCATCGTCCCCATGATACGGGAGCGCACGGCGGCGCCTTCCCTCGTGACCGAATCTGCCGTGACTCGCCGTTCTGCTCACAGCCAGTCGAGCAGCCAGTGCGGCGCCAGGTCGGGCGCGGTCGCGCCGACGCGCCAGCGCGAGATGCCGGTGACCAGCGCGGCGTCGATCCCGGCCGCGCGGGCGCCGGCGATGTCGGTCTCGAGCTGATCGCCCACCATCAGCAGCCGGGTCGCGCCGGGCACGCGCCGACGCGCCTCGGCGAAGATCGGCGGGTGCGGCTTGCCGAGGTAGCGGAAGCGCGGCGCGCCGGGGTCGCGGCGGACCAGCGCGGCCTCGAGGATCATCGCCATCGAGCCAGCGGTGAAGCCGAGGGCGCCGCCGCCGCGCGGGTAGACCAGATCGGGGTTGGGGCACACCAGCGTGAGCGCGCGGCCGGCATCGAGTGCGCGTACACACGCCGTGAGCGCCGCGTTCATGCCGGCGAGGAACTCGAAGCCGCTGTCATCGCACACCAGCAGCAGGTCGATCGCGGCGGCGTCGTCGGGCCGCACCACCACGAGGCCGGCGGCGGTCGCGGCCGCGCGCGCGTCGGGGGTGCCGAGCACCATCGCGACCGCGCCGGTGAGCCCGTGCTCCGCCACGTCGGCGGCGATCAGGCCGCTCGACAGCACGATCTCGTCGGCCGCGATCGGCAGCCCGACCCGGGCGAACCGGGCCTCGGCGGTGGCCGGCAGGCGCGACGCGTCGTTGCTCACCACCAGCAGCGGTTTGCCGGCGGCGCGCACCGCGGCCAGCGCGGCGGCCGCGCCCGGGCAGGGGCCGCCGGCATCCACGAGCACGCCGTAGGCATCGAACAGAAAGGCGTCGTAGCGTTCGACCAGCTCGGTGAAGCGGACCGCGGTCGGGAACATCGCGGGAGACCTATCACAGCGCCGGTGGTATACGAGGCGCGATGCGGCCCTACCTCGACCTGCTGCGCCTGGTGCTCGCCGACGGCGAGCGTCGGATCGACCGCACCGGCACCGGCACGCTGTCGGTGTTCGGCGCTCAGGCTCGCTACGATCTGCGGGCCGGGTTCCCGATCGTCACGACCAAGAAGGTCCTGTTCCCCGCGGTCGTGCGCGAGCTGCTCTGGTTCCTGCGCGGCGCGACCAACATCAACGACGGGCTGACCGAGCACACGCCGATCTGGGACGCGTGGGCGGATGCCGACGGCGAGCTGGGTCCGATCTACGGCTTCCAGTGGCGCAACTGGGGCGCGGCCCCCGGCGCGCCGCCCGGCACCGGCATCGATCAGATCCGCGAGGTGATCGAGTCGATCCGGCGCGACCCGACCTCGCGCCGCCTGATCGTGTCGGCGTGGAACGTCGCCGACGTGCCGAAGATGAAGCTGCCGCCGTGCCACGCGCTGTTCCAGTTCTATGTCGCCGGCGACTGGCTCGACGTGCAGCTCTACCAGCGCTCGGCCGATCTCGCCCTGGGCGTGCCGTTCAACATCGCCAGCTACGCGCTCCTGCTCGCGATGGTCGCGCAGGAGACCGGGAAGCGGCCGCGCCACCTGGTCCACACGCTCGGCGACGCCCACATCTATCTCAATCACGTCGAGGGCGTGAAGCAGCAGCTCGAGCGCGAGCCGTTCCCGCTGCCGACCCTGCACCTCGCCGACAAGCCGCTGCTCGAGCTCGGCTTCGACGACATCCGCCTCGACGGCTACCAGCACCACCCGTTCATCAAGTTCCCGATCGCGGTCTAGCGACAGCGTGCCCAGCGCTCGATCGTGTAGGCGACGCCGGCGTCCTGGTGGCTGCCGAGCGTCTCGGCCAGCGCGAAGCGCTCGGCGACCGGCGGGATGAAGGTGTCGCAGTCGAACGTGCTGGCGAGCCGGGTGAGGAACACGTCGCGGCAGCGGTCGTGCGCGAACGCCTGCCAGTAGATCTCGCCGCCGCCGACCACGAACAGCTGGTCGACGTCGGGCACCGCGGCCGCATGCGCCAGCGCGTCGTCGAGCGAGCCCGCGAGCAGGACGCCGTCGGGCCGCGCGACCTGGCCGCGCGAGATCACGACGTTGAGCCGGTCGGGCAGCGGCCGGTACTTCGGCGGCACCGAGTCCCAGGTCTTGCGCCCCATGATCACCGCGTTGCGCTGGCCGGCGGGCGCGATCGACGTGAGGTCGCGGAAGTGGCGCAGGTCGGCCTTGAGCTTGGGCCACGGTAGATCGTTGGCGCGGCCGATGCCGCCCGCCTGGTCCGCGGCGACCACGCACGCGAACGGACGCAGGGCGTGCGCGGACTCCGCCAGTGGGCTCATCGGCGGACGCTACCGCGCGCTCGCTCCCGCGTCCACGCCGCGGCCTTCGGGTACAGTCCGCCCCGATGGCCGAGGTCGTCTTCACGCCCAACTTGCGGCGCCACGTCGAGTGTCCGAGCACGGAGGTCGAGGGCACCACCGCCCCGGACGGCGACCAGCTCGGCTTCGGCTCGAGCACCGGCAACCTGTGGGTCACCGCCAACCAGGGCGATGCCTGGCACCAGGTCGCGACCTCGCTGCCGCCGGTTCACGCCGTCCGCTACGTCTAGTTCCCGGCGTCGAGGGTCGGGGTCGGGCGGCCGGCGCCGTTGACGAACGCCGGCACCGCGGCGGCGTCGAGCGCCGCGCGCAGCTCGTCCCACTGGCCCTGGCGGGCGTCGCCGGTGACGATCACCTCGGCCCCGCCGGCCTGGCGACACGCGGCCACGACCGCGGCGATCGACGAGGCGTCGCCGTCGAGCCTCACGCCGGCGGCGGACACCCGGACCCGGCAGCGCGGGCCCGCGTCGGTGACCACCGCGGCCGGGCCCCGCTTCAGGCCCTTGGCGGTCCCGCGGCCGACGCCACGCCCGCCGCCACCGCCGATGCCGAACCCGCCGCCGCAGCGGATCAGAAAGAACGAGGCCACCAGGACGGCGATCAGCAGCAGCCCGAACCAGCGTCGGCGCCGGCGTCGCCGACGCTCCGCGCGATCCATCGCATCACTCATGGTATCCCTCCATCCTGGACCGCGGGGTCGGCCGGCGAGCTCGCCGGGACCGCCGCTGGATCCACCAGCACCGCAAACGCACGCTGATCGGTCAGGCACCGCTCGGCATCGCGGCGCAGCCCGGCCACCAGCGCGACCGGCAGCTCGCCGATGGGGGCCTCGGGCGCGATCGCCACGATCCGGCCATCGAGGTCGGCGACCCCGAGCTCGCGCGCGATGACGTGGCACAAGCGCAGCTCGGCCGCCCGGTCGCCGAGATAGGCGAGCCCGACGTCGGGATCGGCCACGCCCATGACCAGCGGGATCGCCAGCTCGACCCGGCCGTCGGGCAGCTCGAGGGCGGTGAGCCGGCCGTCGCGCAGGATCCGCGCGACCACGGTCGGCGCGCGCTCGATCCGACGGGCCAGCTCGACCCGCGCGGCCTGCTGGACCCTCGCGGTCGCGGCCGGCGGCGCCGGCGGTCGGGGCGGCACCACCACCGGGGGCGCGGGCGCAGCGCTGGCCGGCTCCTCGCGCGCGGCGGCCTGCACGAGCAGCACGAACACCAGGATGAACATGATGTCGACCAGCGAGGTCATCGACCCCGACGGCGAGGGCAGCGGGCGCCGCCTCATGGCGTGCCCGCGCGCCGGCGCGCCTCCCAGGCCTCGATGTTCTTCTCGCAGGCGTCGACCCAGGCCGGCAGCTTCATGCCGTACAGCGACGACAGCACGATCGCGTAGGCGAGGCCGAACACGGTCGACCACACCTTGAGCGCCAGCGGGCCGATCAGCGCGGCGACGCCCTCACCGCTGACCGCGAGCGCCAGGCCCAGGCCCAGCACGGTGCCGAGCAGCCCGAGTTGACGCAGCAGGTCGGTCCAGAACAGCAGGGCTGGCTCCAGCCGGAACGCGCGCATCTGCCAGGTCCGCACCTGCTTCTGGGCCCACGCCGGGTCGGTCGCGGTCCGCACCGCGTGCGCTTCGTCACGGATCGCCTCCAGCTCGAGCCCGCCCTGGCGCCGCGCCGCGGTCTCGTCGACCAGCTCGAGCCCGAGGTGGTCGGTGAGCGTGCGCACCCAGCGCAGCTCGCCGCGCAGGTGGACCAGGCCGGCGAAGAAGACCAGCGTGATGACCACCAGCAGGAGCACGGTCAGCCCCCAGCCTTGCACGAAGGTCGCCATCGGCGCGGAGCATATCAGCCCCGCGCCGGGATGCCGGGGCAGGGGCCGTCGCGACGCTTCCCCCGACGGGGGCCGGTGCGGTACAAGACACCTCGCACGTCGGACGGGACGTTTGCCCCAGGAGGACTCTCATGGCATCGCGCACCTTGGTTTCATGCTTCACCCTCGCCTTCGCGTGCCTCGTTGCGGCCTGCGGTCCCAGTGGCGGCAGCGGCGACGACGACGATGTCGGCGACGGCGACGGCGGCGCCGATTCGTGCAGCGGCAGCGAGACCCGCTGCATCGGCACCCAGTACCAGACCTGCCAGGGCAGCTCGTTCACGACCACCGAGAACTGCCCCAACGCGTGCGACGCCAGCAACGGCGGCTGCCTCGACTGCGTCCCCGGCAGCGGCAACGCGTGCAACGGCAACAGCGTCGTGACTTGCAACGCCGACGGGACGTTCGGATCCACCGTCGAGACCTGCGCCGCCGGCACCGAGTGCTCGAGCGGCGCGTGCGCGCGCGCGTGCTCGGCTGACGGCGTCGACCTCATCTACGTCGTCGACGACGCGTACAACCTGGTCGCGTTCGACCCTCGCCTCATCGGCGCGGCCGGCGGCCCGTACCGCCTGATCGGCCGGCTCAACTGCCCCAACCCGGGGACGCCGTTCGAGCCCGACCCGAACAATCCGAACGCGCCGGCGACGCCGTTCTCGATGGCGGTCGACCGCGACGCGGTCGCCTGGGTGCTCTACAACAGCGGCAAGATCTTCAAGGTCTCGACCGCCGACGCGTCGTGCCAGCCCACCGACTTCGTCGCCAGCCAGAACGTGGGTGGCCAGCGCTGGGACCTGTTCGGCATGGGCTTCGTCACCGACGCGGCCGGCGGCGACACCGAGAAGCTGTGGATCGGCGGCGGCAACGCCGACTTGCAGACCTCGGGCTCGCTGGGCTGGATCGACACGACCACCCTCGCCATCAACCGGGTCGCCGCGGTCGGTCCGACGGCCGAGTACAGCGCCGAGTACAGCGGCCTGGGCGATGCCACCCTGTGGGCGTTCTTCCCCGACACCGTGGCCAACGCCTTCGTCCAGCAGATCGACAAGGTCACCGGCGCCGGGGTCGGCCAGCGCCTGTCGTTCGACCTCGCCGCCGCCGGCCGCTCGGTCCGGGCCTGGGCCTTCGCGCAGTGGGGCGGCACGTTCTACGTGTTCGTCACCACGGTCAACGCGCTCACCGGCACCGGCCCGATCGCCAGCGTTCACGCGCTCAACCGCTCGACCATGGCCCACACCGTCCCGCTGACGAACCAGCAGTACGTCGTGGTCGGCGCTGGCGTTTCGACCTGCGCGCCGATCGTGATCGGCCGCGAGACCCCCGCCAGTAACTGACCGCGCAGCCAGCGCCCGGGTCCGGCCCACGCGAATTCCGGTCGACCAGAACCAGCTACACTGTTTCCGTGACGACGACCGGGGACGCGACCGCGGCGGGGCTGGTCGACGACGATGACGAGCAGGCCACGGTCAGCCTGCCGCGCATCGCCTCGCCGTCGTCGGGCGTGGTCGACCGGTTCGACTCCGCCACCACGCCCCCGCCCTCCGGCGCCGGCGTGGCGTCGGCCGAGATGAACGCGGCGCTGCGGGCCGAGGAGCTCCAGCGCGCACGCGCCTGGTCGGTCGCGCTGCTGGTGCTGTGCGCCGCGGCCCTGGCGTACACGCCGCTGCTGCCCGCGCCGTGGGCGCGCCGCCTGCCATTCATGGCCTCGCTGGCGGTGCTGAGCGGGGTCTCCCTCTGGGTGCTGCACCGGACCCGCCGCGAGGCCGGCTACACGACCACGGTGTTCCGGATCTTCGGCTGGACCGTGGCCACCATGTCGTTCGAGGTCCTCCACTTCTTTGGCGTGTTCTCGCCGACCCCGGTCGTGATCACGCTCGGCATCAGCTTCTTCGGGCTCGGCCTCGACCGTCGCTACGCGGTGGCGGTCCCGCTGTACGCGATCGGGGGCTACCTGGTGCTGGCGACCCTGACCTTGCTCGGCGTGATCCCCGACCATGGTGTGCTGAGCGCGCCGGTGGCGTCGATGCCGGCCCGGCTGTTCGTGCTGGTGATGGTGCCGACCGTGCTCGGGCTCACGCTGTGGATCGCGCGGCTGTCGCGGGCCACGATGATCCGCGCGGTCGAACGTGCCAACGACGCCCTCCGGCTGGCCGGCCAGCGCGAGGCCCAGCTCAACGAGGCCAACCAGGTCCTCGACCAGGCGCTGCGGGCCGACGCTGGCCGGGTCGGACGCTTCACCGGCCGCCGGGTCGGGCGGTTCGAGCTTGCCGAGATCATCGGCCGCGGCGCGATGGGCGAGGTCTACCTCGGACGTCAGGTTGACGGCGGCGAGCTCGGCGCGGTCAAGCTGCTGCGCGGCGACGGCCTGGCCAACCACCGGATCCTGGCGCGGTTCCTGCGCGAGGGCGAGATCATGGCCCGGTTCGACTCCCCGCACATCGTGCGCATCCACGAGCTCGGGCAGGTCGAGGGCATCGGGCCCTACCTCGCGATGGAGCTGCTGGTCGGTGAGGATCTGGCGGTCGTGCTGCGCCAGAGCCGCACCCTCGGGCCGGTCGACGCCATCGAGATGGTGCAGCAGGTCGCCCGTGGCCTCGACCTCGCCCACGACGCGGGCATCGTTCACCGCGACCTCAAGCCGCAAAACCTGTTCCGATCGCGGACGCCGGGCTCGTCGCGCGGGGTCTGGAAGGTCCTCGATTTCGGGGTCTCGACGTTGACCGGATCGAATGGCACGCTGACCCAGCGTGGGCTGGTCGGAACCCCGAGCTACATGTCACCGGAGCAGGCGCGCGGCCAGACGGTCGATCGCCGGGGCGACGTGTTCTCGCTCGGCGCCGTGATCTACCGCACGCTGGTGGGCCGGCCGCCGTTCGGCGGCGCCGGCGTCCCCCAGATCCTCTTCGCCGTCGTCTACAGCATGCCGCTGCGCCCGTCCGAGCTCGTCGAAACCCTGCCGCGCGACGTCGATCGCGTGGTGGCCCTGGCGTTGGCCAAGGATGCGGCGCGCCGCCTGGCCTCGGCCGGCGAGCTGGCCTGGATGCTCGAGGCGGCCTTCGCAAGTCGTCTCGAGCCCGCCGTCCGTGAGCGCGCCGACCGGTTGATTGCGGCTCATCCATGGGGGCGGGCGGCCCGCACGTAATGGCATCGGGACGGACGCTTGCATCATGCGCCGGGGCGAGGCGTCGTACCCGGGTGCGTGTCTCGCTCCCCGCGCTGGTGCTCGTGATCGCCGTCGCGCTGAGCGCGGCGTGCGGCGCGCCGGCGAAGCGGGTGGTGCGGCCGGCCGGCGAGCAGGGGGTCGCGGGGATCGAGCTGGTCGGGGTCAGCGCCCTCGACCACGACGATCTGATCGAAGGCATGGTCACCGAGCGCGCCCGTCGCGACGGGCAGTCGTTCGAGCCGGCCCACGTGCGCACCGACCGCGACCGCCTGATCAGCCTGTACGCGCGTCGCGGCTACTTCGCCGCGCTGGTCGAGAGCGACGTGATCGAGGGCCGCCGGGGCGTCACCGTGCGCTTCCGGGTCACCGAGGGCCCCCGCGCCACCCTGGCCGGCGTGGAGATCGACGGGCTACCACCCGAGCTGACCTACGACGACGTGCGCCGCACCATCCCCCTCGCCAACGACGCGCCCTTCGACTACGCGGTGTACGACCTGGCCAAGCCGGAGCTGATCGCGCTGCTCGAGGCGCACGGCTACGCCCACGGCCGGGTCGACGCCTGGGTCGATGCCAGTCGCGCGCGCGCCCAGGCGACGATCCGGCTGACCTTCGCGCCCGGCGTCCGCGCGCGGTTCGGCACCATCGGCCTGCTCGGCGTCGACGGCAAGCTGGCCACCGCGGCGCGGGCGCGGTTCCTGATCCGCGAAGGCGAGCCGTACTCGTCGAAGCAGCTGGTGGCGACCCAGAACACCCTCCGCGACATGGGCCGCTTCGCCAGCGTGCGGGTCGAGCCCGATCGTTCGGCCGGCCTGCCGGCGGTGCCGGTGACGGTCTCGGTGCTGCCCACCACGCCGCGCGAGCTGCGGCTCGGCGGCGGCTTCGGGCTGGACCGCGCCGCCTACCAGGTGCGCGCGCGCGCCGGCTATTCGATCGCAGGCTTCCCCGAGGCGCTCACCAGCAGCCGGATCGAGCTGCGGCCGGCGGTCGCGCTGCAGCGCGCCGACGGCAAGGTCGAGCCGCGGATCGATGCGGTCGCCGGGCTCGATCGCATCGACCTGTGGCGGCCGCGGCTGCGCGGCGAGGCCGAGGCCGGGTTCTCGTACGAGGCGCTCGAGGCCTACACCGCCATCGGACCGAGGCTGCGGCTCGGGCTGCGCTCGCCGATCATCGGCGAGGTCGCGTCGCTCGCGATCGGCTGGGAGCTGCGGGTGCTCCGGTTCGAGGACGTCGACGAGGCGATCGAGATGGGGACCGAGCCGGGGCTGGCGACCCGGCTCGGCCTCGCTGGCGACCCCGCCTCCGACGACTTCCGCTACCGGCTCGGCTTCTTCTCGCAGACCCTGATCGTCGACCTGCGCGACAACCCGGTCGCGCCTCGCACCGGCGGGTACGCCGAGCTGCGGCTCGAGGAGGGCACGGCGCTCGCCGGCAGCGCGATCGACTACCTCCGCGCCGTCCCCGAGCTGCGCGGGTACGTGTCCTGGCGGCCGCTCACGCTGGCGGCCCGGGTCCGGTACGGCGTGATCACCGGCCAGATCCCGGTGACCCGTCGCCTGTTCGCCGGCGGGGCCTACAGCCAGCGCGGCTTCCCCGAGCGGCGGCTGGCGCCGACCGCGACCGCGGTGATCGACGGCACGGAGCGCACGGCGGTGTACGGCGGCGGCGCGATGGTCGAGGCCGGCGCCGAGGTGCGGGCCCGGCTCGGCACGGTGTGGAAGCTGCGCGTCGACGGCGCCACCTTCCTCGACGGCGCCGACGTCACCGAGCGCCACGCCGAGCTCGACCTGACCCGCCTGCACTGGGCGGCCGGCGCCGGCCTGCGCATCCCGACCGTGGTCGGCGCGGTCCGGGTCGACGTCGGCGTGCGGCTCAACCGGCTGGGCGCGGGCGAGCTGCGCGCCGGCGAACGGATCGCCTACCACCTCAGCCTCGGCGAGGCGTTCTGAGCCCGCGGCCGTTCAGGTTCTGGCGACGGGCGCGGCGGATGGTGGCGCGCGCGCTGCTGGTGGTGCTGGCGCTGATCCTGGTCGGCATCGGCGGTGCGCTCGCGCTGGTCCACACCGACTGGGGCCGCGACCGCCTGCGCACGCAGGTCGAGGCGGTGCTGGCAACCCACGTCAACGGCACGGTCAAGATCGGCAAGATCGAGGGCAGCGTGCTCGGCGAGCTGGTGGTCCGCGACATCACGCTGCGCGAGGCCGGCGGCGCGTCCATGGTGACGCTCGACGTGCTGCGCACCAACCTCGGCGTGACCGAGCTCCTGAGCCGCAAGATCCGGATCGAGCACCTCGATCTGGAGGGCCTGCACGTCACCGCGGTCTCGCCGACCACCGCCGGCTCGTCGGTGTCGTCGGCCAAGGCGCTGTTCACCCTGGCCGACCTGATCATCATCGACGAGGAGCCGCTGTCGTGGGACGTGGTGATCGATCGCCTCGCGGTCGATGGCGACGTGCACTGGACCACCGCCGACCAGCAGGGCCACCTCGACGCGCTGCGGATCCGCGGCTCGGTGTCGGTGCTGGCCGGTCAGGCATTCGAGGTTGGCAGCGAGGTCGACGTCACCGCTCGCTGGCGCGAGCTGGGGGCCGACGTCTTGCTGCGTGGGCAGCTCCAGCTCACCAGCGCCGGCGTGGTGATCCCGACCGCGGAGCTCGGGCTCGGCGAGGCCCGGGTCCAGATCACCGAGGCGGCGGTCCGCGGTGACGGGATCACCGGCGCGATCTCGATGACGGTGCCGCCGGCCTGGTGGCCGTCGGTGCTGACCGGCACGCCGATCGTCGCTGACACCGCGCTGGTGTTCCGCGCCGCGGCCGGGCCCGGCCAAGGCCTGATCCAGACCACCATCGACGGCACCCTGGCCGGCTCGGTGGTCGCCGGCGTGCTGGTGCTCGATCCCGGGCGGCAGCGGCTGTCCGGACACCTCGAGACCACCGGCCTGTCGCCGTCGCAGGTCGTGATCGGCGGGCCGGTCGACGTGGTGTCGGGGCGGGTCGATCTCGACGTCACCATCGATCCCGAGCGGCCCACGCTCGGCGTCGACTCGATCCGCGCCAGCGTCGCGCTGCGCGGTCAGGTCGGGACCGAGACGCGTCAGGTCGCGCTGGTCGTGTTCGCCGGGCTGTCGGCCCGGCAGCTCTGGGTCGCGGCCGGGGCCACCGGCCCGGGCGGCGCGCGCGCCGGCGCGACCGTGCAGGCCAAGCTCGGCTGGACCGGGCTCGAGGTGCACGCGGCCCGGCTGGTCGGCAGCGCGCCCCAGCTGGCGTTGGTGGTGCCGGCCCAGCTCCGGGGCCCGCTGACCCGGGGTGGCGGCACCGTCGACCTCACCGTCGCCGGCAAGGTCGACGAGGCGCCGGAGGTGACCGTGCGCGGCACCGTCACCGGCCGCGGGCTCCACCTCGCCACCTCGACCCCGGTCGACGTCGGCGCGGTCCACGTGACCATCGACGCCGCGGGCGTCCCGGCTCACCCGACCGGCCACGTCCACGTGGTCGCCCGCGACGTCGACGCCGCCGGCGAGCACCTCGGTCGCCTCGATCTCGACGCGCGAACCCGCCGCGACGGTCGCATCGCCGTGCGCGTGTCGTCGACCAACACCCGGATGCCGGTCGCGATCGATGCGCTGGTCGATCGCCGGCCGGACGCGGTCGCGATCGCGCTCGGTACCGCCCACGTGAAGGTGCGCGACGTCGACCTCCGGGCCCAGGGCGGGCTGGTGACGATCCGGCCCCACCAGATCGATGCCCGCGACGTGCGGGTGGTGGTCGATGGTGGCACCGCCACCGTGGCCGGCAGCTATCACCGCGGCGGTGGCCGCCGCCGCGCCGGTGACGTCGACGTGCGCGCCCAGCTGAAGGGATTCGAGCTGGGCTCGCTCGATCGGCTCCTCGATCTGGGCGGTGCCCGCGGTCGGGTCGACGTCTCGGTCGATGGCGCCATGCGCGCCGGCCGGGTGACCGGCGAGGTCGGCGTGGCGATGCACCAGGTGCGGCCGCGCCCGGGTGCGCCCGCGATCGATCTGTCGGCGTCGGCGGTGCTGTCGCCGACCCGCATCACCATCGACGGCACCGCGCGCGGACCCGAGGTCGGCGGCGGCGTGTTCGCGCTCGACGTGGTGCCGCCGCGCGACGTCACCGACCTAGTGTCCTGGCGCGGGCTCGATGCCCGCGCGGTGCGGGCCGACCTCCGGGTCGGCAGCGCGGTCGCGGCCACCGACCCGCCGGTCGATCTGGCCGCGCTGAGCCGACTGGCCGGGATCCAGCTCGGGCTCGACGGCAAGGTCGAGGGCGAGCTGCACGCGACCGCCACTGGCGTCACCGGGCGGATCATCGTGCGCGATCTGACCAGCCCGCGCGTGGCTGAGCGGGTCGATGCCACCCTGACCCTCGACGGCAAGGTCGGGGCCCCGATGGCGGTCACCGCGGTGATCGACGTCGAGGGCATCGGCGCCCTGACCGCCGACGCGACCATCGCCACGCCGGCCCGGCCGCTCGATCTGGCGGCCTGGGCGCGGCTGGATCAGCGCGCGGTCGCGTCGGCCACGGTCCGGGCCGAGGGCCTGCCGGTCGGGCCGATCGCCGCGCGGCTCGGCCTGCCCGATCGCTGGCTGGGCCGGCTCAGCCTGAAGCTCGACGTCGAGCCCGGCCTGACCGGCGCCGCGGTGCGAGTCGGCGTGGTCGGCCTGCGCGGCGGGCCGCTGCGCTCGCGGCTCGACGCCGAGGTCACCGCCACCGTCGGCGTGCGTGGCCTCGACGGCACCCTGGTCGCGAGCCTGGGCGGCCTGCGGGTGGTGCGGGGCAGCGGTCACGTCGAGGTCCCGATCGACGCGCTGGCGCGCCGCGGCCTGGCCGCGCTGTGGCCGGCACCGGTGACCGCCACCCTGACCGCGGACGAGGTCGCGCTCGCGCCGCTGGCGCGCGCGGTCGGCCGCTACCGCGGCCTGGTCGGCACGGTCGACCTGGCGGCCAAGGTCGCTGGCACCGTCGGCGCGCCGACCGGCGAGCTGACCCTCGAGATCCGTGATCTGCGCGGCGCGCTCACCGGCCTTGGCCAGCTGAGCGCGAACGCCCGCTGGGACGGCAAGGCTCTCACCGGCGAGGTCGTCGGCGCCCAGCCCAGCGGCGGTCGCCTCGCGCTGCGCGGCACGGTCGCGCCCGGGCAGCTCGCTGCGGCCCGGACCAACTTCACCGCCACCGGCTACCAGCTGGCCGGGCTGGCCCCGCTCCTGCCGGGCCCGGGCGAAGATCTGCGCGGGCTGCTCGACGCCGATGTCCAGATCCGCGGCGTCGATCCGGCCACCGCGGTCGCGAGCGGCCTGATCCAGCTCACCGAGGCCAGGCTGCCGGTGGCGCCGGCGATCGGGACCCTGTCGGGCGCGTCGGTGAAGCTGACCCTGCGCGATCGCCAGGCCACGCTCGCGCTCGAGGGCCGGATCGGCGCCGGGGTGGTCGAGCTCGATGGCTCGGCCACGCTGGCCGGGCTGATCCCCGAGCGCGCCGTGATCGACGTGCGCGCGACCAAGATCCAGCTGGTCAACGCCCTCCAGCCGATCCTCAGCGGCAAGGTCCACGTCGACGTCGTGCGCGAGGGCGACCACTGGCGGGCCACCGCCAGTGTCCGCAAGGGCCGGGTGGTGGTGCCCGAGAAGAGCGGCGCCGATCTCCACGCGACCGCGATGCCCGACGACCTGGTCATCGACGCGCGGACCGGCGGGCGCGCGCGCGCCCGGGGCCGCAACCGAGCGCCGAGCCGCACCGGCGCGCGGGCCCGGCTCGGCGCCAACCTGCGGCCCCAAAATCCATTCCTGATCGCGAGCATCGACATCGAGCCGGTCGACTTCCAGCTGCCCGACCTGCGCGGCGAGGCGGTCGGCGCGCTGACCGCCTCGGTCGGCATCGACGTGATCGCGGTCGATGGCACCATCGAGGCGCCGCGCGGCGAGCTCACGCTGCTCGATCGCCGCTACCGCATCGAGCAGGCCAAGGTGATCTTCGACGGCGGGATCGATCCGCAGCTCGACGTGCTGCTCAGCCGCAGCTTCCCCGAGCTCACCCTGTTCATCGCCGCCGGCGGTCGCGCCAGCCGCCCGGTGATCACGTTCCGGTCGGACCCGTCGACCTACTCGCAAGGCGAGCTGCTGAGCTTCGTCCTGGGCGGCTCGCCCGGCGTGTCCCCGGGGGGCGAGCTCGAGGGCGCCGCGCTCGGGGTCGCGACCTCGACCGCGTCCTCGGCGCTGACCGGCGTGTTCATCCATCGCCTGCCGTTCCGGGTCGACACCCTCGCGGTCGAGGCGCCGACCGCGCGCTCCAGCACCGCCTTCAAGGCCGGCCGCTGGCTCTCGCGCAACCTCTACGTCGCCTACCGCCGCCGGGTCGAGGCGCGCGCCGACCAGAACACCAACGAGGCCGAGCTCGAGTACTGGCTGGCCCGTCGCCTGGTGATCGAGGCCGTCACCGGCGACGGCGTCCACGGCCTCGACCTGCTGTGGTCGCGGCGCTGGTAGCGCGCCGACCGGGCTCGGGGGGACCGCCGGGCACCGGACGCCGTGGCGGTCAGCGCGCCGACGGGGCGCCGCGCTTGGCCTTGTGGCGAGCGCCCAGCGCGGCGAACCGATCGAGCAGGCGCAGGCCCAGGGCGGGGAACGGATGGAGCGCGTGGGCCATCGCGCCGCGGGTGGCGGGCAGGATGCGGACCAGCTTCTTGCGATCGAGGCTGGCGATGACCGCGGCCGCGACGTCCTCGGCGCGCAGCATGCTGCCGGCGGAGAACAGGATGTCGCTGGCCGGCTGGTGGGCGACCTGCTTCACCATGTCGGTCTCGACCGCGTCGGGGCAGATCGCGGTGACCTCGATCGGGAGGCCGGCGTGGCGGAGGTCGCCCGACAGCGCGATCGTGTAGGTGAGCACCGCGCTCTTGCTGGCCGCGTACACCGCCATGCCGGGCGCCGGCACGTAGGCCGACAGCGACGCGATGTTGATGAGGTGACCGCCGGCCGGGCCCATGGCGTCGACCGCGGCCTGCGATCCCCACATCACGCCGAGCACGTTGACCTCGATCATGCGGCGGACCTCGAGCTCGGTCGCCTTCCAGGCCGCGCCGACCGCGAGCACGCCGGCGTTGTTGACCCACACCTTGAGCGGTCCGCGCGCGCTGGCGGCGGCTGCGACCTTGCGGTGGCTGTCCGGATCGCGGACATCCTGGCCGAGGCCCCAGGCGCCGCGGCCGATCGCGCGCGCGGTCGCCTCGGCGCCCGCGCCGTCGAGGTCGGTGCACAGCACCTCGAAGCCACGGCCGGCGAGCGAGGTGGCGATCAGGCGGCCGAGGCCGCGGGCAGCTCCGGTGACGACGGCGGTGGCGGTGGCGGACATGGCGCGACTATACCCGCGCGCCGCCGGGTGGCAGCCGCGCCGGCGCGCCGGGCGTGGCTCAGTTGATGAGCGTGCCGCAGGCGAAGGTCGCCTGCAGGCTGCACTGGCCGGCCTTGAGCGCTTCGCACGCGGTGCCGCGGATGCGGATCGTGTTGTCGTCGACCAGCTCCCAGTCGGCGCCGTAGCTGAGCGCGCCGGTGCGGGCGCACCCGCCGCCGCTCATCTCCACGTAGCCATCGGCGGCGCCGGCGGGGTCGACCGTGCCCGACAGGTCGAGCTCGCACGACAGGATGCCGGTGAGGATCGACCCGAGCGCGGTCGCCAGCTCGGCCGGGTTGTTGGCCTTGAAGAACGGCTCGGTGCCGGTGGTCGGCGGCTTGCCGGCGCCGGCGTTGGCGACCTGCTGCAGGTGGTCGTCACCGACCTCGTTGCCGACCGACAGGACGATGGTGCGGATGCCGGCGGTGTAGGCCTGCTGCGCGGCGCTGACCGAGAGCTGGCGCGACACGTTGTCGTGGCCGTCGGGGTCGGCGCAGCGGTCGGGCTCGCCGTCGGTGGCCAGCAGGATCACCGGCACCGAGCTCGCGGCCGCCGGGTTGGCCTGGAAGTCCTGGATCACCTTCTGGATCGACTCGCCGGTCGGGGTGTCGGACGCTGGCGCTGCGGCGTTGAGCAGGGTGGCGATCGCGCCGCGGTTGTTGAGCGCGCGGAGCGGCGTCTTGGTGATGCGCGGGCAGCTGGTGTCCTGCGCCGCGTTGTACGTGTAAAGGCTGGCGCCGAACACGACGCGGTCCTGCAGGGTGGTGATGACGCCGGTGTTTGCGATCAGCGAGGCCTTCACGGCGTCCCAGCGGTTGGTGTTGCCGAACGCCTGGGTCATCGAGCCGCTCTGATCGATCAGGAGCTGCACGGTCGGGATGCGCGGCATCGGCGACACCGTCACGGCGGGGCACGCGTTGGCGTCGAGCTCGCTGTCGTCGTCGAAGCAGTGGCCGACGTTGTCGCAGCTCCGGCCGGGGCCGCACTCGCCGCCGCCGGCGGTGCAGTCGGCGGTGCAGGTGCCTGCCGGTCCGCAGTAGAAGCCGCTGGGGCACAACGCGTCGGTGCCGTTGCACGACTGCTGGCAGATGGGGTCGGTGCTGCCCGGCCCGCAGGGGCCGTCGCCGCCGACCGAGCTACCGCCGCATGCGGCAGCGAGAGAAAGGAGGAGAGGCGCGAGAAGGTTGTTGAAGCGAGTCATGGCGGCACCTTCGGTGAGGACGAGCCTCAACAGTGCAACGACCATTCCACGCACGCGCCGCCGACGATCTGACTCGATCAAGCCGGATGGGGCCGGCCGGACCGTGGTCCCTGAGGACTCGAGACCACCCCTCGGGGGAAGACATCCCACCCCAGCACGACCAACCTTCAGTGACTTGCCGACCTCGCCACGTGTGCGGCGAGGTCGGCGGCCCCCTACTTCCGCTTCTGGGTCGCGATGTAGAACAGGCCGGCCGCCATCAGCAGGAACGGCGTCAGCGGCCACCAGGTCTCGTTGGCCGCCAGCGACGCGGGCAGGAAGCCACTGAGGTCCATCGCCTGGTTCCACTTCGCCGCGTAGATGACCGACTGGAGCACGCCGGTGATCGCGCCGCCCGCGATGAGGCCTGAGGCCATCAGCATGCCGGGCGAGAATTCGGCGTCGGCCGCGCTCTCGCCGCGGCGCTTGCGGTCGACCAGCCAGCGCACGAAGCCGCCGATGAAGATGCCGCCCGAGGTGTGGATCGGCAGGTACAGGCCGACCGCGAACGGCAGCGACGAAACCCCGACCAGCTCGAGGATGACCGCCAGCAGCACGCCCATCAGGACCAGCCCCCACGGCAGGCTGCCGCCGAGGGTGCCGTCGATGATCAGGCGAAACAGCTGGGCCTTGGGCGCATCGAACTTGATGATCTCGCGCGCGACGAAGGCGACCTGGCCAGCCTCGTCGACCAGATAGCGGCCGGGGCGCAGGCCGCCGATCTCGTCGTCCAGCTCGATCAGGCGGTACGATCGATGATCGATGCCGAGCTCGGTGCCGCGGTCGGTGCCGACCACGGTGGTGCCGCGCACCAGCTGGTCCTCGTCGTTCACGGTGACGTCGGGCGGCAGCGTGCCGGTGGCCTTCTCGAGCTCGTACGGATAGCTGCCGCTGACGCCGGGATCGACCAGGTAGGCGAGCTTCATGCTGGCGTCGACCAGGTACTTGCCGCGCGGCACGTGGCGGCCGGCATCCTTGAACGAGGCGGCGAGCGTGACGACGCGGTAGCTGACGCCGTCGGGGCCGGCCATCATGACCGCGTCGGCGCCGGCGGGTGGGGCGACGTAGTTCGGCACCTCGCGCTTGACCGGCTGGTCGTCGCGCCCGAGGGTGAACCGCACCGCGCCGGTCGCGTCCACCAGGTAGCGGCCCTTGGCGACCTCGACCTTGGGCACGATCGCGATGTCGTCGCGCAGGTAGACCACGCGGTAGCTCTTGCCGTCGGGGCCGTCGAGCGTCTGGTCGCTCATCTTGGTCACGGTGAACTCGGGGTAGCTCACCGCCGGGTACGTCGTGCGCGAGTCGTTGAGCATCAGCAGCGTGAAGCCGATGAGGATGGCGCTCGACACCACGCCGACCAGGATCGAGATCTGCTGCGCCCGGGGCGTGGCGCCGACCAGGAACCCGGTCTTGAGGTCCTGCGAGATGGTGCCGCCGTTCGAGGCGGCGACGCAGACCAGGGCGGCGGTGGTGAGCGCCATCGCCTTGTACTCGACGCCGGTCCAGCCCAGCAGCACGAACAGGCCGCAGGTCAGGAGCAGGGTCGCGATGGTCATGCCCGAGATCGGGTTCGACGACGAGCCGATCTCGCCGGTGATGCGGCTCGACACGGTGACGAAGAAGAAGCCGAACAGCACCACCAGCAGCGCGGTCATCAGGTTGATCTCGAGGATCGGCGCGATCCAGATGGTCAGGGCGATCGCGACCGCGCCGCCGATCACCACCGTCATCGGCAGGTCGCGTTCGGTGCGGATGACCGCGGCGCGCGGGGCATCGCTGGTGCGCAGGTCGCCGAGGCCCCGCTTGAACGCCTGCGCGATGGTCGGGATCGAGCGGCCCAGCGCGATGAAGCCACCGGCGGCGACCGCGCCGGCGCCGATGTAGAGGATGAACTCGTTGCGGATCGCGCCCGGCGACATCTTGCCGACGGTCTCGGGGTCGCCGAAGAAGACGATCATCGGGATGAGCACGACGAACGCGAGCAGGCCGCCGCCCAGCATGTTGGCGGCGACCTTGGGGCCGATGATGTAGCCGACGCCGAGCATCGGCGGCGACACCTCGACCCCGAGCGTGGCCGCCTTGAGCCGACCGCCGACGTCGAGCGTCAGGGTCGCGCCCTCTTTCCAGAGCTTGAGGATCAGGCTGAGGAACGCGTAGCCGAGGCCGGTCAGCAGGCCGAGGAACACCATCTTGGCCTCGGTGCCGCCCTTCTCGCCGACGATCAGCACGTCGGCGCAGGCGGTGCCCTCCGGGTAGGCGAGCTTGCCGTGCTCCTTCACGATCAGGCCGTGGCGGAGCGGGATCATCATGAGCACGCCGATCAGGCCGCCGAGCAGCGCGACCATGAGCACGCGGACCAGCTCGAGGTCGAAGCCCATCAGCAGCAGCGACGGCAGGGTGAACGCGACGCCGGCCGCGATCGACTCGCCGGCCGAGCCGGTGGTCTGCGCGATGTTGTTCTCGAGGATCGTGCCGCGCAGCTTGAACCAGCGGAACAGGGTGATCGACAGCACCGCGACCGGGATCGAGGCCGACACGGTGAGCCCGACCTTGAGGCCGAGGTAGACCGACGACAGCGCGAAGACCAGACCGAGGAAGGCACCCACGATGAGTGCCATGGGGGTCAGCTCACGGACGTTCGCCTCGGGCGGGACGAAGGGTTTATGCTCGATCATCGCGGGCATGAAACCCATTTGCCCCGGCGTCCGCAAGGGCGATGGGGCTCCGTCAGTTGCGATCGGCGCCACATCGGCGGCCGCCGGCGGACGCCTGGGCGGCCAGGATCCGCGGCGGGACGCCGCCACAGGCCCGAGCGGCTTGGTACGCTGGCTCGCGAGGCGTCGGCGCGGAGCGGGACCTACCGCGCGGGTGCGCGGGTTGCCACGAAGATGTCGCCGTTGACGCCGCCGTACATCCGGCAGCCGTCGGCGGACAGCCAGGTCGCGCGGTCATCGCCGGCCGTGCTCAGCTCCTCGACCAGGGTCGGCGCCGCGAACCCGTCGTTGACGGTGGTGCGGCGCGCCCGCCAGACGTCGAACCCGCCCCGGGTGCCCGGGCCGGTCCGGTTCGAGCTGATGTAGATCGTGAGCCGGTCGGCGCTCGGGGTCGGGAACCAGTCGTGGGCCGACGAGCCGAGCTCCGCCACCCTCACCGGAGTGCCGAAGCCGGCGCCCGACCGGGGCGCCCGCCACAGGTCGTAGCCGCCCATGGTGGGCGTGCGGCTCGACCCGAACCACAGCTCGCTGCCGTCGGCGGTCACGAACGGCTGTGCGTCGGACTGGCTGAGGTCGCTGGCGTTGACGTTCGCCGCCAGCCCGGGGAGGCCGAACTCGGCCAGGACCGAGCCGCGGGTCGCCACATATAGATGATAGGGCTGATTGGCGACCCGGTCCGACGCGAACCACAGCGTCAGTCCGTCGCTGCTCACCGCGGGATCCACGTCCAGGGCCGGCGAGCTGTGGGCCATCATCAAGGTCGGCTCGTCGAACGGCGCGGTCCGGGTCTCGCGCCGCGCGACGTACAGATCCGACGTGGTGGCGCCGGTCGCGGTGCCGGAGAAGTAGAGCGTGAGCTCGTCCGCCGACAGCCGCGGGCCGGCCTCGTTCAGCGCGGGGGTTGCCAGCGCGGGGATCGGCACCGGCGCGTCGAAGCGCGCGAGCGGGTCGCACACCGGCATCGCATCGGTCGACGCTTCGGTCGACGCGTCGGTCGCGGTGGACCCGTCGGTCGCGGCGGGACCGTCGGTGGTACCGGGATCCACCGAGCCGCTGCCGGTCGCGCTGCAGAACACCCACGCCGCCAACACCCACGCGCCATCCCCGCTCGTCATCATCGGTCCTCTTTCAGGAAGCAGCTCGACTGCACGGTCACTGGACCTTGGCCCGAAGTCAAGACGCCGACACCGGCAGGGTGTGGCGACGGGCGGCCGGTTGCGGCGCAAGATTGACGGGTGGGCGAGCGCCGGCCGTGCGAGCGGCGATTCTCCCGCGTGCGGCGGGCGGGTGCGATCGCGTGCGGGCAACTCCGATCGCGCGCCGCCGGTCACAGCGCACAACATGTCGCTGCCACGCCTGCTCGCGGTCATCACCGCGTCCTCGCTCGTGGTCGGCTGGTCGGCGCACGCGCGCGCGGACCAGCCCACGCCCGATGCGCCCGTCCTCCCTCCCGCCGCCGCGCCCGCACCGATCTCGGTCGCGGACGGCCGTCCGAAAACCGGACGCTTCGTGGTGGGCGCCGGCCACGACCCCGACGAGGGCTTCATCGCGCGCGCCGCGCTGTCCCAGGATCGGCTGTTCGGCACCGCCGATCGACTATCGCTGTCGGGCGAGCTGTCGGCGCGCCGGCAAGCGTTCCGGCTCGAGCACGCCCACCCCGACCTCCTCGGCACCGGCCTCGAGCTGCGCACCGAGCTGTTCAACACGAGCCTCGCCCACCACGGCCTCACCCGCGCAGGGGCCGGCGGCGCCGCCACCCTGGTCCAGCACCTCGGCCCGCACACCGAGACATACCTGCGCTACCAGATCGAGGACGTCCGCGTCGATCTCGGCCGGCCCGAGCGCGCCATGCGGGCCGGCCCGGCGCCCGGCAGTGTCCTCGGTGACGGCGTGATCGCCTCGCTGACCGCCGGCATCCGCCACGACACGCTCGACGATCACGCCGCGCCGCGGCGGGGCACCCGCCTCGAGCTGTACGGCGAGACCGCCACCCGCCCGCTCGGCTCCGAGCACGCCTTCGTCCGGGTCGGTGGCCACCTCGACCACGCCCGCCCGCTGGGCCCGCTCACCCTGCGCGTCCACGGCCGCGGCGCGTACCAGCGCAGCCGCGACGGCGGTAGCCTCCCGCTGAGCGAGCGCCTCCAGCACGACGGTCACGCCGACGTGCGCGGCTACGCGGTCGGCACGCTCGACGCACCGGTGTGGCTCGGCGATCATCTGGTGGCCGGCGGCGCCGACGGCGAGGCGCAGGGCCAGGTCGAGCTGGAGCTGCCGGTGTGGCCGCGGATCGGCCTGTCGGTCGTCGGCTTCGCGGACGCCGGCCTCCGCTACAACGCCGATCCCGCCTGGGGCCCGACCGGCACCACCGTGGCGCGCTCGGTCGGCGCCGGGCTCCTGTGGCGCAGCCCGATCGGCCCGCTGCGCTTCGACTGGGCCCTCCCCTTCGACAGCAACGACCAACGTCCGCAGTTCCTGTTCTCGATGGCCGGCCAGTTCTGACCGCGCCATGAACGTTGCTGTGGTTCGACGACCAGGCCACGGTGCGGGATTCCCGAAGCGCGACGTCGGAACTTCGACAGTGACGTGCGGCCGCAAGTGTCTAGCCTGTTGTCATGGATCTCGACCTCGACCAGTTCCAACGTAGTCGTGAACGACGCGGCCAGCGTCGCCGCGCCGACCCGCATGAGGGAGGCTGGAGCCGGCGGCGTCACCCGCACTTCTACTCGTGGGGGCTGCTGGCTGGAGGCGCGTTGCTGCTCTGCCTGGCCGGCATGGCGCTCGCTTCCTCGCTCGGGGCCTGGGCGGCCTTGTCGGACGTGTACTTCGCGCTCACGACGGCGGTCCTGCCCGCCTCGTGGCACGACGAGTGGCTGGCACTGCCAGGCCTGGCGCACGTAGGCCTCGTGCTGGGCGCCCTCTTTGTCGTCACCGGTCTCCTCGGGGAAGTCTTTGACTGAGAGGCCCCTCATACCCGTGCCCCACTCATCCCTCACCACGAGAGTTGTCAACATGCGTCGATTGATTCGCGTCGCTCCGACCGTCTGTATCCTTGTTTTCCTCCAAGCGTGTGGGCGCGCCCCGCCACCTACCACGCCTGTCTCGCCACCGACGGCGCCGATCAGCGTCGCCCAGATCGACGACGCGCAACGCGCCTGGTGCGGTGCGCTGCTCGAGATCAGCCGGCTCGGCGCAGCCGGCGGCGACGCGAGGGCGTTCGCAGCAACCGTGCTGTCGACAGCCTACGACTTCGACCACGGCAGCGTGCTCTTCAAGCCCACGCTGACCTTCGGCGCTCAGACCTTCCGCATGAGCAAGGAGGGTGCGCTCGCCTACTTCGTCGGGGGAGATTCGAGCTACCCCGACGACACCGGCTTCGCGCTGAAGCCCTGGACCAGCTGTCAAGCTGTCGTCAAGGGCACCGTGGTCGACGGCAAACTCGCCCTCGCGATGGGCAACGTCACCTTGGGGGACAAGAGCGGAAAGGAGGTTGTCGTCGACAAGACCTTTGGATACCGGCTCGCGTCCGACGGCACGCTCCGCATCGTCTTGCACCACTCATCCTTGCCGTACTCTCCAGGACCGTGATGCGAGCGCCGACGGGGGGAAGCGGCGGTCTGATCCGCACCCGCACGGGCAGGGCGCGCTGACCCAGGCTCGCGGCTACTGCGGGCAGGCCGGCAGCGGCTCGCGGGCGACGACGACCTCGTCGATCTGCACGGTGGTGCCGGCGGTGGCCTCGGGGGCGACGTAGGTCAGGCCGACCTCGAGATCGCCGATGCCGGCGGCGGGGCGGGTGTCGATGCCGCTGCGATCGAGGACGGTCGCGCCGTCGGCGCGCAGGATCACGCGGCCGCCGGTCTCGGACACCACCAGCTCGAGCTCGAGGCAGACCCAGCGGTCGCGCGGCATCGGCGTCGGGTAGGCGTAGACGTCGGCGGGCTGCACGCCGACGCCGAGCATGCCGGCGGAGACCTCGATGCTGATGCCGAGGTAGGGCGCGACCGGCTCGCCGAGGTGCATGAGCGACAGGCCGGTGGCGTCGGCGGTGGTCGGCAGGTTGGCCAGGAACCGCGCGTAGTACCGGTCGACCGTCTCGAGCGCGCGGGTCCGCACCGCCTTGCCGCCGCCGATCGCGACGGTCGCGCGCAGCGCCTTCGCGCCGTCGCCGGGATCGCTCTCGTCGAGCACGGCGACGCCACGATCGACCAGCGTGGTCCACAGCGGGTCCTCCGCCTCGAAGGTGTTGCAGGCCAGCACGCCGGCGACGTCGTCGCAGGCGAGGACGTCCTCTTCCGGGGTCACGTTGCCGCAGGCGAGCAGCAGGAGCGAGGCGCACGGCGCGAGACAGACAGGCAGGAGCAAGCGCATGGCCCCAGGGTATCGCGCCTCGGCGGCGTGAACGGCGTTAGATCAGCCGCGCGCGAGGTGGTCGACCGCGCGCTCGCTGGCATGGACCTGGAGCCGGCGGACCACCGGGGCGAACATTCGTGCGATCCGGGTGCCGGGGCGGCTCCAGCTCCGCAGCGCGACCCGCATCCGGCCGGTCGCCAGCTCTTTCTCGATCACGAAGGTCTCCTCGCCGAGCTCGGGATGGCCGACCAGCGTGCGGTAGCGGAAGCCGGCCCGCCACCAGCCCGCCTCGGCCTCGTCGAACGTCGCGATCACGCGCGCCGCGAAGAACAGCCGTACCAGGCGCAGGCCGCGGTAGTGGATGCCGACGGTGTCGTCGACCTCGACCGGCCGGCGCAGCACGCCCTCGACCAGGCCGGGCGGGAAGATCTGATAGCGGCGGATCGCGGCGGCGACCCGCCGGAACCGCGGTCCCGGCTCGCCCGGCGGCTCCGGCGCGAGGTCGCGCTCGTACGCGTCGTGGCGATCGCGCGGGTCCGCGTGCATCGGATGGAAGGCGCGGCGGTCCCATCGCTCGAGCCGGGGCGCGCCGAACAGCAGGATGTCCACGTACCCATGATGCGCGCGCGGCGCGCAACCGTCTCGTCGGATGGCCGGGCGCGGTTCGACGCGACCTGGCGCACACCGTCGGCCGGGTCCGCGGCGTTCTTTCACGCTGAACGTTCACAGGTCGTGAACAAGGTTGCCGGCACAGACCGGCAGACCTGGTGCTGCGCGTGCGGCTTCTTCGACGACGCCGGCATGGTGTCGCGGCTCGATCTCGACGGCGCGTACCTCGATCCGCGCGGCTTCGGCGTCGACGGCAACGTGGCGGTCAGCAAGAGCTTCCTCGACGAGGACAACGGCAACCCGTTCGCGCCGGCCGCGAACGAGCAGACCGCGCTGTCGAACGTCGAGCTCGGCGGCATGTACCAGCACATCTTGTCCCCGCAGCTGACCCTCGCTGCCCACGCCGGCCTCACCCTGCCGACGTCCGACGACGACGCCGGCATGATCGTGAACCTGCTGTCGACCGGCTCCCGCATCCGCGACCAGGTGCTGGCGATCCCCGACACCATGTGGCTGCGGCTCGGCGTGACGCCGACCTACCAGCAGGGCAACCTGTTCGTGCGTGGCGACGTCGGATTCGACATCGGCCTCGACAACGAGAGCGTGATGGGCGCGGGCCCGATCGATCCGATGGGGCACGTCAGCGTCGGCGTCGGCTACGCCGAGCCGCGCTTCGCCGCCTCGGCCGAGGTCACCACGATCTTCTCCACGGGCACGCTCGACGAGGACGAGGACCGCTTCTATCACGCCGGCACGATCTCGGCCGAGTACCGCGCGGCCGGCCGCGTGGTCCCCCAGGTGGCGCTGATGACCGCGCTCGACAGCGACAGCTTCGCCGACGTGGTCACCGTGACCGCCGGCGTCACCGCCGGCTTTGACCGACGCCCCGGCTACTGCACGATCACGCGGTCGCTGGCCGAGCGGCCGAAGGTCTCGGGGAAGTACATCTCCTCGGCCTTGGCCGGCGGGACCACGAAGTTGCCGGGCGTGGTCGCACGCGCGACGTAGGTGTACTCGTGCACGCCCTCCCACAGGAGCGACGTGAACGCCTCGACCCGCTCGTCGCGCAGGTTCTGGTGCTCGTACCAGGTCCGCCACCAGTACCAGTAGCGGTCCTGGCCCTTCTGCGCGGCCGGGTCCTGCGGGATCGGGCCGGTCACCGCCAGCGCCGGGTTCATCGCCTCGAGCCCGGCCGGCAGCGGATCGACCAGCGCGACGTGGTAGCGGCGGTTCTCGGCGACCATCGACAGCCGGACCCGGACCCGGGCGCCAGCCTTCATCTTCCAGGTACCGTCCGGTTGCCGGACGACATCGCCGGGATCGTCGACCGCCTCGTAGCGCCGCACCACGGTGAAGCCGTAGTCGGCCGCGGCCAGCTTGAGATCGGCCGGCGCGTAGGTCATGCCGATGCGGTAGTAGAGCCGGCCCTTGCCGTCCTTCTGGATGACGAGGTCGGCCGGCTTGCCGGCGGCCTGGTCGGCCACGACCTTCATCGGGATCGCCAGGTTGTGGCGATCGGTCTGGCGACCCTTGAAGGCGTGCTCGCCGGCGTAGCCGTCGCCCAGCCAGACCCGGGCCACGAAGTCGGGGGTCACCTTCTCGAACTCGCGGAAGTACAGGTCGAGCGCGAACAGGACGAACACGTTCTCCTGGGTGTTGGTCCAGCGCCCGGCCTTGGCGTGACCGAGCAGGCCGACCACCAGCTTGGGGATGAGATCGCTGCCGCGCTGCTCGGCGATCAGCGACTCGAGGATGATCGCGTCGACCCGGCGATCCGAGTGCAGCAGCAGGTGGGCGCCGTCGCCGTAGCCGCTGGTGAAGTTGGCCGCGGCCGCGGTCTCGCTCACCTTGTTGTCGAGGTGGCGCAGGAGCGCCTTGCGCTCGTCGGCCGCCGCGCCCTGTTGCGCGAGCACGCCGAGCAGCCAGCCGTTGGCCTCCATCGACAGCTTGGCGACGCCGCCGGCCTCCTTGATGAGCGCGCGGGCCCGGGTCACGTCGCGGTCGCCGTTCAGCATCCGCGTGTACAGCGCGTACGCCGTGATCGTGCGGCGGATCTCGACCGGGTAGTAGCCGGGATAGCGCTGCTCGATCGTCTTCAGGTACGCGAGCGCCTGGTCGAGCGGCCCGGCCTCGACCGGGTAGCCCTTGGCCTTGGCCCGGACCATCGCGTTGGTGATGTGGACGGTCAGGTACGGCCACGACTCGTGGCCGCGCTGCCAGAACGGAAACCCGCCGTCACCGTTCTGCATGCTGTACAGGCGCTCGAGATCCTCGGCGATCGTGGCCTCGAGCTCGGCCTTGGCCGGCAGGCCGCCGGCCTTGAACGCGGTCAGCACGTCGCGCAAGGACGCGATGCCGGCGATGCGCGACGAGATCTGCTCGGAGCACTCGAACGGATAGCGGACCAGGTAGAGGAAGGCGTCGGTGAGCGCCTGCAGCTGGGTCGACGAGGTCTCGACCTCGAGGCCGCCGAACTCGGTGATGACCTTGCCGGGCAGGGCGACCGGCTGGCGCACCGCGCCGCTGTCGATCTGGCCGTAGGTCGCGAACGCCTCGGTGGTCGCCGGCGTCCACACCGGTAGCGCGACCTCGGCCGCGTCGCCGTAGCTGCCCGCGGTGGCGGCGAGCTGGAACCGGGCGGTGCCCGCCATCTCGGCCGCGGCCGGGAAGCGGACCTCGACCCGGTCGTTGGCCGGGACCGTGATCGAGCGGCCCTGACCGGCGGTGAGCGCCGCGTTGGAGCCGCGCACCGCCACCTTGACCTCCATCGCCTGGTCGGTCTGGTTCTGCAGCACCACCGGCAGCTCGAAGGTGTCGCCGAAGTTGAGGAACCGCGGCGGCGACGGACGCACCATCAGCGGCATGCGCGCGGTGATCGCGCTCTCGCCCTTGCCGAAGTTGCGCGGCCCGTGGGCCGCGATCGCGATCACCCGGTAGCGGGTCAGGTTGTCGGGGATCTTCACGTCGAGCGTCGCCTTGCCGTCGGCGCCGGTCGTCAGCTCGGGCGACCACACCGCCAGCGGGTTGAAGTTGGTGCGGACCGCGATCGCCTGGTTGGCCTGCTGCGGGGCGGCGTCGGCGACCTCGTCCTTCATCATCCGCTTGTCGCTCGGCTGACGTCCCCGCGCGCCGGGGGCGGCGGCGACCGGCGAGGGCGGCGGCGGCGGCGCCCCGCCGGCCATGCCGTCCGCGACCGCGCTCTCGGCGGTCGCGGTGCCGGTGGCGGCGAGCATGCCGGCATCGGGCTGCGCCAGCTTCACGAAGCCGCGCAGGTGGTGATCGGTCGCGCCCGCGTCGCGCTGGTTGTAGAACGCGTCGATCGGGTTGCCGTGCTTGTGGCCGGTCAGCGACAGCACCGCCTCGTCGACCACGATCAGCGCGACCTCGGCGCCGGCCACCGGCTTGCCGGCGGCGTCGCGCACGACCACGTCGAAGAACGCCTTGTCACCGGGCGCGACCTTGGCCGCGCGCGGCGCGACCTCGACCTTCAGCGTGCGCAGCCGCGGTGGCACCGGCAGGTTGAGCGTGCCGCTCGCATACGCCGGTCGCTTCGGCAGCGCCGCGTCGGGCTTGCCGTTGTCGTCGGTGCGCATCGCCGCGCCGACCAGATCGACCTGGACGTAGACGTTGGGCGTGTGGCCGTCGGTGATCGGCACCTTCACCGTGTGGGTCGGGCCGGTCATCGTGAACCGCTCGATCGAGACCACCCCCGAGCGCCGGATCGAGAGCACGCCCTCGGCCGGATAGAACGGCGCCTGCACCAGCAGCTCGGCGGTCTGGCCGGCGCGGTACTCCTTGGCGTCCGGGATCATCTGTACGGTCTCCTGCTCGACCTCGCGCGCCGGCGGGGTGTCGCCGCCCGACACCCACACGGTCAGCTGAGACTTGTTGGCCCGGCCCCGGCTGTCGGCGACCAGCGCGGTGATCTTGTACTGACCGCCCTCGGGGGTCGCGAACTCGCACCTCACCGCGGTCGCGGCCGAGGTCGGCGCGCAGCCCTGGGCATCGACTTCTTTCTCGACGTACTGGCCCTTCTCGAAGGCCCAGTCGAGCCGCACGGTCTTGACGTCGATGGTCGTGCCGATCACGGCCTTGCCGTCGAGGTCGACCGCGATCGTCTCGAGCGCGATCGGCTGGCCCTGCTCGACGAACGCGCGCGGCGTGCGCATGCCCACGTAGACGCTCGACGGGTGGACCAGCAGGGTCGAGCTGGCCGTCCACTGCTGGCGGTTGACGTCGGTCACCGCCGCGCTCGCCGACACGTTCATCGGCACCGGCGGGTTGGCGCTGACGAAGTCGAAGTGCAGCACGTGGGCGCCGGTGGCGTCGGTCTTGGCGGTGTGCTGCCAGGTCTTCTCCGGCACGGACCGCTCGTCACCCTGCCACCAACCGCGTCGCCAGCCCCACCACGGCGTCCACACGCCGAAGGTGAAGTCGTCGCGGTTGGGCGGCGTGTACGAGGTCTCGCTGGCCGACACGTTCCACGCCACGTCGGCGCCCTGCAGGCCACCGCCGGCGAAGTAGCTGGCCTGCACGGTCACGTCGGCGCTGCCGCCGATCAGGTGCGGGCCCTGGCTGGCCTGCGCCGACACCTCGTACTCGGGCCGGCGGAACTCCTGGATCTGGAAGCCGTGATGGGTCGAGCCGCTCATGCGGCCCTGCGCTTCGAGGTAGACCGAGGCGTAGCCCAGGTTCGGCGTCTTCGGCAACGTGAACGCGAGGTCGAAGCCGCCGACGGTCGAGACCCGCGCGGTGCCGGTGGTGATCTCGTTGCCGACCGGGTCGACCACCCGGTACTTCACCGACGACACCAGCCCGCTCACGCCGGCGATGTCACCGCCCTCCCGGCCCTGGTGCACGCGCATCCAGCCCTTGAGGTGAACCTGCTCGCCGGGCCGGTACATCTGGCGATCGTCGGTGACGTACCAGACCAGGCCGTCGGTGCGTGGCTGCTTGCGCCACTGGCCGCTGTCGCCGTACCAGCCGTTGTTGTCGGGCAGGAACGCGACGTCGTCGCCCAGGCGGGCGACCAGGAGGTTGGGCCCCTTCATCGCGCGGTCCTGCAGCGCGAGCCGGGCCAGGCCGCGGTCGTCGCTCTTGCCCGAGGTGCCCCACGGCAGGAGCGCGAGCTGGGCGCCTGCGACCGGCGCGCCGTCGCCGAGCCGGTTGACCCACGCGTGCATCTCCTCGGCGTCGACCGCGGCGTCGAGCGCGAGCCGGGTCGACTGGATCCAGGTCACCAGCCGGGGCGCATCATACTGCTGCGTCCACGGGGTCGGCTCGACCACCGCGATCACGTGGCCGAGCCCACCGCGACCGAGCGCCTTGGCGAGCGCGACCTTGGTCTCGGTGAGCTCGTCGGCCTTGCCCTTGATGGCGATCCGCTCGTCGAAGACCTTGGTCCCCGGCAGCGCCGGCTTCCGGCGCTCCCACTGGTGCTGCAGGTAGTAGCCGTAGGCGGCCCAGTCCTTGGGCTCGACCTTGTAGAGCTGGACCTTGAGCGCGTCGTAGTTGGTCGAGAAGACGTCGAACGACGGCTGCTTGGCGGCGGGGTCGAGCGCGATCATCCCCGACGGACCGTAGAAGTTCGGGTAGGCCTTGCCGACCTTGAAGGTCAGCTCGGCGTCCTTGCCGAGGGTCTGGCCGAAGCTGTCGACGATCCCGCCCGAGACCCGGACCCGGTAGGTCGACTGACCGGCGGTCGCGCCCTGGGCGGAGATGTAGTTGCCGTTCTGGACGATCTTCAGCCGCGGCACCGCGGGCGTGATCGCGATGTGGGCGTCGTCCCACTGGTCGGGATCGAGCGCGTTGTTGAGCTCGATCGTGAACGGCGCGCCCGGCGGGCACTCGCCCCAGCCGCACTCGGCGCGCACGATCTTGAGCGGCGGATAGGTGTCGAAGTCGTAGGCCTGCGGGTCCTTGGTCTGGTTCGGGCCCTCGGCCGACGGCGTGCCGGGGCCGATCGTCACCGTGATGGCGGTGTCCTTGGGAAACGTCTCGACCGCGCGGAACGCGACCCAGCGACCGTCCTGCTGGTTGGCCTTCGCCGACGCGACCAGTCCGGAGATCGACTCGTGCTTCGTGACCTCTTCGGCCGTGAGCAGGCGGGTCGAGTAGGTCTTGCCGCTGGCCACCACCTTGATCGTGGCCAGCACCGCGGCCGGATCGATCCGCTGGTCGAACAGCACGAACATGGGCGTATCGAGCTGCTGCGGCCCCTGATCGGGCCACATCGACATCATCCGCGGCGCCGGGGTGGTGAAGGTGAAGGTCTTGCCGTCCTTCAGGACGTTGCCGGTCGCCGAGCTGGTGCCCTTGGCGATCGCGACCGTGTACGTCGTCGCCTGCGGGAACCGGACCTCGGGATCGAAGATCAGGGTGCGGGTGCCCAGCCAGCGCCAGCGTCCCTTCGGCGTCGGGGTCAGCGTGACCGGCACCGTCCTGGCCGCGTCGTCCTGCGACGTCACCGCGATCATCGGCTGCGAGAAGGTGAGCTGCAGCGTCGGCGCCAGCGGCACGTCGCCCTCGGGCGCCCAGCGCAGGATCGTCAGGTCCTGGCCGGCGTCGTTGGTGCTCGGCGGCTTGCCAGCGAACGGGTTCGGCGGCGGGAACTTGTCCCGAAGCGTCTTGCCGGTGCGCGGCGGCGGGGTCGAGCGGTCGCGGAGCGCGAACCCGGCCTGGTCGTCGGGCTTGGCGCCGATCGGCGCCAGCCGTGCCAGGATCGCTTCGGCCTCGGCGTCGGTCAGCTTGGTCGCTGGCGGCAGCTTCGAGCGGTCGGCGGCCGGCCGGCCCTGGTTGCCGTCGGAGAGCCGCAGCGTGATGCCGGGCGGCGCGTCGCCGGTCTGGATCAGCGGCTGACCGCCGCCGACCCCACCGGTCCCAGGTTGCTTGGGTGGCTGCTTGCCGCCACACGAGAGGGCGACCAGCTGCACGACCACGGCGAGCGCCACGGCACGGAACGAGTTCGATCGTTTCAACATTAGCTCCTGAGGCCTGCAACGCGCGCCGCCATCCATCGCTCTACCCGGGGCGCCATCGGCACGGTCGCGCGCACCCCGGGCGTGGTCAAGCGCACGGACCCGGCGAAACCCCGAGGTGACGTGCGGTCAGGGTTTCGCGGGCGCGGCCGCCGGATCGACCGTGATGGTCGTCGCGCGCTCGGCCTTCGCCTTCGCGGGCGCGTTGTCACCGAGCACGCTGGTGCTCTTCGCCGCCGGCGGGAGCCAGCGATCGAGCTTGCCGACGTACCAGCTGGCCGCCAGGACCAGCAGCACGACGAGGACCGCGTAGAGCTTCCACGGTCGGCGCTTGTCGGCGAACGGATCCTCGAGCGAGCGGGTCGAGCCCTTGGGCAGCACGGCCAGGTGCGTGAGCGCGGCGCCGAACTTGACGTTGACCCGCGCCCGCGAATTCACCGCCCACCCGTTGGCGTCGAGGAGCGGCCCCAGGTTGCGCTGGCGCAGCTTCATCCACGCCAGCAGCATGGCGGGGCCGCTGATCGCGAGGACGAGCCCGATGACGCCGAACGGCGCCCACCAGCCCATCCCGACCAACCCGACCGCGACGCCCACGATCAGGCCGGCGATCGACGTGATCACCAGGCTCATCACCGCGATGACGCCGATGTCGAACCCCTTCTTGGCCGGCGGGGCGGCGGCCGCCGCGTCGGGGACGGGCGCCGGTGGCGGGATCACGGTGCCCGGCGCCGGCTGGTCGACGGTGGCCACCTTGGTTGCGGTGGACCCGACCGAGGCTTGCGACTTGGCATCCGCCTCGGCGGCGCGCTTGGAGACCTGCTCGTCGATCATCCGCACGAGCTTCTTGTAGGGCGTCCAGAATGCCTGGCGCACGCTGACCGGGTTGGCGACGATCCTGGCGACCGTGGCATCCCAGTCGTCGCCGGCGCGATCGTAGAACACGCCGTTGCGGCCGACGAAGATGTTGTCGGTGTCGCCGTTGGTCACGCCGACCGCGATCGACCGCTTCGCCGCGCCGCGGGTCAGGTCGCAGTACGCCAGGTACGCCGACGACATCGGGGCCAGGGAGGCGTGCTTGGCGGCGTCGGCGACCGGCACCACCAGCTTGAAGGCGCGGCCGTCGAGGTAGAGCGCGCCGGCCTGGAACGCGCCGTCGCGCTTGGTATAGAAGTCCGAGAAGTTGACGAAGTTGCGCAGGATGCGGCCGAAGTCGCGCTGCAGCCGCAGCAGCTTCTCCACCGACGCGATCGCCGCGTACTCGGGCTCGAGCGCGTGGTCGGCCGCGATCAGCGCGGCGAGCTCGACCCGCTCGGAGCCGGCCGCGAGCGCCACCACCCGCGCCTCGTCGAGGTGATCGGCCTTGGTGGTCGGCTTCGCGCCGCGCCAGGTGTCGAACGGCGCCAGCCGGGCGACGATCGTCGCGTACTCCTCGCTGGTCAGCACGTCGCGTGCGCCGACGATCGGCGTCACGCAGGCCTCGGCGAACGTGGCCAGCCGCGCCGCCCACGCCGGGTTGACCGGACCCCGCAGGGGCGCCGACCGGCCTGGCTCGATCCGCGCCAGTGGGAGCCGGGCCACGTCGTCGTCGGTGGGCCCGATGGTCTTGGCGCCGAGCGCGGCGAAGTCGGCGTCCTGGCCGTTGAGCCCGGCCACCGCGCGCGGATCGAACGCGGCCAGCTGGCAGCGGGCGAAGTAATCGTCGAGCTTGGCGCGGACCGCGGCCAGCGCGTCGGCCGCGGCGGTGGTGCGCTCACCAAACGACCGGACCGGAGCCCCGCCGGCCAGCCAGGTCGCGCGCAGATCGACGTCGGTGAAGAACCCGTCGGCCAGCGTCTGGTCGAGGCCGAGCTTCCCGCTGCGGTCGACCACCGAGCCCACGCCGGCGATGGCCTCTTCGATGGTCTGCTTCAGGGCCGGCGCATCGGCGCTGTCGGCGGGGACCACGCCATCGCCGTTGAGCCGGGTGCTGGCGAACGTCTTCACCACCGCCACGACATCGTCGAGCGCGACCGAGCTGGCGCTGGCCTGGCCGAGGCCGGCCAGCACCCGGCGCGCCGCGGCCAGCACCGCGGGCGCCTTGATCGCCGCGAGCGGCAGCGTGACACCGCCGGTGAGCACCACCGCGGGATCGACCCAGGTCGCCGCGATCCAGGCGACCGCGGCCAGGATGTCCGGCGCCCGGACCCGTCCGTCCTGGTCGCTGTCGAGCAGATCGAGCGTGGCCGGATCGATGTCGACGCCGCGCGCCGGCATCGCCAGCGCGACCCACAGCTTCTGGTCGAGCTCGGGGAGCGCGATCAGGTCCGCGCCGGTGCGGATGCTGACCTGGTCGACCCCACCCGCCCGGAAGAAATGCCACGTGTGCGCCATGAGGGGGAACCTAGGACAGTCGGGTGGCGATGTATGCGCGCGTACCGGAAAAACGTCGCGTCCTCTCAACTCCCTTCCGCACCGGCCGAGTCAGGAGTCATGCGTCGCATCGTCCCAGCGTTCCTGTTCGCGGCTGCCTGTTCCACCGCCACGGATCGCCCGCCCGAGATCACCGCCCAGCGGCTGGTCGTCGCCGAGGACACCGCGACGGCGTTCGACGTGGTGGCCACCGATCCGGACGGCGACGAGGTGACGATCACGATCGACGATCCGGCCAACGGCACGGTGATCGCGAGTGGTGGTCGCTACAACTACGTGCCCGACACCGACTTCGACGGCTCCGACCTCGTGGTCGCGCACGTCACGTCACGGTCGCGGGAGACGGTCGCCTACATCGAGGTCGCCGTGATCGGCCGCAACGATGCGCCCACCGCCGCCCCCGACCACGTCGCGACCCAGGAGGACGTCGCGGTCGAGATCGCCATGGCGACCCTGCTGCGCAACGATCGCGACCCCGAGCGCGGCTTGCTCTCCATGGTCGGCGTGGGCGGCGCGGTCGGCGGCACCGTGGTCATGACCGATGGCGCGATGGTCTTCGCGCCCGCGGTGAACTACACCGGCAAGGCGGGCTTCACCTACCTGGTGTCCGACGGTGAGCTGACGGCCGCGGCCCGCGTCCAGATCTCGGTCGGCGGCGTCAACGACGTCCCGGTCGCCGAGGCCGACCACGTCGATGCGGTCGAGGACCAGGCGCTGGCGGTCGACGGCACCACCCTGGTCGCCAACGATCGCGACGCCGACGGCCAGACCCTGTGGGTGCTGGACACCGGCCGCGCGATCGGCGGCACGGTCGCGCTGGTCGATACCCAGGTCATCTTCACGCCGACCCCGAACCACCACGGCGTGGCCGGCTTCGAGTACCTGGCCACGGACGGCCTGGCGGTCGACGTTGGCTGGGCCACCGTCGACATCGCGCCGGTCGTCGAGTGCGGCGACGGCGAGGTCAACCCCGCCGTCGGCGCCCAGTCCATCACGCTGACCTGGCTGGCGACCGCCTGCGACGGCCCCAACCAGATCGCCTTCTCGATCGGCGGCGTCGAGGTCGTGCGCACCGCGGCGAGCGGCGTCGGCTGCACCTGCAATCCGCAGGTTCGCCAGGTGACCCTGTCCGAGCCGTCGGTGCTCGAGCTCCTCGCCGGCAGCGTCGACCTCGAGATCTCGGCCCCGGGCCGCACCCTGCTCGCCTGGGCCACCGTCGAGATCGCCGACCCCACCGCCACCAAGCAGGTGCTGACCCTGTTCGATGCCGGCGGCAGCGACCCGAGCGTGAGCACCACCAACCTGTGCCTGGCCGGCTCGTCCGAGGACGTCACCGCCTCGCTCCGCACCCACCTCGGCGAGCAGTGTGACGATGGCAACGCGGTCGGCAACGACGGCTGCAGCGCCACCTGCACCCCCGAGTGACCCACGGCCGACGCGCCCGGCCTTCCGCCCGCCACCACTGGCGGGCGGTTTGCGTTTCGGCCCGGCGGACGCGGCAACGGCGCGCGGCGCCACGGGCGCCCGCGGTCAGGGCTCGTCGTGCAGCGGCTTGTGCATGACGATCGACTCGATGCGAGTCCCGCCGGGCAGCGTGATCTCGACCTGATCGTCGCCGTCGTAGCCATGCCGGCGGTAGAACCCGGCGGCGTTGAGCGAGGCGTGCACGTCGAGCGCGGTGAGGCCGCGGCGCCGCGCCTCGACCTCGACCGCGGCCAGGAGGCCGGTGCCCTGGCCCCGACCCTCCGGGATCACGTACACCGCCTGGACCTCGCGGCGGACCAGCGACGCGAACCCGACCACGATGCCGTCGATCTCGGCCACGAACAGCGTCTCGCCGCGCGCCATCGCAGCGCGGTAGTCGGCGGCGCAGCGACCGGCGCCCCAGCCGGCGAGCTGCTCGGGCGTGTAGGCACCCCGCGCGCGCTCGCGCACCGACCGGCGGTAGACCACGCAGATCTGCTCGGCATCGGCGGCGGTTGCGATGCGGACGACCGCGCGCTCGCGGGTGGTCACCGGGGCCGGTGGCGGGAGGGGCGACGGGGAGTTCTGCTGCATCATGCGGATGGGCGAGGCGGATGGGCGAGGCGGATGGGCGACGCGCGTCTGTCTGATCGAGGCTACTCGATGCCGGTCGCGAGCGGGCGCCGAGAACGCCCTTGCATGCCCTGTCATCGCCACATCGCACCGACATCGCACCACCATGCGACGCCGGTCCGGGCGGTGGTCAAGCCAATCCCCGCGTTTCGGGTCAGCACGAAGCCGGGGTTCGATGCTCGGTCGACCACGGACACGTCATGGCGCCGGTCGAGTGGGGCTGGTCTCCACCTCCCAGCGTCCACGCACTACCAGCGTCAGGCCGACGAGGCGAAGCTTGCGCGTCGCCACACCCAAGTTCGATACGCGCCCCCCTATTCGTTGCTGGTCATCCACATGATGCGGCGCAGGTTCTCGATGGCCGCGGGCTCCGTGCCCTCCGTCGCCGTGTAGTCGCCGGTATGGTCGATGCTGCGCGCGCCCTCTCGGCCAGCGCCAACCAGCACCTGTCCGTTCACGACATCGAGGCCGCCGCCGCCGGCCACCGCGGTGGACGTGAGGGACACCGGGGGGTTGACCAACCCGACGCGGAACATCGCGCCGGTATCGCCGGCGAGCCCGTAGGTCCGCGCGTTGGGGTAGGCGTCGCTGTCGGTCAGGAAGTAGAGGTCCTCGCCGGAGACCACCGCCTGGCCGACCGCTCGGCTGGAGTTCCCGTAGGAGCGTACGAAGTCGGCGGGGCCGCCGCTCACCGTGCCGTCGTCGGCGATCGTGAGTGTGGTCTTCCCCTCGATCGGCACGCTGACGACGTAGTGCGCCTTCTGGCCCAGTGGCACCCAGGCGCTCGTGAACGCGACGTTGTCGATGTAGCCGCCACTGACCACCGCGGTGTGCAGCTTGCCCGCGGGGTCCTTCCAGACCGTGGGCGCGCTGCCGATCGGATGGTTGACGCCCTCGAACGCGAGGATCGGCGAGACCACGCCGACCGGGGTCTGGCCGGAGCTCGCATCGAGCCGGTACAGCTTGCCCTCCAGTGTTGGGACCAGGAGGTCCGTGAGCAGGCCCTCGCCGGTGGCGTCGATGCCGGCGACGCCGCCTGGGCTGCCGGTCGCGGGCATGCCGTTCATCGTGTAGGTGCGATCGAACATCCAGTGGTAGTCGGAGCCCGTCGATCGGTTGCCGGTCGTGGTGTTGACCGCGATCACCTGTATGCCCGCGGTGCTGCCCTTGTTGGTGGCGAGGAAGGTGAGGTGCCGGCGCGTGGCGCCCACGCGCACCGACCCCATGGTGACGCTCAAGCCGACGCCGGGCAGCACGCGCTCCCACAGCAGCTTCGGCGGCACGGTCGGATCGGTGACGTCCAAGGCGTAAGCGGCCGGCGGCGTGGTCGTGCTGCCCGCGGTGCCACTGCCGGTCTGGAACACCAGGATGGTGCGCCACTCCTTGGTGCCGTCGCCCTCGATGTCGTCGAACACGTCGGCGACCGCAGGCGAACCGTCGATGCGACTGGTGTTGGTGCTGAGCGTCGGCAGCTGCGTGCGCGGCAGGAACGCCCACAGCTCGCGGCCGGCCGTGCAGCCATTGGCCGACTCGACACAAACCGCGTGCAGCATGCCGTCGAGTGCGCCGAAGAAGGCGACCTGCGGGCGGGTCGCGAGGCCCGCTGTGGGGCTCGGGCCGACCACCGCCGCCGCCGAGCGATCGACGGCACCGAGCCGCGGGCGGCCGTTGCTGCCAGCCCGGACGAGGGAGATCAGCCCGCTGGCGTCGGCGGTGGCGGCGAACCCGAGGCTGGCCTTGAGGGTACTGGCGTTGGCTGCCGTGAAGTCGAGCCGGGTCGGAGCCAGGCCGGTGGTGGTGTTGGTGAAGATGACGCGGTCGGCGCCCTGGGCTGCCTCCAGCCAAGCGTTGGCGTCCCAGGTCGCGGTGGTGAACGCCGAGGCGCCCGTCCGCGAGGTGATCGGGATGGCCCGGAAGTGGCCCCAGAAGTGTGGGAACACGAAGCTGGCGGCGGTCCCGCTGGTGAAGGTCGGCGGCGTGACTGCGGTGGTGTAGACCATCTGGCTGCCCTGCAGCTGATGCAGTTGGTTGCCCAGCTGGAGCGCGATCGGGGCCGCGCGCGCCACCTCCACCGGAGGCGGCGCCAGCTGTGGGACCGAGCTGCCGGGTAGCCCGATGAAGGCGTTCATCAGCATGCGCCAGTGCGGCGGCTGGGTCTTCGGGTTCTGACCGCCGAAGTAGAACACCACGCCGTTGATGGTGCTCTGGGTGCCGTTGGCGTTCGGTCGGCGATAGTACGAGACGTTGTCGACATTGTCGCCGCCGCTGAAGCAGCCGGCTTTGCGCGTCGAGTAGCGGGGGTTGTCGCAGACCGGGCTGGCCACGTCCTCGACGATCACCCGGTTGAGCGACGTGATCGCCGGCTTGTAACCGGTGTTGATCGACCACTTGGCGCCTTGCCCCGGCTGGAAGCTGGCCTGGACGTCGCCGAACTGCACGAACAGGCTCTGCGGGTTCGGGATGACGTACTGGGTGGTCGGCCCGTTGGCGCGGGTCAGCCCAGCCTGCGACGAACGCCATGACAGGTTGCATCCCTCCCAGGCCTCGACGGTGGACGCCCCGATCACGGCCGCGGTGCCAGCGGTGCGGACGTTTGGCACCGCCTGCAGCCAGTCGCCGATCTTGGTCGCGGTGGCGCACGAGACGCTGACATCGGCCCACAGGGAGGTGAAGCTCTTGCTGATCAGGAGGCCGCGCTGGATCTGCGCTTCCGAGATGTCGCAGTAGACGTCGTTGACGTTCCAGGCCGCGCTCGAGCAGCTGCCCGCGGGGTAGTCCAGGTTGGCCTTGGCGAGCCATTGCTTGGCTTGCGAGCTGAAAACGGTCGCGAGCTTCGGCGGCGCCTGGTCGATGGTCGACGCCACCGGCGCGGTGGTCGAGCCCCCTACGTAGTAGGCGTAGGGCGCGGCCGTCCGATAGTCCTGGAAGGCCAGCGCGGCGTTGGCCTGCAGCTCGTACATGTTGACGCCGCGGAAGTCATGCGCGGGTGAGGTCAGCGCGGCGAAGGGGCCCTGCCGCGCCCAGTACTGGTTGAAGCGAGCCCGGTCGTTGTAGTCGATCACAAAGGCGCCGCTGCGGAACGGGATGGCCGCGCCGGTGTAGGAGCCCGCGATCGTCGAGAGCGTCGACGGGCTGGTGGCGGTGTTGAGCTTCAGCACCGGCGCCTTGCACGTGGTGCCATTGGCCGCCGGCATCGCCGCGTTCAGGGTCCGCGGGTCGACCGTGCACCCGGCCCCGATCGCCCAGAAGTCGATGTCGGTCTTGTTGGCGGTGACGTTGTCGGTCGGCAGCTTGCTCGGGTTGATGACCCAGTAGACCGGGATCCCCTGCTGCATGAGCCGGTAGACCAGGCCGTAGATGTGGTCGCCGTTCCCGGACGACGGGTTCACGCACCAGTTGTTGACGGTATTACCTGGGGCCGAGCCGAGCTGATGACATCGGTCCATCGGGATGATGACCGAGCCGGCGGAAAACTGGCGCCGACAGCAGCTGCCGATGCCGCTGCGCGTGTCGCAGACCGGTAACGGCCCGGCCGGATCACACGTCGCGAAATCGTTGGCTGCGTGGGCGGTCCCGTGCGTGTGGAGCATCACGGCCGCGACCAGCCACGCGACCACGCTGCTGCTCCCACGCATGCTCATGGGATTACTTATCCTGATTTTTGCGTGTTCTCCGGTACGCTCTGGGGTATCGGACTAAAATTGAGACTGTCTGGTGGGATGACTCCTACCTGTTGCCCCGTTGCCGAGGCGCACGACCCTCGCCGGAAACTGGAGCGAAGCGCTCAGAACCACCCACTCGGGCTCACGAGGTATCGCTCGTGCGACGTCCGGCGGCGGGGTGCACCTACCAGGACGAGCACCATGCGGTCGGCGACGTCTGGTCCGCCGGCGATGGCTGCAACAGTTGCTCGTGCATCAGCGACGGAGACTGGCGCTGCTCGCTGGTCGCGTGCGACGGCGGCCTGCCATCGGACGCCGGGATGGACGCGGCGACGCTGACCCGGTAGCGCTGGCCCTGAATCACGGCACGCGGTCGCTCGCCAGGTCAGCGCGATGCGGGCGCCGGTCGCGAAGTTACTCCGCGAGGTGCGCTGCGCAGAAGCTGCAGGCGATCGACTCGTCGAACCGAGGGCCGCCGCAGGTCGTGCACGGTACGACGTAGCCAGCCGGTGGCCGCGCCCACATCTTGGTGCGCTCGTGCTGCGACTTGATCGGGTCGCCCGTGATCACCTTGGCCCGGTACATCGCGTAGGCGAGGTAGCTCTCCTCGAGGTCGTGGGCGAGCTGCGCGGTGACTGCGCTGACCGCGCTCGGGTCGCGGCCGGTGGCCTGCTCGGCCGCCACGAAGCGCGCGATCACGGCGTCGGCGCAGTGCTTGACCTCGCCGGGCGGGGCGCCCCGCGCGAGCCCGAACCGGACCGCGAGCTCGTAGCGGTCGTCGTCATCTTCGAGATCGGGCTTCACGCCGTGGCGATCGAGGACGGCCTTCCAGCGATCCGGAAGCCCGGCGGGCGGCTCGACCGAGAGTGCGGTCTCGAAGAGCTCGGCCAGTTCGGCGGTGAGGTGCTGGAGAGCGGGGTCGGACATGCCTGCCTTGAGCGTAGCCGAGCCCGATTCGGTGAGGGTGAGACGGGGCGTTTATTTACGTCACCCGCCCAGTCTCTGGGCATAGATCCAGCTATCGAGCGCGATGACGCCTTGCGGCGATCGAGCGATCGGCCACATCAAGGAGGCATGGCGACCAACGGTCACTCGAATCCGAAGCAACCTCACGTCGTGATCATCGGCGGCGGGTTCGGCGGGCTGTGGGCGGCACGCGCGCTGCGCAAGTCCGGCGTGAGCATCACGCTCATCGACCGCCGCAACCATCACCTGTTCCAGCCGCTGCTGTACCAGGTCGCCACCGCGGCGCTGAACCCGGGCGACATCGCATATCCGATCCGCGCGATCGTGAAGAAGCAGCGCAACACGCGGGTGCTGCTGGCCGAGGCGTGCGCGATCGACACGGCCGCGCGGCGGGTGGTGCTCGACGACGGCGAGCTCGCGTACGACTACCTGGTCGTCGCGACCGGCGCGACCCACTCGTACTTCGGGAAGGACACCTGGGCCAAGAACGCCCCGGGGCTGAAGACGGTCGAGGACGCGCTCGAGATCCGGCGCCGCGTCTTCCTCGCCTACGAGGCCGCCGAGCGCGAGGCCGACCCGGTCGTGCAGAATTCATGGCTGACCTTCGTCGTCGTCGGCGCCGGCGCGACCGGGGTCGAGCTGGCCGGTGCGCTGGCCGAGATCGGCCTGCACACGCTCGCCAACGACTTCCGCCGGATCGATCCGACCCAGGTGCGGGTGCTGCTGGTCGAGGCCGGGCCGCGGATCCTGCCGAGCTACGTCGAGAAGCTGTCGACCGCGGCCCAGCGCTCGCTCGAGAAGCGGCAGGTCGAGGTGCGGACCGGCGCCAAGGTCACCTCGATCGACGAGGCGGGCGTCGAGCTCACGCTCACCGACGGACGGGTCGAGCCTGTCGCTGCTCACACCGTGCTGTGGGCGGCCGGCGTCCAGGCGTCCCCGCTGGCGCGCACGCTCGGCGTGTCGCTCGATCGCGCGGGTCGGGTGCTGGTCGAGCCCGATCTCAGCGTGCCCGGTCATCCCGAGGTGTTCGTGGTCGGCGATCTCGCGGCCTCGATCAACGACGGCAAGGCGGTGCCGGGCGTGGCGCAGGGCGCGATGCAGGGTGGCACCCACGCCGCGAAGATGATCAAGGCCGATCTCGCCGGCAAGCCGCGCAAGCCGTTCAAGTACTGGGACAAGGGCTCGATGGCGACGATCGGGCGCAAGTCGGCGGTCGTACAGATCGGCCGCACGACCCACCACGGCTTCTTCGCGTGGTTGTTCTGGTGGGTGCTGCACGTCGTGTACGTGATCGGCTTCCGCAACCGGGTCGCGGTGGTGCTGTCGTGGGCGTGGCAGTGGATCTGGTTCCAGCGCGGCGTGCGGCTCATCACCGGACCGGTCGGCAAGCTGCCGCCGGTGCGCGGCATCGCGGCCGACGGCGGGGTCGCCATGCCAGCGGCGGCGCGGCTGGTCGATCCGGTCCCGCCGGTCCCGCCGGTCGACCGCGCGGCCGCGCCCTGATCGCGCCGGCACGACCCGGCAACCGAGCCGCCGCGTGCGCAGGTCGGGCTCGGCCGGTGTTACGTTCGCACCAGTGACGGGGGGGCACCGAATGGATCGTCGATGCGTTCGGCTGCGAGCCGACGCGGCTGCGTGACCCCGCCGGGTTGACGCGGCTGTGCGACGGCGTGATCGCGGCGCTCGGCCTCGCGGTGGTCGGCGCGCCGCAGGTCCATCACTTCGGCGGTCCTGGCGGCGTCACCGCGCTGTACCTGCTGTCGGAGTCGCACCTGGCCTGCCACACCTATCCGGAGCTGCTGGTGGCGCTGATCGGCGGCCTGTCGGCGCCGGTGCTGTTCCTCGCGTTCGCCGAGGTGCGCAACTTCCAGCTGGTGCTGCTCGGCTTCGTGTTCGTGATCGGCACGCTGGTCGGGCTCGAGCTGCCGCTCTTGATGCGGCTGCTGCAGGGCCAGGTCGCGTTCAAGGACCTGGTCGCGCGGGTGCTGACCTTCGACTACGCCGGTGCGCTGTTCGCGTCACTGTTGTTCCCGCTGGTGCTGGTGCCCGAGCTCGGGCTGGTCCGCACCTCGCTGCTGGTCGGGCTCGGCAACGCGCTGGTCGGCCTGTGGGGCAGCTGGCTGCTGGCGCCGCACCTGCGCTCGCCGACCGCGGTGCGGGTGCGCGCGCTGATCGTGATCGCGATCCTGATCGCCGGGCTGGTGCTGTCGACCCGGCTGACTACCTGGTCGGAGGAGCGGCTGTACGCCGACGAGATCGTGCATGCCCAGACCTCGTCGTACCAGCGCATCGTGGTCACCCGGAGCCCGACCGGCTTCCAGCTGTTCCTGAGCGGCAACCTGCAGTTCGCCTCGGGCGACGAGTACCGCTACCACGAGGCCCTGGTCCACCCGGCGATGCTCGCGGCCGGCGAGACCGCGGGCCGACCGCCGCGGCGGGTGCTGGTGCTCGGCGGCGGCGACGGCCTGGCGGTGCGCGAGATCCTCGCCCACCCGTCGGTGGCGGAGGTCACCCTGGTCGACCTCGATCCGGCGATGACGGCGCTCGGCCGCGAGCTCGAGATCCTGCGCCAGCTCAACCAGGGCGCCTTGCACGATCCGCGGGTCCGGATCGTCAACGACGACGCGATGATCTGGCTCGAGACCGCGCCCGGCGGCTGGGACGTGGCGATCGTCGACTTCCCCGACCCCAACACGTTCGCCCTCGGCAAGCTCTACACCCGGCGCTTCTACCAGCTGCTGGCGTCGCGGATGGCGCCCGACGGCGCGATCGCGGTGCAGGCGACCTCGCCGCTGTTCGCCCGCAAGTCGTTCTGGTGCGTGATCGCGACCATGCGCGCGGCCGCGTTGACCGTGCGCCCGTACCACGTGGCGGTGCCGTCGTTCGGCGAGTGGGGCTTCGCGCTCGCGATGCGCCACGAGTTCGCGGCCCCGGTGACGGCGCTGCCCGGCCGCCGGTTCCTCGACGGCGAGGCGCTGGCGACGATGTTCCGGTTCCCGGCCGACATGGCGGCGGTGCCGGTCGAGATCAACCAGCTCGACGACCAGCGCCTCATCCGGTACTACGAGGCGGAGTGGCGGCGGTGGCAGTAGGGCCGTCGCGGCGCGACTTCGTCGGGTGGCTGCTGGGCGCGCCGGTCGCGCTCGCCGCGTGTCGGGGCGGCCGGCCCGGGCTGCCCGACGGCGAGCTCTTGGTGCCGGGCAAGCTGGCCGGCCACCGGCTGCGCGAGCTGGCCGATCCCGCGAGTGTCCGGGTTCCGGACGACCGGTGGCGGACCGCCACGGTGGTCGTGATCGGCGGCGGCGTGGCCGGCCTGACCGCGGCCTGGTGGCTCGATCGGGCCGGGCTCGCCGACGTCGTGGTGCTCGAGCTCGACGAGGTCGCCGGCGGCACCGCGCGCGCCGGCAGCTCGGCGGTGACGCGGTACCCGTGGGGCGCGCACTACATCGTCGCGCCCCAGCGCGAGCAGGCGGCGCTGGTCGCGCTCCTGGGCGAGCAGGGGATGCTCGATCCGCCCGATGGCGACGGCGCGCCGGTGGTGGTGGAGCAGGCGCGCTGTCGCGAGCCCGAGGAGCGGGTGTTCTTTCGCGGCCGCTGGTACGACGGCCAGTACCTGCATGCCGGCGCCAGCGTCGAGGATCGCGCGCAGCTGACGCGCTTCCGCGCCGCGATCGACCGCTGGGTCGGGTGGCGCGATCCGTCAGGCCGCCGCGCGTTCGCGCTGCCGGCGTCGGCCGGCTCCGATCACGCCGAGGTCGCGGGCCTCGATCGGGTGTCGTTCGCGAGCTGGCTCGACGGGCAGGGCCTGACCTCGCCGCGCCTGCGCTGGCTCGCCGACTACGCGTGCCGAGACGACTACGGCCTGCTCGCCGCCGACACCAGCGCGTGGGCCGGGGTCGGCTACTTCGCGGCCCGCATGATGAAGCCGGGTGCCGACCACCAGCCGGTGGTCACCTGGCCCGACGGCAACGGCCGCCTGATCGCCCACCTCACCGGCCGGCTGGGCCCGCGGGTGTGGCCCGGCCATGCCGCGGTCGACGTGCGGCCCACGGTGGACGGTGGCGTGGAGGTGGTCGCGATGACCGCCGGGGGTCCGGTCGGCGTGCGCGCGCGCCGGGCGATCGTCGCGGCGCCGATGTTCGTGGCCCGGCACATCGTGGCGCCGCTGCGCACCGGCGCCCGCGCGGTCCCCGCGATCGATCGCGGCGCGTGGGCGGTCGCCAACCTGCATCTCGACGGACGCTTGCGCGAGCGCGGCGGCGACGCGCCGCTGGCGTGGGACAACCTGCTCTACGACAGCCCCAGCCTCGGCTACGTGGTCGCGACCCACCAGCGCGGCCGCGACCACGGCCCGACCGTGCTCACCTGGTACTACCCGTTCACCGGCGACGGCGCGACCGCGCGCCGCCAGCTCGACGGCGCGACGCGCGAGGACTGGGCCAGCGCCGCGCTCGCCGACCTCGGCCGCGCCCATCGCGATCTCGCCGACCGCTGCTTCCGGATCGACGTCGCCTACTGGGGCCACGGGATGCCGCGGCCCCGGCCCGGCACCGTCTTCGATCCCGCGCTGCGCGCCGCGCGCGCGCCGCTCGGCCCGATCCACTTCGCCGCCGGGGACCTGTCGGGGGTGGCGCTGTTCGAGGAGGCGCTCGACCACGGCGTGCGCGCGGCCGACGAGGTGAAGGCGGCGCTGGCGTGACCCCGACCCCGTCGTGCTGGATCTTCTCGGCGTCGATCGACCTGGCGGTGTTCGCGCTGCCGGCGGTGGTGGCACTGGCGGTGGTCGCGCCGGCGCCCGCGCTCGGCCTGCCCGCCGACAGCCCGGACTGGACCTGGATCACCGCGGTGCTGCTGGTCGACGTGGCCCACGTGTGGTCGACCGGGTTCGTCACCTACCTCGACCCCGCCGAGCTGCGCCGCCACCCGTGGCGGTACGTGCTGACGCCGCTCCTGGGCTGGGGCGCCGGCGTGGTCCTCTACACGCTCGGCGGGCCCGCCGCCTTCTGGCGCGCGCTCGCGTATCTCGCGGTGTTCCACTTCGTGCGCCAGCAGTACGGCTGGATGGCGCTCTATCGCGCGCGCGCCGGCGATCGCGGCCGCGCCGGCGCGCTGATCGACGGCGCCGCGATCTACGGCGCGACCCTGTACCCGCTGATCTGGTGGCATGCCCACCTGCCGCGCGAGTTCGCCTGGTTTCGCGAGGGCGACTTCGCGGGCGGGCTGCCGGCGGTGATCGGGTCGGTGGCCGGGGTCGGCTACCTCGCGATCCTGGCCGCGTACGTCGCGCGCGCGGTGGTCACCGCCCGGCGCGCGCCGGTGCCGTGGGGCAAGCACCTCCTGCTCGCGTCGACCGCGGCGTGCTGGTACGTCGGCATCGTCGCCACCGACGCCGACCTGGCCTTCACCATCACCAACGTCCTCATCCACGGGGTGCCGTACGCGATGCTGGTCTTCTCGTTCGGCCGCGCGGTCACCACCGAGGGCGCCGGGGCCCGGGTGCTCGGCGCGGCGCCGGCGCGGGCCGCGCTCGGCTTCGTCGCGACGCTGTGGGCGGTCGCGTACCTCGAGGAGCTGCTGTGGGATCGCGCGGTCTGGCACGAGCGCGCGGCCTGGTTCGGCGGCGACCTCGGCCTCGACGACCTGCACGTCGTGCTGGTGCCGCTGCTCGCGGTGCCCCAGCTCACCCACTACGTCGTCGACGGGTTCCTGTGGCGACGCAGCCAGAACCCGCGGCTGTCGATCTGGTTCCGTCGGGCGCGCTGAGACGCGTCACCTCGGGTCGGCGTCGGCGGGCTCGGCGGCGTCTTCGGCAGCGGCTTCGGTGGCGGCATCATCCTTGGCATCGGCCGCGGCGCGCTCGCGCCGCAGCTTCTTGCGCGCGACCGGGTCTTCCTCGAACTCGCCGTGGAAGGTCAGGAGCGGCGACCATCCCGCGGCCATCCAGCCGAGGAACGTCGCGGCCGAGCGCTCGGCGACATCGCGACGCGGGCTGCGCTTCACGCGCTGGGGGTCGGGCGAGCCCTGACCGGCCTCGCCGCTGCCCCACGGGTTCACCTCGGTCGGCTCGACCAGCGTCCGGGTCGGATCCGGATCGCGGCTCGCCTGGCTCCAGTCCGGCCGCAGGCCCGGGCCGATCCGGCCCGAGATGCAGCCGGTGAGCGAGATCGCGAGCAGGAGCGTGGTGCGCACGACGGTACGACCGTACTTCCGCGCGGCGGGGTTGCCCCGCTCCGACGGCACGGCCGGGCAGAGATCGCGGCGCGGACCCACCGGGCTCACCATCGGCGGAGCAAGCTCAGCTGGATGCCGGCGCCGAACTGCGGGTCGTCGGTGCCGTCGTTCTTCTGGAACATGTGCAGCCCCTCGACCGTCAAGCTCAGCACGACGTGCGGCGCCACCTCGGCCTCCACGCCGGCGCGCGCGGCCGCCATCGGGACCAGCAGGCCGTGGACGTCGTCCGAGTCGCTGATCCGGCCTCCGAGCACGCCGGCGTCGAGGCCGAGCGTTCCGCACAGGCCGCCGCCCCGGGTGCAGAGCCGGCCCTCCACGCCTGCCTCGGCGCGCACGCTCCAGCCCGTCATCTCGAGATCGGTGGCGTACCCACCCGCGATGCGGCCGTGCAGCCACAGCGGGAGGCCCGGCAGGCGCTGGCCCGCGTCGAGCACCAGCGAGCCGTGGGCCCACTTCAGGAACGAGCCGCCAAGCCCCAGGGCGGCGTAGCGGTCGCCTTCGGGGGGCGCCTCGTCGGCGGCCGCCACCGAGGACAGCGCGGTCACGAGCAGGGTCGCGAGGAGACAGGGGGTACGGCGTCGCATGCCCGACGAAGATTGCAACTCCGGGGCCTCGCCGACGATCCGGCGGGCGTCACCCCATTGCTGGCAGCCGTCGGCACGATCCGCGCTGCGCCAGCTCGAGCTGTCAGTTCCTGCGCGCCATCGGGCAGTGCGCCCGTCAGCGGTTCGTCACCGCCTCGCGGACGCGCCCAGCAGGCTCAGCGGACGCGGTACGCGATCTCGACCTTCTGGCAGACCGTGGCGTCGGTGGCGGCGAGCGGCTGGTAGCGCCAGCTCCTGGCCTCGGTGGCGAACACCGCATCGAGCTCGCCGATGCCGGAGCTGCGGGCGACGTCGGCCTTGGTGACGCGACCGGCGGCGTCGACGCACAGCTGGAGGTCGGCGCGGGCCTGACCGCCGAGCTCGGCAACCACGCGGGTCGCGAGCTGGTTGGCCCGGCGCGGCGTCGCGGCGGTCGCGATGCGCTGCGGGAAGGACGGCGCGGCAGCATCGGTGATCTCGAGGTCCACCGACAGGCCGCTTCGCGGCTCGGCGGTGGCGGTGCGGCCCGGGCTCATCGACGAGGCGCAGCCGGCAAGGATACAGAGGGGTGCGATCGTGAGAGCGGCGATGGTCTTCATGTTGGTAAAGACGGCCATTGCGACGTTCGTGCCATCGACGGCCACGAGGCGCGCAGTTGCAAGCGCGCGTTCTGCCCCGGATCTCGACGCCGGTTGCGGAGGCCCCGCCTCGAGTTGCCCGTCCCCGCGACGTCGCATGCCGTCGCAGCCCGGGTCGCGCGGCGCAGCGCGAACAGCGAGTCAGCGCTGGCGGTCGCGATTCGAAGGCGGATGCGGCAGCGGCAGCGGATCGGTCGGGCGCTTCGAGCGACCGGCGCGCGCGCGCAGCTCGGCACCACGGACGGCGAGCGCGTGATACGCCGGCTTGGTCGGGTCTTCGAAGTCGAGCCCGGGGTCGTGGGGGTCGGGACCGGTCGACACCGGCGCAGTGTCGGCGCGCTCGAGCGGGATGTGAACCGGAAACGCGGGATCGGTGGGGTCGGGCTCGGCGGGGGTCGCGCGCGGCGGTGGCGCCATGCCGAGCCGTGGCGTGGGCGTCGCCAGCGGCTGACGCGTGTCCGCGCGCCTGCGGTCAACCATGGGGCGCTTCACCGTGGGAAGGCGACACTCGCGCGGTAAACACGACGGCGTCACGCACGATTCCCGACCCGCTCCGGTCGTTCCCGACCCGCTCCGGCCTGTCGCAGCTGTCGCAGCCGGGAATAGCGAGCGGCAGCGAGCAGTTGACACGGCACCCCAGCCGCCATAGATGGTGTGCCCACGAGGCTTTATGTCCGACCGTTTGACCGAGGACGTCACCCGCTTTCAGACCCGGTTCGCCACCCTCAAGGCCGAGGTTGGCAAGGTCCTGGTTGGCCAGGACGACATGCTGCACCGGCTCTTGCTCGGCCTCCTGGCCGGCGGCCACGTGCTGCTGGAGGGCGTGCCCGGGCTGGCCAAGACCCTGGTGGTGCGCACGCTGGCGAGCGCGCTCGACGGCACCTTCTCGCGCATCCAGTTCACCCCCGACATGCTGCCGGGCGACATCACCGGCACCCAGGTGTTCAACCCGCGCGAGGGGACCTACTCGGTGAAGAAGGGGCCGGTGTTCGGCAACTTCATCCTCGCCGACGAGATCAACCGCGCGCCGGCCAAGGTCCAGGCCGCGCTGCTCGAGGCGATGCAGGAGCGGCAGGTCACGCTCGGCGAGCACACGTTCCGGCTGACCGAGCCGTTCCTGGTGCTGGCGACCCAGAACCCGATCGACCAGGAGGGCACCTATCCGCTGCCCGAGGCCCAGCTCGATCGCTTCATGATGAAGATCAAGGTCGGCTATCCGACCAAGGACGACGAGGTCCGCATCCTCGATCGCATGGCGGGCGCCGGCGGCGAGCCCGAGGCGACCAAGGTGATGACGTGCGACGAGATCCTCGCCGCGCGCGACGTCGCCCGCCAGGTGTTCGTCGACGACAAGGTCAAGCGCTATGCGGTCGACCTGGTCGGCGCGACCCGCGATCCAAAGGCGGCCGGCATGCCCGCGCTGACCACGCTGATCGACAACGGTGCGTCGGTGCGCGGGTCGATCGCGCTCATCAAGGTGGCCAAGGCGGCCGCGGTGCTGGGCGGTCGCAGCTACGTCAGCCCGCACGACGTGAAGAGCGTCGCCCACGACGTCCTGCGCCACCGGGTGCTGGCGAGCTACGAGGCCGAGGCCCAGGGCAAGACCTCCGATACCCTGATCGCGCAGATCCTCGAGAACGTGCCCGTCCCGTAGGGGCGAGGCAGGTACCGACATGCTCCCCGCCGAGCTCGCGCGCGAGGTCAAGCGCATCCAGTTCGTGACCGGCCGGCAGGTCGCCGACGTCATGGCCGGCGCCTACCTCTCGGTCTTCAAGGGCCGTGGCATGGAGTTCGACGAGGTCCGGCCCTACGTGCCGGGCGACGACGTGCGGACGATCGACTGGAACGTCACCGCGCGCACCGGCGAGCCGTTCGTGAAGCGGTTCGTCGAGGAGCGCGAGCTGACCGTCATGCTGGTGTGCGACGTCAGCCACTCGCAGGACTTCGGCTCGGGCCGGCGCTCGAAGCTCGAGGCCGCGGTCGAGCTGTGCGCGCTCTTGGCGATGTCGGCGGTGGAGAACGGCGACAAGGTCGGCCTGCTCCTGTTCCATCGCGGGGCGGATGCGTACATCCCGCCGCGCAAGGGCGGCAAGCACGCGCTGCGGATCATCCGCGAGGTGTTCGCGCGGGGCCACGACGTGCCGGCGACGGTCGCGCCGCGGTGGTCGCCGGCCGAGCTGCCGCGCCGGGTGTGGGCGTGGTTCCGCGGCCTGGTCGATCAGACCCGCGGCTCCGATCGGCGGGCGACCAGCATCGCGGCCGCGCTCGAGTTCTGTCGCAAGGTGCTGCCGCGGCGCGCGGTGGTGTTCCTGGTGTCGGACTTCCTCGACGACGGCTACCTCGAGGTGCTGCGCCACGCCAACCGCAAGCACGACGTGGTCGCCGCGCTGGTGACCGATCCGCGCGAGCTGGCGCTGACCCCGGCCGGGCTGGTCACGCTCGAGGACGCCGAGACCGGCCGGACCCGGCTGGTCGACACCCGCTCGGCGGCGTACCGCGAGCGGGCCGCGCAGGACGCGGCGGCGCGCCTGACCCGGCTGGCGGACGGGCTGCGCGCGAGCGGGGTCGATCTGATGCGGGTCGACGCCCAGGGCTCGGTGGTCGACCCGGTGCTGCGGTTCTTCCGGGAGCGGCAGCGGAGGCAGCGGCGATGAGCGCGCGCCGGCCCCTCGCGGTGGTGGTCCTGGTCGCGCTGGCCGCCTGTGGCGGCAGCAAGCGCGCCGCGCCCGTGCGCACCGACGAGCCACCGCCCGAGGCGATCGTCGAGACCAGCGAGAACGGCCCGGTCAAGGCGACCGTGCACGTGTGGCCGGCCAAGCCGACCCACGGCGACGCGATCCACCTGCGGCTCACGATCGAGGCGCAGGCCGGCGTGACCGCGGTCGCGCCGTTCGAGGACGAGGCGCTCGGGCGCTTCGACGTCATCAGCTTCGGGCACGACACCAAGCGGCGCGACGACGGCGCGACCGTCGAGGTCCAGCACTACACGCTCGACTCGCCGGGCAGCGGCAAGCAGCGGATCCCGCCGCTGCGGATCGAGGTGACCGACGGCCGCGCCGCGGCGCCGGCCAGCGATGCCGGGGTGCCGGCGGGGCCGACCGAGCTGCTCACCGAGGAGATCGCGCTCGAGATCGCCGCGATCGATCCGGCCCGGGCGACCGAGCCGCTGGCCGGCGCGCGCGGCGTGCTGCCGGTCGAGGTGGGCGGCACCCGCTGGTGGCTGCTGGCGCTGCTCGGGCTCGCCGGGCTCGCGGTGGTGATCGGCGGCGTGGTCGTCTATCGCTCGGTGCGGCGGGCGTCGGTGCGGCGGGCCCGGGTCTCGGCCTACGCCGACGCGGTGGGGCGGCTCGAGGCGCTCGAGCGCGCGGGCGCGCCCGATCCGGCCGCGGCCGACGGCTGGTTCGTCGAGCTGTCGTCGATCGTGCGCGGGTATCTCGAGGGCCGGTTCGGCGTGCGCGCCCCCGAGCTCACCACCGAGGAGTTCATGCACGAGGCGCGGCGCGCCGGCGGGCTCGGCGGCGAGCACCGCGAGCTGTTGACCGCGTTCCTCGAGCGCTGTGACCGCGTGAAGTTCGCGGGCTATCGCCCGGATCCCGACGAGTCGCTGGCCACGCTCAAGGCGGCCCGCGCGTTCGTCGAGGACACCCGGCTGCGCGAGGCGGAGGCCGCCTGATGGAGACGATGCTGTCGTGGTTCGGGCTCGAGGTCGACCTGGCCCACCCCTGGTACCTGCTGGCTGCGCTGGCGATCGTCCCCGCGGTGGCGTGGTCGCGGCGGGCCGCCGGCCGCGTGAGGTTCTCGTCGCTGGCGGCGTTGCCCGACGCGGCGACCTGGCGCACGCGCCTGGCCTGGTTGCCCGACGCGCTGGTCGGGCTGGCGGTGCTGGGCCTGGCGGTCGCGCTGGCCGGGCCCCGCACCGGCGATCGCGACTCCAAGGTCCGCGCCGAGGGCATCGCGATCATGATGGTCGTGGACATCTCGGGCTCGATGCAGGCGCTCGACCTGTCGGAGCCGCGCCAGGAGCTGACCCGGCTCGACGCGGTGCAGAAGGTGTTCGAGCGGTTCGTGCTCGGCGGTGACGGCCTCGACGGCCGCGCCGACGACGCGATCGGCATCGTCTCGTTCGCCGGCTACGCCGACACCCGCAGCCCGCTCACGCTCGATCACGGCAACCTGGTCGCGGCGATGCGCGCGCTCGAGCTGGTCACCGACCCCAAGGAAGACGGCACCGCGGTCGGCGACGGGCTGGCGCTGGCGGTCGAGCGCCTGCGCGAGTCCCGGCAGCGCAGCAAGGTCGCGATCCTCCTCACCGATGGCGTGTCGAACAAGGGCGAGGTGATGCCGCTGGCGGCCGCGACCCTGGCCCGCGATGCCGGCGTGAAGGTCTACACGATCGGCGCCGGCACCAACGGCATGGCCCCGGTGAAGACCTTGGATCCGTTCACCGGCGAGCCGCGGCTGGTCTCGACCCGGGTCGAGATCGACGAGGAGACCCTGCGCGCGATCGCGGCCAAGGCCGGTGGCCAGTACTTCCGCGCCACCGACGCGGCCGGGCTCCGCAACGTCTACGCCGAGATCGACAAGCTCGAGAAGACCGAGGTCACCGAGGTGAAGTTCCTCGAGCACCATCTCTACTATCAGTGGTTCGTCGCGGCCGGGCTGATCGCGTTCGCGCTGGCGCTGGTGCTGCGCGCCTCGCTGTTCCGGAGGCTGCCGTGAACGTGCTGCCCGACTGGCAGTGGGTCCACCAGGACCTCGTCCACCTGCTGTGGCTGGTGCTGGCGCTGGTCATCGGCCTGGTCGTGCTCGAGCGGATCGGGCGCGACGCCCTGGCGCGGTTCCTGTCGCCCTTGATGCAGCGGCGGCTGGTGGTCCGTCCGAGCACCGGACGGATCGCGCTGCGGCTGGTGCTGGCCGGGGTCGCGCTCGCCGCCGGGGTCGCGGCGCTGATGCGGCCGCAGGCGCGCGGCGCCGGCGAGACCGTGGTCAGCTCGCGCGCGGCCGCCGACGTGATGGTCGTGCTCGACGTGTCGAAGAGCATGCTGGCCGAGGACGTCGGACCCAACCGGATGATCCGCGCCCGGTCGGAGGTCGCGGCGATGGTGCGGCGGCTGCCCGGCCACCGGGTCGGGCTGGTCGCGTTCGCCGGGCGCGCCGCGATGCTGTGTCCGCTCACGCCCGACCAGGGCTTCTTCAACCTCGTGCTCGGCGGGGTCGATACCCGCAGCGTCGCGCGCGGCGGCACCCGCATCGGCGAGGCGATCCAGACCGCGGTGAAGGCGTTCCCGACCGGGCCCGGCGCCAAGCTGATCGTGCTGATCACCGACGGCGAGGATCACGAGAGCTACCCGCTCGAGGCGGCCAAGGCCGCCAAGGCGGCCGGGGTGCGCATCATCGCGGTCGGGCTCGGCTCCGAGACCGGCAGCAAGATCGTCATCACCGACCCCCGGACCGGCGCCAAGACCGAGATGATGCACGACGGCCAGCCGGTGATCTCGCGGCTTGACGGCAAGACCCTCGAGCAGATGGCGGTCGAGACCGGCGGCGCCTACGTGCCGGCCGGGACCTCGGCGCTCGACCTGGAGTCGATCGTGAAGCAGCACATCACGCCGATCCTGCGCGCGGAGGCCGACGCGGCGACCCGCGTGATCCCGACGGAGACCTATCCATGGATGGTGCTGCTCGCGCTGATTGCCCTGCTCGGGTCGGTCGCCGCCGGAACCTGGAGGCGGCCGTGACCGCGCGACCGGCGTCGGTTACCCTCTGGCTGGATCACGTCTCAGGTGATCGACAGTGCCCATCTTCCCCGGTGGCCCTTCGACTCGGCGCCGACTCGGGGCGACCGGGGATTGTCATGTGCGTGCTCGTGATGGTGGTCGCGCTGGTCGCCGGCTGCGGCGGCGAGACCCGCCAGGCGCGCATCCGCTACAACGAGGGCGTCGCGGCGCTGGTCGCGGGCAAGCTCGACGACGCCGAGAAGGCGTTCCTGGCCGCGCGCGACGACGCCGGCTGGGATCACGAGGTGCGGTTTCGGGCCGCGTACGACCTGGCGCTGACGTTCGCGCAGAAGGGCGACCAGGCCGCCGCCGCCGGTCCCGACCGCAACGTCGACACCGCGATCGAGCGCTACCGCGACGCGCTCGGCTGGTTCACCGACGCGCGCCGGCTGCGGCCCGAGGACGCCGACGCCCAGGCCAACCTGGAGCGGGTCCGCGCGCGCATGTTGGCGCTGGTCGACGAGGCCAACCAGGGCGAAAAGGGCCTCGAGCCGCGGCTCGAGCAGCTCATCGCCGGCGAGCGCGGCCTGCGCGATCAGGCGCGCGCGCTGTGGATGGGCCAGGAGGCGCGCGCCGCCGGCGCCGATCCGCTGGCCGATCGCGACGGGTTCGAGGCGACCGCGACCCGGCAGCGCGTGCTCGGCGCCGAGGCCGGCGTGGTCGCCGATCTCGCCGGCGACGAGATCACGGCGATCGGGGGCAAGCCCGAGGCCGAGCGCACCGACGAGGAGAAGGTGCGGGTCGAGCAGCTGAAGCACGTCGATCTGTACGTGCAGGACGCGCGCAAGGCGATGACCGACGCGCGCCGCAACCTGCACGAGCTGCGCGGCGAGCTGGCCCACACCCGCAGCGACGCCGCGCTCGAGGCGCTCAAGCGGGCCCGCGAGCAGCTGCTCGATCCGGTGGCGGTCATGCAGGCGGTTGCGCAGGAACAGGTGCAGCTGGCCGGGTTCACCGGCGAGCTCGAGGCGCGCCAGCGCGCGCTGAACCGGCTCGGCGGCGAGGCCCCGGCGCCGATCCCCGGCTGGATGACCGCGCCCAAGCTCGCCAACCAGCAGATCGGCCTGCGCTCGCGGCTCGGCGAGGTTGAGTCGCGGCTGTCGACCGCGCTCGCGGCCCAGGCCGCGCGCGCCGAGGCCGCCAAGCAGCCCGGTGCCCAGCCCGACCCGACCCCGCCCGATCCGGCGCAGGCGAAGCTGCTCGGGCAGGTCGCCACGGCGATGCCGTTCGTCGCCGAGGCCTCGACCGGCATGAAGCAAGCGTACGACACGCTGTCGGCCGGCGAGGTCGCGGCGGCGATCGCGGCGCAGCGCCGGGTGCTGGTCGCGCTCGGCCAGGCGATCGAGCAGTTCCTCGATCTGCGCCGGCTGATCGACGTGTCGCTCGCCGAGCAGCGGGTGATCGTCCGCGCCCTGACGCCGCCGGCCGAGGGCGAGGCCGCGCCGGCCATGCCCATGACCAGCGACGAGCGCGCGCGCATCGTCGGCGAGGGCGCCGCCAAGAACGTCGCCCGCCTGGTCCGCATGCAGGGCGAGATCGCCGACGCGCTGGCCAAGGCGGAGGCCGACGCGCTGGCCAAGGCGGCGCAGGCGGCAGGCGCACCGCCGGCCACGCCGGGGGCACCCGCCGCCGCACCCGGGCCACCCGCCGCCGCACCGGCCGATCCGGCGCTCGAGCAGACCCGCCAGCTGTACGCGCAGGCGGAGACGCTGCGCGCCGAGGCGCTGGCTGCGGTCGAGCGTCTTCGCACGGTGGCCGCCGGCGGCAAGGGCCCCGCCGCGCTCGAGTCGGCGACGCTCGCCGAAGCCAAGCTGGTCGAGCTGCAGAAGCTGTTCTTCTCCGTGGTCGAGCACCTCAAGGAGCTGATCGAGCAGCAGGGCCTCACCCGCGATCAGACCACCAAGGCCCAGACCGAGGACGACCTCAGCCGTCAGCCGATGTTGCCCGGCATCATCGGCCGCGAGCGCGAGCACGCGACGATGGCCGACGGCATCGCCAAGGCGCTGGCGGAGCAGGCGGACGCCGCGGCCGCAGCGCAGGCGCAGGCGCCGGCCGGGCAAGGCGGGCAGGGCGCTCCGGCGCCGTCGGGTGGGCCCACCCCCCAGCAGATCCGCGAGGCCGCCGGCGAGGTACGCAACGGACTCACCTCGATGCAAGATGCAGCCGAGACCCTCGTGAAGGCCACCGACACCTCGCAGAAGCAGAGCTTCGACCTGCAGCCCGGGCTCGACCAGCAGCAGTCGGCGATCGACCACCTCGAGAACGCGCTGCGGCTCCTGCAGCCGCCCAAGCAGAACAAGCCGCAGGACCAGAAGCAGGCCCCGCCGCCACAGGATCCGGAGGATCAAAAAGATCCGAAGGACCAGCAGCAACAGCAGCAGCAGCAGCAGGACCAGAGCGCGGAGGATGCCCAGCGCCGGCTGCAGCAGGTGCGCGAGCGCGAGGCGCAGCGTGACCGCGAGCGCCGGCAGCGCCCGCAGCCGCCCGAGCCCGTCGACAAGGACTGGTGATGCCTCCGTCTCGTCTCCTCGCAGGACTGCTCGTGCTCGCCGCGCTGGTGACCGCCGGGCCCGCGCGCGCGCAGAGCGCCCCGCAGGCCGCGTACCAGCTGCGCGGCGGACCGGCCCACGCCGGCCTGCCGTTCATCGTCGACATCGTGGTCGAGGGCTTCGACGAGGCGCCGGCGCCGACCGCGCCGACCCTCAACCTCCCCGGTGGCACCGCGACGCCGGCGGGCATCGAGCGTCGCGATGCGCCGACCGTCATCATCAATGGCCGTCGGGTCGACCAGGGCACCGGCGCGTGGGTCATCTCGTACCGGATCGACTTCGCCAAGGGCGGCACCTACACGCTGCCCGCGGTGACGGTGACCCAGGGCGGCAAGCAGGCGGTGGTGCGAGGCGGCCGGCTGCAGGTCGCCGACCTCAAGATGACCGACGACATGGCGATCGAGGTGCTCCTGCCCGAGCGGCCGGTCTATGTCGGCGAGACCATTCCGGTCGAGATCGCGTGGCTCCTGCGGGTGAACCCCCAGGACCAGCAGTTCAGCGTGCCGCTGCTCGGCATGGACCAGGTGCAGGTCTCGGTGCTGCCGCCGACCAACCCGCGCCAGGTCGTCAAGTTCGCCGCCGGCACCGGCGAGCTCCAGCTCGGCTACCAGCAGGACGAGATCGCGCGCGGCGGTGCCAAGTACACGCGCTTCCGCTTCCCGGTGCTGGTCACCCCGCTCGAGGTCGGCGCGCTCGACATCGCGCCGGCCAACGTGGTCGCGCAGCTCGAGACCGGGGTCGGCCGCGACTCGTTCGGCTTCCCGACCGCGCGCACCGAGCTGTTCCGCGCGTCGGACCGGCCGCGCCGGCTCGAGGTGCGGCCGCTGCCCGAGACCGGCAAGCCGGCCAGTTTCGGCGGCGCGGTCGGCGCGTCGTTCTCGATCGCGGTCCGCGCGAGTCGCTCGGTGGTGCAGCTCGGCGAGCCGGTCGAGCTCGAGATCACCGTGAAGAGCGCGCAGCGCCTCGACGCGGTCGGGCTGCCGCCGCTCGACGGGCCCGGCATGCTGCCGCGCGACACCTTCGTCGCGCCGGCGGATCCGCCGGTCGGCGAGCTCGCCGCCGACGGCCTGAGCAAGACCTTCCGGGTCTCGGTCCAGGTCGTCAGCGACAAGGCCCGCGAGATCCCCGCGCTCGCGTTCTCGTACTTCGATCCCGACCGCACCGCGTACCAGACGATCCACAGCGATCCGATCGCGCTGTCGGTCAAGGGCGGCGCGGTGGTCGGCGCCGCGCAGGTGGTCGGCGGGGGCAAGGATCCCGGCGCTGACGACGGCGCGGCCGCGCTCGATCCCGGCGTGGTGTCGCTGGTCGGCGTGGATCTCGCGCTGTCGGCGCCCGGTGCGGCCGGCGCCGGCGCGCTGCCGCGCTCGGTCCTGTGGGCGCTGGTCGCCGCGCTGTACCTGGTGCCGCTCGTGCTGCTCGGCCTGCGGTCGTGGCGCGCGCGCACCGCCGGCCGGCGCGAGGAGGCCGGCGAGGTCAAGACCGCGCTGCGCGCCCTGCGCGACGAGCTCGAGCGCGCGCGCAAGTCCACCGCCAAGGAGGCCGCGGTCGCGCTGCCGCGCGCCCTGCGCGCCGCGGCCAAGGCGGTTGGCCGCCCGCTCGACGAGGACCTGATCGTGCGGATCGAGAACGCCGGCTTCGCCCCCGGCGCCGGCGCCGATCCGCTGTCGTCGGAGCTCCGCAACGAGGTCGCCGACGTCGCCGACGGCTGGGCCAAGCCGCCGCGCGCCGGTGGCCCCAAGGCGGTCGCGCTGGTGCTCGGGCTCGGCTGCCTCCTGGGCAGTCCGGCGCTCGCGCGCGCGGCCGACCCCACGCTCGCCGCCGGCCGCACCGACTACCAGGCCGCGCTGGCCGCGACCGACCCCGAGGTCCGCCAGCGCAACTTCGCGACCGCCGCCGCCGCGTTCGCCCAGGCCGCGCGCGCCGGTCGCTCGGCGGTGCTGTACACCGACTGGGGCAACGCTGCGCTCGGCGCCGGCGATCTCGGCGGGGCCGCGCTCGCCTACCGGCGCGCGCTCGCCCTCGATGCCGCCGACGGCCGCGCCCGCCTCAACCTGGCCTGGCTGCGCAGCCGCATGCCCGACGACCTGCGGCCGCCGCCGGGCAGCGCGACCGAGACCCTGTTCTTCTTCCACGGCTCGTGGAGCCGCGACCGCCGGCTGATCGTGGGCGCGATCGCGTTCGCCCTTGCGGTGCTCGTCATCGTCCCCTGGCGCGGCCGGCGCCGCGCGTGGGCCTCGCTGGCGATCGCCCCGGCGCTGGTCTGGATCGCGATGACGGTGTCCTTGCTGTTCGAGGACCGCCATCCCGACGACGCGGTGCTGATGCGCTCGCTGGTGCTGCGGGTCGCCGACAGCGCCGGCGCGCCGCCCAAGCGCGCCAACCCGCTGCCAGCCGGCATCGAGCTGGCGGTCGTCGAGCAGCGCAGCGACTGGGCCCGGGTCCGGCTGCCCAACGGCAGCACCGGCTGGGTCCCGACCGGCTCGCTCGAGCGGGTCAGCCGGTAGCGGCGATGGGGGGATCCCCGCCACCAGCCGCGCCGCACGTCACCGGGTGTTACCGCAGCGGTGGTGGCTTGCCGAACCCGGACATCTACATACCCTTGCCGATGCTGCCGAATCCCGAGGACGAGCTGGTCGCGATCGACACCCTCTCCGCCCGGGGCGACCCGGCCGGAGCCCGTGCGCGGGCCAACCAGCTCGCCAGCCGGCTCGCTGCCGCGGTGATCGAACGTCCCGACGAGCCCGGCCTGCGCGCCTACCTGGCGCTGGCGCTGCACGCCGCCGGCCGGTCGAGCCTGGCGCTCGGCACGATGCTGGAGGTGGCGCTGGCCGCCGCGCCCGACGCCGTGTTCGGCGCGTACGCGCGCGGCCTCGCCGAGCGCCGGGCCCGGCTGCTCACGGCGACGATGATCGAGGAGCGGGTGACCGGCGACTGATCGTCGCGCGCCACGAGTGTATGGCGGCATGCTGCCCGCCGAGCGATAGACTGACGTGCTGAATGAGCACATCAGTGGGCACGGTCCGGCAATGTAGATTCATTGTGCGATTGCCATACAGCGCGACGGCCGCCGTCGCGCACTGTGACTGGCAATGACAATCACAAGCCGTCGAAGGTCAGTCTTGTCCCGCATGTCCGGCACGCCTGCCGGGGCCCTGGCGATGGTCCTCGCCGCCGCGTGTGTGGGTCCCGAGCCCGACGACGGCGTCGACCCGCCGTCCACCGACCGCGAGCTGGGGACCGGCGCCGAGGCTCGCCACGAGCCGCCGACGCCGGGCGCCGCGGGCATCGGCGACGCCCTGTACGAGACGCTCGGCAACGGCGGCTACGACGCGCTCCACTACGATCTCGATCTCCGCTACGAGACCGCGGCGCCGACCCAGGCCATCGACGGCACGGTGACGATCCTCGCGCGGGCGACGCAGGCGCTGTCGGCGTTCAACCTCGACTTTGGCGGTGACGCCGTCGGCAACGTCACCGTGGACGGCTGTCAGGCCCGGTGGAGCCGGGACGGCGACGAGCTGGTGATCACCCCGGCCCGCCCGCTCCGCCGCGGCGCGTACTTCGTCGTCCGCGTCGAGCACTTCACGGCGGTGCCGGCGGTGCCCGATCCGGCGGTGTTCCTGGGCGCGCCGTTCTTCGTGGCGCCCGACGGCAGCGCGTGGGCCGGCCAGCCCGACGGCGCGCACCAGATCTTTCCGTCCAACAATCACCCGCGCGACCTGGCGTCGTTCAGCTTCCGGCTCGACGTGCCGGCCGGGACGACCGCGGTCGCCAGCGGGCTCAAGCTGGTCGAGCTCACCGCCCGGGGGCGCAGCGTGTCGCGCTACCTGCAGCTCCAGCCGATGGCCACCGAGCTCGCGCAGGTCGCGGTGGGTGCCCTGACCGTCATCGAGCGCGGCCGCCACGACGGGATCGTGGTCCGCGATGTCGTGCCGACCCGCCTCGTCGCCGGGCTGGAGCCCAAGCTTGCGGCCGAGCTGGCGCACATCGACTGGATGCAGGCGCGGGTGGGCAAGTATCCGTTCAACGTCTACGGGTCGCTCGTGGTCGACACGTCGCTGGGGTTCGCGCTCGAGACCCAGACGCTGTCGCTGTACGAGGCCGCGTTCTTCAACGAGGACTGGTACGAGGCGATCATGGTGCACGAGCTCGCGCACCAGTGGTTCGGCAACAGCGTCGCTCCGGCCAACTGGTCCGATGTGTGGCAGAACGAAGGCCACGCCACCTGGTACGAGCTCACCCACGATCGCGAGCCCGACTCGACCGAGCTCGCCGACCTGATGCGCAGCGTCTACGAGTACGGCGACATGTACCGGGCCTGGTTCGGTGCGGTCGGGACCCCGCGCAGCGGCGATCCGCGCGACGTGTTCAACCCGAACGTCTACTACGGCGGCGCGCTCGTCCTCTACGCGCTGCGCCAGCAGGTCGGCGGCGACAGCTTCGACGCCATCCAGCGGGCGTGGGTCACCACCTACCGCGGCCGC
>JBKJLC010000121.1:0-32948 GCA_046597055.1 Kofleriaceae bacterium | reverse complement strand
CCGCTCCCGCTCCCGCTCCCGCTCCCGCTCCCGCTCCCGCTCCCGCTCCCGCTCCCGCTCCCGCTCCCGCTCCCGCTCCCGCTCCCGCTCCGCCCGCGCCTACCCCGCCAGCTCCGCCGCCAGCGCCTCGCTCCTCACGCTCCCCGGCCTCGCCCCGCCCCGCGCCGCCGCGGCGATCCTCCGCTGCAGCAGCGCGTTCACCGGCGTCGCCACCCCGACCATCCGCCCGAGCAGCGCTACCTCTCCGTTCAGATAGTCCCCCTCCGCCGACCCGACCCCGCGCGCGAGGCTCTGCCACGTCGACCCGCCCTCGCGCTCGCGCCCCGCGATCTGCCCGAGCACCAGCCCCGCCCACCGCGCCGCGGTCTCGGCCTCGCTCGGCACGCTCAGCCCGGCGGCGGCGAAGCACGCGTGCGCCTCCGCCTCCGCGCGCCGCATCAGCTCGCTGTCATCGGCGGCGCCGCCGCACAGCGCCTCGACCGCGTTGCCGACGTTGCTGACCAGCTTGCCGCGCTTCCATCGCATCACGTCGGTCCGCACGACCGCCGAACATCCCGCCCGCGCGAACCACGCGGCCAGCTCGTCGTCGACCGCCGTCGCGCCGTCGGGATAACGCCCGACCTCGAGCGCCCCGCGCACCGGCACCAGCCACTGCTGGACCACACCCGCGTCGCCCACCGACGCCGGCAGGAACACGCACACGCCGTGCACGTCCGCGAACCAGCGCAGCGCCAGCCGCTCGACCTCGAGGCCGTTGGTCAGGCACGCGACCGGCGTGGTCGGCGGCGCGACCGCGGCCAGCGCGCTCAGCGCAGCGGCCGCGTCCTGGCTCTTCACCGCGAGCAGCACCACGTCGCCCGGGCGCCAGGCGACCGCGCCCGGCGTGTCGACCACCGGCACCGCGACCGTCACGGCGCCGTCGGGTGCCTCCAGCCGCAAGCCACCGGCCCGGAGCGCCGCGAGCTGCGCGCCGCGCGCGACCAGCACCACCTCGGCGCCGGCCAGCGCCAGCCGCCCGCCCAGCGTGCCCCCGATCGCACCCGCACCGACGATGATGAACCGCATCCGAGCATTCTGGGCGCGGCCGGGCGCCGGGCAACCGTGGCCGGCCCGATACCACCCCGGCTTGCTTCGCCGACGGGGCGCTTGGTAACGTGCGCCATCTTGCGCCGGCTCGCCTCGTTCGTGCTCGCGGTCAGCGGCCTCGCCGTGCCTGCTACCGCCGCCGCCGGCCCTCACTCCGACGTCGCGAGCGCGTTCGATCCCGACGACGGGTTCGACCTCATCCTGACGGTCGACTACCGGCTCGACATCCGCCGCAGCGCGATCCGGCGCGAGGCAACCGGCGCGCCCGGGACCACCCGGCTCGACCCGGTGCCGGTCATCGCCGATCTGATCTTCGCTGGCAGCCGCCACACGGTGATCCCGCGGCTCGAGCTGGGCCTGTTCCACGACGTCTCGTTCGGCCTGGCGGTGCCGCTGGTGCTGTCCGATAACCGGACGCTCGAGCTCGACCAGCGCAACACCCCGTGTGACTTCGAAGGCGACGACCGCACCTGCGTCAACCGCGCGTCGTCGTCGACCCTGGCCGACGACCTGATCCAGATGGCCGGCTACGATGGCCAGCACGGCGGCGCCGGCTTCACCGGCGACGACCCGACCGTGTTCCGCGGCCCGACCCGCAGCGGGCTCGACCAGGTCCACCTCGGCCTGACCTGGGCCGCGATGAACCAGGAGCGCGACGACACCAAGCCGACCTGGAAGCTCGGCGCCGAGCTGCGCCTCGCCACCGGCAAGGTCGCCAACATGGTCTCGGCCGATCCGGGCAGCGCGACCGGCATCGGCCGCGGCGTGCACGAGGTGCGGCTGTGGACCTCGATGGCGCGCCGGCTCGGCTGGGTCGAGCCGTTCGTCGAGGCCTGGTGGTTGGCCCCGTTCGCCGTCAAAGACAACTCGCCCTACGCCGATCCCGGCTTCGGCGCGCGCAGCACGCTGCCGCAGCAACAGGGCGGCGCCCGGTTCGGCTTCGAGGCCTACGCCGTCGACCAGGGCGACGAAGGCGCCCGCCTGTCGATCGAGCTGTCGAGCCGGCTGGTCACCCACTTCGAGGGCCGCGCCCACACCGAGATGTGGGAGGTCTTCGCGATGGCCGGCGACGCCGCGAGCGACGGCCCGCTGGTGCTCGACGCCGACCCGCTGACCGCCGGCGTCCAGGGCGTCGATCACCCCGGCGTCACCAACGTGGAGAACTACCTCGAGGCCGGCGCCCGCCTGGCGACCCGGCTCTCGGTCGGCCCCCGCTTCCGGATCAGCGCCGGCTTCGAGCTCACCGCCGAGACCGAGCACGTGATCACGTTCACCGACGCCGGGATCGACCTGTCCGCGTGCAGCGGCAGCCAGACCACCGGCTGCGAGATCGAAGACGACGACCTGGTCACCCCCAGCACCAGCGAGGTCAACCCGCTGCACGTGCCGCTGATCGACCTGGTCGGTCACCGCTACCGCGCCCACGACATCTTCAACTACGTCGTCGGCGCCCAGGTCCAGCTGCTGTTCTAGGCTCAGCGGGTGAGCACCGCGACCAGCTCTTCGACGGTGGCCTCGGCCGCCTCGCCGCCGGTGGCGAGCGCGTGTCGGACGCAGTGGCGCAGGTGGTGCTTGACCAGCTCGGCCGAGACCGCGCGCAGCGCCTTCTCGACCGCGGCCACCTGATCGAGGACCTCGATGCAGTAGCGGTCGTCCTCGACCATGCGCGCGATGCCGCGCACCTGGCCCTCGATGCGGCGCAGCCGCGCCAGGTTCTTCTGCTTGGTCGCCGGCTCGACTCCGTGCGCGTGCCGGCGCGGAGCGGCCGGCTTCACGAGCCACCGCCCGGCGGAGCGGGCCGGCGGGCACCGCCAAGGAACAGGCTCGACACCACCACGCTCACCGACGACAGCGCCATCAGCGCGCTCGCGAGCATCGGCGACACCGCGATGCCCCACGGCTCGAGCGCGCCGGCGGCGACCGGGATCGTGAGCGCGTTGTAACCGAGCGCCCAGCCGAGGTTGCGGCGCATCGTGCGCACCGCGACCCGGGCCAGCGCGACCAGCTCCGGCACCACGCCGAGGTCGGGCCGGAGCAGACCGACGTGCGCGGCGGCGGCGGCGACATCGGTGCCGCTCGCCATCGCGACGCCGACGGTGGCCGCGGCCAGCGCCGGCGCATCGTTGATGCCATCGCCGACCATGATCACGCCGCGCGCCGCCAGCGCTTGCACCCGCGCGACCTTGCCGGCCGGATCGATGCCGGCGGCGACGTCGGCGATGCCGACCGCGGCGGCGACCCGCGCGGCCGGCTCGGCCCGGTCGCCCGTGATGAGCGCGACCTCGAGCCCGAGCCGGCGCAACGCGGCGACCGCGGCCGGGGCCTCGGGCCGCAGCGCATCGCGGAGCGCCAGGCCGCCCTGCAGCACACCGCCGGCGAACACCAGCACCGGCGTCGCGCCGGTCGCGGCGATCGTGTCGGCGAGCTCGGTCGCCGCAGCCAGATCCGCGCCGAGCTCGGACGCCAGTCGCGGGCTGCCGACGCCGACCACGACCCCGTCGACCCGGCCGACCACCCCGGCGCCGAGGCGCGCGACCACCTCGGTCGCCGGGGGCACCGTCACACCGGCCGTGCGCGCCGCGGCCAGCACCGCGCGCGCGAGCGGATGCTCGCTGCCGGCCTCGATCGCCGCGGCCAGCCGCACGAGCTGGTCGCGGTCACCGGTCACGACCTCGATCGCGATCACCTCCGGCTCGCCGCGGGTGAGCGTGCCGGTCTTGTCGAAGGCGACCACGCGGGCGGCCGCCAGGCGCTCGAGCACGTCGCCGCCCTTCACCAGCGCGCCCATCCGGGCCGCGCGGCCGGTCGCGACCATCACGGCGGTCGGGACCGCGAGTCCCATCGCGCACGGACACGCGATCACCAGCACCGCGGCGGCGTGGACGCCGGCGCGGGCGAGGTCGCCGGTGCCGACCCACCAGCCGAGCAGCGTCAGCGTGGCCAGCACCAGCGCCGCCGGGACGAACACCGCGCTGACCCGATCGGCCAGCCGCTGCATCGGCGCGCGCTCGCCCTGGGCGTCGCGCAGGAGCCGCATCAGCCGGGCCAGGGTCGAGCCGGCACCGACCGCCACGATGCGCGCGCGCAGCCGACCGGTCCCGTTCAATGTGCCGCCGATCAGCGGATCGCCGGGACGCCGGTGCACCGGCATCGATTCGCCGGTGACCAGGGCCTCGTCGACCTCGCTCTCGCCGTCGACGATGATCGCGTCGGCGGCGATCCGCTCGCCCGGGCGGATCACCAGCAGGTCGCCCTTGCGCAGCAGCGCCGCCGCCAGCTCGCGCTCGCCGTCGTCGGTCTCGACCCGGCCGCGCGGCGCCGCCAGCGACGCCAGCCGGGTCAGCGCGCTGGTCGTGCGCCGGCGCGCGCTGGCCTCGAGGGCGTTGCCGAGCAGGACGAAGCCGAAGATGCCGAGCACCGCCTCGACGTAGAGCCCGCCACCCGCGTGCGCGCTGGCCGGCGCCACCACGGTCGCCACCGACATCGCCAGCGCGGCCACCGCGCCGAGCGTCACCAGCGCGTTCATGTCGGGCTGACGCCGCACGAACGCGCGCAGGCCGCGCGACCAGATCGGGTACGCCACCACCGCCGCGATCGCCGCGCCGGCCGCCACCAGCGTCGCCGCGAGCGTCTGCGGATCGATCGACCATAGCCATGGCGCCAGCGCGTGGGCCGGCCCATCGACCAGCCGGGCCAGCGCGCGGGTCAGCACGTCGCCGCCGACGGCGTGGCCGGCGTGGGCCATCAGCGGCGCGCCCGCGAACATCAGCACCAGCATGCCGGCCAGGCTGATCGTCGCGCGCCAGGCCCGGTCCCGGACCTCGCGGGCGCGCGCCGCGTCGTCGCGGAGCTGAGCCGCGGCGACATCCTCGTCGTCGCGAGGCAGCTCGGCGTCATAACCAGCCGCCTCGACGGCCGCGACCAGCGCCGGCGCCAGCTGCTCGGCGCGGGCATCGGGCGCGAGCGAGACCCGCGCGCTCCGGGTCACCAGGTTGACCACCGCGTCGACCACGCCCGGCTGGCCGCGCAGCGCCTTCTCGACGTGGCCCTGGCACGCCGCGCAGGTCATGCCGCCGACCGGCAGCGTCAGCTGGGTGCCGCGCGCGGCCGGGTGGGCCGGGGTCGCCGTCATGACGCGTCGGGCGCGCGGTGGGTCGTCGGCGCGGGCGTGGCGGGGTAGCCGGCCTGGGTGACCGCCGCGGCCACCGCCTCCAGCGACGCGGTCTCGAGCGTGCCGGCCGCCTTGCCGATCGCGACCTCGCCGACCGTCACGCCCGGGATCTTGTCGAGCGCGGCGCGCACCCGGCGCACGCACGCACCGCAGTGCATGCCTTCGATGGACAGCGCGAATGGCTGGGACATGACCCGACTCTAATACCCCCCGGGGGTATGTCAAGCCAGCGGGCAATGCGGGTGCACCAGTCGCGCAGCGCGGTGCGCGACCGCGCAGCACGCCTCCACGCCAACCGCGCGACATCGCACCGCCCCCGGCTGGCACGTCGTCTGTATTGCGGAACGACCATGCGCAAGAACGACAAGCTGTCGACCCACGCCCCTCGCACGCTCTTCATCGAGGACCTCGGTGCCGTCACCGGCGCTCGCTCGGGGTACACGACGCTCGCGCTCGGCGAGGAGGACTGCACGACCACGCGGCTGCTGCTCGAGGAGTCCTACGAGACCACCATGGCGATCGGCGAGGAGGACGGCGGCGGCACCACCATGGCCTACGGCGAGGACAGCGGCGAAGAGCGCTGACCGCGGGAAATGCCAGTCCCAGGACCTGGCTCCCGGTCCGAACCCACCTGCTCGTCGGTGCGCAACTGACGCACGAGCCGTGCGCAGGTCGCGCATCGCTGCGCAGGTTGCGTCGCGCCGGACGCGCCAAGCGCGCGAGGGGATACGGGCCTCAGGTGGCACGCATCCTGTATTGGCCGGTTCGTCTATGCGCAAGCCCACCACCCACCCCTCCACGACCACCACCCGCAAGCTCTTCATCGAGGACCTCGGCCTCGTCACCGGCGGCAAGAACGACAAGAAGCCCGTCTTCACCACCCTCGCGCTCGGCGAAGAGGGTGGCTGCGGCGGCGGTTACACCACCCAGGCCCTCGGCGAGGAGGGCGGCGGCGAGTACACGACCCTCGCGATCGGCGAAGAAGGCGGCGGCACCGAGAGCTGAGCCACGATTCGCCGTGACCGGAGTCCCCATGAGCACCCACCCAGTCGTCATCATCGGTCCCACCGCGGACGCTCACGCCGCCGGGATCGCGGACCGCCTGCGGGCCATGGGGACGCCGGTCGTCGCGCTCGACGCGACCCTTTTCCCTGGCTCGCTGCGCATCACCCTCGGTGAGCAGCTCGACGCCATCTCGATCGACGGCGCGGCGCTCCGCCCCGCCTCGGTGTACGTCCGCAACCTCGGCCTGAGCATCATCACCGCCGAGCCCGACCCGTCGGTCACCGCCGACGACCTGCGTCGCAACGCGCTGATCAACCGCGAGCGCGCCGACATGATCATGGGCCTGGTCCATCGCTGGAACGAGGCGGGTGTCCCCTTCTACAACAGCCCCGGCCAGCACCGCGTCACCAAGCCGTTCCAGCTCGGGCTGCTCCAGGCCGCCGGGCTGCCGGTGCCGGCGACCTGCTGGACCAACGACCCGGCCGAGGTCCGGCGCTTCGCGCACGGCCGGCGCATCGCCTACAAGCCGGTCTCGGGCGGCGCCGCCACCCGCGAGCTCACCGCCGCCGATCTGACCGACGAGCGCCTCGACACCCTGGCCGCGTCCCCGGTCACCTTCCAGGAGCTCCTCCCCGGCGAGGACATCCGGGTTTACGTGCTCGACGGCGAGATCGTCACCGCGATCCGCATCGACACCAAGGCGCTCGACTTCCGCCAGAACGAAGACGGCTGCGAGGCCATCACGCTGCCGGCCGAGGTCCAGGCGCAGTGCGTGCGCGCCGCCGAGGTCATCGGCCTGCGCTTCACCGGGCTCGACATCAAGCGCGACGCCCACGGCACCCTGCGCTTCCTGGAGCTCAACCCGTCGCCGATGTTCCTCGGCTTCGACGCCCGCGCCGGCACCGACATCGCCGGTCGGTTCGCGGCCCGGCTCGCGTCGCACGTGCGGCCGAGCTGACCCGCCAGCGGCGCCGCTCGGCGCGCGCGCCGCTACTTCGCGAGCTGCGTGGACACCGTCACCACCCGGTCGCCCGCGGCGCGGGCCAGGCTGTCGGACGCGAGCGCGCGCACGGTGGGCTGCGGGACCAGGTTCTTCGGCTCGAGGCTCAGCGCGCGCTTGGTCATGGGGGCCGGAGGATAGAGGTCCGGCGCCCGGACCGGTAGTCGTAAGAAACGTGGGCGCGGTGACGACAGTGCCTACTTCCGGCCGGCGCGGGTCACGACCTCGACCATCTGCTCGGGCGCCATCCAGCGCGCGGCCGCGGCGGCCACCGCCGCGGTGTCGAGCCGCGTGTAGCGCTCGAGCTCGACCGCGACGCCCTGGGGCGTGCCGGTCGCCAGCTGGGCGCCGCACAGGAGGGCCGCCCGCCGACCGACGCCGTCGAGCCGCCACAGCAGCGCCGCCTCGCGCCGCGCGACGCCACGAGCGACCGAGCGCGCGTCGACCGCGGCCGCGCCACCCTCGCGCACCGCCGCCAGCTCCTCGTCGAGGATGGTGACGACCTGGTCGATCGACACGCCCGTCCGGACATCGACGGTGATATGGACCTCGCCGCCGAGCCGGCCGGAGGAGACGTGGGCCGACACCCGCTGGGCCAGGGGCGCGTCGTAGACCAGCCGCCGCCACAGCCGGCCGGTGCCCGGCGTCGCCAGCGCCAGCGCGAGCACGTCGAGCGCGACGTCGGCGTCGGTGTGGCTGGCCGGGCCGTGCCATGCGCGGTGCACCCGGTCGAGCGCGGCCAGCGGATCGACCAGCTCGCTGCGCACCGGGCCGGCGATCTCGGGCTGCGGCCACGCCCGCCGCGCCGGCCGCGCCGACGCCGGGAAGCTGCCGAACCAGCGCTCGCACAGCTCGTGCGCCTCCTCGAGGGTGACGTCGCCGGCGAGGACCAGGGTCGCGTTGGCCGGCACGTACCAGGTCCGGTAGAACTGCTCGACCTTCGCGAGGGTCGCCGCCGCGATGTCCTCGTGGCGCCCGATCGTCAGGTACCGCAGCGGGTGGCCCTCGGGGTACAGGTGCTCGGCGACCCGGAAGCGCTCGGGCCCGTACGGCGCGTTCTCGTAGCGCTGGCGGCGCTCCGACTGCACGACGCGGATCTGGTTCTCGAGCCGGGCCGGATCCAGCCCCGGCAAGAAGTAGCCGAGGCGATCCGACTCGATCCACAGCGCGACCTCGAGCGCCTGGCGCGGCATCGTCTCGTGATAGACGGTGCGATCGGTGCCGGTCGACGCGTTGGCGTCGCTGGCGCCGGCCTCGCGCAGCACCTCGTAGTGGTGGCGGCCCCCGAGGTGGAGCGAGTTCTTGAACATGTGCTCGAACAGGTGGGCGAAGCCGCTGGTGCCGTCGCCCTCGTCGGAGCTGCCGACCCGGTAGCCCATCCACACCGCGCACAGCGGCACCGCGTGGTCCTCGTGGACCATCACCTCGAGCCCGCACGGCATGACGAACGTCTGCACGTCGAACCAGGGCAGCCCGCCCTGCCACGACACCGGCGCGGTCGCGGTCACGGCTCGTCCTCGCGCACGTCGACCACGGTGCGCGCGAGCGCCAGCGCCAGCTGGTACAGCTCGCGCCGGGGCCGGCCGGTCTTCACGACCAGCCGCTGCGCGATGTCCTTGGGCCCCAGCCCGTCGGCGAGCATCGCCCGCACGAGCACCTCGACGTCGTCGGCGTCGGGGACCTCGCCGGCCTCGGGGGCGCCGGCGACCACGATCGTGCACTCGCCGCGCGGCGCAGCCTCGGTGAACCGGTCGCGCAGCCCACCCAGCGTGCCCCGCACGTGCTCCTCGTACAGCTTGGTCAGCTCGCGCGAGACGCTCGCGGCCCGGTCGTCGCCGAACGCCGCGGCGAAGGTCGCCAGGGTCGCCGCCACCCGGTCGGGCGCCTCGTAGAAGATCATGGTGGCATCGGTCGCCCGCAGCTTGCCGGCCAGCTCGGCGCGCGCGCCGGCCTCGCGCGGCGGGAAGCCGACGAACAGGAACGGCTGGGTCGGCAGCCCGCTGGCGACCAGCGCGGCGACCGCCGCGACCGGCCCGGGCACCACCACCACCGCGATGCCGGCCGCGATCGCGGCGCGCACGACCCGCTCGCCGGGATCGGACACCCCCGGAGTGCCGGCCTCGCTCACCAGCGCGACGTCACGCCCGGCCGCGAGCTCGCCGACCAGCGACGCGGCCCGCGCGGCCTCGTTGCCCTCGAACACGCTGACGATCCGGCGCTCGCCGCGGCGGGTGCCGCCGGGGTCGGCGCGCTCGAGCAGCACCTGCACCGACCGGGTGTCCTCGGCCGCGATGATCGCGGCGTCGCGCAGCACCCGGGCCGCCCGGGGCGACAGATCCTCGAGGTTGCCGATCGGCGTCGCGACCACGTAGAGCGTGCCTGCCACGACTACTCGCGGGTCAGCGCGTCGATGTCGACTGCCGTCCCGAACTCTTGCTCGAGGTACTTGCGCAGCCGGCCGAGCAGGCGCTTCTCGAGCTGGCGCGCACGCTCGCGCGAGATGCCGTATTGGTCGCCGATCTCCTGCAGCGTCCGCGGCGGATCGGTGCGCCACCGCTCCTTGAAGATCGTCTGCTCGCGGCCGGCGAGCGTGAGCGCGAACGTGTCGAGCTTCTCGTTGAGCAGCGAGGCGAACTCGCTCTTGGCGAACGCCTGATCGGGGCCGAGGTCCTCGCTCGGCAGGTAGTCGAGGCGGGTCCGGGCGCCGCCGCCGTCGTCGTCGCCCGGCATCGGCGCGTCGAGCGAGGCCTCGGGCGAGCCGAGCCGCTTGTCCATCTCGATGACGTCCTTCTCGGACACCTGGAGGTTCTCGGCGATCAGCGCGTGCGACGGGTAGTAGCCGAGCTGCTCGAGGCGCTCGCGCTCCTTGCGCAAATTGAAGAACAGCTTGCGCTGGGCCTGGGTGGTCCCGATCTTCACCAGCCGCCAGTTGTTCAGGATGAACTTGAGGATGTAGGCGCGGATCCAGAACGCCGCGTACGACGACAGCTTGACGCCGCGGTACGGGTCGTACTTCCGGACCGCCTGCATCAGGCCGATGTTGCCCTCCTGCACCAGGTCGAGCAGGTTGCGGTGGGCGCGCCGGTACTCGTAGGCGATCTTCACGACCAGCCGCAGGTTGGCCTCGATCAGCTTGCGGGCCGCGACGTTGTCGTTGCCTTCGACCAGGCGCACCGCCAGCGAGTGCTCCTCCTCCGGCGTCAGCAGCGGGAAGCGGCGGACCTCCTGCATGTAGGCCGTCATCGGGTCGCGCTTGATCAGCCCGACCCGGCCCTCGCGGCCGTAGTCGCGCTCGGCGACCTTCTCGAGGACCTCGTCGCCGCCGTCTTCGTCCGGGCTGGCGACGTCGATCACCGCCTGGGCGTTGGCGGCGAACACCTCGTCGACGTCGTCGACCGCGGCCTCGTCGCCGTCCTCGTCGTCGCCCTTGGCCTCCTTGTCAAGCACCTCGACGTCGTCGCCGTCGTGCGACTTCGCGCCGGCGTCGCCCTTGGGCTTGCGGGTGCGCTTCTTGGCGGGAGTACCCTCGGGCGTCGTCGCAGCAGCGGGCTTGATGCGCCCGCCGCGCGGCCCTGAACCGGGTCGCTCGGCCATGGCGGTCACCATACTACACGCGGCGTTCGGCGCCGAGAGCACGAACACGGAATGGCACGCCCCGGTCCCACGCTTATACTCGTACCCATGCGCCCACGGCTGTCCCTGCATGCGCTCCTGGTGACCGTCGCCGCCATGAGCGCGCTGGTCCTGACCGTGGTGAAACAGTCCCACGAAGGGATCACGGGGTTCCGCTACCAGATGAAGACGGTGCTGGCCGCGCCTGGCACCGCCAAGCAGGCCAAGCACAACCTCACCGAGCTGAAGGTCTTCAACCTGACGCTGCTTCGCATCCGCGAGAGCTACGTCGATCCCGCCCGCATCGATCCCAAGCGGATGCTCTATCAGGCGCTCGACTCGGTGCAGCTCAACATCCCCGAGGTGCTGGTCGAGGCCGACGAGGCCAATGACACCCTCACCGTGGTCGTCAACGACAAGCGCGAGACCTTCTCCACCGCCGACGTCGACTCGCCGTGGCGGCTGGCCGGCCGGCTGAAGAAGATCTTCGCGTTCGTCGAGGTCAACATGAACCCCGGCGCCGACCTGGCCCAGGTCGAGTACGCGGCCGTCAACGGCATGCTCGAGACCCTCGACCCGCACTCGGTCCTCATGGATCCCGAGGCCGCGCGCGAGCTCGACGTCTCGACCAGCGGCAAGTTCGGCGGCCTCGGCATCGTGATCCGGATGCTCGATCGCAAGCTGACCGTGATCCGGCCGATCAAGAACACGCCGGCGTCGCGCGCCGGCGTGAAGTCCGGTGACCACATCATCAAGATCGACAACCAGTCGACCGACGTCCTCACCAGCGACGAGGCGGTCGACCGCATGCGCGGCGCGCCGGCGACCACGGTGACGCTGTGGGTGTCGCGCCGGGGCGCGCCGGCGCTGCTCCGCTTCGATCTCACCCGCGCCCAGATCAGCGTGGAGTCGGTCCAGTCGAAGCTGCTCGACAAGAACGTCGGCATCATCAAGATCAAGAACTTCCAGGGCTCGACCGCCGCCGAGACCGCCCGCGCGCTCGAGGAGCTCAAGCAGGCCGGCGCCCGGTCGTACATCCTCGATCTGCGCGGCAACCCCGGCGGCCTGCTCGACCAGGCGGTCGAGGTCTCCGACCTGTTCGTCGACGAGGGCACCCTGGTCACCACCGTCAAGGGCGGTCAGCGCAAGCCGCGCCGCGCCGACCGTGACGACGGCGAGACCGCCGCGCCGCTCGCGGTGCTGGTCAACTCGGGCTCGGCCTCGGCCTCGGAGATCGTGGCCGGCGCGCTCAAGAACCTCGACCGCAGCATCGTGATCGGCACCCGCACCTTCGGCAAGGGCTCGGTCCAGCAGCTCTATCGCAACGAAGACGACGGCACGATGCTCAAGCTCACCGTCGAGCAGTACCTGACCCCGGGCGACCGGTCGATCCAGTCGGTCGGGATCGTCCCCGACATCGCGCTGCAGCGCGTGTACGTCCCCGAGAAGAACGACGCGGTCACCGACTTCATCCGGCTGCTGGCGCCGTCGAAGTCGTGGGGCGAGAAGGATCTCGACGCGCACCTGACCTCGCAGTTCGCCAAGGACACCGACAAGCCCACCTACGAGCTGGCGTTCCTGTTCGAGAAGCCCAAGGACAAGAACCCGGCGGTCGACGACAAGGCCGCGCCGCCGAGCCCCGACGACGAGGATCCCGACGTCGACGACATCGTCGAGGACTTCGAGAGCAACCTCGCGCGCGACCTGCTCGCCGGGCAGAGCGCCAACACCCGCCCGGCCCTGGTCAAGGCGGCCCGCGCCCTGGTCGGCAAGCGCCGCACCGAGGAGGAGCTGAAGCTGTCGACCGCGCTCGGCAAGCTCGGCGTCGACTGGTCCGCGCCCGGCGCCGCCGAGCCCGCTGCCAAGCTGACCGCGACCGTGACGCTGTCGCCGACCGGGCCGCTGGCCGCCGGCACCACCGTGACCGTCACCGGCACCGTCAAGAACACCGGGGCCGGCGCCGCGTATCGCGTCCATGCCCGGGCCAGCGCCGATGACCCGGTGTTCGACGACGCCGAGCTGGTGTTCGGCAAGATCGGCGCCGGCGAGACCCGCACCTTCACCACCCGGGTCGAGGTGCCCAAGGACGCGATCGCCCGCGTCGATCGCGTGCGCTTCGAGCTGAAGGAGGCCCGCGGGGTCACCACCGCGGTGGCGCCGGTCGAGGCCGCGATCGTCGCGGCCGCGCGCCCCGCCTTTGCCTACAACCACCAGCTGATCGACGAGGGCAACGGCGACGGCCTGCTCCAGCGCCGCGAGCAGCACCGGCTCCGGGTCCGGATCAAGAACAGCGGGCTGGGCGCTGCGTCGGAGGCGACCGCGATCCTGCGCAACGCCAGCGGCGACGGCGTGCAGCTGGCCAGCTCGCGCATGGAGATCGGCGCGATCGCGCCGGGCGAGACCAAGACCGTCGAGTTCGCCTTCACGGTCCAGCCCGACCTCAAGGGTGACGAGGCGATGATCGAGCTGCTCATCTACGACGCCGAGCTCGGCGCCCAGGCCAGCGAGAAGCTGAAGTTCCCGGTCCTCAAGTCGGGCGCGGCGCTGGTCGCCGCCGGGGGCGTGGTCGAGATGAAGAAGGATCTCGAGGTCCGCGAGGGCGCGTCGACCGACGCGACCGTGATCGCCACTGCCAAGAAGGGCGCGCGCTTCAAGGTGCTCGGCACGCTCGGGCCGTGGACCAAGCTCGACCTCGACGGCGCGCCCGGCTTCGTCCCGGCGGTCGCGCTCGGTAAGTCGAGCGGCAAGCCGGGCAACCAGGCCGCCGAGCCGCGCTTCCAGGTCACGCCGCCGACCGTCAAGCTCGCGATCGGCTCGTACGAGGCCACCGGCGAGGTGTTCAAGCTGAGCGGCGTCGCCAGCGACGATCGCCGGGTCGAGGACGTCCAGGTGTTCGTGTCGAACTCGGGCGCGAAGATCGAGACGCGCAAGGTCTTCTACCGCTCCAACCGTGGCGCCCGGAGCCCGACCACCCTCGACTTCGCCGCCAACGTCCCGATGTGGCCCGGCTCCAACCAGGTCACGATCGTCGTGCGCGAGAACACCGAGGTCCGCACGATCCAGACGGTCGTCATCTACCGGGAGCCGGTGAAGACGGCCAAGGCCGAGCCGGCGACCGGCCAGCCCTGACCAGACCGACGTCCACCTACACGGAAGTGATCGGCAGACATGCCCGAACCCCTCGCGCCCGCTCACGTTTCAGACGACGATCGCGCGTGTGAATGGGCGCACGTGCCGGGATGTCTCAGTGGTTGCCATGTCTGAACTCGCTCGCAAACTGCTCGGGATCGCTGTGGTCGCCGTGGTCTCGCTGGCCTCGGTGACGGTCGCCGCCGCCGACAATGCGGACCAGGTCTCCGGGCGGTTCGACGTGAAGTACGAGGAGGTCACCTCCAACTGCGAGAACACCGGGATGGCGCTGACCCGCGGCTCGCTCGCGGTCACCAAGCGCAAGTCGAGCTCGGTCGCGGTCGACATCGAGCGCATCCCGATCATGGCCGGCGCGGCCAGCAAGGGCGGGCGGGTCAAGGCGACCTCCAAGCTCGGCAAGACCTCGATCAAGGGCCTCGACGGCCGGTTCTCGGTCGCCGGCACCGTCAACGACGACGGCGTGCTGCAGATGGTCTTCGTCGCCGAGTACTACCTGCAGGGCAAGGCCTACTGCACGCAGTCGTGGAACATCTCGGGCGTGCGCGGCGCCGCGGCGCCGGCGGACAAGTCGGGCAAGAAGGCCAACGCCGACGATGCGGTCGACAGCGGCGGCGCGCACCTCGCCGGCGCGAGCGGGCAGCGGTTCGCGGCGCAGCTCGCGCCGATCGAGTAGCAGCGCGTCCGCGGCGCGGCGCGCGCGGCCGCTCCTACATGAACAGCGACAAGACGTTCTCGCGGACCAACCCCGACGCGATCGTCGGCCTCGGTGCCGGCCGATCCCCGCTGCCGATGCCGCGGGTGCGCGAGCTCCCCCGCCGGTATCTCGCGCGGCTGGTTCGTGAGACCTCCCGCAAGGCCCGGGGCGCCGCCGCGCCCGCCCACGAGGTGCAGCGATGACCACCCCACCCATGACCGCCGGGATCGTGCTGTTCCCGGGCTACACCGGCCTCGATGTGATCGGACCGCACGAGGTCCTGGCGCGGACCAGCCTGCAGTGCCTGATGGTCGCCGCGTCGACCGCGCCGGTGGTGTCGGACCGCGGTCTGCGCCTGCTCCCCGACGTGGACTTCGCGAGCGCCCCCGCGCTCGACATCCTCGTGGTCCCCGGGGGGCCCGGCCAGACCCCGGGGATGGACGACCCGGCGCTCATCGGCTTCCTCAGCGCGCGCGCAGGTGAAGCGCGCTGGATCCTGGGCGTGTGTACCGGCACCCTGCTGCTCGCCCAGGCCGGCGTGCTGCGCGGGCGGCCCGCCACCACCCACTGGCTCGCGATGGAGGAGCTCGGACGGCTCGGCGCCGACCCGACCGAGCGCCGGGTGGTGTGGTCGGACAACGTGGTCACCGGCGCCGGCGTGTCGAGCGGCATCGACGCCGCGCTCGAGCTGGTCGCGCGCGTGTTCGGCGACGCCGACGCCGAGCGGATCCAGCTCGGCATCGAGTACGACCCGCAGCCGCCGTTCTCCTGTGGCCATCCCAGCCGGGCCCGGCCCGAGCTGGTCGAGAGCTTGCAGCGCACCAGCCGCTTCCATCGCAAGGGGTGATCGAGGCACGCGGTCACCACCGGGCAATGGCGCGCGCTCGGCCGGCTGGCCGCCGGCAAGCGGTTCAGCGGTACTGGTCGCGCAGGAGCTCGCGCTCGAGCGCGATCGCGAGCGCGTCGTTGATCGGCATGAGCTCGGCCGGGCCGTCGTCAGGGGCGTGGGCCTCGAGCTGGAGATCGGCGAAGTACGGGGTGACCCCGCCGGCGGCGAGGTAGGCGCGGACCCGCGCGGGCGCGGCCGGGTCGGCGGCCGAGTGCTCGCGGCAGATCGCGAGCTCGGGCTCGCCGTGCTTGTCGCGGACCGCGGCGAACGCGAACAGCCGGCAGATGATGGGTCGGATCGGGTAGACCGTGCAGCCGCCGGGGAGCTGGCCGGGCGCGTACAGGATGCACGGCCCCGGGCCGGTGGTGCGAGCGCGGGCCAGCAGCGCCTCGGCCTCGCCGCTGGCGACCGCGGCCCGCGCGATCGGCGCGACGTCGGCGATGCTGACGTGGGGCGGGGTCCGGATGCAGCAGGCGCCGCAGCCGGTCGGACACGCCAGGCCGGTGCCGTCGATGACCGCGGTGGTGAGCTGGTCGGCGGCGCGGTAGATCGCGAGGCGGCGGGGCTTCATGGCGATCCTGGGGGCGGCGGTGCCGGAGGCGCGGCGTCGTTGCGGTACACGTACGCGAGCGGCGCGCCGCCCGCCGACACCGTGTACACCCGGGTCGCGGTCGGCGGCAGCGGACACTTCCGCCAGCTCGCCTGGTAGTGGACGATCCAGCGCGCGGCCCGCGGGTCGACCACCGGCTCCCACAGATCGCCGCGGAACCAGGTCAGGTGCGCGGGCTCGACGCACGACCGATGGACCCGGTCGCCGGGCGCGGCGTGCTGGTTGACGTACGCGATCGCCGCGCCGACGCCCTCGCCCCACCACGCGACCTCGAACCGGCGCGCGCGCGCGACGCCCGCGGTGCCGCCGACGTGCTCGCCGTAGTAGTCGAGATAGAACGGATGGATCCCGGTGCAGGCGATGATCAGGTAGCCCGCGAGAGCCACCGTCGGCGCCGCCGCGACCAGCCGGCGCCGGCGCTCGACCGCCGCCGCCAGCGCCGCGCCGAGCGCGGCCACCCCGACCCCGGCGAGCAGCGCGAGCGCGAGCAGCGACGGGATGATGTAGCGGATGCCGTCCTGGCGCACCGGCGACAGCGCCACCGCCAGCGGCGTCATCAGCCACACCAGCGCGATCCACAGCCGGGGCCGGCGCGCGCCGTCGCGGAGCCAGGCGACCACCCCGCCGGTGGCGGCGACCAGCAGCCCGAGCGGCGCGGTCGCGCCGAGATAGGCGAGGAAGTACCAGCGCGGGGGGACCTTGGTCATCACGCCGAAGAACGGCTCCTCGCTGTGGGTGCCCTTGAGCTTGCTCCATGCCTCGGTCAGGTTGGCGAGCGGGTTGGTCCACAGCCGGGGCCACAGCGCGATCGCCGTGATGATCGCGACCGCCGGGACGATCGCCAGGCCCCACCCCACCGCGCGGCGGCGCGCGCCGACCGGCGCGGTCAGCAAGATCGTGAGCCCCATCGCCGGCGCCAGCAGCCCGTTGACGAACCGCACCATCAGCGCAGCGCCGAGCACCACGCCACAGAGCGCGAGCCGGGGTAGCACCGCGCGCGCGGCGGTGCCGCGGTCCCACACCCGCAGGCACGCCCACACCCCGAGGGACCAGACCAGCGCGGTCGGCGCCTCGTGCCCGACGATCTGGCCGTGCGCGATCAGGTGCGGCGTGAGCGCGGCGACGACGCCGGCGGCAACGCCGGCAGCCTGGGAATGCAGGCGGGCGCCGATCGGCACCAGCAGCGCGCACGCCAGCGCCATCACCAGGGCCGCGACGAACCGCGACGGGCCGAAGCCGTCGGCCCACAGCCCACCGAGCCCGGCCAGATACTTCGAGACCGGCGGGTGCTCGTAGTTCCAGCGCCAGGCGGCGTCGTCGAGGTCACCGCGCAGGAGGTTCTGCACGTAGTTCTTGCCGGACGCGTAGTAGACCGCCTCGTCCCAGGTCTCGCCGGCGGCGCCGAGATCCCAGGCGCGCACGGCGAGCGCCGCGACCAGCACCGCGAGGAAGCCGAGCAGGGCCGGCCGCGGCACCGCCGCGATCCGTCGCCGCGCCAGCCAGCCGCCGAGCGCGAGGAGGAGGACGACGATCGCGGTCGCGGCCAGCGCGTGGCCGCGGCTCTCGCCGGGATGATCGAAGCGAGCCAGCGCCGGCGGCGCCGGCGACAGCGAGCTGACCGGGAGGTACTCGGGATCGCCGCGTCGCCCCGGCGGCGACCAGACCAGGCGCGCCCCGGGTGGCCCGACGAAGCGGAGGCCGATCACGCCAGCCTGGAGCAGGATGCGCGGCTTGACCAGGCCAGTGCCGGCATGACGGGGCTGGCCGGTGAGCTCGAGCAGCGCCGGTCCCGGCGACGAGAAGCCGATCACGTAGGGGCCGCCGCGCGGCAGGAACAGGCTGCCCTCGCGGGCGACCCCGGCCGGATCGCCTGGCTTGCGCTCGGCCGGGGCCAGCCGGGTCAGCGGGTCGTCGGCGCCGCCGGCGCGGACCGCGAGCACGATCACGATCGCACCGAGGGTGAGCAGCCACGGCGCCAGCGTGCGCAGCGCCCGCCGCCATCCCCCTGGCGCCGGCACCACCGCGCGCGGGATCGGCGGCCGCGGCGGGTCCGGGCTCATCGTCCGAGTCCCGGACACTCGAACCCGCGGTCCTTGCGAACCAGGAACGTGTAGTACTCGCCGCGCTCGAGCAGGCCCGGCACCTGAAGGACGACGCGCTGGTAGCCGCGCGCCTCCCAGAACCCGGCGCAGTGGCCGAGCGGCGCCACCCCGGGCGTGCGGCGCAGGTCGTAGCAGTGCATCACCAGGGTCGGGTAGCGCGCCTCGGCGCCGGGCAAGAGCCCCGGAATCTGGGCGAACGGCGCCACCAGCGGATCGAAGCGGCTGGTCAAGAGCCGCGCGTCGTCGCCCCACTTGTTGTGGCCGGCGCGGTCGCGCGAGCGCGGCACCAGGTGCGCGATCGACCACGACACCAGGCCGAACACGTCGATGCCGCGCAGGCGCGCGTGGTACGGCATCGCGCCGACGCCGCCGAAGATCGCGAAGTCGTCGGGCCGCACGCACGGCCGCAGCCGGTCGCCGATCAGCGCGCGATCCTGCGCGTAGACGCGCAGAAACGCCGGCGTGTCGATGCCGTCGTCGTTCTTGAAGTTGCCGAACGTCAGGCTCTTCCTGGTCAGCGCCCACTGCTGGGTCGCGAACCCCACGAGCAGCGCCAGCGCGAGCCCGGCCGCCAGCGCGGCGGCCCGGTCCGGCGCGCGCCGCAGCGGCCAGGTCAGGTTATCCACGCCGAGCGTGACCACCACCGCGGCGATCACGAACACCGGCATGATGAACCGGTGGAGGCCCATGAAGTCGCCGCCCACGCTCACCGCATAGGCGAGGTAGGCACCGGCGAGCGCGGCGGCGAGCAGGACGAAGCGGAAGCGCGCGCCGCGCGGGGCCGCGATCAGGCCCAGGAAGGCCACCGGGCTGGCCCAGACCAGCCCGGTCTGCTGGAACCAGCGCACGACATAATGAAGGCCGTGCTGGCGCATCTTGGCCTCGTACCCGGCGATCGCGGTGCCAGCCGCCTTCACGTAGTACGTGTTGGGGAACGGCGCGCCGTAGTACCACCAGCGCCACAGGAACCATGGCGCCCACAGGCCGAGGAACCAGCCGGCCGCCAGCCACTCGTCGCGGCTCGGGCGCAGCCGGCGCTCGCGCACGAGGTTCGTCGCCAACCGGTGGAGGCCGATGATCGCCACCAGCATCGGTCCCTCGGGCCGCGTCATCGACGCCAGCGCCAGCATCACGCCCATGCGGCGCAGCGCCCGCGGGGTCTCGTCGGCGGCGAGGTAGGCGTCGAGCGCGCCGGCGACCAGGAACGTGTAGAGCTGGGTCTCGAGGCCACCCGACGACCAGCACGCGTAGCCGCTCGACCACGCGAGCAAGAGCGGCGGCAGCCCGGCGAGCCCGTGGCCGCGGCCGAGCAGGCGCTCGGTGATGCGGAAGCTCATCCACAGGCCGCCGATGCCGAGGGCGGTGCCCAGCACCCGCGACGCGATCTCGGGCGGGATGCCGACCAGCATCAGCACGCCGAGGACGAACGTCCACAGGAAGTTGGTGTAGCCCTCCACCGGGCTGCCCGGGTTGAAGGCGAGCTGGCCGTGCTCGGCCAGGTTGCGCGAGAAGACGAACGAGATGTAGGCGTCGTCGGTGATGAAGTCGTACTGGAGCGAATGCCAGATCAAGATCGCCGACGCCACGACCAGCGGCGCCCACCGCAAGCGGGCCCGGATGTTGGGTCGTGGGGTTTCGGACACCGCGGGGGAGGATACTGACCCGCCGACTTCGATCAAGCTGACGATCTGGTAGGTTCGAGCGCTCGATGGCCGACGTGCACGCCGACCCGGGCCCGCCGACGGTCACCGCCGTCCCTGCGAGCGGGTCTGAGGTCGCGCGGCTGGCCGAGCCACAGCGGGCCCCGCGGCCGATGTCGCCGGGTGGTCAGCTCGTGGTCGCCGGCGCGATCGCCGGCCTGATCGCGGCGGCCGCCACCGCGCTGGTCGACGGCCTGTGGTCGTGGGGCGCGCTCGGTCAGTTCCTGCCCGGGGTTGGCGGGCGGCTGCGGCTGGTCCTCTACCTGGCGGCGATCTACGGGTTGCTCGGGCTCGCGATCGGCGCGCTGACCGCGGCCGCGATGATCTTCTACATGCGCGTGACCCGGCTCGGCGTGCTGGTCCGCCACGCCCGCGCCGAGCACGCCCAGATCCGCGCCCGCGATCCGCGCGAGGCGATGGTCGGCCTGTCGATCGCCAGCTCGCTGGTGCCGTTCGGGTTCGCGGCGCTGCTGCTCGCCTACCTCGTGCTCGAGGGCCAGCTCGCCGGCCGCAAGCACCACGGCCTGGTGATCGCGGTCGCGATGGGCGGCACCGTGGTCGCGCTGATCGCGGCGGCGCTGGTCGCGATCGCGGTCGCCCGGCTCCTGGAGCTGGTGTTGCGCCTGGTCGCGCGGGGCCGCCTGGCCGGCCCGCTGTCGTCGCCGTGGGCGCCGGCGGTCGCGGCGATCCTGCAAGGCCTGCTGGCGCTGGGGGTGATCGCCTGGCTCGCGCGCGGGACGCTGGCGCTGCTGCCGCTGCGCCCGTTCGTCATCGCCCTGGTCGCGGTGGTGCTGGCGACGCCCGCGGTGTGGCTCGGGCTGCGCATCGCCGCTCGCTGGTGGCAGCTGCCGCGCGGCGCGCGCAGCGCGTCGATGGCCGGCGCGCCGCTGCTCGCGTTCGGGCTGGCGGTGCTGACCGGTGCCAGCCCGGCGGTGATCAAGGCGGCGGTCGCCTACTCGGGCGGCGGCGACCTGATCACGCGCGGCCTCAAGCGCATGATCGATCTCGACCGCGACGGTCATGCCGCGGTGTTCGGCGGCGACGACTGCAACGATCTCGACGGCGAGGTCCACCCCGGCGGCACCGATATCCCTGACGACGGCGTCGACCAGAACTGCGTGGCCGGCGACGCGCGCACGACCCGCTCGGTCGACGAGGTCGGCTTCGGACCGGTGCCGGCGACGGTGCCGGCCGACTTCAACGTCGTGCTGATCACGATCGACACCCTGCGCGCCGATCACGTCGGCGCGTACGGTCACCCGCGGCCGACCACGCCGAACCTCGACGCGGTCGCCGCCCAGGGCGGCCTGTTCACCGCCGGCTGGGCCCACGCGCCGTCGACCCGCTACTCGATCCCGGCGATCCTGAGCGGCCGGCTGCCGCTCGACGTCTATTACAACACCAGCATCGCCGGCTGGCCCGGCCTCCTGCCCAGGGCGACCACGATCGCCGAGGTGCTGAAGGCGCGCGGCTTCGCGACCGGCGCGGTCACCAACTACTGGTACTTCGACCCGGTGCGCGGGATGAACCAGGGCTTCGACAGCTACGACAACACGAACGCGTCGCTGCACACCGGCGCTGATCCGGCCCACACCACCGGCACCTCGTCGAGGCAGCAGACCGACAAGGCGATCGACTTCATCGCCGGCCATGGCCGTGGCCGCTTCTTCCTGTGGGTCCACTACTACGATCCGCACCACACCTACCAGGCGCATCCCGAGGTCGGCTCGTTCGGCCCGACCGAGCTCGACCGCTACGACGACGAGATCCGCTTCACCGACCTGCACCTCGGGCGGCTGTTCGACGACCTGCGCCAGCGCGGGCTGTGGGACAAGACGATCGTGGTCATTACAGGCGATCACGGCGAGGGCTTCGGCGAGCACGGCATCAAGCTGCATGGTTACGACCTGTACGCAGCGCAGACCCGGGTGCCGCTGATCATCCGGGTGCCGGGGCTGGCGCCGCGCCGGATCGCGACCGCGGCCGGCCACATCGACCTGCTGCCGACCCTGGCCAACCTGGCCGGCGCGCCGGCGACCCTCGAGATGATGGGCCGGTCACTCGTGCCCTGGTTGGCCGGGGCCGACGACGACCTCGAGCGCGCGGTGTTCCAGCAGGTCTCGTACGAGGGCAACCACGAGAAGCGCGGCGCCGCGACCGCGCGCTGCCACGTGCTCTACAACGTCAGCCCGCACACCAGCTGGGAGGTCTACCGGATCGAGACCGATCCCAACGAGACCCACGACGTGTCGGCGACCCCGGGCCCCTGTCTGTCCGCCCGCCGGACGTTCGAGCGCTGGTACGACTCGTCGGAGATCCCGGCCGGCGCCGCCGCCGCGCTCCTGCCCGGGCGGCCCGAGGTCGCGCGCCCGCTCGATATCGACCTCGGGCGCGAGATCCGGCTGCTCGGACTCGACGTGCCGGCCACGGTCAAGCCCGGCCAGACCTTCGACCTGACCTGGACGTTCGAGGTCCGCGGCCGGCTGCGCGGCGACTGGTGGGTGTTCGCCCACGTCGAGGGTCCCGGGCGCTTCACCGGCGATCACCGGCCGGTGCGGCCGCTGGCGTGGTGGCAGCGCGGCCAGTTCATCCGCTACACGACCAGCGCGACGGTGCCGGCGGGCGCCGCGCCCGGCACGTACACGGTCTGGACCGGGCTGTTCAAGGCGCGCAAGGGCGATCGCCGGCCGGTGCGCGCGCCCGCGAGCGTGCGGGTGGTCGACAACCGCGCCGCGGCTGCCACGATCGAGGTGGTGCGATGAAGCGAGCCCTGCACGCGGCGCTGTGGCTGGCGCTGGCCGCGCCCGGCCTGTGGCAGCTCGGCCTGCTGATCTGGGCGGTCGTCGGCCGGTTCGCCTACCCGTACGACCTGGAGTGGATGGAGGGCGGCGTGCTGCACGGCGCGCTGCGGGTCGAGGAGGGCGACGGGATGTACCCGGCCCCGTCGATCGACTTCATCCCGTTCCTGTACACGCCGCTCTACCCCGGGCTGGTCGCGCTGCTCGGCTCGGTGGTCGGCATCTCGTACCAGCTCGGCCGCGCGATCTCGGTGGTGTCGCTGATCGGCATCGGCGCGCTGGTGGTGTGCCAGGCGATCGCGGTCGCCCCGCGCGCGCGCGGGCCGGCGCTGGCCGGGGCCGGCCTGGCGCTCGGGCTGTTCGCGGCCGGGTACCCGTTCGTCGAGGGCTGGTACGACCTGGTCCGCGCCGACACCCTGTTCCTGTGCATGGTCACCGGCGGCGTCTACGCGATCAGTCGGTGGGCCGGCAGCGGTCGCGACGTGTGGGCCCACGCGCGGGTCGGCGCGGCCGGCGCGATCCTCGGCCTGTCGTTCTTCGCCAAGCAGACCGGCGTGATGTACGTGCTCGCGGTCGGGCCGATCATCCTCGTCTACAACTGGCGGCGCGCGCCGGCGCTGATCGCGGCGGCCGGCTTCGTCGGGCTCGGCGGCACCGCGCTCCTCGAGCGCTCGACCGGCGGCTGGTTCTGGACCTACATCCGCGAACTGCACCAGCTGCACGACTGGAACATCGATCGGTTCTGGCGCTCGTTCGACCTCATCCTCACCCGCTTCACGGTCGCGACGACGCTGATCGCGATCGGCCTGGTCGTGGTCGCGGTGTGCGCGGTGGTGCGGCGACGGCTGCCGGCGCCGGCCCGTGCGCTGCTGCTGTGGACGTACCTGTACGCGGTGTCGACCCTGGTCGGCGCGATCGGGTGGGGCACCGAGTTCGCCCACTTCAACGCGTTCATGCCGGCGCTCCTGCACGGCGCGATCGCGGCGGGGCTGGTGGTGCCGACCGTGGCCGCGTGCCTCGCCGAGCTGCTCGGCGCCGAGACGCCGGGCGCGGCCAGCTGGAAGCCGGTGGTCACGATCGGCGCGGCCGCGACCTGTGCGCTGCTGCTGGGCGGGCAGCTGCTCGGCGCCGGCTGGAACCCGCGTGCGTTCATCCCGACCTCGCGCGACCACCGCGCGGGCGACGAGCTGATCGCGACCCTGCGCGCCCTGCCCGGCGAGGTCTGGGTGCCGTCGCACCCGTGGTACGCGCACCTGGCCGGCAAGCGGCCCTACGTGCACCGGATGGGCATCAAGGACGTCACCGCGCTGCGGCTGCCGCCCGACAGCCTGGCCGCGCTGGTGATGCCGCGGTACCGGGTCGACGCCCGGGCGATCGAGCCGGCCCTGCGCGCCCAATGGTTCGCGGCGATCGTGCTCGACAACCGCGACATCCACCTCGAGAGCGGCATGATCGCCGCCCACTACCGCCCTGACGATCTGGTGCCGCAGAACGCGCGGCCGCGGCTCTACACCGGCGCCCGGGTGGTCCCCGACTCGATCTGGGTCCCGGCCGGGCCCGCGCGACCGCCGCCCGGCGTGCGGGTGCTGTTCGACTTCGAGCACGAGCCGTTCGAGCACTGGACGGTGCTGGGCGCCGCGTGGGGCAACGGCCCCGAGCGCAAGGAGCTGTCGGGCCAGGGGCTGGTCCGCCGGTTCGGGGGCCGCTGGTTCGCGACGTCGTTCCATGGCGGCGACGCGGCGACCGGCACGATGATCTCGCCGCCGTTCGTCGTGCAGGGCGAGCGGATCACGATGCGGGTGGGTGGCGGCGCGGATACCTCGAAGCTGCGGGTCGAGCTGCGCATCGACGGCAAGGCGGTGCGGACCGCGTCGCCGCCGTTGCCGTCGTCAGAGCGGTTCAGCGACGTGGCGTGGGATGTGTCCGCGCTGCGCGGACAGACCGCGGCGCTGGCGCTGGTGGATGACGAGAGCGGCCCGTGGGGGCATCTCAATGTCGATGAGGTGTGGTTGTGGCCGTGAGCAGGCGGTAGGCGGCGACGAGGGGAGAGGGAGAGGGAGAGGGAGAGGGAGAGGGACGCACTCTCCCCGCGCCCCGCGCCCCCCAGCTGCCATCGCCGGCTGCCGCTGCCGCTGCCGCTGCCGCTGCCGCTGCCGGCCCCGCTGCCGCTGCCGGTCCCGCTGCCGCTGCCGATCCCGCTGCCGCTGCCGATCGCGCAGCTGCGGCCGCCAGCAGCGAATCAGTTCGCGCGGAACCGGAAGTGGCTGGTCTGGGTCAGCGCGACCAGCAGGTCCTCGACGCTGCCGCCGCCGGCGACGAACGCGGCGCCGACCTCGTCGACCAGGCACGCGGTCTGCGCGTCTTCCTCGACGGCGTAGGCCCAGCGCACCCACTGGCGGGTGAAGCAGGTCTGGACCTCGTTGCTCGCGGCCAGGTGCTCGGCGAGGCCGCCGGTGCCGCTGAACGCGCCGTTGGAGGCGACCGAGCCGCGGACCTCGCCGCTGTCGTCGACCGGCCGGCCGCCCTCGGTCTCGCGGCGGCGGCCGATGCCGTCGAAGCGCTCGAAGGCGAAGCCGACCGGATCCATCAGGTCGTGGCAGCCGGAGCAGGCCGGGTCGGCGGCGTGCTGGGCGAAGCGCTCACGGGTGGTCTTGGTCGGATCGACCGCGGGCGGCTGGGCGTTGAGGCCCGGCGGCGGCGGCGGCAGCTCCTGACAGAGGAAGCGCTCGCGGACCAGCTTGCCGCGGTGGATCGGCGACGACGAGGACGCGCGGGCGTGGGTGGTCAGGACCGCGCCGGTCGCGAGCAGGCCGGTGCGACCGGTGCTGGTGACCCGACCGAAGCCGCTGCCGTCGACGGTGCCGGGCGCCGGCAGGCCGTAGAAGCGGGCCAGCTCGGCGTTGGCCCAGGTGTGATCGGACGCGAGCAGGTCGGCGAAGGTGCCACCGCCCTGGGCGACCTCGGCGACCATGCGGCGCGCCTCCTCGCCCATCGCCTTGCGCAACGACGGCGTCAACTCGGGGTACGTCATCGGATCCTTGGCGACGGTGTCGAGCTGGTCGATCGCCAGCCACTGAGCGGTGAACCGATCGATCGACGCCCGCGCGCGCGGCGACGCCAGCAGCCGGCGGGCCTGGGTCGCGATCGCGGCGGGGTCACGCAGCGCGTCGCGCTCGGCGGCCTGCCACAGCTCGTCGTCCGGCGGCGCGGCCCAGAGGAAGTACGACAGCTCGGACGCGATCTCGTACGAGGTCAGCGCGTGCCGGCCGTCGGCGGCGGGCTCGCCCAGCTCGGTGCGATACAGGAACGACGGGGCCTGCAGCAGGCCGGCGACCACCAGCTCCATGCCGGCGCGGTGCGCGGTCATCCCGACCGCCGGGGTCTCGCGGCCGGCCTGGTAGATCGCCATCCACCGCTCGATCTCGGCCGGCGTGAGCGGGCGGCGGAACACCCGCGCCGCCTTGCCGGCGAGGAACCCGCGCGCGCAGGCCGGCTCGTCGCCGGTGTTGCACGCGAGGTCGGGACCCGCGGCCACGGTCGCCGCGACCTCCTCGGCCGCGCTGCGCAGCTGCTCGGCGAGCAGCGGCGACACCACCAGGGCCTTGGAGTTGTTGTCGAAGCCGTGCACGACCACGTCGGCGACCAGGGCCGGCGCGTAGCGGGCGTCGACGCCGAACACGTCGCGGAGCGTGACGTCGTACTCGGCGCGCGACAGCCGGCGCAGCACGCGCGGGCCGGGATCGCCGGGGGCGCACGACAGCGCCGGGTCGTCGCAGGCGCCGGCGGTGCCGCGGACCTGGCCGGCGAACGCGACCAGCGCCGCGTGCTCGGCCGAGCCGGCCACGAGCACCGCGCCGCCCGGGTGGTTGGTGCCGATCGCGCGCAGCACCAGCAGCGACTCGCCGGCCTCGCTCGCGCTCGCCATCCGGCTCGAGGCCTCGAGGTTGGTCGGCATCGCGGTGCCGGAGAGCACGAAGTCGGAGCTGGCGGCGAGCCCGCTCGAGCTGTGGCAGGTCGCGCACCGGGTCGAAAGCACCGGGGCCCACACCCGGGCCTGGAAGGTCTCGGTGTCGGGCGGGCACGACGCGTTGTTGTCGATCTGGCCCACGCAGGCGGCCAGGAGCCCGGTGGTCGCGACCGCGATCAGGTGCGCGATGCGCATGGCGCTCACTCGCCCGCCGGCGGGTCGTCGCAGGCCCCGGGGGTGCCGCGGACCTTGGCGGCGAAGTCGACCAGCGCGCCGTGCTCGGGCGAGCCCGCCACGACGATGGCGCCGCCCGGGTGGTTGGTGCCGATCGCGCGGAGCACGAGCAGCGACTCGCCGCCCTCGCTCGCGCTCGCCATCTGGCTGCTGGTCTCGAGGTTGGCCGCCATCGCCGAGGCCGCGAGCACGAAGTCGGAGTTGGCGGCGAGCCCGCTGGCGCTGTGGCAGCTGGCGCAGCGGCTCGACAGCACCGGGGTCCAGACCTGCGCCTGGAAGGTCGCGGTGTCGGGCGCGCACGACGCGGTGTCGGCCTCCTCGACGCAGGCGAGCAGCAGCGAGGCGGTGGCGATGACGAGCAGGTTCTGGATGCGCATGTTGTTCCTCACAGCCCGGCCAGCGGGCCCGAGCCCGTGGCGGGATCGCCGAATGACGTGTTGGTCAGGCCCATCGCCTGACAGATCGAGACGAGCAGCTTGGTGTGCGAGGCGCCGCTCGCCTTGAGGTAGCGGCCCGGGCTGAACGCGCCGCCGCCGGCGAGCACGAACGGGACGTCGGTGCAGACGTGGGCGCGCGAGTCGCCCATCTCCTTGCACCAGACGACCAGGGTCGAATCGAGCATCGTGCCGCCGGCGGGATCGGGGGTCGCCGCCAGCTTGCCGATCAGGTAGCCAAACTGCTCGCTGAACCAGCGCTCGGCCTTCACGAAGCTGGCGACGCCAGCGGTGTTGCCGTCGTCCATGTGCGACAGGCTGTGGTGGCTGTCGGACTGACCGAGCCACGTGAAGACGTGCGGCGCGACCGTGTGCGCCCACTGCAGCGACGCGACCTTGGTCGAGCCGCACGCGAGCGACGCGACCAGCAGATCCATCTGGGTCTTGCCGATCGCGGGAAAGTTGGCGTTGTCGTAGAGCGGGAGGTCGGCGACCGGCGTGCCGCCGCTGCAGGTGGCGCCGCCGCCGAGGCCGCGCTCGAGCTCGCGCAGCGACTCGAGGTGCTGCTCGAGGTTGACCTGCGCGCTGGTGCCGAGCCGGCTCTTCAGATCGCCGAGGTCGCCCTTGACCGCGTCGAGCACGCTGCGCCGGCGGGCCAGCACCAGGTCGGCGCCGCCGGGGGTCGGGGTGGCGGCGCCGAACACGCGGCCGTACACGCCGCGCGGGCTGTCGTCGGGCGGCGCGTACTGGCCGGGCGCGGTGTAGCTCATCCGGGTCTGCACGCTGCCGCCCCAGGCCGAGGTCTGGACCCCGAGCTCGAGCGAGCGCAGCCGGCTGGTGCCGCCGATCGCGGCGGCGACGTGCTGGTCGACCGACATGCCGCGCGACGCCGTGCCGGCCCCGCCGCCACCGGTGAGCATCGCGGCCATGCCGCCCTCGTGGTTGGTGCTGTTGGTGAACTGCAGGCCGTCGATCACCACCAGCTTGTCTTTATGGGGGGCGAGCGGCTCGAGGATGCTGCCGGCCGGGAAGCTCCACGCGGTCTCGGTGCCGGTCGGGCGCCACTGCGCGGGCACCGTGCCGTTGGGCGTGAAGAACACGACCAGCCGCTTGGCGGTGCGCCCGGTCGCGGCGCTGGCGCGATTGGCGCGGGTGAGCAGGCCCAAAAACGGGGCCGCCAGCAGCGCGGCGCCGAGGCCCGCGGTGAAGCCGCGCCGGCTGACGTTGCGGCGAGGACGCTCGGGCGCAGGTGCGGGCGCGGCATCGAACGGCGCGTGCTCCGGCTCGGTGTCGGGCAGCGTGTCCGGATCGTAGTCGCGCAGTGGCGGCGGCGAGGTCCCGCGCGACTTCCGGAACGGCAGGGTGGTCGGATCCTGCGGCTCCACCGGCGGCGCCAGCGGCGCCAGATCGTGGTCGTCACACGAGCAATCGGGCGGGGGTGTAGGCACGCGCGTCGGCGGGTTGGATGACATGGGCGACTGCTGGAGAGAGAGGCGAGGCCGGTCGCGTTCGGGTCACGGTCGCGATCGATTTCTCGTCGAGAATCGCGTCCTTGCGTGGGTGGGGGCCCCCCACCCGAAGCGGGGGCTCGGGTCTCGGTCGACACCCGCGGGCGGTGGCCCGCGCGATCACGTAGAGTCGCTCTGTGATCGTCAGTCGGCGTCCGTGGCCCGGTGCGATCGCGCTGCTCGCGGCGCTCGCGCTGTCCGGGACCGCGACCGCCGGGCCGCCGATCCGCGTCACCGTCCTGGTCGCCAGCGAGGACGATGCGGTCCTGGCGACCCGCATCGAGGGCCAGACCGCCGACCTCGACGCCGTGGTCGAGCAACTCGAGCACGCCGCGCTACCGGCCGATCTATCGGTGCAGCTCGCGACCGCGCGCCGGGTCGCCAGCGATCGCGACGCCGACGCCGTGGTCTGGTTCCGCCACGACCGCGACGGCTGGATCGTCCACGTGGCCGAGCCGGCGGGCGACCGGGTGCTGGTGCGGCGAGTGCACGAGCGCGAGGGTGCGATGTCGAGCTCCGCGGCGATCGAGTCGGTCGCCGTGATCGTGCGCACCGCGATCCGCGGGATGGCCGCCGGTGGCGAGATCGGCGTGAGCGACGGCGCCAGCGTGCCGCCCGTGGTGATCGCGGCCACGCCGCCGCCGGTGGCGGCCGCGATCACACCGAGCGCGACCGGCGCGAGCGAGTCCTCGGTGCGCCCGCTGCGGCCGTTCGCCGAGCTCGGCTGGTCGGGCGTGCTCGATGGCGCGGCCGGGCACCACGGCATCGGCGCGCGCATCGGCGCGGCCGGTGGGCCGTTCCGGGTCGCCGCGGTGGGCGCCCACCATCCGGCCACCACCTACACGTCGAGCGACGCCACCATCGAGGTGGAGCGCCAGGCGGTCGGCGTCGCGCTCGGCCTCGACGTCCACGGCGCGGCGCAGCGCCGGCGCACCGCGCGCTGGCGGATCGCGGCCGACCTGGCGGTCGCGATGGCGCGCTTCCGACGCAGCACGACGTCGACCTCGGCGGGCCTCGAGGCGACCGCGGCCGCGGTCAGCTGGACGCCGGTCGCCACGCCGGCCGTGCGCCTGGGGCGGCGGCTGGCGCCCTCGACCTGGATCACCCTGAGCATCGGCGTCGACCTGGTGGCACGACCGCCCGAGTTCGGCGTCGCCGGAGGCGGTATGTTCATCCCGGTCGCCTCCCAGTGGCCGCTTCAGCCCCACGCCGGCGTGGGAATCGTGATCGATCCGTTCTGAGCTCACGCAAGTGCCCGTCATGACACGCTCGCTCATCTCGTCATCATCAGCAGGATGCCGTGACCCGATCGGCCCGGTGCGGGTCTCGATACCGGAGAGATGCGCGCTGCCCTGGCCTGCGAGACCGTCGCCATGACCGAACCGGATCCCCGGCTCGCGGCGGCGGTCGCGGGCGACCGTCGGGCCCTCGAATCGCTGGTCACCGAGCTGCTGCCGCGCATCCGCAACCTGGTGCGTTACCTGGTCCGCGGCGACGTCGATGCCGACGACCTGGCGCAGGAAGCGATGGTCGCGATCGTGCGCGGGCTGCCCAGCCACCGCGGCGAGGGCTCGCTCGACGCGTGGGCCGATCGGGTCGCCGTGCGCTCGACCTTCGCCGGGCTGCGCCGGGCCCGCCGGGAGCGGGCGCGCATCGATGGCGGCGCCGATCTGGCCGCGGTGCCCCATCCCGATGGCCCGCCCGACGACTACGCCGCGCGGCGGGCGTCGGTGAAGCTGCTCGATCAGCTCCCCGACGACCAGCGCCACGTGCTGGTGCTGCACCACGTGCTCGGGCTGTCGGTGCCCGAGATCGCCGAGGAGATCGGCGCCCCGTTCGAGACCGTGCGCAGCCGCCTGCGCATCGGCATCGGCAAGCTGCGTGCGCTGTCGACCGACGCCGGCACCGGAGGTGAGCGATGAACCGCCGCCGGCCCGGCACCGAGGATGCCACCACCGTGCACACGGTCCGCGGCCTCGAGGCGCTCGACGCGCTGCTGCTGCCCCGGCTGGACGACCACGCGGGCCCGGCCCGGCGCATGTCGGCCGCCAAGTCAGCGGCGATGGTGAGCTCGATCCTCGACGCCGCGCTGGTCCCGGATGCGCTCGCCGCACCCGAGGCCGGGCCCGCGCCCGCGCGGGTCGTGGTGCGCGCGCCGGCGCCGCGCCGCCGCCCCGGTCGCACGATCGCGCTGCTCGCCGCCGCGGTGGTGGTGGCCGCCACCGTCGGCCCCGCCGCCGCGGTCCTGGTGACCCGCCAGCTCGCGAGCCCGGCGCCCGCGACCGCCACGCCGGCACCGGCGCCCGGGCCCGACCGCGCACCGGCGCCGTCGCTCGGCCCCGAGGCCGAGCCGCCCCCCGATCCCGAGATCGAGATGGAGGGCACCACGATCCGCCGGCCCGCGCCGCGCCCCGAGCGCGCGCCGGTCCCCACCCTGCCCGACGACGCGCCGGCCGAGGACGTGCTCGCGCTGGCCAACCAGCAGCGCAAGGATCAGGACTGGCGCAGCGCCGACGCGCTCTACCGCCGGGTGATGCGCAGCTTCCCCGGCACCGACGCCGCGGTGGTCGCCGAGGTCGCCTCGGCCACGATTCACCTGGGCCATCTGCGCGATCCGGCCGGCGCGCTGCGCAGCTACCGCCACGCGCTGGCGACCCGCCCGCGCGGCCCGCTCGCCGAGGAGGCGCGGTGGGGCATCGCCGAGGCGCACCGGGCCCAGGGCGAGGTCGACGGCGAGCTGGCCGCCCTCACCGACTTCCTCGCGGTCCATCCCGGCTCGGCGCTGGCGCCGGCCGCACGGCGACGTCGGGCCGAGCTGTCGCGATGATCCGCGCGCTCGCGATCGCGGCGGCCGGGCTCGCCGGCGCCGGGCTCGCGGTCGCGTGCGTGGCGCGCGACACCGTGGCGACCGCCGGCGGCGGCGACGATCGCGACGGCTACTGTGCGGGCACCGGGCCGCCGGTGCTGGTCAACGACGCCTGCACCGGCGACGTCGCCGAGGCCGTGTTCCGCCACGCGGTGTGTGCGTGCGGCGATCTCTCGCTCGCAACCGCGGTCACCACCGATGGCTTCGACTCGCGCACCGCGGCGTGGGCGCCGGGCGGCGCCGGCGGCGATCTCGGCGGCAACCTCGGCGTCTCGCTGGCCGGGACGGTCACCATCGGCGGCGACGTCACCATCGCCGGGGCCGCCGGGGTCGGCGACACCTTCCGCGTCCGCGGCGATCTCGCCGTCGGTGGCACCCTGGGCCGCTCGTCGTCGCGGATCACGGTCGACGGCGCCGCCCGGGTCGGCGGCCACATCGACGTCGCCTCGCTCGGCGTCACCGGCGCGCTGACGACCCCGCCCGGCACGATCGCGACCGGCACCGTCACCGCCGGCAGCCGGGTGACCGCGCCGGTGGCGGTGGCGCCGCCGTGCCGGTGCGACCCGGGCGGCGTGGTCGACATCGGCGCGGTGGTCGCCGATCACCGCCTCGCCAACCACAACGAGGCGATCGGCCTGGCCCGCGACACCTACGCCGATCACCGCGGCGACGCCCTGCTCGAGCTGCCGTGTGGCCGGTTCTACCTCGATCAACTCCAGGTCACCGGCGGCGGCTCGCTCACCGTGCGCGCCACCGGGCGCACCGCGCTCTTCATCGGCGGCAACGTCACCATCGACGGCGACCTCACGGTCGAGGTCGCGCCCGGCGCCGAGCTCGACCTGTTCATCACCGGCTTCCTCAACCTGCCCGGCGCGGTCCGCCTCGGGGACCCGCTCCGGCCGCGCGACCTCCGCCTGTACGTCGCCTCGGCCGGCTCGATCAACCTGTCGGGCGGCTCGCTGCTCGCGGGCAACCTGTACGCACCGGCCGCCGATCTGTCGGCCAGCGGCCCGCTCGAGGTCTTCGGCGCGATCCTGGTCAACCGCCTGGTCGCCGCCGCCGGCGTCGACGTGCACTACGACCGCGCGATCGAGGTCGCCGGCGACCGCTGCGAGAACTGAC
>JBKJLC010000055.1:0-39110 GCA_046597055.1 Kofleriaceae bacterium | reverse complement strand
GCGCCCGGCGTCCTGATCATCGTGCTTGTCGATCATCTCGAACAGCGTCGGGAACGAGGTGCAGAACTTGAAGCAGAGCCGACAGCCATGGCACAGGTCGTAGACCCGTGTGAGCTCGTCCCGAACATCTGCCTCATCGAAATAGACAGGATCCTTCGGGTCATACGTCGTCGTCATGCACACAGTCTTCCGCGGGTCATCTTGCGCGAGCCGAACACGTGCTGAAACGTGTGCGGCAGGGGTGGCTCGGAGGGGGCCGCTGCGCGACCTCCTCCGATCGAAACGTCAGGAAATCGACTCGAGGCCCTGCGAGAAGCGGCCGGCGTGGCTCTTCTCGGCGCGTGCGAGGGTTTCGAACCAGTCGGCGATCTCGTCGAAGCCTTCGTCGCGAGCGGTCTTGGCGAAGCCCGGGTACATCTGGGTGTACTCGTAGGTCTCGCCCGCGATCGACGCCTTGAGGTTGAGCGAGGTGTCGCCCAGGGGCTCGCCAGTGGCCGGATCGCCGACCTTCTTGAGGTAGTCGAGGTGGCCGTGGGCGTGGCCGGTCTCGCCCTCCGCGGTGTCGCGGAAGAGGCCGGCGATGTCGGGCTGACCCTCGACGTCGGCAACCTTGGCGAAGTAGAGGTAACGACGGTTGGCCTGCGACTCGCCGGCGAACGCGTCCTTGAGATTCGAGTGAGTCTTGCTTCCCTTTAGATCGGCCATGGTCATCTCCTCGGCCAGAGGTAGCACGCGAGCGCGCGAGGCGGCAACCGGGTGACCCGGTGACTATCGGCGGTTTCGCGACGGAGCCCGCGACCGTCGGCGCCGCCATCACGGCGGCGCGGTGTACGCGACGGCGGCGGTGGCGATCGCGTCCTGCAGGCCGCGCGCGTCGGCCTTTGTCGTCGGCGACAGCTGGTTCACGAGCACCACGAACGCGAGCGGCCGGCTGCTGTCGGTGCCGGCAAACCCGGCCAGGGTCGACACCGCGGCCAGCGTGCCGGTCTTGGCCCGCACGCGCCCGCGGGTCGCCTGGCCACCGAGCCGGCGGCGCAGCGTGCCGTCGACGCCCGCGTGGGCGAGGGCCGAGGCCAGGTCGGGGCCGACCCGGAAGTCGCGATACCCGGCGACCAGCACCCGCGCCACCGCCTCGGCCGAGACCGCGCTCGAGTCGTAGAGGCCGGAGCCGTTGTCGACGCGGAACGAGCCGGTCGAGACCCCGGCGATCTCGGACATGTAGCGGTGGACCATCGCCAGGCCGTCGGCCCAGGTCGCCGGCCGCTGGCTCGCGTCCGGCAGCGGCGGCGGCAGGGTCTCGGCGCCGAGCGTCTTCAGCACGGTCTCGGCCAGGTAGTTGTCGGAGGTCTTGTTCATGTCGCGCACGATCATCCCGAGCGGCTGGCTCTCGTGCTCGGCGACCAGGATGGCCGTGCGCGGCGTGACCGCGCGCTGTAGCCGCTTGCCGCGAATACGGATGCCCGCGCCGGTGAGCGCGGCGCGGAACTGCTCGCCGAACATGCGGGTGGCGTCGTCGACCCGGCGGCGCTGGAAGAAGACCCCGTCCTCGGCGAGGATCTGCCCGGACACCCGCAGCTCGATGTGGGTGCGCTTCACGACCGTGCTCACCAGGATCCGCGTGCGACCGGTGGCGACGGTGACGACCTCGCCCTCGATCAGCCGGACGTAATCGGCGATCGGTGGGTCGATGCGGACCGAGGCCATGCCCAGGCCGATCCGGTCGGCGACCACGACCACGGTCACCGCGTTGCGCTCGAGCGACGCGGCGGCGATCGGGGCCCGGAACCCGGCGCGCTCCTTGGGCTGATCGGCGTAGCGGGGTGGCTCGTCGACCGGGTCGAAGTAGCTGCCGTCGAAGACCAGGTCGCCCTGGACGGTCTCGATGCCCTGCCAGCGCAGGGCGCGGGCCAGCTCGGCCAGGTCGCGCTGGGTCAGGGTCGGATCGCCGCGACCGCGCACGAACAGATCGCCCTCGACGATCCGGGTGTCGGGATCGAGCTTGTCGGCCAGCACCGAGGTCCGCCACCGGAAGCCGCCGCCGAGGTAGTGCAGCGCCGCCGCCGAGGTGAGCACCTTGGTGACCGAGGCCAGGTTGAGCGGGGCGTCGGGGCGATGCGACCACAGCGTCTTGCCGGTGGTGACGTCGACCACGACCGCGCCGACCGCGGCCGCGGCCAGCCCGGGCCGCGCCGCGACCGCGGCGTCGAGCTGGGTGCGCAGCCACTCGTCGCGCTGGTCGGGATCGGCCGGCGGCGGCACCATCGGCAGGCCGCCGTCGTCCCCGCTCTCGGCCGGTTCGTCCTCGGAGGTCGCGACCGCGGGCCCGGCGTCACCGACGGCGGCGCCGCCCGCGTCGGGCGCCAGGCCGGCTTGCGACCATGCCGATGACAGGCCAATACTGACGGCGGCCAGCCCCAGCCCACCGAGGGCGAGCCCGGCCAGGATCGTCGCGCGGCGTGTACCCCCCAAGACTGCTCAACGTTACCACGGCGCTCGCCCTCGCCGCCCTGGCCCTGGCCAGTGGCTGCGAGCCGCGGGCGCGGCGGACCGCCGACGACATGCTGGTCGTGCTGATCGAGTCTTCGATGAAGACCGCCGACCCGCGCTACGCGGTGAGCTCCTACGATCAGAAGCTGTCGCGGCTGGTGGTGCCCGGGCTGCTCGCGGTCGACACCCCCGACCTGGTGCCGCGGCTCGAGCTGGCCGAGCGGGTCGAGCCGATCGACCCGCTGACCTGGGAGGCGGTGCTGCGACCCGACGTCCGGTTCTCGGACGGCACCCCGGTGACCGCCGGTGACGTGGTGTGGACCTTCGAGAGCGTGCGGGCCGAAGGCTCCGACAGCTTCTCGCACAAGGCCTTCCGTGAGCGGTTCACCTCGATCGAGGCGCCCGACGGTGACGCCGGTCGCCGGGTCCGATTCCACCTGATCGCGCCGCTGGCGACGTTCCGCACCGATCTCGACTTCGGCATCGTCGCCCGCCACGCGGCGAACCCGGCTGGCAAGTTCCCGGGCGGCCGGGCGGTCGGCGCCGGGCCGTACGCGGTCACCGAGCTCACCGCCGACCGGGTGGTGCTGGTCGCCAACCCGCACTGGTATCAGGCCCGGGTGCCGACCCCGCGGGTCGAGATCAAGGTGGTGCGCGACACCGCCGCGCGCATCATCATGCTGGCCGGCGGCTCGGCCGATCTGGTCCAGAACGCGGTCCGTTACGACCTGGTCGATGACGTGCTCGGGCGCGATCGGGTCAAGGAGATCCGCGGCCCGTCGAACGTGCTGTCGTACATGCTCCTCAACAACGAGGACCCGGTCCTCGACGACGTCCGGGTCCGGCGCGCGCTGGCGCTGGCCCTGGATCGGCCGGCGATCATCGCGAACAAGTTCGCCGGCCGTGCGGTGCTCGCGACCGGGCTGTTGCCGCCCGGGCACTGGGCGTACGCTGAAGGCCGCCGTCACGACACCGACCTGGCCGAGGCGGGCCGGCTGCTCGACGCCGCCGGCTTCCCGGACCCCGACGGACCGGGTGGCGCGCCGCGGCTGCGGCTGGTCTACAAGACCAGCAGCGACGCGTACCGCATCGCGATCGCGCGCGTGATCGCTGGCCAGATCCAGCGGCTCGGCATCGAGGTCGAGGTGAAGTCGTTCGAGTTTGCGACCTTCTTCGCCGACATCAAGAAGGGCAACTTCCAGATCGCGACGATGCAGACCAGCGACATCAGCGAGCCCGACATGATGTTCGCCTACTTCCATTCGTCGCGGATCCCGAACGCCAAGCAGCCCGACCTCAATAACCGCTGGCGCTATCGGTCGCCCGAGCTCGACCGGCTCCTCGAGGCCGGGCGCGGCGAGGTCGAGCCGGCCCGGCGGATCCCGCTGTACGCAGCGGCCCAGCGGCTGCTCGCCGAGGATCTGCCGATCGTGCCGCTGTGGCACGAGGACAACGTGGCGATCGTCAACCGTTCGGTGGTCGGCTACGAGGTCGTGCCCAACGCACGGCTGATCGGGCTGGCGAAGGCAGTCAAGGAATGAGCGATCCGGTGACGAGCGGGCCCGGCCTGCTGATCGACGAGCAGATCCGGCCCGACAGTCAGGTCGTGCGCACCTACCTGACCGCCGAGGGCGACCGGCTCCGGATCGGCCTCGAGGTCGCCGGCGCGCCGGTCGGCGGCGGCGTCCTGTCGACTGGCGCGGTGCTCCACGTCGTGCGCCGCTACGCGCGCGCGCTCGATGACGAGGTCACGGCCGCGATCCCGGGCGCGCCGCGGCTCGAGCTGCCGGACGGCATCGCGCTGGTGTGCCTGCACTGGCGCGCGGTGGTCGACGCCGACGGCCGCGACTGGCTGGTGCTGGTGGCGCCCGGCGAGGAGCCGCAGGCGGCGCTCGCGACCGGGGTGGCCGCGGCGCTGCGCTATCTGGTGGCGCGCCTCGCCAGCGAGCGCGAGGGGCGCGCGCCGTGAGCGCGGGCGGGCTGGCGGTCGTGCTTCGCGAGCAGCACCGGCTGGTCGGCGAGCGGCTCGGTGGTGCCCGGCGCGTGCTCGAGGTCGGCTGCGGGGGCGGCGCGCTCGCGGCCGCGATGGCCGCCGAGGGCCGCGAGGTCACCGCCATCGACCTGCGGTTGCCCGAGCCGCGGCCCGATCGCGCGGTGCGCTGGATCCAGGGCGACTACCTGGCGCTGAGCCCGGCCGTGATCGGCGAGGCCTTCGATGCGGTCGTGTTCACCGCGTCGCTGCACCACATCCACCCCCTCGACCGCGCGCTCGAGCGGGCCCACGCGCTGCTGCGACCCGGTGGTCAGCTGGTGCTCGACGAGCTCGATCTCGACGCGGTCGACGCCGCCACCGCGCGCTGGTTCTACGAGATCCAGGAGCTGCTGGTCGCGGCCGGTTGTTATCCGCGCGATCGGGTCGACGGCGAGGCCGACGACGACGACCCGCGCCGCCGGTGGCTCGACGCCCACGTTCACCACGGCGAGCCGCCGCTGCACGGCGGGCGCGCGATGATCGACGCGGTCGAGACCCGGTTCCGGCACGTCGCCGCCGAGCGGTGCCCGTACCTGTATCGCTACATCGCCGCCGGGGTCGAGGGACGCCACGCCGAGGCGATCGCCGATCACGTGCTCGCGGCCGAGTGGCGCCGGCTCGCGGTCGGCGCGCCAGCCAGCGGTGGGCTGGTGCCGGTCGGGCTGATCCTCGCCGCGACGCGCTGACCGGCGCGGGCGGTCCGGCGCCTCCGGCGCCGGCGCAGGGACCCCGGGACCGAGTGAGCGCTTCCGATCACCCTGGGGGACACCGGGAAAGCGTGAGCGCTTCCGATCACTCCTAGCGGGGCGCCGAGACCGGGGCTTCCTCGGGCGGCAGGTCGCCGCCAGCGGCCCCGTCGGTCCCGGTGTCGGGCTCGGCCACGATCGGCTCCTTGCGGCACAGCGGCGCGACCGTCGGCGACAGCGCGCGCAGCGCGAGCCCGAGCCCGCCCGCGATCTTGCCGACCTCGCGGCCGGCGGCGGCGTCGTAGATGCGCAGGCCGCCCGAGCCGTCCTCGTAGACCACCCGGGTGTCGTCGAGCCACTGGGCGGCGAAGCGCGACGACGCGGTCAGCACGTGCTTGATCCCCGCGCCGGTGCCGTCGGCGACGTACAGGGTCGGCTTGGCGGCGTCGTCGGCGTCGTTGCACGGGTCGGTCGCGGTCGCGAACGCGATCCGGCCCTGACCCGGCGCCACCGAGAACGAGGAGATCGTCGGGCCAGCGCCGGCGGCGATCGGTCCGCCGCCGTCCGACATGAGCCGGGCCATCGCGCCCGGGTCGAGCCCCTTGGGCGGCGCGGTCTGGCCCTCGCCGCGCAGCGCGACCTCGTCGAAGGTGAGCTCGAGGACTGGCGTCGACGGCTCGGCCTGGGTCTTGGTCAGCTTGCCGGTCGAACGGTCGAGCACGAAGTAGGTCGGCTTGCCCAGGCCCCACCGTCCGGCGGCCGGGGTGGTGGCGACCACGATCTGGTCGCCCGGGCCGTACCAGGCGGTGACCGCGCGCGCCTTGCCAACGGTCGCGCGGGCACTGGTGTCGGCGAGCTGGGCGAGGCTGAAGCTCTGGATCCACGAGCGCGCCAGCAGGGGCGGGGCGTCGGCGCTCTTCTTGGGATCGGGCAGCTCGGCCTTGTCGAAGCCGGCCAGCAACAGCTCGTCGCCGCCCGGGGAGCGCAACATCGCGGCGACCTGGTGGTCGGTGTGGGTCAGGCGCAGGAAGCGCTTGCCCTCGAGGTCGTAGGCGTAGAGCTCGCCGCGGGTCGACGCGAAGCTGGTGCCCGGCCGCGGCATCTTGAAGGTCGAGCGGCGCGCCAGCACCAGCGGCGAGGCCTTCACGGTCGATGCGAACTGCGCCTTCACCGTGGCGTGCAGCGCGAGCAGCGCCTGGCCGTGCGGCTTGCCGAGAAAGCCGGCCAGCTCGGGGTCCTTGTCGAGCCCGGGCCCCCAGCGCAGCCAGTCGGCCGCGAGCGCGGTCGCCAGGTTGCCGGCGGCGCCGGCGCCGTCGTCGGTCTGGGCCAGCGCCTCGCCCAGCACCCAGCGCGCGTCGAGGTGGCCGGCGTCCTTCTGGAGGGTGGCCTCGGCGGCGGCCTGCACCGCGGCCCAGTCGCGCGGGGTCGCCTTGTAGACCTTGAGGAGCTTCTCGTACTCCTTCGCGCCGGCGTCGTATGGATAGTTGAAGCGCTTCGGGGCCTCGACCCCGAGCGCGGGCACCGCCAGGGTGGGCGGCGGTGGCGTGGCCGCGGTGCCTGACCCGGTGCCGGTCCCGTCGGGCTTCTTGTCACTGCCGCAGGCTGCCGCCGCGATCAGGAGCGCAACCCAGGTGTGCCTCATGGCCGATGAATCTACACCGTCGGCGGGCATGCTACGTTGGCCGGCGCAGATGGCGCTCGAGCACGTCGCTCACGGTCAGTCGCGGTTCATGACCCCGGGCGTCGCGCCTGATCCGCGCGGGGTGGTGCTCGGCCGCTTCCTCGTGATCGTGTTCCCGACCCTCGAGGGCGTGGTGTCATGGTTGCGGCTGTACTCGCACGAGGCGTCGCTCGACGAGCTGGTCGCCGGCCTCGAGATCACGCGCGTGCGCACGCCGCTCATGAGCCGCGAGATGATCCTGAGGGTGCCCGCGGTGTCGTCGTACGCGGCCGATCGGGCCGCGCGCCTGGCCCGCCTGGTCGGCGGCTCGATCTACACCGGCACCGCCAAGCACTTCGTGAAGTACCGCGACGACCGCTCGCCCTACGGCTACGACGCCGTCGAGATCGGCGCGCTGCCGGCCGGCGCCGAGCTGATGGTCCATGGCGACGACTTCACGCAGACCTACGCGCGCGAGGGCGAGCTGCCGCTGGCGCGGCTGCTGTTCCGCCTGTCGCTGCGCCGGGTCCCGGGCGCGACCCGGCTCGATGCCGAAGCGCGGGCGACCCTGGTCCTGGCGGTGGCGCGCGGCCTCGGCGACGGGGTCATCCGCTACCTGTGGCGCAACAAGGTCGATGGCGAGGTCGCGCTGGTCGCGCCCCGGCATCGCGCCGCCGGCATACCCACCATCGCCGGCGACCCCAGCTACCTGATGATGCGGGTCCGCGATCTGCCCGAGCGCATCCTCGAGTTGTTCGTCGGCACGCCGGGCATCGACGTGTTCCGGCCGGTGTCCGACAACGTCGCGGTCGCGCTGGGCTGGGCCCACCCGGTCGAGCTCGGGTCGGTCGCGTCGCTGTTGCCGCCCGACAGCTATCACGTGTTCTGGCCCGGCGACCGGGTCGACGTGTTACCGGGGCCGCTCGAGCTGTCGCGGCTGGCCGACCTGACCCGGATCGACCTCGACCTCGAGAAGGCCGGGGGCGACGCCCGCGAGACCACGGTCAGCGCGCCGTCGCCGGTCGGGGTCGCGCTGCGGCTGGCACCGGGCACCGGACTGTCGCGCCGGGTCACCGCGACGCTGGTGCCGCGGGCGCAGACCCCGCACTTCAAGCGGCTGGTGTTCCTGCTGCCGCCGTCGGCGCTGCGCGGCCTGCGGGTCGCGGTCACCGACCGCGGCATCCTGGTGGTCGCCACCGGCGACATCGACGTGGTGCCGCTCGGCACGCTGCTCTGCGAGCACGCGCCCGGGATCCTGGTGCCGCTCGGCATGGAGGTCGTGCCGCGGGTGTCGCCCGAGGTGCTCGCGCTCGCGCTCGGCCACGCCAGCGGCGAGCTCACCGTGTTCACGCCCGACGGGCCGCCGTTCCAGCTCGACGACGCCAGGCTGGTCGCGCTCGAGCGCCGCGCGGTCGGTCGGCTCGAGGTCGAGCCGGTCGAGATCCGCGAGGTCGCGATCGCGCCGCCCGGCGACCCGTTGGTGGTCAACGATCCCCTCGGCAGCTTCGCCCTGTGGGGCTTCGCCGAGCCCGACCAGAAGTTGCTCGGCAAGTAGGCGATGGCCCGCCCCGACGTCGCCAGCTTCCTGACCCGGTTCGTGCAGCCCCTGGTCGCCGGCGGCGAGCTCCACATCGAGCGGCCGCTGACCTCGGTCGACCTGATGCGGTTCGAGCGCGACCTCGACGATGCGACCGTGGCGCAGGGCGCGGTCGACGATGCCCGCACCGACGTGCTGGCCGAGCTGGTCGCGCGCCCGCCGGCCCTGGTGCTCGACGGCGACGACCTGGCGCTCGCGGTTGGCCTCCATGACGCGCTGGTGCTGGCTCACCCCGACGCTGACGGGGCCCTGGTCACCGACGGCATGCGCCGCAAGATCGCCGCCGCGGCGTTGCGGATGGTGTCGCAGCCGCTGACCCGCGATCGCCGGCGGGTGCTGGCCCGCCACGGCCTGCTGCACAATCTGCTCGACCTCGGCCGCGCCGACGTGACGGTGTCGTGGTGGACCGGCCGCGCGCGGTTCCTCGGCCAGCGCCCGCCGCCGCGGCTCACCGCGCTGCCCGGGATGCGCCGGGTCCGCGAGGAGGTCACCCGGGCCGGCTTCGACGAGCTGCTGGCGACCCCCGAGGTCGCGCCGGTGATGGCCGCGCTCCTGCGCCGCACGCCGCTGACCCAGCTGCTCGCCAACCATCCGTCGGCGCCGCCGCTGCACTGGGAAGACGCGGTGTTCCTCCTGCGCGACGTCGACCTCGCGCGCGCGGTCGCCTATGCGTCGATCCGCGCCGACGACGCCCGGGCCCAGGTCGCGGCCCCGGCCCGGCTGGCCGCCGCCTTCGAGCAGATGCTCGAGCGGACGCCGCCGGCCGCCGACGTCCGCGCGGTCGCCGCGTTCCTGGTCCACCTGTGCGGCCTGTTCGCGATGGCCGAGGCCCACGTCGGTGACACCGGGGCGCGCAGCCCGCTCCTGGCCTCGGTGCTCGGCGGCGGGCCCGGCCCGCAGCGGCCGCGCGGGCTGGTGACCCTGTTCGCGCTGCCCGACGCGCTGGCCCAGGTCGCGCCGGTGCTGGCGACCCCGCCCGGCATCAACGAGGAGCCGGCGTGGCGCAAGCGCTGGCAGGTGCACCGCGCCCAGGTCACCGAGCTGGTCGGGCCGGCGCTGGTCGAGAGCCTGATTCCGCGCCTGGCCCGTCACCTGGGCGGAGTGGTGGTGCTGACCACGCCGGCGGCCGAGGTGCCCGCGCCGACGGCACCGGCCCAGATTTCTTGAGGTATGCTGCGTCACCCGCACGCCACCCCACTGCATCCGACATGGTCAATCAGCCGCCCCATCCTGCGCATCCGGCCCATCCGGGTCAGCCGCCCTCGATCCAGAAGGCGTTCGCCCTCGATGTCGCGCGCGCGAGCGCCAGCGTCCAGGAGGTCGCCCGGATCCTCAACAGCCACTTCCTCGACAAGCAGGAGATCATCCGGCTGATGCTGGTCTCGGCGATCGCCGGCGAGCACATGGTGATCGTCGGGCCGCCCGGCACCGCCAAGAGCGCGATGGTCGGCATGTTCGCGAAGCTGGTCGATGCCCGCTACTTCGAGTACCTGCTGACCCGCTTCACCGAGCCCAACGAGCTGTTCGGGCCGGTCGACATCGCGGCCTTCCGCGAGGGTCGCTACACCCGCCGCACCGAGAACATGCTGCCGGCGGCCGAGATCGTCTTCCTCGACGAGATCTTCAAGTCGAGCTCGGCGATCCTCAACTCGCTGCTGCACGTGATCAACGAGCGCAAGTTCGCCAACGGGCCGAACGTCATGCAGGTGCCGCTGATCTCGCTGTACGCGGCCTCGAACGAGGTGCCCAATGACGAGAGCCTGGGCGCGATGTTCGATCGCTTCCTGCTGCGGGTGCTGTCCGACAACCTCGACAGCTATCACTTCGGCGAGCTGATGAACAAAGGCATCGCGCTCGAGGTCGCGCGCATGACCGGGCGTGGCGACGAGCTGCGGCCGGTGATCTCGGCGCGCGATCTGCGCGCGATCCAGAGCGCGTTCGATCGCTTCATGGTGTTCCCCGACGACTTCCTCGCGAAGTACAAGGGCCTCATCTTCCAGATCCGCAGCGAGGGCATCAGCGTCAGCGACCGCCGCGCGGTCAAGCTGCTCAAGCTGTTCGCGGCGTCGGCGGTGTTCGACGGCCGCACCCGCGCCCACGACGGCGACTTCTTCGTCCTCCGTCACATCTGGAACAACCTCGATCAGGTCGAGCTCCTCGAGGAGATCGTCAACCCGATCGTCGACGCCTACTTCCGCGATCACCCGGCCGACCGCCGGTTCATCGGGCCCCAGGCCTCGCTCGACGACCTGCTGAGCGAGCTCAACCTGATCCGCGAGCTGCTCACTTCGGGCGGCGAGCTGTCGGACATCCAGCTGTTCAGCCAGCTCAAGAACCTGTCCGAGATCAAGGCAGCCCTGACCGCGATGCCCTCGGAGACCGCCACGCGCATGCTGCGCGAGGTCGACCAGCTGCTCGAGACGGTGTTCGCCTCGTCGAAGTTCGGCCTGTAGCCCGCACGCTCGTCATGACGCCGGCGCCTGCCACTCCACCGACCGACCATGCCTCCCAGCGGATGGGCATCGCGCCGCTGCGGGTCGCGATCTTCGACGACGTGGTCGCCGCCCGCGCCGAGCACTTCCACATCCCCGGCCTGGACGTCGAGGTGTTCGCCCACGCCGACGACGCCGCCACGGTGTGCCCGGCCGGAGGCTTCGACGTGGTGTTCATGGACTACGCGCTCGGCCCCCACCGCAAGAACGGCCAGGTGGTCACCGCCGAGGTGCGCGCCGCCGGCTTCCGCGGCCGCATCGTCGCGATCTCGAGCGACCCGGCCGCCAACGCCGCGATCCGCGCCGCCGGCGCCGACGACGCGCTGGCCAAGAAGGCCCACCTCCGCAGCTACCTCGTCTATCTGGGCGAGCAGCACCTCAAGCGGTAGCGCCGGCCCGATGCCGATCCCCGTCGATCGCCGTCGCAGCCACCTGGCCCGCGAGGTCGGGACCCTGGCGCTGTCGTGCGTGCGGGTCGACAACCCGATGGCGATGGTGCGGGCGGCGGCCTGGTCGAACTCGATCGCCCGGCTCGGCATCCACCTGCCGCTGTTCCTCATCCACGACCTCGGCGTGCTGCTGACCGCGCCCCGCGGCGTCGGCGGCTGGACGGTGCGGGCCCGCGAGGATCAGCTGGCCCAGATCGCGCCGCCGGCGCAGTCGCGCGGGTTGCTCGACGAGTACCGGCGGCTGATCACCAACGTGTCGTCGTCCGAGGTGATCGAGAAGCTGAGCGGCATGCGCCTGCGCGACGAGATGGTCGCGGTGCTGCTGACCCGGATCCTGGCCGACACCTACAACCGCTGGCGCGAGCGCGGCAAGGGCGCCGGGGTCGAGCAGCTGCCGCTCGACATGGGCCTGTACATGGACGTCGATCCGGCCTCGCACTTCCGCGAGTTCGACGCCCGACCGCTGTGGGGCCTGCTCGGCCACCTGTCGGATCACGCGCTCCACATCTACACGTCGGTCGAGCTGATCGACCTCGACACCGTGCGCCTGATGGGGATGTTCAAGGAGGGCGGCGGCGCCGGCTCCGAGACCCTGGGCGGCGCGATCGATCTGGTCGATCTGTTCACCGCGCTGGGCTCGCCCGAGGCCCACGACGTCGCCAACTTCTCGCTCGACCTCTTGCCCAGCGTGCTCGAGACCCGGCGCGCGTCCGGGGTGCAGACCTTCGCGGTCGACGGCTACGCGTCGATCGAGCGCAAGGGCAACGTCGACTCGCTGGTGCTGTCCGAGCTCGCCTACGATCGCGAGATCTTCGAGCAGAAGGTCGTGGATCACGAGCTGCTCTACTACGGGCGCGAGCGTGAGCGCGAGGACGAGCGTCGGCTCCAGTACATCCTCATCGACTCGTCGGCGTCGATGCGCGGCCAGCGCCAGGTGTTCGCGCGCGGCCTGGTGGTCGCGCTGCTCAAGAAGCTGTCGCTGCAGGGCGACGAGGTCTGGCTGCGGTTCTTCGACTCGCGGCTGCACGAGACGATCAAGGTGTCGCGGTCGAGCCAGGTGCCGGTGCCGTACCTGCTGTCGTTCCGCAGCGAGCGCGGCCGCAACTACGGCAAGGTCTTCCGCCAGCTCCTGGTCGAGGTCCAGCGCCAGAACCGCGAGCTGCGGCGCCGGGTGGTGCTCTACATCGTCACCCACGGCCAGTGCCACGTGCCGCCCGAGCTGATCGCCGGCCTGGCCCAGCACGCGTTCCTGTACGGCATCATCATCAGCCCGTCGTCCGAGGTGCTGCCCGAGTTCGTGCCGCTGCTCAATCGCAGCCAGGTCGTCCTCGCCGACACCTTCGGTTCGCGCGCCGGCCGCCAGCGCCGCGCGCTCGACATCGTCAGCGACGTCAGCACCCGCCGCCGCGCGGGCTAGCGTTGGCGGGCGCCGGCGCGGCGCGACCGACCCGGGCCGATCGCGAGACACCGCACCTCGGTTCGACTGGGCAGCGCACACCCCCCCCGTAGCGGAGCCGCTCGGGTGGGCGAGCGCCGGCGTGCAACTGGTTGATCTGCGAGCGCCAAGGGCTGGCACGCCGGTGGCAACAGTACGCGGGCATGCGTTCCCCGCTGCTGTCGTTGGTCCTGGTTGCGGGCTGTGTGGACGTCGGCACGTCCGACCAGCCCGCGTCGCGCGGGACGACCGCGGCGGCGCTGCAGGTGTGCGGAGGCTCGATCCAGGCGGCGATCGATGCGGCCCCGCCCGGCGAGGTGATCGAGCTTTGCGCCGGCGTCTATCACGAGCGGCTGGTGGTCAACGGCAAGCACCTCGAGCTACGAGGCAGCGGTGACCCGGCCGCGACCACGATCGACGGCGGCGGCCTCGGGCGCGTGCTGGAGATCCAGAACGGCGCCCGGGTCAGCATCGCCGGCCTGACCCTGCGCAACGGCAGCACCGCGTCGATCGGCGGCGGCATCTCGTGCAGCGCCAGCACGCTGCGGCTGCACGACAGCGTGATCGCCGCCAATCGCGCGACCGGCGGCGGCGGCCTGGCGACCGCCGGCTGCGCGCTCGACGTCGCGCGGACCCGGTTCGCTGACAACGACGCCGGCGCCGGCCGTGGCGGCGGTGCCCTGCTGACCGCGAGCAGCGGGCAGGTCGTCGCGATCCTCGCCACCGGCAACCGGTCCGAGGAGGGCGGAGGCCTCGCGACCGTCGATGGCACCGTCGAGCTCGCCGACAGCGAGCTGCGCGGCAACAGCGCGCACCGCGGCGGCGGGCTGTTCCTCGGGCACGACGGCCGGGTCCACGGCACCCAGATCGTGGGCAACGAGGGTCGCTGGACCGGCGGCGGCATCTACATCGACGCGCGCTCCCCGTTGATCGACGGCAACACGATCGACCAGAACACCTCGGCGAACGACGGCGCGGGCATCTACGTGCACCGCGGTCAGGCGACGATCCGCGACAACCTGGTGACCGGCAACGTCACCGGCGATGACGGTGGCGGCGTGCGGCTGTTCGAGTCGACCGCGCGGGTCGAGCGCAACGTGATCGAGCACAACCAGGCCGCCGACAGCGGCGGCGGCGTGCGGGTGTCGCACCTGCCGGCCCTGTTCGTCGACAACATCATCCGGAACAATCGCGCCGAGCTGGGCGGTGGCATGGATCTCGACAACGATTCGAGCGTGGTCCGCGGTGGCGTCATCGCCGGCAACCAGGCCGTCTGGGGTGGCGGCATCTCGGCCCAGCTGTTTCCGTGGAGCGGTGGCACGATCGACGGCGTCCAGATCCTCGACAACGTGGCGAGCGACGCCGGCGGCGGCATGTTCGTCATCGACAACTACCAGCCGATCGCGATGCAGCACCTGATCGTGAGCGGCAACCGCGCCGGCCGAGGCGCCGGCATGTACGTCCGCGCGACCGATCACACCGTGGTCCGCTCGCGGTTCGATCGCAACATCGCGACCGGGGCCGGCGGCGCGATCCACGCCGCGGCGGGTGCCCCGCTGGAGGGGACCCGGCCGCTGATCGGCACCTTCGACTTCCTGGTGCTGTACGGCAACTCGGCCTCGACCGGCGCGGCGCTCTGGTCGGACGCCGGTGGCATCGCGCTCACCAGCTCGATCGTCGCCCAGAACGTCGGCACCGCGGTGACCGCGTCGGTCGCTCCGGCCTATCGCTACAACGACACCTGGCCCCGCAGCTTCAGCGGGATGGCCGACCCGACCGGCGCCTCGGGCAACCTCTCGGCCGACCCAGCGTTTGTCGATCCTGCCACCGGCAACTTCGCCCTGCGCGTCGGCAGCCCGGCGATCGACGCGGGCGACCCCGCGGTGCTCGACGCCGACGGCAGCCGCGCCGACATGGGCATGTTCGGTGGGGCGGGTGGTGCTGCGCCACCGCCACCACCGCCGCCGCCGCCGGGTGAGTCCGGCGTGGTCCTCGAGGCCGATGCCCACGTCATGGCCGACCAGCCGACCGCGCGCTTCGGCGCCGCCGCCGCGCTGGTCGCCGACACCAGCCCGCTCGCCGAGTCGTACCTGCGTTTCCGGGTGACCGGCGCGTCCTCGGTGAGCCAGGTCCGCCTCCAGCTCACCGTCACCAATGGCACCGGTGATGCGCCCGCGCTGTACGCGGCGGCGAGCGACTGGGACGAGTCGACCGTCACCTGGAACACGCGGCCGACCCGCGGCGGGTTGATCGCCGACCTGGGCGCGGTCGCCGCCGGCACCGTGGTCGAGTACGACGTGACGTCGCTGGTCACCGGCGATGGCGTCTACACCCTGGCGCTGGTGCCGACCTCGACCGACGGCTTCGCCGCCTACGCGCGCGAGGGCGCGACCGCGCCGCGGCTGATCGTGACGACCGCGACGCCGGCGCCCGGTCCGGGCGCCACCGCCGTGCTCGAGGCTGACGGCTACGCGGCGGCGGCCACCCCGACCACCAGCTTCGGCAGCGCGGCGGATCTCGCGTCCGACATGAGCCCGCTCGAGGAGGGCTACCTGCGCTTCCGGGTCAGCGGCGTGACCGGACCGGTCACCGCCCGGTTGCGGCTCCGGGTCACCGACGCGACCTCGGACGGACCGGCGCTCTACGCGGCCGGCAATGCCTGGGAGGAGTCGACCCTCACCTGGAACACCCGGCCGGCGCGGACCGGCGGGGCCCTCGGCGACCACGGCGCGGCCGCGGTCGGCGAGGTCATCGAGTACGACGTCTCGACCGTCGTCGCCGGCGACGGCGTCTACACGTTCGCGCTGGTGGCGACCTCGTCGAGCGGGTTCGCGGCGTCGTCGCGCGAGGGCAGCGCGCCGCCCCAGCTGATCCTGACGACCCAGGTCGCTGCGCCGGCGCCAGCGACCGCGGTGATCGAGGCCGACACCTACGCGGCGGCGGACGCGCCCGGCACCAGCTTCGGTGGCGCGACCTCGCTGTTCGCGGACACGAGCCCGCTCCAGGAGACCTACCTGCGGTTCCGGGTCACCGGCTTGACCGCGCCGCCGACGCGCGCGCGGCTGCGGGTGCAGGTCACCGACGCGACCTCGGACGGGCCCGCGGTGTACGCCGCCACCAGCGCGTGGACCGAGTCGACGGTCACCTGGACCACCCGACCGGCGCGCAGCGGCGGCGTGATCGCCGACCTCGGCGCGGCCGCGCTCGGCCAGTTCGTCGAGTACGACGTCACCGCCGCGCTGACCGGCGACGGTGCCTACACGTTCGCGCTGGTGCCGACCTCGAGCAGCGGCTTCGCGATCGCGTCGCGCGAGAGCAGCGCGCCGCCGCAGCTGATCCTGGAGCGCTGACGGCGCGGGTTCGTGAGCCCGCGGGCGGTCGCCCGGTCACGGCGACGAACGCGCGGGCGCGGTCGGGGCCGGACACTCGGTCGGGTCGGTCGGGGCCGGCAGCGGGAAGCGTTCGCCGCGCTGATAGGACGGCAACGCCCGCGCGAAGTAGCTCCACGAGGTCTCGTTGCGACCGGGCACCACGCAGGTGGGCGCGTGCTGGTAGAGCGGCAGCCGCTCGGTGATCTCGCGGCGCAGCAGCGCGGGCAGGGCATCCACGCTCGCCACCTTGTGCCCGTGCGAGCGATAGAACAGGTGCCCGGGGCGGTCGCCCATCTGCATCCACGGCAGCCACGGCCCGATCCGGTGCCACCCGAAGGTCATGGTCGGCACCGTGGCGCCGGCCGGGTCGAGCGCGGCGGCCGCCGGCGCCGCCAGCGCGAAGAACTCGCCGGCCTGGTAGTCGGGGGCGGGGCTGAACGGACGCAGGGCCGGGTCGCGCGCGAACGGCCCTGGATAGAACAGCGGGATGTCGAGGATGAGCGTCGCGACGCCGCCCTGCACCTCGAGCGGGGGCGCGCCGCCGAGCTCGGCCTGGACCAGCCGGTTGGCCACGTGGACGACCGGGACCTCGGTTTCGGTCCAGGGATTGCGCCAGCGGTCGAGCACCTCGCCGGTGCCGGGCTGCAGGTAATACATCAGCTCGCGCGACGTGAGGTGCCAGGCCGCGCCCACCCGCAGGCAGCGCGCGATGTTCATGCCGACCAGGTCGAACAGCCGGCGCTGACGCTCGCCCGGCACGAACGCGTAGAGGGTCCCGGTCCAGGTGGTGACGACCTCGCCCTCGTCGAGCGCGCAGCGGATCCGGATCAGCTCTTCGAGCGAGGCCGGCCGGCGAACGTCGGCCGGCACCGCCGGCGTGGTCGGCACGCTGGGCGCGGTCGGTGCGGTCGGCGCGGTCGGTGCGGTCGGTGCGGCGACACACGCGGCCGCGGTCAGCAGCAGCGCCGCCAGGGATGGACGGGAAGATCGGAGCGTCATCAGGGTCAGATTGTCACCCGCTGCCAGTCGAGCACGAAGCCGGTCGACGCGTCGCCGCCGACCTGATCGACGACGACCCAGAACGTGGCGGGCGCGGTCGGCTGGCCGCCCAGGGTCGCCGGGTAGCGGATGTCGAGCGCCGCGGCCTCGCAGCCGATCGCCCCGCAGAAGCCGGCGTTGTACTCGTTCGAGCCGCAGGCGCCGGTGCCGTCGAGGTCGGGCCAGCTGCCGCCGGGGCAGGTGTCGAGCAGATAGATGGCGGCCTGCCGACCATCGGGCAGCTCGGCGCGCAGGCGCAGCCGATCGCCGGGCTGCAGCGTCACCGCGTAGACGCGCTCCTTGCCGCGCGCGTCGTAGACGATCGAGCACTGCGGGGGCAGCCCGCCGGTCGACAGCGGGTTGTAGTCGTTGCTGGCGCCGAAGCCCGACGCGATGCGGTGGGCGTAGCCGGCCAGCGGCGACGGGCTCGACGCCGCGATCAGGTCGAGCGCGCTCGCGCACCGCTCGCCGTCGGCCGGCGGCGCGTCGACGACCCTCGCGTCGGGGACGCCAGCGTCGGTCGGCATCGGCCCGTCAGGCATGCCGGCATCGACCGGCGGCGCGGTCCCGGTGCACACGTCGTTGGGACGGCAGGTGGTCTGGCACAGCCCGGAGCGGCACTCGTCGGCCCCGGTGCAGGCGGTGCCGTCGTCGCGCAGCGGCTCGCAGCGCCGGGTGCCCAGGACATCGCACCACGAACTCACGCAGGTGCCGAGCAGGTTGTAGCCGGCGTCCACGCAGGTGGCGCCGATCGCGAGGTCGGCGACGGTCGGCGCCACGCAGGTGGCGCTGCTGGCATCGCAGCTGGCGCCGGTCGCACACAGCTGGAACGGCGGGGCCGCCGAGCACGCATCGCCGGTCGCCGCGATCGCGCGGCAGACGCCGGGGCGCGCGCTGCCGTCGGCGGTGAACGGGAACTGGCAACCCGGCCGGGCCGGGTCCGTGAAGCAACAGAACGCCGCCGATGGATCGCAGCTGCCATAGAAGACCGAGCCGATCCCGTCGCGGACGGGCGAGCACGCCTCGCCGACCCCGCGGGTCCGGCGCACGAACGATCGTTGCTCGGCGCCGCCGCCGGGCGGGGCCAGGCCAAAGCAGGTCGCGTCCCACAGCGCGGCGCGGGCCCCGGCCCCGCAGGTCGCGCCGTCGAGCGCGGCGGTGCAGGCGCCAAAGGCGGCGGCGTCGTACTCGACCTCGCCGGCCTGGACCGCGCGGACCCACTCACCGAGGTAGACGACCTCGAGCATGTCCTCGACCACCGCGCGGCAGCTCGCCTGGTCGAGCGTCGCCATGGGCGGCAGCCGGTCGAGGAACGGCGCCAGGCGCTCGTTGGCGCGGTAGGGCGCGAAGTAGTCGGTGACGTCGTCCTCGCAGCAGCGGAACAGCGCGCCGCAGATGGCCGTCGCCGCCCGTCCGGTGGCGCCCGACGGGTCGCTCCCCGCAGCATCGACCGCAGGGGCCGCGTCGAGCGTGGCCCCGTCCGGAGCGGTCGCCCCGTCGGGGGGAGCCTGGCCGCTGCCGCCCGAGCAGGCGGCAAGGGCGAGCGCGAGGGCCAGCCAGATCGGACAACGGTGGGTGTTCATCACGGGCGGAGGAAAACGCCATCGGCCGCTCGTGGTCAAGGCAAAACGATTTATACGGCCACTTGTGTGACTTGTGGACGTATTTATAGTTCGTAAATCTAACTAATCGGCGCGCGGCCTCGGCCGCCGACGCGGCCGCGGCTGGCGTCAACCGACCGCATACGACCGGTTGCACTGGAGTGGCCACCCCCGTCGCCACCTGCGCAGGCCCGCGAAGATCCTGGCGCGCGGGGCTGGCGCGGCTCTTGCGCTAGGCCCAGGCATGAACACGCCGACGTCCGCGTTCGCCGCTGCGGTCCTGGTCGCGAGTCTGGGCATCGCCGCCTGTACCACCGACGTGGTGATATCCACCGGTGACTACGGCGACGAGGACGTCGCCGACACCGCGGCGATCGCGGCCGGCCCCGCCATCTTCTGGCCGCGGGTCGCCCGGGGCGAACAGAGCCAGGACGTCGTCACCGTGCAGTATCTCCTCGCGCGCGCGGGCCGGCCGGTCGAGCTCAACGGGGTGTTCACCGCCGCCGTCGACACCGCGGTGCGCGCGGTGCAAACCGGACGCGGCCTGGTCTCCGACGGCATCGTCGGCGAACAGACCTGGCTCGCGCTGGTCGTGGAGGTCAAGTCAGGCGATTCCGGCCCAGCCGTCCAGGCTGCGCAGTACCTCCTGAAGAACCGCTACGGCCAGAACCTCTCCGTCACCGGCGAGTTCGGCCCGACCACCCTGACGCGGCTGAAGAGCTTCCAGACCTCGGTGTGTCTGGAGGCGACCGGGGTCGTCGGTCGCTACACGTGGAACGCGCTGATCGCCCGACGCTCCTTCTGCTCCGGCGGCGGCAACCCGACCGGGCCGGCGGCCCAGCGGGTCCTGGCGTATCACCAGGACAGCAAGCTGACGCTGTGGGACCAGACCTTCGGTCGTTTCGACGGCGCCGACCCGCTGTCCAACATCCGCGACGCCGCGGGCGGTCGCGCCGCCAAGACCAGCTGCTACGGCAACGCGCCGTGCACGAGGGTGCAGCTGACCAACGGGCTGCTCAACGGCCTGGCCGGGCTGCGCGAGCGGTACGGCTACGACTACTTCGTGACTGCGATCGCGGGCGCCAACCACGGCGCGACCTCGTACCACTTCGTGGGCCGGGCGGTGGACATCGGCGAGGTCAACGGCGTCACCATCGCCGGCGACAGCGCGATCGCTCGCGGCGTGATGGCGGCGTGCCGGGCCATGGGCGCGGTCGAGGTGCTCGGGCCCAGCAACGATGCCGGCCATCAGGATCACATCCACTGCGCGTGGTGATCACGACTGCCGTTGCCGCTGGCGGTCGCGGCTAGCGGAAGATCCAGCCCAGCGAGAGCCCGACCTCCGGCACCACCCGGCTCGCGTCGGGCACGCCCCCGAACGCCAGATCGTGGCGGAGCGCGAAGCCGGCCGACGGCGTGAACTCGACCCGCCCCGCGATCGCCAGCCGGTAGCCGATCAGCATCGCTTCGGTGACCACGAGCGCGCTGCCCAGCGCGCGATCGGCCATCGACACGCGGGTGCCGGCCAGCTCGACCCGGGGCGCCACGAACCAGCCGTGCTGTCGCGGCCGTCGCCACACCCGGACCTCGAGCGCGAGCCCGAGCGTCGTCGACTGGTAGTCGGCATCGGCGCCATCGCGGATCGCCACCGTGATCGCCAGGCTGACCGGGCGCGCCAGGGGCCGCTCGACCTGGACCGCGAACGCTCCTCCGGACAACGCGAAGATCGGCAGCGACACCACCGTGTGGTCGGGTGGGGGCGCCTCGTCGCCGCGGGCGCGGCCGACCTGGGCGCACGTCGCGATCGCCACCAGCGCGGCCACTCTCACGGGCGTCCGATCGTCTGGCCGAGGAAGTCGAGGATGGCGAGCCACGCCTCGGGGGTGTCGGTCGCCAGCTCGTAGGACTCGAGCCCGAGCCCGGCACCGTCGCCGACGATGTGACCACCGCCCTCGAGCTGGAGCAGCGCGGCGTCGTTGCCGGCGGCCCGGAGCGTGGCGAGCATGCGCTCCGACTGGCTGAGGTCCACGATCAGGTCGTGCGTGGAGTGGACGAACAGGAACCGCGGCTCGTCGGCGCCGACCTGCGCGATCGGCGACGCGCGCGCGAACCGCTCGGGATCGACGCCGCGCGTGGCGCCGACGAACTCATCGACTGCCGAGCCCCCGATCACGCGGAGATCCATCGGGCCCGCGACCGAGACCACCGCGGCGGGCGCGGCGGTCAGGCCCGACGGGCAGCCGGCGTCCTGCAGCTCGGCGACGTCGGCGGCGACTCCCACCATCGCGACCAGGTGCGCGCCCGCCGAGTGGCCCATGACCGCGATCCGCTGCGGATCGACGCCGAGCTCGCCGGCGTGGGCGCGGACGAACGCGAGCGCGCACGCCGCATCCTGGACGGCGAGCGGAAACACGCCGTCGGGCACCAGCCGGTAGTCGACGTTGGCCACCACGTAACCGGCACGGGCCAGGCGCTCGGCGGTGGCCTGATCGCTCTCGCGGGAGCCGACCCGCCAGGCGCCGCCGTGCAGGTACACCACGGCGGGGGCGTCGGTGCTGCCGGCCCGCGCGTGGACGTCGAGCTCGGCACTGGCGTGACGGTCGTCGTAGACGTAGGTCTGCATCGCGACGTCGTCGCCGGCGCAGGCCGTGATCGTGAGCAGCCCGGCGGCGATTCGTTTCATGAGCAGAGGGACCTCGTGTCCGCGTGATAGCAACCCCGGCGGTGGTAGCAAGGGCGACGTCGCCGTGCCGGCACACACCCGTTCATCGACGGGCCGGCGCGCAACCCCGGTTGTCGACGGCGGACGCGCCGGCGACCCGAGTAGCCACCGTGCTGGAAGTAGAACTTGCTACTGTGGAGGTCCGGCCTTTCAAGCGGACGAGATTGCGTCCGGCAAGCGCGGTCCGCGTCTTGCTGACCTCGAAGCCATGAGGATCCCCCGGGCGTACGCTGGGTGCTGGCTGCTGGTGATGGCCCTCGCGTGCGGCGGTGACGCCGGAGGGCCCGCGGTGCCGGACGGGCCGGGCGAGCCCGGGCTGCCGGGCGACGACGGGATCATCGTCAGCGATGATCCGCGGCCCCGGTATGAATCGGTCTCGTACGACGCGCGCGGCTTCCTGATCGATGGCGAGTACACGCTCCTGCGCGGCGGCAGCGTGCAGTGGTTCCGGCTGCCGGAGGAGGTGTGGGACGACCGGCTGGCCCGCTTCCGCGCCGCCGGGTTCAACACGGTCGACGTCTACGTGCCGTGGAACGTGATCGAGCCCGAGGAGGGCCGGTTCCAGTTCGACCAGCCCGACCTGCGCAAGTTCCTCGAGCTGTGCCAGGCGCACGGCCTGTTCGTGTACCTGCGGCCGGGGCCCTACATCACCAACGAGATGGATGGCGGCGGCGTGCCGGCCTGGGTGCTCACCCGCACGACCAAGAAGAACAAGGACGCCGACGGCCGGCCCAACCTGCGGGTCGACGACCCCGACTACCTCGCGCTGGTCGAGCGCTACTTCGGCGCGCTCGACGAGGTGATCCGCCCGTACCTCATCACCCGCGGCGGGCCGATCATCCTGTACGGCGTGGAGAACGAGTACGACTGGTTCGAGATCTTCCACGAGGTCGACAAGCTGTTCTGGTTCGACGGTGGCACCGAGCGCGGGCCCCTGGCGTCGCCGGGCACCACCGCCTACATGACCGCGCTGCGCGACATCGTCCGCGGCGACGGCATCGACGTGCCGATCGCGACCTGCCCGGGCGACGCGAAGGTCAAGGCGACCGGTGACGTCGCCGGCATCATCCCGATGCCCAACATCTACAAGCAGGGCGGCACCGAGCGGCTCGCCTACGACGTCATGACCGACATGCACGACCCCGCTCGCCACGGCGGCGTCTACGTCGACATGCCGTCGGGCTCGACCGAGACCGAGCGGACCGCGGCCCGGCTCGAGCGGCTGGTGCTGGGCGGCATGGACGGCTTCTTCGCGTTCAACGTCGTCGGCATGCACACCGACGGCTATCGCAACGCGGTGGTGCTCGACAACGCCGGGCCCCGCTCGATCTTCGACCTGTCGACCGACCGCGTGCTCGACGCGTTCGTCGCGCCCACGGTCGGCTACTTCCACAACGTGATCGACTACTACGGTGCGATCGGCCCGAGCGGCACGCTGCGCCAGAAGTTCTGGAGCTTCCGCCGCACCAACCTGATGCTCGACGCGTTCCAGCCGCTGATCGCGGGGGTCCGCCACCCGCAACGCTCCGGCGACGGCGTGCCCGGCGCCGACCTGCGCCTGCGCGTGCAGCACCCGTCGCTCGGCGCGCTCGAGGACAACCGCCGCGTACACTACTGGCTCGACGCCGGCGACGGCGTGCGGTTCGTCGGGCTCACCAACGAGACCGGTGAGGACCAGGCGCTGGCCCCCGGCGCCATCGAGCTCGACGGCCTCCGGTTGCCCGAGGCGACCACCATGGTGGTCCCGGCCGAGGACTACCCCGGGCCGGGCCCCAGCCCCGAGCTCGAGAACGTGCACATGCTCGTGGTCGGCGCCCCGCTCGGGCTCGACGCCCGGCTCGGCTACACCACCAGCGAGGTGCTGAGCCTGCGTGATTTCGGCGCCGACCGCCTGCTGGTGGTCCACGGTGTCCCCGGCAGCGAGGGCGAGCTGGTGCTCGACCGTCTGACCGGCCCGATCGAGGTCATCGCCGCCACCGGCGTCACCGTGGTCGACGCCAGCCCGGCCCGGCTGCTGGTGAAGTATCCGCACGCGACCGGCGGGTCGCTGTCGGTGCGCACCGCGAGCGGTCAGGTGTTGCACGTGCTGGTGACCACGCGCGCCGACGCCGGGCGCACCTGGTTCTTCGAGGCCAACGGCGACGATCTGGTCGTGATCGGGCCCGACCTGGTCCGGCCCGCGACCGCCGGCCTGCAGCTCCAGTACGAGAGCCGCGCGACCCAGGACCGGATCCTCACCTGGTCGGTGCGCGACCTCGCGCTCGACGGGTTCACCGCCGAAGGGGGACGCGCCCCGGTCACCGGCGCCGCCTGGCATCAGCGCACGGCGGTGGCGCCGCCCGCGATCGGCGTCGACCTCGGCACCGGTGGGCGGATCAGCGTGGACGACCGGCTCGAGAGCGGGACCACCGCGCCCGGGACCGGGTGGGTCGCCTGGACCGGCGAGCCGCGGCCGCTCGAGACCCTGGGGATCCCCACCGGCCACGCCTGGTACCGCGCGCGCCTGCGCATCACCGGCGCGCCGGCCGATCGGCGCGGCGGCTGGAAGCTGTGGGTGCAGCACGCCAGCGACCTGATCGGCATCTACGTGAACGGGCACTACGTCACCACGCTCGCGCCGCTGGGCACCGAGATCGACAACCGGAGCTGGACCCCGAGCTACGCGTTTCCCGATGTCACGCCGTACCTGATCGAGGGCGACAACGTGATCGCGTTCCGGGTCGAGATCTGGGGGCACGGCAGCTTCATGTGGCCGCGGGGCAACCTGATCCCCAGCAAGGCGCAGCTCCCGTCGCTCGGGTTCGACTCGGTGAAGGGGCTGTGGGGTCAGGCCGAGCTCGGCGGGGTCCGCCTGGAGCGCTGGGAGGTCCGCGCCGGCCTGGGCGGCGAGCGGGCGGGCTGGGCCGAGCCCGGCTTCGACGACGCTGGCTGGCGCACCGGCGACTTGCCGGCGCGGCTCGCGCCGGGCGCGGTGACCTGGTACCGGGTCCGGCTCGACCCGGCCACGCTGCCGGATCCGACCCGGTTCCACGCGCCGGCGGTGCTCCGCCTGCGCGGCCGCGACGCCAAGGCGACCGTGTGGGTCAACGGCCGCCTGATCGGACGCTGGCTGTCCGACAACGAGTGGCTGGGCCGCGGCACCTGGTCGCGCGCCAACCGCGGCATGTGGATGAACACCTCGCCCGACGATTTCCCGATCGACGTCGAGATCCTGCGCCGCGACGGCACCGACCTGGTGACGGTCGCGTTCGAGGATGCGTCGGCGCCGGGCGGACCCGCCGGGCGCCTCGACGAGCTCGGGCTCCACGCCGCCGCCGAGGAGCGCACCGCGGGCGGCGACGGCGCGGTCCGGACGCTGGCGACCCCGTCCCGGCGCGACGTGGTGCGGCTGCGGGTGCGCTGACCGGGTCGGCTGCCTCGCGCGGCCGACGCCAGGCTCAGCCCGGCTGCAGAGTCCGGACCAGCCGCGCCGGCGTGTAGCCGCGCTGCTCGAGCCGTTCGATCAGAACGTCGTAGCGGGCCGGTTCGATGGCCGGCGTGCGGGCCAGGATCCACAGCGCGCTGCGGTCGGGGTTGCTGACGATCGCCCACGGGTACGGCTCGTCGCCGGCGCTCACGCCTAGATCGACGATCCAGTACGGTGCACGGGCGAAGCCGAAGTCGACCTCGAGCCGCGCGTTGCTGTCGAGGTCGACCACGGTGGCGGTGCCGGTGATGCTCACCGGATCGCCGTCGAGCCCGCCGACCCGGCACCGGTTGTCGACGCTGATCGTGGTGGCGTCGACCGCGCCGTAGGTGGCGGTGGTCGCGGCGCAGTTGCGCTGGAAGCCCTGCGGGATGCTCGCGATCTCGTACCAGGTGCCGAGGTAGCGGCCGACCGCCACCGAGGCCACCGTGTCGCCCGCGGGCACCGGACCGACGCTCGGGTCGCCGGCACTGGCGCCGGCGTCGACCGCGGAGTCGGGCGCGACCGGCGCGCTGGGGTCGGCCACCCGCTCGGCGCAGGCCGCGCTGGCAGCGATGGACAGGAGGACGGCGAGCCACGAGGGCAGGGTAGGCAAGCGACGCATCATGGTGGTGAGACGTCGCACCCCGGGCGCGAGGTTACGCGCGAGCGGCGCGGCCGCTCAGCGCGGCAGATAGCCGAGGGTCTTGACGTAGGTGTACCCGAGCACCGGCTCGAGCGGCGTGGTCGTGAGGTAGTCGCCGTTGCGGACCATCAGGTCGAGGCGCTTCGCCGGGCAACTGCCGGTCGCCTCGCACGACGTGTCGAGGATGTAGCCCTCGAGCTGGCGCGACCCGTACCCGGCGACGGACGCGTCGGTGGTGGTCAGGTAGTCGCCGGTCGTGACGTGGCGGATCGAGCGGAACGAGTAGAGTGGGATCGTGGCGGCCGGCCGCGCGACGTCCGCGATCTGGCTGTGGTAGATCGCGCCCACGAAGCGTGGCTCGTCCGAGCTCGTCCGCAGCAGGTAGGCCCTGCTGCACGGACTCGATCCGGTGGTCGTGCACAGCGAGGTCGACCGGTAATCTCCGCCGCCCAGCTTCCGCCAGCGCCACAGGCCGGCGTCGTTGTAGGCCGACTCGGTCGCGAGCAGGTGCGCAGGATCCGCGGCGAACCAGCCCTCGGCCGTGCGCTCGTCGCAGAACGGGGACGGCACGTCGTCCCCGACGTCGGTTCGCGGGTCGACGATGGCGGGGCACGAGCCGCCGCCGCCGTAGGGCAGGGTGTCCCAGCGCTTCTTGCTGAGGCACACCGGGGCGCGCGGCCCGACGATCTCGTCGTTGCCGTAGGCGTCGTCGCGGACCCAGATCGCCTCGAACACCAGGCCGTCCTCGGTCGGATCCGGATCCACGTGCGACAGGCGATCGTACAGGTCGATCAGGGTGCCGTCGACCGTGTACGACGTGCCGTCGCCGCAGAAGTCGGCCCGCGCGGCGCGCGTGCAGGCCTGGTGGTAGTCGCGCAGCGAGCGCCCAGCGGCGTCGACGTCCCACGGCCGATAGCCGAGCCGGTAGCACTTGGCGAGCACGCCGATCGTGCACCCGAGGGTGAAGCTGTTCGTGTTCATGGTCAGGTGGCCGGAGTCGGTCCACCGGCCCAGGAACGGGATCGCGAGGTTCTCGCCCAGACACAGCGGCGTGCCGGTGGCCTGCTCGACGAGCGTGTAGAAGTCCGAGCGCCGCCGCGGGTCCTCGGTGACCGGCTGGGTCCCGGTGATGCGGTAGCGGATGGCGGTGTTGGTGTCGCGAAGGCCGTCCAGCAAGGTCTCTTCGAAGTCGTCGCCGACCAGCCAGGGGCTGACCGTCGTCGTCGGCGTGGTGACGACCGAGTAGCTGAACGAGGTCGCGCCGGTCGTGGCCGGCGCGACCATGACGAAGTAGCGGCCGTCGTGCGGGCACGTGAACGCCACCGCCGGATTCGTCGTGCCGACACAGGCGGCGTCGGTCGCGGCGAGCGCGGCGGCCGCGTCGCATGGCTTGCCACCGGCGCACACGCGCAGCATCGAGCTGCGCGGCAACAGCCCGCCGCAGCCGCCGCCACGGACGGTGACGGGCGTGCCGACCGCGCACGAGGCCGCGCCCGCGCCCCACCATTCACACCCGCGGGTCAGGCCGGCGAGCCCCCCGCCGCAGCTGTCGGAGCGATCCCATGCGGCGCGGAGCTGGCCTGCGCTCACGCTCGCGCTCTTCAGCCGCATCCCGGTGTTGGACCAACCGGTGTAGCGGAACCCCCAGACCGCCTTCTCGCTGCCCTGGCCGAAGGTACCCTGGCTGAAGGTGCCCTGGCTGAAGGTGCCCTGGCTGAAGGTGCCCTCCTGCTCGACGCCGCCGAGCTCGACGTCGTCGAACGCACAGGCCGCGCTCAGGGCCATCATCAGGATCACAGCCGTGGAACGCATGGACGCGAGGTACCACTGATCGGGGCACCATCGACGCGGCAAACGCCGGCTCAGCCTTGACGTATCGGTGAGGCTCATGCCATCGCGCGGAGCACGGCCCATGCCGGCCCACGGAGCGCGTCTTGCCGGCCCCCCTCGCGCCGCGTTCGCAGGATCTGCACGGTCCGACCGCGCAGATGCTGCAGACCATGCAGCCGTTGCATGGCGTTCGCACCGTCCGGGTGGAGGACCGACATGATCAGACGAGGAGCGGCGCGCTTCTCCTCGCTCCGTTCAAACCCAGGTTCCACCGACTTGCGGTGGCCTCGTCCTTGCGAAGGCGGCGTCCATGCGTCATCTCGTGGGCCTGTCCCTCGGCCTCGCGCTCGGGTTCGCCCCGCTCGCGCTGGCCAACCCCAGCGATCCATTCTCCCGCGCGCTGCCGAGTCGCGACACCAAGGCGCCCGAAGGCGTCGAGGTCGGCGGCGACGGCGGCGTCTCGGCCCAGCAGGGCGCGGCCACGTATTCCTATCCGCTGGAGCTGCCGCCCCCCCGCCATGGAATGGCGCCGCACCTCTCGTTCGACTACTCGTCCAGCGCGCCGCTGCGCGGCGACCTCGCCGCGGGCTGGACCCTCGGTGGCCTGCCGACCATCGAGCGCGATCCCGCGAGCGACAGCAGCGGCAACGTCGCGTACCGCTACGGCGGCGAGCTGCTGGTCCGGACGCCGGGCGATCTCGGCACCGGCACGCGCTACCGGCCGGTGTTCGACGAGGGCATGACGCGGCTCGGGCTGTCGGCTGGCACGTGGACGGTCAGCACGCCGGACGGCGTGATCCAGACGTTCGCGAACCTGCCGTACGCCAGCGACGGCGTCGCCAACTGGCAGCTCACCAGCGAGCGCGACGCGTTCGGGAACACCGTCAATTACACGTGGGTGCGAACGCTGTACGGCGCCGGCGCCGCGTATAGCCTGGTGACCATCGAGTACTCGTCGAACCCGAGCGCGAGCCTCACCGCCCACGCGCGCGTCGAGCTCGCCTACGAGAACCCGGAGTACTGCGCCAGCGGCGCGCTGCCGATCGGCTCGCAGCTCGATCACCACACCGGCCGCGCGGTCGTGCGCGGGAGCCAGCGGCTGAAGCTGGTCACCGTCAAGGTGCGCGACGTCGCCGGCGGGAACTGGCGGCGCACGCGCGAGTACCAGCCGCGCTACGATCTCGCCGAGCTCGCGTGCACCAACGATCGGCCGCCGCTGCGCTACCTCCGCCAGCTCGTCACCACCGGGTACGACGCCCTCGGCGCCGCGACGACGGCGCCCGCAGTGACCTTCGGCTACGGCCCCACGCAGCGCGACCTGTCGCACACGTTCAGCCCCGGCACCATCATGAGCCCGTGGCTCGGTGGCCTCGGCGAGCGCGGCACCGATCGCGGCCCCGAGGCCCAGCTCATGGATCTCGACGGCGACGGCATCAACGACCAGGTGCGCGCCGCGATGCCCGCGCCCGGCGCGAGCCGGTGCCGCCTGGTGGTCCGGCGCGGCGTCTTCGGCGGCGGCTTCGCCGTCAGAGAGGATGTGATGGAGCTGCCGTCGGCGCCGTGGTCGCATCCCGCCGCCGTGGTCGGAGAGCCGCGGCCCGGCCCCGCCGAGGGCGACAGTTGCACGCTCGACGGTCAGGTCGCGTCGTGGGGCGGTGGTCACGACAACGCGCCGACACCGGCGTGCTGGTTCGACAAGATCGAGGTCAACTACCGCTTCGTCGACTGGGATCACGACGGCGATCTCGATCTCGTCACCTGGATCTGGCAGGGCGGCTTCGCGCGCGGCGAGCGCGACTTCGAGCCGATCGTCGGCTGGTTTCAGGATGAAGAGACCGACCCCGCGCCGGGCCCTTGCAACGGATCGAACGCCCCGGGCTGCACCTGCCCGACCGGGACGACCCAGGAGAGCGATGGCTCGTGCCGCGTCGAGTGCTCTGCCGGCCAAGCCTACGATCCGGCATCGGGCCAGTGCGTCTACGCGTGCTCGGACTACGAGTCGTGCCACGACTGGCCGGGTGGCGGCGGCGGAGGTCCGCCGGGTGGGGACCCTGGCACCGGGCCGCACTGCACGATGAACCTGCCCGAGCCCGAGGATCGGGACGTGATCCGCGTCTACTACAACCACGGCGCGGGCTTCAGCGACTTCGTCGGGGCGATGGCGCCGGACGTGGTGATCGCGGATCCGCCGCGGCCGCTGCCGCCGACCGGGAAGCTCCTGACCGCGCCGGCGAACGGCTCGATGTCCCTCTCGAATCTGGTCGACATCGACGGCGACGGCCGCCTCGACATGATCGAGCTCCCGCCCAGCGAGGGCAACGTCGGCAGCGCGACCGCGTTCCGCGTCTGGCGCGGCACCGCGGCGGGGTCCTTCGAGCCCGACTTCACGCTCTGGCCGAAGGCGACGTGGACGCAGTCGGTCGGCACGGTGTCGCCGGCCGGTGCGGCGCCGGTGCTCGTCAACGCCGCGCTGACCTGGCTCGACGTCGACGGCGACGGTTTGCTCGACATCCTGACCACCACACCTAACGGCAGCGGCTCCGAGCTCGCGGTCTCCTACAATCAGGCCGGCTCGTTCTCGGCCCTGCGGCTGCTCGGCGTCGGAGCCATGGTCGGCCAGAGCCGCATCGAGCTGCAGGGGGCGTGGAACGGCGTGCCGGCGCTCCAGCCCGGCTGGCACGCCGATACGATCCAGATGATCGACCTCGACGACGATGGCCTCGCCGAGCTGGCGATGACCACGGTTCCGGCGGGCGGCAGCGTGTCGCAGCTGGGGTCGGGCCGCTACGCGGGACGGCTGAACGGCGACTTCTTCGTCGGCTGGACGAGCCGGGGCGCGCTGTGGGAGTCAGTCGAGCGCCTGATGCATGCGACCAACCAGCGCGCCTGGTACCGCGCCAGCGACTACCTCGATCTCACCGGCGACGGCCAGCCCGATCTCGTCGAGCTCGACAGCGACGGCCGCGCGACCGTGCACACCGATGCCGCCGGCGCGGCGCCGATCCGGCTGCTCGCGTCGATCGACAACGGGCGCGGCGCGGTGACTCGCTACACCTACGCGCGGTCGACCGATCCGACGGTCGTCACGGCCTCCGCCGGGATGCGCAACGATCCGCGCTGGGTGGTGCGTTCGGTCGTCACCACGCCAGGCGCGCTGCAGCCCGACCTGCGCACCACGTATCGCTACGGGGCGCCGGTGTTCGGCGTCGAGAGCCCGCTCGACGGGCACGCGCCGCAGTTCCGCGGCTACGCGACGGTCACCATCGATCGCTCCGGCCAGGCCGGCGATGCGTCGAGCCGCACCGTCGATACCTTCACCTACGACGTCGCGCCGCGCGACGGCCGCGGCCACCTCGCGAGCGAGTGGACCTACGTCGCCGTCGGCGGCGGATGGTCGCCGATGAAGGTCGAGACCTCGACGTGGACAAGCGCCACCCTGGTCGGCGGGCAGGCCAGCTTCACCTACCGCAACGGGCTGGTCACGCAGATCTGCGACGCCGGCGCGACCGAGGCCCAGTGCGCGATCGAGAACGAGCAGCGCCGCACCCAGCGCGAGACCTGGGTCGCGTGGACCGGAGCCGGCACGGAGCCGCTCCTCTACGAACACACCGAGTCGTCCGACGAGCGGAAGCTGAACAACGGCTGGGGCGGCGTGGAGCGCCGCATCAGCGTCCGCGTCTACCAGGAGCGCGTCGGCCAGGCACCGTATGCGGCCACCGACTACCGGCTGCTGCTCACCGAGCGCGAGACGCGCAGCTACGGCCCGACGGTCACGCTGACGCGCGAGTCGACCACCTACGATCCGCGGGGGTTGCCGACTCACAGCTACGCTCACACCGGCGCGTCGACGTACGCGCATACCCAGCGCACCTTCGACGCCGCCGGGAACGTGCTGACGATCAAGCGGCCGGTCCAGTTCGCCAACGGGACGAACAACCTGGCGACGATAGCGTACGACGCCTTTGGCCTGTATCCGGCGACCACGACGAACGAGCTCGGGCACGTCGTCTTCGAGAAGCACGACGTCGCGACCGGCGTGACGACGCGCCGCGAGGGCCCCAACAAGCGGACCCCGACCAGGTGCGTGCTCCCGCCGTGCATCGTCTACGCCCCCGAGGAGTGGAAGCTCGACGGCTTCGGCCGCGTGGTCGAGCACCGCGTCGCGACCGATGCCGCCACCGGCAACGGCTACGTGCTCACGCCGGTCGAGTGGTTCGGCTACGTCGACGGCGCCGCGACCACCCGCCGCACCGAGCGAGCCCGCGATCTCGATGGCGTGGTGCGCCTCACGACGGTCGACGCGCTCGACGGCCTCGGCCGTGTGGTGCGCCGCACCGAGGTCAGCCCGGCCGGCGCGTCCACGCAGTACAGCTACGACGCTGGCGGCGCGCTCCGCACCATCGACGCGCCATCACCGGCCAGCAACGCCGCGCGCGCGATCACCAGGTACGATCGCGACGGCCTCGGACGCGTGACTCGGTTCACCCGTCCCGACGGGACGATGCAGCTCGTCGGCTACCTGGGCGCCGACGTCGAGTCGCAGGAGTCCTCGCCCATCGACGGCCTCGGCCCGCTGACCCGCTTCGAGCACGACGGGTTTGGCCGCCTCGCGGCGGTCCACGAGCCCGACGCGTCGGGCGATCACGTGACGCGCTACGCCTACGACGTCGCCGATCGCATGACGTCGATCGTCGACGCCGACGGCGCGACCACGTCGATCGTGTACGACTGGGCCGGCCGGCGCAGCCAGATGACCCGCGGCACGCGAACCTGGACCTACGGCTATGACATGAACGGCAACCTGACGTCGCAGCGATCGCCGGTGCCCGCGGGCGGCGATCCGGCCAAGTACGTCTCCACGACGACGTATGACGATCTCGATCGGGCGCGGATCCACACGCCGGCGCCACGCACGCTGACGCCCGCGCAGCGAACCCTGCTCGGTATCGGACCGATCACGACGACCTATGACGGCGGCGCCAACGCGACCGGCGCACCGTCGCGCGTGACGCTGCCGTTCGGGACGTTCGACTACACGTACGACGTGCGGGGCCGGCTCAAGCGCGAGCAGCGCGTGGTGTCGACCGCCGCGAGCGGCGTTGCCGTCACCGCGACCCAGTACGTCGACCGCACGTACGATGCGCTCGGCGCGCCACTCGACGTCACCTGGGACGACGGCACCAGCTGGCGCACCGCCTACGACAGTCGCGGCCTGGTCGCGTCGGTGAGCTGGGCCGATCCCGCCGCCGGCTACAAGAACCTCGCGACCTACACGCGAGGCGTGCTCGGCCAGCCACTGTCCCGGACGAACGTCTACAACCAGCGGCGTGACTGGACCTACGACGTGCTCGGCCGCGTGACCCACGATCGCACCTGGAAGACGAGCGCGCCGGTCGCGACCTTCGCCGAGCGCAACTACGGGTACGACGGCTTCGGCCGGCTCGGCGCGGTGCAGGGCACCGTCGCCAGCGTCACCGCCGATGCCGACTTCGAGTACGACGGCCGCGGCCGGCTCGCGCACGCGGCCGGGCCCGGCGCGTACAACGCCTCGCTGACCTACTCGCCCTCCGGCAACGTCGCCCACGCGACGGTCAGCGGTGCCGTCGACGCACCGACGCGCGACGTGAGCTACCAGTACGGCGCGATCGATCCCCACGCCGTCGATCGCCTGGTCGCGCCCGACGGCACCCCCTTCGCGCAACTCGCCTACGACGCGGCCGGCAACCTGACCCAGCGCACGATCGGCGCGTCGACGTGGCAGCTCACCTCCGACGGAGACGATCTGATCCGTCAGGTGTCCGGACCAGAGGGCACCGAGACGTACTACTTCGGCCCCGGCGGTGAGCGCATCGCCGCGATCGGCGGCAGCGGCGTGAAGCTGTGGTTCGCCGAGAGCGAGACCCACTACGCGGCAGGCGGCGCACAGACGGTGCGCTGGCACCACATCGCGTCGGGCGAGCCGCTCGCCCGCGTCGAGGACCACACGGCGATCGAGCTGCAGTACGCCGACGCGTTGCAGAACCTGATGGTGACCCTGTCACCGAGCAGCGCCGTGACCTCGTCGTTCCTCTACGGCGGATTCGGCGAGGTCGTGGCCTCGACCGGCGCGGCCACGCATCGCCGCGAGTTCAACGGCAAGGAGTCCGACGTCGTCAGCGGCCTGCGCGCCTACGGCTATCGGTCGTACGACCCGGTGCTCCTGCGCTGGACCGCGGCCGATCCCAAGTACCGCTTCGCGCCCGACGCCGCCTGGACCGAGCCGCAGCGCGGGAACCTCTACGCATTCTCACTGAACAACCCGCTCACCTACTACGACCCCGACGGCCGCGAGCCGGAGAAGCAGGACGAAGCGGATTGGGAGCTGGTGCTGACCGATCACCACGATCCGTACCCGGCCACGCGCTTCATGATCAGCTTCATCACGCCCCAGAAGGGCGACAGCGTGCCGATGCTGATGGTGCGGTTCAACTGGCTCGTGCAGGCGCCGATCATCATCGCCCCGCTCGTCCTCGGCGAGCACGCGGTGAAAGAGATCGACGAGTATCTCGTCACGCCGGTGGTCCGGACCACGCAGACGGTCTTCCACGACATCGCCGTCGCTGGGATCGAGGTGATGAACCACCCGATCTTCCAGGCGGTCCCGGTCGTGCCGACCGACTCGAGCGCGCCGAAGCCCTCGTCTCGCGTGGAACCGGACGCGCAAGATCCCTACGACCAGATCGCGGCCACGATGAAGCACATCAGCGAGGCGCAGGGACCGCTGGTGCCGAAGGCCTCGTCACCCAAGTCGCGGTCTCGTCACCGGCGGCGGCCCCAGCCTGCGCCCGAGCCGGTACGGCCACGGCCGCAGCGCGGTTGCGTCGAGGTGCCGGAGGTCCTGTGACCTGACCCGGCAGCGGCACGCCAACGATCGAGGCATCGCGGCCGTCAGGACCGCGGGGTCGCGCACACGCGCACGCCGATCAGCGGGTCGCGCAGGCCCGGCTCGCCGAGCTCGCGGTTCATCGCGCGCGCGGCGAACTGGAGGATGTACCAGGCGCCGCCGCGCTGGACGAGCTGATCGTCGGCCTCGACCGAGCGCACCCGCTCCCAGACGTTGCCGGCGAGATCGTCGACGCCGACCGGGCTGCGCGACGCGGGATGCGAGCCGACCTCGTCGGGACCGAACGCGAGCGGCTGGCGGCCGTAGGTCTCGTCGAAGTTGGCATCGTCGGGATCGAGGTGCTCGCCGCTGGGAAACCTGCGCCCGTCGGCGCCGCGCGCGGCCCGCTCCCACTCGTGGTCGGTGCACAACCGCGCGCCCGGGACGCGGCCGCTCGCCGCCAGCCACGCCGCGTACGCGACCGCGTCCTCGTTGGAGATGCCGGCGACCGGGAACCGGCGCCAGTCCTGCGCCACGCGGACGGTGCGCTCGAGGTAGCGGATCGGCTCGCCGTCGAGCGCCTCGTACACGTGGTCGGCGCGCCGGAATCGAAAGCGCCAGCGTCCGTGGGGTTGCTCGGTCAGGCCGAACTCGGCGCCCGCCCGGTGGGCCTGGACGCCCGCGCGCGGCATGCGCTCCGCGCGCTCGGCCGCGGGCAGGACCTCCAGCCAGGCGATCCAGTCGCCGAGAGTGACCTCGTGGCGCCCGATGAGATACGCCGGGCTCGCGAGCTCGTGCAGGGGCACCGTGTTGAAGAAGGTGCGCCGCAGCTCCTCGTCGCTGTCGGCGCTGCCGTACAGGAAGCGACCGGCGGGCACGTAGACGAACCCGGCGGGGACGTCGCTGGCGCGCGGCAGGACGATGCGCTCGGTGCGCGTCTCGCCGCGGCGCAGGAGCAGCGGCAGGCGCACGGTGGCGTGGCCCTGGGCGCTGACGATCAGCAGGTACGAGCCGGGCGCCGCGCTGACGGCGAACGGCGTGCCAGCGCCGCGCGCGTGGGGCCGCGCGACCAGCTTGCGGCCGCTGGGCAGGTAGCGTTCGACCTCGACGGTGGCGGCCGGCGTGGTGACGACCGTCAGGCGGGCCGGGGCCGCCCATCGCCGGCGGCGCTCGCCGCCGGCGTCGCAGGTCGCCAGGCGATCGACGAGGTCGGCGACCCGCTCGGCGTGGTGCTCGCGCTCGGCGATCAGCGCGCGCTCGTAGAGCACGTCGCATTGCAGGTCGCGGAGCCCGGCGCGCGACGGGGCGAGCTCGAGGGCGTCATCGAGCGCGCGCGAGGTCTGGGTGAACAGGCGATCGACGTCGAGGCTAGCGGCGCGGACGTCGTCCCACCCCCGATCGCCGCCGGTCCGATCGCGGGCGTCGTAGCGCGCGAAGGCGATCTGGCGCAGGGCGTCGGCGTGCGCGTCGGCGGCGCGCGCCTCGTCGAGGGTGGCGCGCGCCGCGGTGAGCCGGAGCGCGACGCGGTGATCGAGTTCGCGGCGCTCGGCGAGGCGCCAGCCGCCATAGGTCAGCGCGAGCGTCACCGGCACCGCGGCGATCGCGAACCGCCGCAGCCAGCGGCCACGCCCCACCACGCGCCGCGACGCCGCGAGGAAGGCGCGCTCGCGGGGACCGAGCTGGTCCGGATCGACCACCGTGACGTCAGCGAGCTGGCGCGCGCTCCAAAGTCCGTCGGGGCGGCGGCCGAGGCGCTCCCACTCGTGGGCGGCCCGCTCGACCCGCTGCGCGGCCGCGCGTCGCTCGGCGCCCCGCGAGATCCACTCGCGCAGCGTGTCCCAGCCGTCGAGCAGCGCCTCGTGGGCGATCTGGTAGGCGCCGTCGCCGTCGCCACCGTCGGCCTCGCCGTCGGTGGTCATTACCACCAGCCGACCGCGGACCAGCGCCTCGAGGCCGGCGCGCGCGGCGTGATCGTCGGCAGCGACCAGCTCGGTCAGGCTCCGGCGCGCGCGGGTCCCGGCCGGCGTCACGAGCTGGGCGAGGATGCGGCGGACCGCGACCCGCTCGGCGGGCCGCAGCGCGCCGATCACCGCGTCGGCGTGGCGGGCCAGCGCACCGCCGACGCCACCGATGCGATCGAGCGCGGCGGCGGGGATCGTCCGGCTCGCCTCGTCTCGGGTCTCCCACAGCTCGGCGAGGGCGAACGACAGCAGCGGCAGGCCGACCTGCGCGCGCGCTGCGCTGTCGACCAGGGTGTCGATGAGCGCCGCGGACTCGAACTGGAACCGGCGGGCGCGCGCCGGGCCGACCACCGCCTCGCGCAGGCCGTCGACGGTCAATGGCCGCACCAAAGCGAGGGCGGGCGCGACCTCGACGCCGAGCCCGGGCACGCCCGCGAGCTGGCCGAGGAAGTCGCTGCGCACCGTGGCGAGCAGCCGGACGCCACCGGTCGGGAGGGCGAGGGCGGCCAGCGCCTCCCCGACCTGGGCGGCCTCGTCGGCGCCCGCGAGCGTGCACAGCTCCTCGAGCTGGTCGACGAAGACGATCGTGCGTTGGCGTCCGCCCGCGCGCTGGCGCAGCGTGCGCGCGAGGTGGCCGGGGTCTGCCGCGATGCGCTCGATGAGCCCACGCTCGCCACCCTCGTCGCCCGCGAACGGCGCGAGCGCGGCGGCGAGCGCCGCCAGCGGCTGACGTCCGGGCGTCAGCCGCGCGATCGCCCAGCCGGCGTCCTCGAAGACCGGTAACACACCGGCGAGACAGAGCGACGACTTGCCGACCCCCGAGTCGCCGGCAACGATCACCAGTGGATCGGTGCGCACGCGGTCGACGAGCGTTCGCACGTCGGCGTCTCGCCCGAAGAACAGCCGGCGGTGCTCGGCCTCGAACCGCTGCAGGCCGCGGTACGGATTGCCGGCCGGAAGCTCGCCCCGCGGCTGCGACTCCTCCACGAGCGCCTCCAGCACGTCCCGGAGCTCGTCGCCGGTGGCGAAGCGCGCCGCCGGAGCGCGGCGGACGCAGCGGTCGACGATGGCGGCGAAGCGCCGATCGATCGCCGGGGCGACGCTGGCGAGCGGCGGCGTCTCCTGGGTGAGGCGGTGCGACGGCAGGTCGGCCAGCCCGACGTCGGCGTCGGGCACCCGGCCGGCGGCCAGCTCGTAGAGCAGCATGCCCAGCGAGTAGATGTCGCAGCGGCGGCTGGCCGGTTCGCCACGCCAGAGCTCGGGCGCCATGTAGCGCGGCGTGCCGACGGCGCCGTCGTCGCCTGACGCGACCACCGACGGGTCGTGGCGCGGGCGGCGCAGCAGCCCGCCGGCGGCGGCGGGCGTGGTGTCGCCGTCGTGGGCGGTCGGCGCCGTGGCGTCGGGGTCACGGCCGGGCGCCGCCGTGATCGGTCGCGCCTCGGCGGCCGCCGGCGCCGGTGGGGCGCCGACCTCCGAGGCATCGATCAGCTTGGCGACGCCGAAGTCGAGCAGCTTCACGTCGCCGTCGTCCGCGAGGATCACGTTGGCGGGCTTGATGTCGCGGTGGAGGACGCCGCGGCGGTGCGCCGCGGCCAGCCCGCGCGCGAGGCCGACGGCGATCGGCAGCAGGCGCTCGGGCGCGACCGGCCGGGGCAGCTCGGCGAGGCTCGTGCCGACGATCAGCTCGGAGACGAGGTAGGGGTGGCGCAGGATCTCGCCGGCGCGGAAGATCGTGACGACGTTCGGGTGGGACAGCCGGGCGATCGCGCGCGCCTCGACGAGGAAGCGGGCGCGCTCGACGTCGCCGGGGATGCCGCTGATGAACTTCACCGCGACCGGGCGATCGAGCCGGCGATCATGGCCCAGCCAGACCTCGCCCATCGCGCCGCGGCCGAGCAAGCGGATCATCCGGAAGTCGTCGAAGATCTCCGGCGGCGTGAAGGCCGCGGCGCGGGGCGAGCCGGCGTCGGTCACGGGTCGCGGCCGACCTCGGTGAGATCGTATTGCTTGATGCGCAGCAGGAACGTCCGCAGCGGCATCTTGAGCAGGTCGGCGGCGCGCGTGCGATTGCCGCGGGTGGCGCCCAGCGCCTCGGCCATCCGGCGCCGCTCGAGATCGCGGATCTCGTCGGCGAGCGGGCTGAACGTCGGCTCGATCGCGGCCGCGGCCGGCGGCGCGGCCGCGGGCGCGGGCGCCCCGTGCGCGCCGGTGATCCGCTCGGGCAGGTGCCAGGGGTCGAGGGTGTCCTCCGGCACCGTCGCGGCGGCGACCTCCATCACGTTCTTCAGCTCGCGGACGTTGCCGGGCCAGTCGTAGCGCGCCAGCTTGTGCAGCGCGGAGGCCGACACGTGCAGCGGCGTGCGGCCGGCGGCACGGCACGCCTGCTCGAGGAAGCTGCGGGCGAGCAGCGCGAGCTCGCGCGGGCGATCGCGAAGTGGTGGCAACACCACGGTCGCCTGCCCGATGCGGAACATCAGGTCGCGGCGGAACCGGCCGGCCGCGACGTCGGCGTCGAGGTCGCGATGGGTCGCCGCGACCAGGCGGATGTCGATCTCGTGCTCGGCCAGGCCGCCGACGCGCGTCACCCGGCGGGTCTCGACGGCGCGGAGCAGCTTGGCCTGCGCGGCGAGCGGCAGCTCACCGATCTCGTCGAGGAACACGGTCCCGCCGCGGGCGGTTTCGAACAGCCCGGGCTTGGCGGCGACGGCGCCGGTGAACGCGCCGCGCTCGTGGCCGAACAGCTCGCTCTCGATCAGCGCCTCCGGCAGCGCGGCGCAGTTCAGCGTCACGAACGGA
>JBKJLC010000212.1:0-35206 GCA_046597055.1 Kofleriaceae bacterium | reverse complement strand
TCCACTGCACGTTGGCGAAGCGGACCTGCGCCAACCGGACCTGGATCACCCGCATGACCTGGTCGGTCACCGCGTTCACCTGGTCGGCGGGCGCCATCACCGACCGCTGCCCCGGTGACCTGACCCTGCCCGCCGCGGTCGCGACCGGGGGCGACACCACCATCATCGCCGCCGGTCGGCTCGCGTGGGTCGACAAGGAGAACGACGCGAACCAGGGTGACCTCGCCCAGGTCGCGATGATCGAGGCGGCCGAGAAGACGGTGCGCATCTCGCAGCAGGACATCGGCCCGTTCAAGGTGCCGGTGGTCGGCTTCCCGATCTCCGACTGGCCGCGCGAGGTCATCGAGGCGCTCGGCGCCGCGATGGCGCGCGGGGTCGACGTCTACATCGTGGTGTCGGACCCGGCCTCGCGCGTCGGGGGCCCGGGCTCGACCGCGCTGTATTCGAACTACTGGACCCTGGTCGAGATCGCCCGCAAGATGCGCGACATCATGGCCGAGCAGCCCGGCATGCCGACCGGCGCCGCGCTCGACGCCCTGGTCTGCCAGCGCCTGAACCTCGCGCCGCTGCGGTTCTCGGCCGACGACACCTGGTCGACCGGCGGCATCCCCGGCAACCACGCCAAGCTGCTGTTCGTCGACGACGCGGCCTTTTACATCGGCTCGCAGAACCTGTACCCGGCCGGCCTGACCGAGTACGGTCACGTGGTCGACAGCGCGAGCGCCTCGGCCACGATCCGCACCAGCTACTGGAACCCGCTGTGGACCCACTCGAAGCGGCGCGCGGTCACCGGCGCCGGCGTCGCCTGCCAGCTCTGATCCCCGCCAAAAACGCGGCTCAGGACGGCTCGCCGCTCGCGGCGGGCCGTCGTCGGTTGCGGCGGCTGGCGTCGTGGTACGAGACGGCATGAGCCGCATCTATCGCTCGCTGCCGCCCAAGGGCACTCGCCTCGCGATCGCGTACTCGGGTGGGCTCGACACCCGCTGCGCGGTCGCCTGGCTGACCGAGCAAGGCATGGAGGTGTACGCGTACACCGCCGACCTCGCGCAGCCCGACGAGGCGAGCGCGGCCGACATCCCGCCCGGCGCGCTCGAGCACGGCGCGCGGGTCGCCCGGCTGGTCGACTGCCGCGACGCGCTGGTCCGCGAGGGCCTCGCCGCGATCCACTGCGGCGCGTTCCATCTGTCGAGCGGCGGCAAGAAGTACTTCAACACCACGCCGCTCGGCCGCGCGGTGACCACCACCGCGATCGTGCGCGCGATGGTCGAGGACGACGTCCACGTCTTCGGCGATGGCTCGACCCACAAGGGCAACGACATCCAGCGCTTCTACCGGTACGGCATCCTGGTCGACCCCGGGCTGCGCATCTACAAGCCGTGGCTCGACGCCGCCTTTGTCCAGGCGTTCGGCGGCCGCACCGAGATGGCCGAGTACCTGGCGCGGATCGGCAAGCCGTATCGGACCGGCGTCGAGAAGGCCTACTCGACCGACGCCAACCTGCTCGGCGCCACCCACGAGGCCAAGGACCTCGAGCGGCTCGACGCCGGGATGCGCATCGTCAACCCGATCATGGGCGTGGCGCCGTGGCGGACCGACGTCGCGATCGCGGCCGAGGAGATCACGGTCGGCTTCGAGCAGGGTCGGCCGGCGACCCTCGATGGCCGTCGCTTCGACTCCATGTTCGACCTGTTCGTCGAGTGCAACCGCATCGGCGGCCGCCACGGCCTGGGCATGAGCGACCAGATCGAGAACCGGGTGATCGACGCCAAGAGCCGCGGCATCTACGAAGCGCCGGCGATGGCGCTCCTCCACATCGTCTACGAGCGGCTGCTGTCGGCGATCCACAACGAGAACACCCTCGACCTGTATGCCTCGCTGGGTCGCCGGCTCGGCCGCCTGCTCTACGAGGGCAAGTGGTACGACCCCGAGGCGTGCATGCTGAAGGACGCGCTGACCCGGTGGGTTGCGCCCGCGGTGACCGGTGAGGTCACGCTCGAGCTGCGCCGCGGCGACGACTACACGATCGTGGCGACCCGCGCCGAGTACATGGCGTACGCACCCGACAAGCTATCGATGGAGCGGGTCGAGGCGCCGGCGTTCACGCCCGAGGATCGCATCGGCGCGCTCGAGCTGCAGAACCTGTCGGTCGGCGACAACCGCGCGCTGCTCCTGCATCACCTGGCGAGCCTGCAGAAGCTCGCGCCCGCCGGCGGCGAGCTCGTGCGCCTGCTGGGCGTCGGCGACGACGACGCCTGAGCGTCGCGAACTCAGAAGTCCGTCTGGACGCCGAGGCCACCGCCGAAGCGCCCGGCCCCATCGCGCGCGCCGTACGAGAACGCCGCGCGCGCCGTGAACGCCGGCCGTAGCGCCCAGGCCACGTCGTACTTCACGTAGAGGCCGTCGGCTTCGACCACCGCGCCCGGCAGGTCGGTGCGGACGACCGACGCACCCATGATCAGGGGCACCGCGGTGTCCCACTGCAGGCGGACAAAGGCGGTCGGGCCCAGGTCGTCGAGCAGATCGGCGCCCATCGACAGGTTGGCCCGCCACGGCTTGCCGAAGGTCACGGTGCCACCGACACCCTTGAGGAAGCCCTCGTGAGAGACGCCGAGCGCGAGCCGGGCGTCGACGAAGACCGACGGATGGGGCCGCAGGCTGACGGCAGCATTGCCATAGCGCGCGAGCGTGGTGGCGGTGCCGGCGAACGGGCCGACCGTGTCGGGAGTCTTGCCCCAGATCGACACGAACCCGAAGCTGACCGCGTGCAACTTCCGCGATACCCGATGACTCCAGCGCAGCTCGGCGCGGGCGAACCGGTCCTGCTCGCCGTAGCGGTTGCCGAAGTCGTGGCCATCGACGTCGAACGACACCGACTCGGTGCGGCCGCCGGTGCGACCGTCGTCGAGGAGCTCGAGACGATCGACCAGCCCCGGCTCGATCCGGATGGCCTGCGGCGCGGCCGCCGACGCGAAGTGCGGGACCTCGCGACCCGGACCGCCGGTGCCGACGATGTAGTACTCGGCGCCGGGTGGCACGCTGGCCGCGGGCGGCAGGATCGCGTACCAGCCGCCGGCCGATGACTGCTCGAACGGGGTGTCGCGCCAGGCGCCGGTGCCGCGGGCGCGCCAGCGCACCACCAGCATCGGCTCGGCCCAGGCGCCGTCGATGGTCGCGATGATCTCGATCGGCCGGTGCGGGATGGCCTCGGCCACCGGCACGTGGAGCACGGTGGCGCGCGCGGCCGCGGCGGTGGCCGGGGCGGCCGGGGTGGGCGCCGGCTCGACGGCGTTGGCCGCGAGTGGCGAGGGCGCCTGCGCCGCGACCGGCGTGGCGAGGAGCGTGACGATGATGGCCGCGAGGAGACGCATGAGGGTCCTCACCAGTCGAAGTTGAGGCCGACGCCCCCGGACACGCCGAGGTGATCGATGTCGCGCGCCTGGTAGGACAGGCGCAGCGAGGGATAGACGCGGGACCACTCACGCCAGCCGACCTCGGTGATGAGGCGGACGCCGAGGTCCTCGGGCACCGGCAGATCGGTGACCTGGACCGCGAGGTGGATCGGAAACTCGTAGCGCGGCGCCCAGTTGTAGGCGGCCTCGAACAGGGTCCCGACCCGGTCGGTGAAGGCGGCGCTGAGCTCGAGGTTGGTCGAGTCCTCCTCGCCGAAGCGGACCCGGCCGCGGAAGCCGAAGCCGGCGAAGAACTCGCAGTTCTCGATGTCGCTGGTGTCGCGGCAGTCCGAGGCCTCGACCCGCTCGCGCACGCGGTTGGTGGTGAGCAGCCCGGCCTGCGGGCGCAGCATCACCGCGATCATCTTGCGCGGCCGCAGCTCGATCTCGGTGAACACGTAGGTGAACTCCACCGACCGGCAGCGATGGGCACCGCCGGCATCGATGCACATCTCCTTGTCGAGATCGATGACGTCCTTGGGCCCGCCCTTGCCCGACAGCGAGCCGAAGCCGAGCCGCACGGTGTGGACCGGCTGCAGGAACCGGTAGGCGAACTCGGCCTCGAACTGGCGGTACTGGTCGAAGCCCTTCTCGAAGCCACCGTCGAAGTCGACGTAGTCGATGCGCAGCGCGATCTGGCTGCGGCCCGTGGCCGGCGGCGCCTCGCCGACCTCGCGGTCGACCACGATCGTGCGCGGCTCGGCCCGGCTCCCGATCCCCGGCGAGCTCTCGCCGACCTCGACGAACCAGTCGACCCTGTCGCCGGTCACCATGGCGGCCGGGATCGTCGCGCGCAGATAGCCGTCGCCCTCGGGGACGAGCGCGATCCGCTGGAAGGCCTCGGTGCCGCCCGGTCGCACGTACAGCCAGGCCGCGCCCTCGAGGCGCCCACGTTGCGTGAAGGCCAGGGTGACCGGCTGGCCGGGCCCGACCCGGGTCGGCGCCGACGCCCACAGCGCGCCGCTCGCCTCGCCGACCAGCGCGGCCAGCGCATCCGCCAGCGCCCGGCGGCGGTCGACCACCACGGTCGGCGTGCGCGCGGCCGCCTCGGCCCGCTCGAGCGCGAGCGCCTGGGCCTCGAGGCTCGCCAGCTCGGCGCGGATCGCCGCGGCGTAGGGCGTGGTCGGGCGCGCCGCGAGGAAGCTGCGCCAGGCACCGGCCCGCGCGGCAGGATCCTTGCCGAGGGTGGCGGCCCACACGGCTTGTGCCGCCACCGCTTCCTCGACCGCGCGGGTGGCCCCGGCCCGGTCGGCGCCGGGTCCGATCGCGACCGCCGGGCCCGGCCGGTCGGCCGGCTGCTGCGACGCCAGCACCCGCTGGGCCCAGGGGTCGATGAACGTCCGCTTCTCGGACGAGAGCCGGATCTCGTCACCGGCGCGGACCCGGCCGGCCATCGCCTCCGACGGCCGCGCCGCGCAGACCCGGTCGCCGGCCTTGGTGACGACCAGCGTGCCGAGCGCGAACTTGTCGCGCAGGACCTGGCCGCTGACCGGGTCGCGCGCGACGACCTCGCGCACCAGCTCGAGCTCGGTGCCGTCACCGACCCCGTCACGGCTGCCGAGGTCGACGTAGACCAGGCCACGCTCGACCGAGAGCACCACCGGCTCGGCCGCGGCCGGGACGGCGGCGGCCGCGAGAAAGACCATCGTGATCGCGAGCTTCTGCATGGGGTCCTCAGAAGTCGAAGCTGGCGCCGAGGCCAGCGGTGGGGCCGCCGATCCGCTGATCGCGGGCGGCGTATCCGATGCGTGCGCCGAGGCGCAGGCCGTTGGAGAGCGGAACGAACGCGTCGTAGAGCAGGCGCACGCCGGTCGCGCGCACGCTGGCCGGCATGTCGGTGACCTCGACGGTGGCGGCCATCGCCACCATGGGCACCGTGTCCCAGCCGAGGCGGAAGAAGCCGGTGGTGCCGACGTCGGCCATGTACTCGGCGCCGATCGCGACGTGGTTGCCGTCGCGGAGCCCGGTGCGCAGCTCGCCGCGGGCGCCGACCGCGAAGCCCTTTTGGTTGGCGGTGAACATGCCGCGCGCGTCGAAGCGCACGCCTTCGATCGGCGCCAGGCCGAGCTCGAACCAGCCGCCGACCTTGAAGCCGGCGGCGAGGCGGCAGCCCTCGTCCTCGGCGTCGCTCGCGCAGACCTCGGCCAGCTCGCGCGGCGAATTGGGCACGGTGCCCTCGAGGCGGGTGTAGCCGAAGCGGATCTCCTCGAGCGGATAGGTCAGCAGGCGATAGCTGAAGGCGGCGTCGACCCGGTAGTAATGATCGGCGATCGACACCTCGCCGCCGGCGGTCGGTCGCTGCCGGTCGCCGTAGCTGACGTACTCGGCGGCGACGTGCACGCGCGAGCGGCGCTGCTTGACGCGCGCCAGATCGCGGTCGCGGCGCAGCTCGACGCTGGTGGCGAGCACGCCGACCCGGTGGGGCGCGGCCGGCGAGGCGAACTCGGTCGCCTCGGGGCCATCCTTCTCGCTCGACGCGATGAAGTACTCGATCCCGGGCGGCGCGACCTGGGCCGCCGGCACCTTGGCGACCCAGCCGTCGTCATCGGTCCGCGCGAACTCGAGGGTCGACCACGACACCGCCCCGACCGGGCGATAGCGCAGGTAGAGCGTGCGCTCGCTGGCGCGGGCGACCTCGACGGTGAGCGCGAGCACCTCGCCAGCGGTGGCCTCGGCGGGTGGCAGGTGGCGGACGCCGCCGGCGCTGGCCGCGGCGGGGGTCAGCGCGGCGAGCGCGAGCGCGGTCGCCGCCGTCAGCGCGGCGCGGCGCACGAGCCGCCGGCCGGTTGCGATGTGAGATGGGATGCGCATGAGGTGCCTCACCAGTCGAAGACCAAGCCGAGGCCGCCGCCCAGGCCCGAGTGCACGGCGGTCCGGCCCTGCCAGGACAGCCGCACGGTGGGTTGGATCCACGACCGCGCGCGCCAGCCGAGGTCGGCCGCGAGGCGGACGCCGAGGTCGCCCGTGCCCGGCTGGTCGGTGACTCCGACCGAGATGCCGACCGGGAGCCGGCGATCCGGCCAGGCCTCGAGCCGCAGATCCGAGAAGAAGCCGACCTGATCGATCGTCGAGACGCTGGCCGACAGGTTGGTGAGATCGGCGTCGCCGATCCGGACCCGCCCGGCGATGCCGAGGCCGAAGCCCTCGTTGCCGACGCCGGCGTACAGGCGCGCGGCGGCGCCCAGGGGTGGGCCCTTCGCGCTCGGCGCCCGGACCTCGGCCTCGGCGTAGCCATACTGGAAGCCGACCTCCGGCGCCGGCGCTGGTTCGGTCCACACCTGGTTGGCGAGGCCACCGCGGCCGCCGTACGAGCCGTAGCCCGCGCGCACGCCCCACAGCACGTCGCCGATGCGAAACAGCACGTCGACCTCGCCGAGATAGAAGCGATCGGTGCGGTCGCCCGGGCGGTCGTCGAGGTTTCCGAAGTCGAGGTAGCTCGCCATGATCGACATCCGCGTGCGGTTGCGGGTGCCGACGAACCGATCGATCAACGGCGGCGGCGCGACCGTCACCTTCAGCGGCTGGTCGGGGGTGCCCGCGGCGGCGCCGCTCGCGCCCGTGGCCAGGGTCGCCTCGACGAAGTACTCGACGCCGGGCGCCGCGACCACCGCGGCGGGGATGGTCCCGCGCAGGTAGAGGTCGTGCTCGCGCCCGAGCAGCAGGCGGCGGTAGGTCCGCGCACCGGCGACGCGGTAGTGCAGGGACGCCGTCACCACCCGGCCGGGATCCTCCATCACGAACACCAGCGGGATGTCGTCACCGATCTGGGCGCGGGTCGGGGCGATGTGCCCGAGCGCCGCGGTGGCGCCGCCGGCGGTGGGTCGCCGGGGCGTGGCCGCCTCGCGCTGCGCGCGCAGCACCTCGAGGTCGTCGCGGACCCCGGCCGCGAGCGCCGAGTCGGCGTGGGTCGCGAGCCAGCCTTCCCAGGCCGCGACGCGACGGTCGAGCGACTGGCCGGACTGCGCGGCCCAGACCTGCAGGACCGACGCGGTGTCGGCGTCGATCGCGGGCAGCGGGCCCTGCGCGTCGGGCGGCGGGGCCGGCGCGGGCGCCGCAGGTGCCGGCCGCGACTCCTCACGCTCGACATAGACCTCGACCAGATCGCCGACCCTGACCTGGGCATGCAGGACGTCGTCGAGCACCGCCATCGCCAGCGTGCCGCCGGCGCTGGTGATGGTCGCCGAGCCGAGCGGCAGCCAGTCGCGCACCGGGGCCCGGGTCACCGGATGACGCAGCACGATCGGACGCTTGAGTCGCAGCGCGGCGCCATCGGCGACCCCCTTGTTGCTGCCGAGGTTGACGTAGATCTCGCCGGCATCGACCTTGACGACCACGCCGGGGGCCACGACGTCGGCGCGCGCCGCGGTGGCCGCCATCACCAGCGCGGCCACGGCCGCACCGCTCATCGCACGGAGACTCATCGAGGCACCTCCTGCCAGAAGTCGTTCCACAGATCGCCGCCGGCATCGTCAGCCGGTGCCGGGGCGGCATCGTCGGTCTCGTCATCGCCGGTCGCGGTCGCGGCGGGAGCCGCGGGCGGGGTCGGCGCAGCCGCCGTCGGCCGCCCGGGCGCCGGGGCGGTGGGCCGGGCCGGGGCCGGGGCGGTCGGTCGCGCCGGGGTCGGCGTCGCCGGCCGTACCGCCAGCGGGGGGCGCCGCCGGTTCCGCTCGTCGGGATCGTCGCCGTCCTCGTCCGGTGAGCCGGACGGTGGCGCGATCGGGAGCCCGCCGAGCTGCCCGCGCCGGGCCGCGTGCGCATCGTGCTCCGCCACCGCTGCGCGGCACTTGTCGGCAGAGCTGTTGCCGGAGAGCGCCGAGCCGAGGTACGCGGCCGCGATCAAGCCGGTCACGACTCCGGCCCCGGCGGACTCGCCGCTGATCCCGATCGCCATGAGCCCCAAGGTACCGGTCATGATTCCGTCGACCGCGACGCCGGTCTTGCCCGAGTGGCAATCCGGTGCCTGGTCGACCCGTCGTTGTGGGTTGGGTGCCTTGGCGCTGAGTAGGGCGCAGCCGGGCAGGGCCAACGCCAGCGCGAGCGCGAGAGTCCGCATGTCGAGAGCTCCTGACTTGGTCGAGGTGGCGCAGAGCAAGCAATGGACCACACACACCCAACGCCCAAGGGTGCGAATGGTGGCGGCGTTGGAGCTACCACGTGACAGACCCGTCGCGGTACCCGACGGCACCTGTCGAAGCTTCGCCAGGTCTCACCGCGCGGCAGTCAACGCGTCGCGAAAGTGGGGCACGCTCACCGCCAGCTGCTCGAGATACCCGCGCACGTCGGCCTGCGCGTCGGCGCCGAGGCCCCGATACGGCACGATGTGGCGATCTGGCACGAAGCGGAACGTGAAGTTGACGCGCCGGGTGCGGAACCCGTCGATCGCCGGCGGCAGCTCGATCGAGCGGCGATCGTCGACCCGCTGCACCCGGTGGAGCAGCTGGTCCTTCCACTGCGGGCCGGCGAACACCTGCAAGGAGCCGTCGTCGAGCCACTGGGTGCGCACTGGCGCGCGATCGGCGCCGCGGCCCGGCGCGATGAACTGGAACAGCGCACGCTCGCCGATCGAGATCGACGCCACCGGCCCCGGCTCGCGATCGCGATGCTCGCCGACCCGGGCCACGTCGACCCAGCGCGTGCCCTCGCGCCGGCTGCCGTAGAAGTTCACCAGGCAGGTGTTGAGGTGCCAGTCGGCCGGCACGTCGGCTGGCGGAAACGTGCGCCGGACCCGCGCCTCCACATCAGCAACCAGGCGCGCGAGCACCGGCGGGAACGGCTCGGCCTCGACGCAGCGATCGCGGACGCCGCCGGGCGGCTCGTAATAGCCGAGGCAGGCGAACTGCCAGTTGCCGAGCCAGTACACCGGGCGTAGCAGCGGCCGTGGCTCCTTGCCGGGCGGCGGCGGGCGCCGCGTCGAGTAGCGCTGCTCCCACAGCGGCTGCAGGGTCGCCAGCCAGGCCAGGATCTCGGCGCGGTCCGAGCCGTCGACGTGATCCGGCACGTACAGGTAGCCGCGATCGCGCGGCGGCCGGCGCGCCGGCCAAGGCGGTCGCGGAGGGGGCCGGGGAGGACGCATCGCCTGTCCGACCGTTACCACGTCCGTCGCAGGCCCTCGGCCGGCGCGGCGCCGTTCACGCTGACCATCATGGCCAACCCGCTACGGGTTGCCGAGGCGATCGAGGGTCACTTCAAGCCGAACCAGTAGGCCGCGAAACCAGCCCCGCCCATCACGAGCAGGACGATGAGGATGCGATCCCAGCGCAGATTCTTGGACGGTTGACGGGTCATCAGGGCCTCCGCGTCCTTTGGTAGCACATGGTGAAGTTGAGTCCGTATCCGTACATACGGAAAGTCCGGACCGTGGGCGCAGGGCGCGTGCCGGTTTTCCGCACGTGTGCGCTCCTGCATCGGTCCCGCATCGAAATCCCGGGGTAACGGTGGGCATGCAGGTTGCTCTGGGACAAGGCGTGCGCCTCGATCTCCACGACTTCGCCGCGTCGCGCTTCACCCACTACCTGGGCGAACAGCGCGGGTCGATGCTGCTGTCGAGCACCCTCAAGGGCGCCAAGCTCATCCGGATCACGACGCCAGAACACCTGATGGCGGTGGCCGAGGCCATCCGGCCCCTGGGCTGGATCGAGGCCAGCGTGGCCGGCATCCTGATCTCGCACGCGATCCTGGTCCAGGCAGACCGCACGCTGCTTCAAACCCGCTGAGCCCCCGGGTCCCACGCGCCTTTCAGTTGGCGGTGCTGGCGGCGTCCTGGTCGTCTTCGTCGGTGGGCGGGGGATTGGGCTCGTAGGTGAGCGTGATGTGTCCGTCCTTCACGTCGACGTGGGCGATGCCGCCGTGGACGAGGGAGCCGAAGAGGATCTCGTTGGCGAGCGGCTTCTTCAGGGCCTCCTGGACGACGCGGCCCATCGGGCGAGCGCCCATGGTCCGGTCGTAGCCCTTCTCGGCGAACCAGGCCATGGCGGCCGGGCTGACCTCGAGCTGCACCTTCTTCTCGGCGAGCTGACCGTCGAGCTCGTCGACGAACTTCTGGGCGACCTTCTTGATGACCTCGAACGGCAGGCCCTCGAAGAAGACGGTGGCGTCGAGGCGGTTGCGGAACTCGGGCGTGAACATCCGCTCGAGCGCGTTCTTGCCGGCCTTGGAGTCGCCGCCCTCGCCGCCGCCGAAGCCGAGCCGCGACATGGCCATCTCGCGGCTGCCCGCGTTGGTGCTCATGATGAGCACCACGTTGCGGAAGTCGGCCTTGCGGCCGTTGCTGTCGGTCAGGGTCGCGTGGTCCATCACCTGCAGCAGGATGTTGAACAGATCGGGGTGGGCCTTCTCGATCTCGTCGAGCAGGAGCACGCAGTGCGGGTGCTTGTTGATCGCGTCGGTCAGGAGTCCGCCCTGATCGAACCCGACGTAGCCGGGCGGCGCGCCGATCAAGCGCGACACCGTGTGCTTCTCCATGTACTCGGACATGTCGAACCGCACGAACTCGACGCCCATCACCTTGGCCAGCTGCTTGGCCAGCTCGGTCTTGCCGACGCCGGTCGGGCCCGCGAACAGGAAGTTGCCGGTCGGCTTCTCGGGATTGGCCAGGCCGGCGCGCGACAGCTTGATCGCCGTGACGATCTGGTCGATCGCCGGGTCCTGCCCGTAGATCACGCGCTTGAGCGCGGTCTCCATCGCGCCCAGCTTCTCGCGGTCGCTGGTCGACACGCTCTTGGGCGGGATGCGCGCCATCTTGGAGATGACCTCCTCGATCAGCGACGGGCGGATCATGTCGGGCCGCTGATCGGCCGGCATCAGCCGGGCCCGGGCGCCGGCCTCGTCCATGACGTCGATCGCCTTGTCGGGCAGGTGCGAGCCGGTGATGTGACGCGCCGACAGCTCGGCGGCCGCGGCCAGCGCGGCGTCGGTGTACTTGACCTGGTGGTGGGCCTCGTAATGCGAGCGCAGGCCCTTGAGGATCTCGATCGCCTCGGCCACCGACGGCTCACCGACGTCGATCCGCTGGAAGCGGCGGGTCAGCGCGCGGTCGCGCTCGAACGCGTTGCGGTAGTCCTTGAACGTGGTCGAGCCGATGCAGCGCAGGTCGCCGTTCGACAGCGCCGGCTTGAGGATGTTGGCGGCGTCCATGGTGCCGCCCGAGGTGGCGCCGGCGCCGACGATCGTGTGGATCTCGTCGATGAACAGGATCGACTTGGGGTCGGCGGTCAGCACCTCGATGACCGCCTTCAGGCGCTCCTCGAAGTCGCCGCGGTAGCGGGTGCCGGCCAGCACCGCGGTCATGTCGAGCGAGTAGACCTTGGCGTCCTTGAGCGGCTCGGGGATCGTCCCCTCGTGGATGCGCAGCGCCAGCCCCTCGGCCAGCGCGGTCTTGCCGCCCCCGGGCCCGCCGATCAGGAGCGGGTTGTTCTTCCGCCGCCGGCACAGCACCTGGACCATGCGCTCGAGCTCCATGGCCCGACCGATCAGCGGATCGATCTTGCCCTCGGCGGCGCGCGCGGTGAGATCGATGCAGAAGCTCTCGAGCGGGTTCTTGAGCTTCTCGCCATCGCCATCGCCGCCGCCCTCGGTGTCGGCGCCGCGCGGCCGCGGCACCACGCCGGCGCCGGGGTCGACCTTGCTGACCCCATGGCTGATGTAATTGATGATGTCGAAGCGGGTCACGCCCTGCTTCTCGAGCAGGTAGACCGCGAAGCTGTCGCGTTCGCGGAACATGGCGACCAGCAGGTTGCCGGTGGTCATCTGGGCCCGGCCGGCGCCCTGGACGTGCATCGCGGCCCGCTGGAACACGCGCTGGAACGCCAGGGTCTGGTCGGGTCCGGAGTCCTCGCCTTCGGGCAGCGACTCGACGTTGTCGGCGAGGAACTGCTCGAGCTCGGTGCGCAGCGCGGTCACGTCGCCGCCGCTCTTCTTGACCACGTCGACCCCGGTCGGGTCGTCGAGCATCGCGAGCAGCAGGTGCTCGAGGGTGAGGTATTCATGCCGACGCCGACGGGTATCGGCGACAGCACGTTGCAAGGTGGCGGACAGCTCGGGTGACAACATGGCGAGATTACTCCGTGGTCACTCGGTGGGCTCGATCGAGAGCTGCAGGGGATACTCGTGGGAGCGCGCGAGCTGCACGGTCTTGGTGACCTTGGTCTCGGCGATCTCGAAGGTGTAGACGCCCGCGACCCCGACCCCGTGGCCGTGCACGTGGCTCATGATGGAGACCGCCTCGGGCTCGCTGCGCTGGAAGATGCTCTGCAGCACGAAGACCACGAACTCCTTGGTCGTGTAGTCGTCGTTGTGGAGCAGCACCTTGTACATCGGTGGCTTCTTGGTGCGGGTGCGCTCCTCGAGAGCGACGCCGGTCTCGCCCCGCGTCGACGGGGGCGGCTTCTTCTCGTCGGACATCCGGATCACCATGACCCGACTATTCTGGCCCACTTCGTCGCGGCTCGCACCCGCCGACCCACCCGACATTTCGGGCAGGTCGGCCCGGCACTCGGCCTGGTTCCCAGGCACAGAAGGCGGTACCAATCCGGGATGTCCCTCGATGCCACCGCGGCGCGCCGGCAGGTCGACCAGACCTTCGCCGCCTCGATCGTTCCGACCCTGACCGAATACATCACGATCCCGAACAAGTCGCCCATGTTCGATCCGGCCTGGCGCGAGCACGGCCACATGGATCGCGCGGTCACGCTGCTGTCGGGCTGGGCCAAGGATCACCTGCCCGATGGCGCCACGCTCGAGGTGATCCGGCTCGGCGACCGCACGCCGGTGATCTACATCGACGTGCCCGGCACCACCGCCACCGTCGACACCGTGCTGCTCTACGGCCACCTCGACAAGCAGCCGGAGATGACCGGCTGGGACGAGGGCCTCGGGCCGTGGACGCCCGTCATGCGCGGCGAGCGCCTGTATGGCCGCGGCGGCGCCGACGACGGCTACGCGATCTTCGCCAGCCTGACCGCGCTCAACCTGCTGCGTGATCAGCAGCTGCCGCATGCGCGCTGCGTCGTGCTCATCGAGGCCTGCGAGGAGTCGGGCAGCGCCGACCTGCCCGCCTACATCGCGCACCTGGCGCCGCGGATCGGGACCCCGAGCCTGGTGGTCTGCCTCGACTCCGGCTGCGGCAACTACGATCAGCTCTGGTGCACCACGTCGCTGCGCGGCCTGGTCCTGGGCACGCTCGAGGTGAGCCTGCTGCGCGAGGGCGTGCACTCGGGCGACGGCTCCGGCGTCATCGCCTCGAGCTTCCGGGTCGCCCGCGGGCTGCTCGAGCGCCTCGAGGACGCCGGCTCCGGCGCGATCCGGCCGAGCGACCTCTACGTCGAGATCCCGCGCGATCGCATCATGCAGGCCGCCCATGGCGCCGAGGTGCTGGGCGAGGAGATCTGGAGCAAGTTCCCGATCCACGCCGGGGTCGCGCCGGTCACTGGCGACGTCGGCGAGCTGATCCTCAACCGGACCTGGCGGCCCGCGCTCGCGATCACCGGCGCCGACGCGCTGCCCCCGATCGCCGATGCCGGCAACGTGCTGCGGCCGCGCACCGCGCTCAAGCTGTCGCTGCGGGTGCCGCCGACGCTCGACGCCGCGGCCGCGCTGACCCGGGTCAAGACCCTGCTCGAGAAGGACCCGCCCTACGGCGCCAAGGTCACCTTCACGCCGGCCGGCGCCAACGCCGGCTGGAACGCGCCGCCGCTGTCGTCTTGGCTCGAGGAGGCCCTCACCGACGCCTCGACCCGCCACTTCGGCAAGCCGCCGGTGTTCATGGGCGAGGGCGGCTCGATCCCGTTCATGCACATGCTGGGGCAGCGCTACCCCGACGCCCAGTTCTTCATCACTGGCGTGCTCGGCCCGGGCTCCAACGCCCACGGCCCCAACGAGTTCCTCGACCTGCCGACCGCCAAGCGCCTCACGATGTGCGTCGCCGACGTGATCGCGCGGCACGCGGCGCGCTGATCGAGGACGGGCGACACCGCTTCACTGGACCTCGTCGGCGCCGATGTCGGCGCGCCCGGCCCCCGGCACCGGACGCGGCTGGCCATCGATGTCGACCGCGAGCGTGGCGGCCGGGTCGGCGGCGTCGATCCCGGCCGAGCCGGGCACCAGGTGGAAGTCGCCCGACGGGCCATCCACGAAGCCGGGCGCCGTCGTGCTGTTGGTGGCCCCGCCGATCACCTCGTTGGAGAGGGTGTACGCGAACGTGCAGTTGGTGGCCGAGACCTGATCGGACACCTGGCCGACCACGATGTTGTTGGCCAGCGTCCGCGCGATGCCCGACCGGCACTGCACGCCGGCGGCGAAGCCGGTCGTGGTCATGTTGTCGACGACCGTGTTGAACTCGAAGACCAGCATGGCCGGGGTGACCAGGTCGACTCCGCCGATGGTCGAATTGGGACCGCCGTTGCGCGCGATGAAGTTGTTCCGGATCGTCGCGTTGCCGCCGGTCACCTGGACGCCGCCGACCACGTTGCCGGAGACGCGACCACCGGCCACCGTGACCGTGCAGTTCGTCGCGACCACCCCACGCCCGCTGTTGTTCTCGAGCCGGACGTCGCGCAGCGTCACCGTCGACGGCCCGTTGTTGTCCGAACAGCGGACACCGTCGCCCAGGGTGGCGGCCATCGAGCCGGCACCGTCGTGAATGCGCAAGCCCTCGATGGTCACGGTGCTGGCGGCCTGGATGTCGAACAGTGGGCCGATCGTCATCGCGCTGAGATCGGCGCCCGCGCCGAGCAGCGTGAAGCTGCGGCCCACGACCGCGACCCGCTCGCTGTAGCTGGCCGGGCTCACCTGCACGAAGCGGCGGGTGATGCTGGTCGCGGCGACGCCGGCGGCGATGGTCGCGCACGGCGCCGCCCGCGTGCAGGCCGTCCCGCCGCCGGTCGGGTCGACGAAGACCAGCTCGGCCTCGGCCACGCACGCGCCAGTCACCTTGTCGCAGGCGCCGGACGCGCACTCGTCATGCGCGACGCACGCGCGACACGCGCTGCTGCTGCCGCAGACCGGTCGATCCGGATCGGCGCAGTCGGACGCGGTCAGGCACTCGACGCACTCGCCGCTGGTCGGCGAGCACAGCGGCTCGGCCGGAAAGGCGGCGCACTCGGCGGAGGCGGTGCACCGCACGCAGCTGTCGGTGTCATCGTCGCACACCGGCCGGGCCGGGGTGGCGCACATGAGCACCTCGTCGCACGGCGAGCTGATCGGATCCTCGACGCACGTGTTGGAAACGCCACCGATCACGCCCTGGTCGTCGCAGACGTTCAACTTCGACCTGGGGTCGCAACCTTTGATCGAGGTCACGCCCCGGTCGGCGCACGACGCCTCGGTGGAGCAACAGAAGAGCTCGTTGGTCACGGTGAAACAGCTGGAGGCCAGCGTCCCGATCGCCATGGTCGCCACGGCGAGAACCCGTCTCATTTGCACGTCGCCAGCGTATACCGCGCCCGCGAGCGGCTCAACGCCCGGCGGGCGCGCGCACCGGCCCGACCGCCGGCGGATCATGCGGCCATGGCAAGGCGGTTCGATGCCTTGCGTTCGTCGCGCGGCCCGGGGTGGTCCTGGCCGGGAACCCCGGCGTCGTCACCTTGGTTCACGTCCGCCCTGGGGCGGCACGGTCGCGCTCGCGTGACGAACCGGAGCCCCGGCTGCCTGCGATCCCGCCGGAGCCCACCGCCAGCGACGCCACGCTCACCCCGCCGGACCCGCGGCGTCGCGGCGCGTGCCCGCCACGCCCGGAGGGTGATCACATGTCGTCGCAGGGCGTGCCGAGCGAGCCGTCGTACACGCCGAGCTCGCTGTAGATCAGCTGGATGTTGTCGGACGGCGGGATGATCGTGAGGTCGAGCTTGACGTTGCCCTTGATCCACTTCGCGGTGCCGCCCGAGGTCACGAACCGCAGCTCGCCGCGCTTGGTCGCGTAGATCTCGCCGACCGAATCCGAGACCACGTTGGTCATGGGCAGCTCCTTCATGCCGCCCTTGGGGCCGGCGAAGGTGCGGTGGGCCTTGCCACCGAACTCGTCGCGCATGCGGTCGACGTAGTAGTAGTTGCCGGCGTCGTCGCGGGCGAGCGCGGCGGCCTGGCGCTTCCAGTACGACTTCTTGAAGGCGGCGCCGTCGAGCACCTTGCGCGCGTCGGCGTCGGGCACCTTCTTGAGGATCACGTCCTCGTCGCCGCAGGTCAGGTAGTACTCGTTGCCCTTGCGCTTGCCGAGCTCGGCGCGCGCGACCCGCGGCGACCAGATGTTGTAGGAGAACGTGCCGGCCGAGCCGTCGGCGCCGCCGCCGAACACGCGCTGCCGGTACATCGTCTTGCCGTCGCCGTAGAACAGCCAGTGCTCGGCCTTCCAGGCGTTCTCCAGGACGTAGACGTCGCCCTCGTCGTCGCGCAGGACCACCAGGTCCGGCTTGGCCTTGCTGATGTCCTCGACGTCGTCCTTGACCGTCTTCTTGCGCGGCCGGGCCGAGGCCGACTCGTGGGTGGCAACGAGGAGCAACGAGGCGATCGCGGCGGTGGCAACGGCGGACGGGGCTGCGCGCATGTGATCTTCACTATACGATGACCGCGATGGCCCATTCATCCGCCCGCGCGCTGGCCGTGGGGTCCGTGATCGCGGGCACGTACACGATCGAGGGGCTGATCGGGACCGGCGGGATGGGCGAGGTCTTCATCGCCAGCCACGCGCGCTTGCCGGGCAAGAAGGTCGCCATCAAGGTGCTGCACCCCGACGTCGCCGACAGCGAGGCGCTCGCCCGCTTCCGACGCGAGGCCGAGATCGCGTCCCGGCTGGGTCATCCCAACATCGTCGAGGTCCACGACTGGAACCAGCTGCCCGACGGCACGCCGTACATCGTGCTCGAGCTGCTGCGCGGCGAGTCGCTGGCCGACCGCCTGCGCCGCGGGCCGATGTCGCTCGACGAGGTCGCGCTGGTGGTGCGCCAGGTCGGCTCGGCGCTGGCCGCCGCGCATCGCGAGCACATCGTGCATCGCGATCTGAAGCCGCAGAACATCTTCCTGGTCCCGACCGACGACGGGATGGGCGTCAAGGCCAAGGTCCTCGACTTCGGCATCTCGAAGATCCGCGGCTCGACCACGGTGAAGACGCAGGACAGCGCGATGCTCGGCACGCCGCAGTACATGTCGCCCGAGCAGGCGACGGGCCGCCACGACGCGGTCGACGGCCGCACCGACGTGTTCGCGCTCGGCGCGGTCGTGTACGAGATGCTGTGCGGGGCGCCGGTGTTCGGCGGGATGACGATTCCCGAGGTCGTGTTCAAGGTGGTGTACGAGGAGGCGCCGTCGCTGGCGGACCGGATGCCGGGGCTGCCGCCGTACGTGGTCGCGGCGGTGCACCGCGCGCTCGAAAAGAAGTCGGCCGATCGGTGGGACGACGTGGGCAGCTTCGTCGAGGCGCTCACCGGCGCTCCGCTGCAGACAGGCCGGCGCGGGCTGGTGGCCGCGCCGGGTGATGGCACGCCGAGTGGTGTGGCGACCGCGGCGCTGAGCCCGGGCGGGGCGGGCGGGCCCGGCGGGAGCCTCGGGGGGCCGCGGGCGACCGGGCAGGATGCGTTCGCGGCGACCGTCGGATCTGGCGATCACGCGGGCGCGATGGTGGCGGACGTGCGGACGTCACTGGCGGCCGCGCAGACGATGGCCGGGGTGCCAGGGGACCGCGGTGCGGGTGAGAGTGCGCGAGGGGTGATGGGGAGCGGCGGGGGCGGGACGTTGGCGGGCATGGGGGTGATGGGAGACGAGGGGCCCGCGGATACCGTGCCGATACCGGGGGGGAGGACGGAACCGGGGGCGGGCGGGAAGAGCCGGACCGGGGTGATCATTGCGGTCACGGCGGTGCTGGCGGCCGGGGTTGCGGTCGCGGTGGTGCTGGCGGTCGGGGGTGGCGGCGGTGGCGCGGCCAACACGAGCAGCAATAGCAGCAGCGGCAGCAGCAGCAGCAGCAGCAGCGGCAGCGGCAGCGGCAGCACCGGCAGCGGCAGCGGCAGCGCCGGCAACAGCGGTGGCGGTAGTGCCGTCGCGGCTGGACTCGGGGTCGATGCAGGCCCGAACGCGCTCGCCATGGCGGACGCTGCGCCGGCGGGCGTCGACGGGCTCGAGGGCGGTCCGGCGGTCGCGGTCGATGCGGGCACGGCTGCGCCGACCGATGCTGGTGCGCGGCCGCGCGTCGACGTGGGGACCGCGCGGGCGAAGCCGGATGCGGGTGTGGCGGCCGACCCTGACGCGGGCGGGGACGACGACCCGACCCTGCGCCAGGGAATCGCGGCCGGCGACCGCGCGCTCGCGAGCGGGGATCCGGACGAGGCGCTGCGGATCGCCAAGCGGCTGACCAACGAACATCCCAAGGCTCAGAACGCGTGGGCGCTGCGGGCGCGGGCAGCGTGTGCCCTCGGGGATCGCGAGGCAGCGTCGGCGGCCTTGCGACGGGTTTCGCGTCCGCAGGTCACGCGCGCCGTGCGGCGCGCCTGCAAGGCCGACGGGCTCGACCTGTAAGCGGCTCGCCCCTGCCCTCAGCCTCGATGACGAGTCGCCACGGGATCGAGCGATCCCACCTGCCGTCGTCCCTGGTCGGTTCCGTGAACGGAATTCGCCCGTCCTGGACGGCCCAGCTGGGCGATGAACGAGATTTCCGAGTCTGTTTCATGAACTTTTATTCAGTTTTTATGTAAGCAATTACAGCAGCTTAAGTATAGTTTCAGCGTCTGCCCCTTGCCTGAATAGAACACACGACTAATTGTGTTCCTCATGCCGCGGCGCGTTACGACCGAGCCCCGCATCCGCGATGCGGAGCGGACCAAGGCCCGGATTCTCGCTGCCGCGACCGACCTGTTCACCCGGCTCGGGCCTGGCGCGACCAGCATCGATGACATCAGCACCAAGGCCGGGGTCAACCGCGGCCTGGTCCATCACTACTTCCGCACCAAGGAAGCGCTGTTCGACCAGGTGCTGGTCCGCCCGCTGACCGCGTTCCTCGAGTCGCACCTGGAGTTCCTTCAGACCCGGCCCGATCTCGAGGGGCTGTGCGAAGGCACCCGCAGCTTCTTCCGGTTCCTCGGCCGCCACCCGGAGCTGGTCCGCCTGCTCGGGTGGACGCTCGCGATGCGCCGCATCCTGCTCGGCGAGGGTGCCCATCTCGAGCTGACCCGCGCGCTGATGGCGCGGCTGGTTCATCGGGTCGAGGAGGGTCAGGCGACCGGCGCCCTGCGCAAGGACGTGTCGGCCCCGCACCTGCTCATCACCGTCGTCGACCTGTGCGTCTCGTGGCACCTGTCCGCCGAGGACTGGGCCGCCAAGCTCGGCTGGTCGGCCCGCTCGCGTCCCGAGCTCGACGAGGAGCGGCTCGCCGCCATCGTCGACGTGCTCGCGGCCGCCGCGCGCCCGTATCCCTTGTCCCTATCCCCCACCCGCGTGGAGGCACCATGACCAACGTCCGATCGTTCCTGTTCGCGGCCGCCGCCGGCCTCACCCTCGCCGGCACCGGCTGCACCTTCGAGCCGGCCGCCGGCGACGAGGACCTGGCGGCCCAGCTGCGCCGCCGCGTCACGCTCGACGTGTCGACCCAGAGCAACGTCGACGTGTCGGCGATGGCGGCCGGCGGCCGCATGGTCGCGGTCGACCCGTCGGTGCTCGGCGGCGAAGCCGTGCTGCGCACCACCACCGACGGCTGGCTCCTGGTCGAGGACCTCGAGCTCCCGCTCGAGGACGTCATCGTGCCCGCCGGCCTGCTCGGCAACCGGCCGGTCACGATCACCGAGCTGTCGCTCCGTCTCGGCACCCAGCTCGCGATCCAGCCGCTCGGCAACCTGCCCGACGACAGCAACACGATGATCGGCTACGGCCGGGCCGACCTGCTGCTCGACTGGGCGATGCTGTCGTGGCGCGGCGACGTGCTGCCGCTGGCGATGCGCCGCATCCCCAGCGCGCCGTTCGCGGTCGCGGTCACGCGCGACGCCGCGGGTCAGATGCACGCATCGATCACCGCTCGGGTCGACGGCGTGATCGACGACCTCGGCGAGCTGGTCGTGCTGCACGACCTCGCGCTCGACGTGGTCACCGCCACGCCCGACGTCATCGAGCCGTGATTCGCGGGCCTCGGCCGCGCCGCGCGGCCACCGCGCGCGTCAGTCGTGGCGCAGGCCGTCGACCGGGCGCAGCGCGGCGGCCTTGAAGGTCGGGATCAGCGTCGCGACCAGGCAGATCAGCATGGTCATGCCGGCGACCAGCGCGATCTCCGACGGGCGCACGCTGATCGGCAGCTGGTCGATCAGGTAGACCTTGGGGTCGAGCCGGTAGCCGTAGCTGCGCACGACCACGCAGGTCGAGACGCCGAGGCCGATGCCGACCAGCGTGCCGACCGCGCCGATCGCGGTGCCGACGATGGTGAACACGAAGCCGATCTCGAGCGACGGCGAGCCCATCGACTTCAGGATCGCGATCTCGCGGATCCGCTCGGTCACCATCATCACCATCGCCGAGATCAGGTTGACCGTGGCGACCGCGATGATCAGGAACAGCACGATCAACAAGGCCGCCTTCTGCATGGTCAGCGCCTTGAACAGGTTGTGGTTGAGCTCGTACCAGTCCTGGACCTGGAACGGCGGCTCACCCAGGCGGACCGACAGCTTGTTGGCGATCGCCTGGGCCCGCGCCACGTCGCGGACCTTGAGCTCGACGCCCATGACCTTGTCGCCGCGCTCGAGCAGGGCCTGGGTCTCGCGCAGGCTGGTGTACATCAGCCGGCGGCCGTACTCGTCGAAGCCGCTGTAGAACACCCCGGCGACCTTGAACCGCCGCGTGCGCGGCGCCGCCGCGGTGGTCCGCCAGGTCTCGAGGTCGACGTTCGACATCGGGACCACGACCGTGATCTCGTCGCCCATCTTCGCGCGCAGCTTGCGGGCCAGCTCCTTGCCCATGATGATCGGCGGCGACTGGCCCTCGGCCGGCGGCTCGGACAGCGCCGCGACCGAGCCTTCGATCATGTGCTTGTCGAGATCGAGCACGCCGCGGACCCGGTCGGGATCGACGCCCTTGATCGCGACCCCGGCGATGCGGCCCTTGCCGGTGGTCGCCAGCATCTCGACGAAGATGAACGGCTGCACCGCGATCACGTCACGATCGATCGTGCGCGCGGTGTCCATGACCTCGCGGTACTCCGCGAAGTCGGTCGAGCTCTTCATGATGATGACGTGGGCGTTGACCCCCAGCACCTTCTCGCGGAACTGGTCCTGGAAGCCGCTGGTCACCGACAGCACCACGGTGAGCGCGGCGACGCCGAGCACCACCCCGAGCACGGCGACCGCGACCGACACCGACAGCACCGACAAGAGCCCGAACACCGCCGCCGAGATCAGCCCGAGCAGGAAGGTCACCACGCCGACCGGCGAGCCGCCGTCGGACACGGCGAGCAGGCCGAGCCCGGCCGCCGAGACCCCGAGCGAGACCAGGCAGCCGGTGAGCATGCCGCGATCGCGCTTGCCCGCGTACAGGTAGCGCCAACCGATCTGCCACTCGTACGACATCCGTGCGCCGAGAACCTATCAGGTCTTCCCGGCGGTGCCAGCGTGGCCCGCGTCCTTGCGGCGACGCAGCTCCCAGCCGGCGATGCCGAGGATGATGATCGCGATCGAGATCACCGACACGTAGGGGGCGCGGATCTGGGCCGCGTCGGCCGGGCTGAACGTGCGGCCGAGCACCTCGTACGCGCGGCCGATCGCCAGGGCCAGGCGCCCCTGCACGGTGAGGCCGAAACTGGCGCCGAACCCGACCATCAGCACCCAGACGCCGATGCGCGAGATGCGCCCGACCGCGCCGGTGTGCGGGACCGAGAAGTAGAAGTAGACCAGCGAGGTCAGGAGCCCGAGCAGCAGCAGGACGTTCGAGACCACGCCGAACCAGTTGCGCTGGCCCGGCCGGACGTCGGCGTTGGCGTCGAGCCCGACCAGCGGACCCCGCGCGGCGGCCAGGTCGGCCTGCTCGGCCGGGGTCAGGGTCGGCCGGGTGGCGGCGTCGTCGAGGCTGATGAACGGCCGCTCGGCGCGGGCGACCAGCAGCTTCTCGGCGATCAGCGGCGACGAGCCCGGCACCGCGGTGAGCTTGTCGGGCGGCGCGGTGTTCAGGTCGACCTTGGTCTCGTCGAGGGTGCCGGCCGCGAACGCGATCTGCGCGCCCAGCTCGGCCTGCGCGACCGCGTTGATCTGGAGGCCGGCGTAGAACGACACCACGAACGCCAGCGGGAAGCGGCCGACCCAGGCCCACTTCCGCGAGATCGCCTTCACGAACAGCATGACGACCAGGACCGCGCCGACCAGGCGCAGGAACAGATCGAGCCCCTCCTTCTCGCCCAGCGCGACGAACAGCTTGGGGTGAAGGTTGTCGTTGTACTGCAGCACCATCAGGTAGCCGACCGAGATCCCGATGAAGAGGTGCTCGGCCAGCTTGTAAAAGGGGTTGTCGTCGTAGAGGAACGACAGGATGCAGAAGGTGAGGAAGATCCCCAACCACACGCCGACGACGTCGATGAGCGCGAGCGCGGGCATGACTACCTCCGTCCCCGCTTCTTGGGGCTGACGAAGTAGATGATGTTGCCGAGCACGATCGCGAGGATCACGACCAGGTTGCCGACGTTGAGCACGTCAGCCCCCGAGGTGCCCGCGCCCTTCTTGCCGACCAGGTGCTCGTAGCCGGCGGCGCCGGCCATGCCGCCGACCAGGCCGACCAGCTGGCCGGTCTGGAAGTACGGCGCCAGGTCGGTGGTCGACACCGCGGTGCACGCCGTGATCATCTTGAGCTTGTAGCGGGTACCGACGAACTGGACGTACTCCTTGGCGCCGGGGAAGCCGGCGTTGACGAGCACGATCAGATCGAAGTCCTTGAGCTGCTTGATGCCGCTCAGCATCGGGATGCGGTCGAGCGCGGTGCCGTCGTTGGCGCGGCCGTCGAACGCCTTGCGCAGGTCGGAGCCGAACAGCTGGATGATGGCGCCCTTGCCGTCGCGGAAGCCGAGGTTGACGTAGTCGACGTTCTTCACGTACGGCCGGTCGGGCAGCCCGCTGTAGCCCTCGGTCCCGGCCGGGGCCAGCGTGCCCTCGACCGACTCGCGCATGTAGCGCTCGACCAGCGGCGGCGCCGAGTACCAGGTGGTCGCGAACACCAGCTTCGCGTTCTTGCGCTTGAGCTGGAGCATCACCGCCTTGAAGAACGGCTCGAGCTCGGGGGTCGACGCCGGGTCCATGTCGAGCGACACGAACACCCGCGCGCCTGGGGGCAGCGCCTCGACCGCGTTGTAGGCGGCCTTGGTCATCTGATCGGGCTTGGCCGGCAGGCCGAGCGGGAAGAACAGCGGCACCACGATCGCCAGGCTCATCGCCAGGAAGATCCAGCGGCGGTCGAACGACTGGAGCCGGTCGGTCCAGTGCGGCGTGGACGGGTTGGTCGCCATCAGTCGCTCCCCAGGTGCGAGCGCTCGAGCCCGACGATCACGCGCAGGCCGGTGGCGATCGCGCCGACCGCCGCGCCCATCATGATCGCGCGCCGGCCGCCGTTGCTGGGGACGTCGAGCAGCCACTGCGCGATGTCGGGCAGCGCATCCCACAGCGCGCGGCCCAGCGGCGCGCGACCGAGCATCATCACGATCGCCGCGGTCAGCAGCAGCGCCGCCTCGGTGTTGCGGGCGCGGAAGGCGCGGAACGCCGCCGACGCCACGAAGAACGCCAGCAACGCGAACATGGTCGAGTTGCACGGCGCGAACACGTGGTCGTAGAGCCAGACGAAGACCCGGCCCTCCTTGCCCCACAGGGTCGGCGGGTCACCGGCGACGGTTGCCAGCTGCCCGGCGGCCACGGTGACGGTCGCGACCTGCGCCTCGTAGCCGGCGGCGCGGCGCGACAGCTTGATCTCGATCAAGCCGGGGGCGACCTCGACCGTGAACGGCTTGCCGCCGGCATCCTTCGCGGCAGCGACCACGCTGCCGACCTGGACCACCACGTCGGCGGGCGCCTCGACCACGACCCGCGCCTGGCCGGCCGCGACGTCGGTCGCCGCGGTGATCGCCGAGGTTGGCTCGGCGCGATCGCCGAGCTTGTGCCAGGGCAGGCCGACCAGCACCATGACCGCGGCCGCCGACAGCAGCAGGACCTTGTAGCCCCAGTCCGGCTCGCGGCGCCGGATCTTGGGCCAGGTGACCTGCAGGATGTTGAGCCCGCCCAGCACGAAGGCGGCGGCGGTGAGGATGCCAGCCCAGTTGCGGAACTCGTCGGTCAGCTCGCCGACGTCGTGATGCGGGATGTAGAACTCGGCGACCGCGTACAGGCCGAACAGGATGCCGAAGACCAGCGGCACCAGCTTCTTCATGGAAACACCTTGGGGGCCAGGTGGAAGACGCCTGCCGTCGCCAGCGCGGTGCCGACCACGATGAACAGCATCGCGAGCAGCTTGAAGGCGTCGCCCGCCTTGAGGTTGGCGAGCAGCGTCGGCTCGCGCGACAGGTACGCCGAGGTCGCGTACAGCTCCTCGCCGATCAGGGTGTAGTCGCAGGCGGCGATGAAGAACGGCAGCTGCGGCAGCTCGGCCGTGCCGGCGATCTGGATCGCGCCGGTCATGTAGCCGGTCTCGGCCAGCAGCAGCGACTCGCCGAAGAACTTGCCGAAGTAGATGTTGGTCGCCGGCTTGTCACGCAGGATGATGCCGTTGACGCCGGCCGCGAACGCGAACTGCTCGGCGGTGATGAACAGGACGTTCTCGGGGCGGTGGGCGTCGGCACGACCGGCGTTGGCGTAGCCCTGGCGCACGATCTCTTCGGCGACGACCATCGTCAGCGGGAAGTAGTTCGCGACCTTGATCTCGGTGTCGTAGTGCGCGGTCAACTCGGCGACATGGCCGAGGATGAGCAGCGACGCGATCGTCATGATGTCCTGGATCTCCTCCAGGCCGGTCACGTACAGGACCGGGCGGCCCATCTCGGTCGAGCGACCGACCGCGTCCTCGAGCGCATCGACGCCCGGCATGCGGCGGATGAAGATCTCCTTGGGCCGCGCCTTGGCCAGCCGGATGTAGAAGGCGATCAGGCCGGAGATGAGCAGGACGATGAGGAGGTAGCCCCAGCGCTCGGTGTGGAACAGCGCGGCCTCGGGCACGCGCGGGCCGATCACGAGCCCGGGCGAGATCGCGAGCAGCTTGCCGTCCCCGTCGCGGCGGGCCTCGACCACGACGTACTCGTACGCGGTGCTGGGCGCGACCTCGTCCTTGAGGCTGGTCTCACCGGCCTCGAGCACGGCGGCGACCGTCCACGGACCGACCGTGTCGCCGGCCTTGAGCGGGGTCGAGGCGTCGAGGGGCGCGGCCTCGGCGGCGGCTGGCGCGGCGCCGGCGAGGAAGTCGGGCGACCAGCGCAGGGTGCCAGCGACCGGCTCGGCCACGACCGGGTACGCCGGCGGGGCGTTCGCCACGCCGTGCTTGCGGCGGAAGGCGATGGTCGAGACCATGTCCTGAGCGACCTGCACCGGCCGTTCGAAGGTGAGCTGCAGGTGCTTGCCGTCGTCGTTCTTCAGCGGCTGCACGTCGAGCGACCGCAGGGCCTCGACCCGCGGCGGCGCGGCGGGCACCGGCGGCACAGGCTCGACCGGCGGCGGCGACACCGGCTGATCGACAGGCGCCAGCCGGTCGGTGGCCGGCTGCTCGGCACCGGCGGGGGCGCCGCCCGGCGTGGCGCCCGCTGGCAGCGGCTGGGCGGACGCGATCGCGCTCGCGAGGACGAGGGCCGGCAAGCCGGCGAGACACGCGTGGGCACACCGCCTCATCGCTCGATCACCTCCACGTTGGCGCGCGGGACCCGGATCTTCTCGCCGCCGAGGTCGACCTCGAGGACGCGGACCCGGGTCTCGGACGGCATGGTCTCCAGCTCGACCGGCAGCGCGCTGACGGTGCCGATCCGGCCGAAGTACGGCGCGCGGATGCAGCGGACCGGCGCGCCGATGTCGAGGCCGCCGGCCTCGGCCTGGGCGCGGTTGCCCTGGCTGGTTCCCGGGATGACGACCTCGGGCCGGATCACGCCGGCGCGGATCTGGGTCGCGCCGCACACCGAGGCGATCCGACCCTCGAGGCTGCGCAGCAGCTCGAAGGTGGCGGTCGCCATCGCGATGTCGCCGAAGCCCTCGGTCACCACCAGCGTGGTGGCCAGCGCCTCGCCGCCGGTGATCGCGACGCCGACGTCGTAGCCGAGCAGCTCCTTCACGTCCTGGTACGCGAAGCCGCCCGACACCACGGCGGCGACGCCGAGCTCCATCGCGCGACGCATCGCGGCCAGGCTGACCCGACCCCCGCCGACGACCACCCGGCCCTTGTGCTCGGGCTTGAGATCCGACGCTTCGAGCGGCTGATCGGGGCGGGTCGCGATCATGACCAGCGGCGCGACCACCTCGCCGGCCAGCCCGAAGATGCCCTGGATGAGCGCGCCCTCGGTCTCGACGACCACGCCCTCGCCCGCCAGGATCTCGACGACCTTGCCGTCGACGTAGGCCTTGACCTCGACCGGCACCGGCGGCTCGCGCAGGACGGCCTGGCCGGTCACCTCCGACACCGACTCGAGCGTGCCGTCGATCGGCGACAGCGCGCGGGCGGTGAACAGCCCGAAGAAGCTCTTGCTCTCGGCGATCGACTGGCCCTTGCGGATCGCGGCGCCCGGCTGGATCAGCAGCTTGCCGGCGAGCTCGTCGGGCAGAGCGCCGAGCGCGGTGGCCAGGTTGAGCAGGTGGACCTTGCCGGGCAGATCGGTGCGGGCGATGACGTCGTGTGACTCGACCCGATCACCGACCTTGCGGAGCACGTCGCCGGGCAGCGGCAGCCGGCGACTCTTGCGCACGACCGTGCTGCGGGTGACCGTGAGGCCAGGTGTGTAGGCGTCTCCCATGAAGGCGGGGGCATCATACGCAGGGGCCCTTTGGGGTCAACCGCGCCAGCCCTCCGAGCCTTCCCGCTGCTTCATCTATAGATACGGCGACGCCGCGATCGATCCCGGGCAGCACGCCGCGAGGTCGTCGCGCGCCGGGTCAGCCCGTCGGCGCGCTCAGGCCGGGTACAGGTCCATCGCGCCGGTCCAGGCCAGGTTGGCGGTGACCCGCGCGTCGTGGGCGGTCGGCACGTTCATCGGTCGGCGCCCGCGGGCATCGAAGACCAGGCCGACCACGCCGCCGCGCAGGGTGCGCTCGACCTTCTCGCCGGGGCCGCCGCCGACGTCGACGCCGCGGGCCGGGGTCAGGATGGCATGGGCGGTCTCGCCCGCGCCGAGCGCCAGGTGGGTCAGGCTGCCGGCGGCGAGCCGCTCGGTCCTGGTGGTACCGCCGGGCATGCGCAGCTCGATCGTCAACGGCGGACCGCGCTTGGCCACGCCGACCGGCGCGACGCAGGTGCCCAGGCGGACCAGGCAGTCCTTCTCGAACACCTCGGTCGCCGCCGCCGGGTGCACCGTCGACAGCACGCCCAGGTGCGGCATCATGAAGATCGAGTCGACCGCGATCTCGGTGATGCCCTCGACCTGGAACGCGTCGATCATCATGAGCATCGACTGGCTGCGGCGCGGGGCGTGGCTGAGCACGCCGCCCGAGCCGACCAGCAGGTCGAGCGTCATCATGTCGACCAGCGTGTTGGTGGTGCCCTGGCTGAACGCGTCGGAGATCGAGCTCTCCTTCTGGCCGCCGGTCAGCTTCACCGCGAACTGCTTGTGCTGGATGAACGACAGCCGCAGCGCCTCGCGCGCGATCGCCTGCTCGATCTTCAGCTCCTCGAGCGTCTGCGGGATCGTGGTCGGCCGGATCATCTTGTTGCCGATCCGGTCGCGCAGCTCGGCCTCGTGCAGGTCGAACGGGACCCAGCGCTGGATCTGATCGATGCCGGCCTCGGCGAGCACGTTCGACACCGAGTAGCTCATGCCGAGGTTGGCCGAGACCGTGCGGTTGAAGCTGCCGTCGAACACGCTGAACACGTCGGTGGTGGCGCCGCCGATGTCGACGCCGACCACGTTGACCTTGTCGCGCTCGGCCAGCGCCTTGATGATGAGGCCCATCGCGCCCGGGGTCGGCATGATCGGCGTGTCGGTCCAGGTCATCAGCTTCCCGTAGCCGGGGGCCTGGGCCATGACGTGCTCCATGAACAGGTCGTGGATCGCGTCGCGGGCCGGGCCCAGGTTTTCCTCCTCGAGGGTCGGCCGCAGGTTGTCGACGAACTGCAGCGCGACCTTGCCACCCAGGATGCGCTCGACCTCGGCGCGGACCTCGCGGTTGCCGGCGTAGATCACCGGCAGGTCGTAGCCCTGGCCGAGCCGGGGCCGGGGCTGGGCCGCGCGCAGGAGCTCGGCGATCGCGACCACGTGCTTGACGGTGCCGCCGTCGGTGCCGCCGGCCATGAGGATCATGTCGGGCCGCAGCTGGCGGATGCGGTCGATCTTCTCGTGCGGCAGGCGCTTGTCGTTGGTGGCGATCGAGTCCATCACGATCGCGCCGGCGCCCAGGGCGGCGCGGGCAGCGCTCTCGGCGGTCATCTTCTTGACGACGCCGGCGACCATCATCTGCAGCCCGCCGCCGGCCGACGAGGTCGACAGGTACAGGTCGGTGCCGACCCCGTCCTTCTCGGGCCGGATGATCGCGGTGCCGTCGTCGGTGAGGAACTGACGGCCGCGCAGCTCCTGGATCTCGCGGACGGCGTTGATGACGCCGCGGGTGACGTCCTCGACCGGCGCCTCGACCGTGGTCGGCGCCTCGCCGCGCGAGCGCAGCCGGTACTCGCCCTGCTCGTTCTTCTCGATCAGGATCGCCTTGGTCGTCGTCGATCCGCAGTCGGTGGCGATCACCGACCGGACGCGCGCGGGATCGATCGGCGGGTAGCTCGGCGTGGCGTGGCTCGACATCGGCCGGCCGGGTGTATCACGAGCGCGCTTCGAGCCGCCGCAGCAGCAACTCGATCGAGCCGCGCCGCTCCAGGATGGCCTGGAGCTGGTCCCAGCGCGCCGGGTCGCGCCAGATGATGGCGACGATCGGGCGCAGGAACACCATCATCTGGCTGCCGAGGAAGCCCATCGGCTTCATCGACTCGAGGAAGAACAGCGCGGCCGGGGTCAGCCGGCGCCGGGCGATGCCGTCGGCCAGGCTGTCGAGCAGCTCGCGCTCGGCCTCGGACAGGCTGGCCTCGAGCGTCTCGGGCGGGACGGTCACGGCGCCGGGTCCGCGGCCGGGATGCGCGCGCGCAGGGCCGCGACCACCGCGTCGCGATCGGCGCCATCGAGGTACAGCATGATCCCGCGGTAGCGGTCCATCCAGCTCGGTCGCGCGAACGGCGACACCAGCGCGGCGCCGGGGCCCACCTGGATCCGGCGCAGATCGCTCCACGCCCGGAACTTGCGCCCGAGCAGGCGGCGCTCCTCCACCCCGGCGTCGGTCAGCCGGTACCGGGTCGGGAACAGGAACTGCCCGACCGACACCACCAGGATCACCGCGGCGACCAGCGCCAGCCACGGCGACTCCAGGGTCACCATCACCACCCACGCCGTCACCAGGACGATCGCCGCGATCAGCGCGATCTGCTCGGGCTGGCGCTTGGCCGGGTGGGCGGTCCAGGCGAGCTCCACAGCGCTAGCGACCCTTCCACACCGGGGCGCGCTTGCCGAGGAACGCCGAGATGCCCTCGGCGGCGTCCTCGAGCGCGAGCACCCGGCCCAGCTCGCCCTGCAGGTAGCGCAGGCCCGACTCGAACTCCATGTCCTGGGCCCGGTAGAAGGCGCGCAGGCCGAGCGCGATCGCGGCCGGGCTCCTGGCGGCCAGCTCGTGGGCCAGGGCCATCGTGGTCGCCTCGAGGTCGGCGGCCGGGACCACCCGGTTGACCAGGCCGGCCTCGAGCGCCTCGGCCGACGACAACCGGCGGCCGGTGAGCATCATCTCGAGCGTGCGCTTGCGGCCGATGTTGCGGGTGAGCTCGGCGGTGATCATCATCGGCCACAGGCCGACCGCGATCTCGGTGGTGCCGAAGGTCGCGGTGTCGGCGGCGATCGCCAGGTCGCAGGCGACCATCAGGCCGAGCCCACCGGCGAGCGCGTGGCCGTTCACCATCGCGATGATGGGCTTGCCCAGCTCGTGCATCGCGGGAAACAGCTCGACCAGCGTCGCCGGCCGGATCGCGTCGGGCCGCGGCGCGGTCGGCTGCATCGAGCCGAGGTCGCCACCCGCGGAGAACACCGAGCCGGCGCCGGTGATCACGACCGCGTGGAGGGTCGGGTCGGTGCGCACCGCCTCGAAGGCGTGCACCAGCTCGCCGCAGGTCTCGAGCCCGATGGGATTGCGCTTCTCGGGCCGGTTGAGGGTGATCCGGGCCACGGGGGCGCTGCCGTCGACGAGAATGGTGCTGTACACGCGGCCGCGACCCTACCGTAGGCGTCCCGGGGTCGTCCATCGCCGGCTGCGACCGTCGCGGCGGGTCCGGTTGACGCGGGCGCCGACCGCGACCTACGCTCCGCTCCCATGCGATCCGTCGCCACCGCGCTGACCGCGCTCGCCGCCGTGCTCGGCGCCGCGCCCAGCCCAGCCAACGCCGGCGACAACGACGTCGTCCTCGGCCGCCTCGCGGTCGTCATCGAAGAGCCCGGGTCCAAGCCGCGCACCGTCGGGCAGAGCCTCGACCTGCGCGCGCTGGTCAGCGAGCTGGGGGTCGCCCTGGCGCCCCGGTTGCTGACCCCGTCGGACACCCTCGGCTTTGGCGGCTTCCAGGTCAGCGTGGACATGGCGTCGACCTCGATCACGCCCGACGGCACCTGGTGGCGGGCCCGCCGCTCGTCGACCGCGCCCGACGCGATGAGCCCCACCGACCACGGCCCGGCCAGCCTGCCGACCGTGGGCGGGTTCGTCCGCAAGGGCATCTGGTTCCCGGTGCCGTCGCTCGAGTTCGGCGTCGGCGCCGTCCACCTGCTCGACTCCAAGATGTGGACCGCGCAGAGTTACCTGAAGCTCGCGCTGCTCGAGGGCTATCACAGCTGGCCGCTGCCCTCGCTCGCGGTCCGCGCCGGCGCCTCCCGCCTGATCGGCCAGAAGGAGCTCGACCTCACGATCGTGTCGTTCGACGCCAGCGTCAGCAAGCACCTCGGCGTGGCCGGGACCTGGAGCGTCGACCCGTTCGCCGGCTGGAACACGCTGGTCATGATCCCGCGGTCCGAGGTGATCGACCCGACCCCGGAGATCGACGCGCTCGACCCGATGAACATGGACGACCGCGACCTGAACTTCGTGTTCAAGGATCAGGACGACATCGTCCGGCACCGGATCTTCGTCGGCGCCAAGCTGCAGTACCACGTGTTCCAGCTGACCTTCGAGGCCGACTTCGCGCTGGCCGGCAGCTCGGTCGACGAGCGTTCGGGCGAGGAGGAGTGCACGGTCGGAAGCCGCACCAGCAACTGCGACTCGCCGGATCGCGCCGGCAGCCAGCGCACGATCACGGTCTCGGGCGGCCTCGACTTCTGATGGCCGGCGACGGCGGGCCGCCCGACGACGAGCCGGCCCGGCTGACGCGCGCCGTGCGCGCCGCGCTGCTCGCGGTCGAGGAGACCCGCGCCGACCTGCTCAAGCTGGCGGCCCAGGTGGTGGCGCTGACCGAGGAGGTCGAGCGCCTCGGCGGCGCGGTCGCGGTCGACGACGAGCCCGACGTCGCGACCCGGCTCGAGGCGCGGGCCGAGGCGCTGACCCCGCTGATCCAGATGTCCGATCTCGAGGCCCAGGGCCGGCTGCAGCTGGCCGACTTCGAGGACAAGTACGAGGTCGTGAACGACGACGGCCCGCCGTGCCTCGAGCTCCTGCCGATCTGCGAGGCGCGCTGCTGTTCGTTCACCTTCGCGCTGTCGTCGCAGGATCTCGACGAGGGCGTGATCCGCTGGGATCACGGCCAGCCGTACCTCATCCGTCACGAGGCCGACGGCCTCTGCACGCACAACGACCGCGCCGGCCACGGCTGCACCGTCTATCAGCACCGGCCCGCGATCTGCCGCAAGTTCGACTGCCGCAACGATCCGCGGGTTTGGATCAGCTACGAGCGCCGCGAGCTGGCGCCGCGCGGCGCGGTCCCCGATGCGGTCGAGGATGCCTTCGAGCTGCGCGACCGGGTTCGCCGCCGCGAGGTCGCGGTCGCCGGCGAGGCCTGGTCACTGCGGAAGCGGTGACGGCGAGGCCGCGGCGGCCGGGGGCCAGGCCGCGGCCGGATCGAGCGCCCAGCGCAGCGCGGCCAGCCGCCAGCGGACCGCATCGAGGCCGAGCGGATTCGCCGCGATCAGCTCGAGGTCGCGGCGCAGCGCGGCGATCTCCTCCTCGGCGCGCGGCTTCACCGGCGGCGACCGGGTGAACAAGACCTCCATCATGTGGCGGGCGGCGTCGAGGTCGGGATCGAGGTCGCTCGACAGCCCGAGCGCCCACGACAGCATGATGGCGACGTCGCCGATCCACGGGTCGGCGTCGGCGACCTGACCGCCGAGCCAGCGCCGTTCGTCGTCGGTCATCGCCGGCTCGAGGTCGTGGCGCTCGAGGTCAGCGGCGGCCTCGGCGACCGGAAAGCCCCGGCCGACCAGGGAGACCAGCGCGCACAGGCGGGCACGGGGGAGCAGCTCGTCGGCGGGGCGCAGCGTCATGGCCGGCCGAGTCTCCCCGACCCGCACCGGGATGTCACGTCGCCGTCCTCGTGGCACGATGCCGCGATGACCGCTCCGGGATCGATCGATGGTACGGCGCTGCTGCGCTGGATCGAGCTGGCGCTGCCCGACGCGCCGTGGTCGGAGGCCGAGCCCTTCGTCGGGTTCGTGTACCTCGACGCCCAGGTCGGGATGTCGGCCAAGGGCGGCCGCGCCGGCGATCCCGATCAAGTCGAGCAGCCGGGGCTCACCGTGCGGCTGCCGATCGGCGTGCCCAGCAAGGTGCTCACCGCCGACGAGGCGCGGGCGCGTGGGCTGCCCGACCGGCCCGGCTGGGTCACGCTGTACGGGCCCCAGCCAGCCCCCGACGGACCGTGGCGCACCGATCCGGCGCTGCGCGGGCGCTTCCACAAGTCGTTCCCCGACGACCTCCAGGTGCTGGTCCACGACGGCGAGCCGCGCCGCACCGGCAAGCCCGCCGAGGTGTGCTGGCTGCGCGTGATCGCCAGCGAGGACGGCGAGCGCCGGGTCTATCTCGGCGAGCTGCTGAGCACGCCGCGCCAGCTGACGACAGTGCATCAGGGCGACCACCTGCGGTTCTTGCCGGCGCCCGGCGGCCGCCATCCGCTGTATGTCACCGACGCCTACCTGGCCGAGCGAGGCTCATGGCGGATCGCACCGTGCACGAGCTGCGGGCTGGCCGAAACCCTCGATCCACCGTCGGTGATGGCCCAGACCCGGTTCGCCGGCACCGCCGCCGCTGACGCGCCGGTGATGTTCTCGGCCCACTGCGCCGCCTGCAGCGGCACCCAGGTGGTAGAGCGCGTGGCTCGCTGATGCCATCCCAGTTTCCCTCCCCGTCCCGGCCGGCCATCGGCATCGACTTCGGAACCACCAACAGCGCGATCGCGGTCGCGACCGGCGACGGTCCCGCCCGGGTCTTGCCCCTGCCCGGCCCCGACGGCCCGGTCACGCACTGGCGCACGGTCATGTGCTTCGAGCCCGCCGACGACGGGGTGCCGATGCGGATGACCGCCGGTGCGCCCGGCCTGGCCCGCTACGCCCAGAGCGAAGGCGTGGCCCGCCTGATCCAGTCGATCAAGAGCCACCTGGCGTCGTCGTCGTTCGTCGACACCGCGATCTTCGGCAAGCGCTTCCGGGTCGAGGAGCTGGTCGGCGGCTACCTGCGCGCGCTGCGCGCCGCCGCGCCGATCGAGCTCGGCAACCGCGCGGTGGTCGGCCGGCCGGTGCGCTACTGGGGCGCCGACGATCAGGAGGACGACGACCGCGCGATCGGCCGCATGCGGACCGCGCTGACGATGGCCGGCTTCGACGAGGTCACGTTCGCGTTCGAGCCGGTCGCGGCCGCGCACCGCTACGCGACCCGGCTCGATCACGACGAGCTGGTCCTGATCGCCGACTTCGGCGGTGGCACCAGCGACTTCTCGCTGGTCGAGGTCGGACCTGCCCGCGGCGCCCACGTGCGCGCGACCACCGGCGTCGCGCTCGCCGGCGACGCCTTCGACGGCCGCATCGTCGACCACGTCATCTCGCCCGCGCTCGGCAAGGGCAGCCGCTACCAGGTCGAGATGGGCGGCGAGGCGCCGGTGCCGACCTGGCTGTTCAACCACCTGCGCCGCTGGCACCACCTGTCGTTCCTCAAGTCGGCCGACACCCTGCGCCTGCTCGAGCGGGTCCAGCGCGGCGCGCTCGATCCCAAGGCGATCGCGCAGCTGGTGTGCGTGGTCGACGAGGACCTGGGCCTGCCGCTCCACGACGCGGTCGAGGCGACCAAGGTCGCGCTGTCGGCGAGCGTGCGCGCGCCGCTGGCGTTCGACCGGCCCGGCGTTCGCGTGATCGCCGACGTCGCCCGTCCCGACTTCGACGGCTGGCTCGCGCCCGAGCTCGAGGCGATCGACGCCGCCGTCACCGACGCGCTGGCCCGCGCTGGCGCCGACGTCCGCGACGTCGACCGGGTGTTCACCACCGGCGGCTCGTCGATGGTGCCCGCCGTCCGCGGCGCCCTGGCCGCCCGCTTCGGCGCCGACCGCATCGTCGGCGGCGAGGAGCTGACCTCGGTCGCCGCCGGGCTCGCCGAGATGGCCGC
>JBKJLC010000176.1:0-3120 GCA_046597055.1 Kofleriaceae bacterium | reverse complement strand
GGTACTGGCCGGCCCTCAAGGCGTTGTTCGAAGAGATTTTGGTTGCCGGGGACGAGGAGGACGTTGCGGGTGCGTTGCATAGCTTCGACCTCGGTGGGTTATCGCGTATCGCACTTGAGGAACTGGCTTCGATCCTGCGCGCGGAGGCGCTTAAGGGGCCTCCCGTCAAAGCCGCGAGCGACAACATGCATCGTATGGCACAGGTTCTTCGGGACATCGGGCTGCTCGATTCGTGCAGTCGCACGTCCGCTTCCGAGATCCATCAAACTCTGGTGTCCATGGGGGCGCGAAAAGAGGCGTTCGACGTGGAACAGCGCTGGGCATCGCGCCAATGATCATGCTGCTGTCGAGGTCTCAGAAACGTTGTCCAACCTAACCGCTTCGGCGAGTCAGAGGTCGGATCCCGGGGATGAGAACGATATGTCGGAGCCTCACGCTATTGTGATGCGTGGGCAACTCGAAGAAGAAGGCGTTCGTTGAGGGTGCAGCCGCCGTGGGCGCCGCCGCAGTCGCACTCGCCAGCGGCCCCATCGGAGTGATCGCTGCGTAACTGTCCGAAGATCGACGGCTAGCCAGATCGCCACGCGCGGCGCAGATTCGCGCGCATGAGACGACCTCGATCGTTTTGGGAAGCGCGGGTTGCGGAGCTGGCCAGCGGCCGTAGCGTTGAGAGCATCGCGCAGCGACACGGCGTGATAGCGGCGCGTCTTCGGTGGTGGCGCTGGCGTTTGGGGACAGCGCCAACGACCGCACCCGCACCGACGCGGATGGTCGAGATCGTTCCGGATCGGGCGATGCCGGCTGCTGGGAATTTGCGTATGTACGTGGTTGGCGTCGTCCTGGAGCTGCCGGCGGACACGCCCCCGGAGTACGTCGGTCGTGTGCTTTGCGCGGCACGCGCAGCATGCTGACGATCGCGTCGGGCACGCGCGTGTACCTCGCGAGTCAGGCCGTCGATCTGCGACGCGGCCACGACGGGCTGTGCGCGCTGGTCCGCGGCACGCTTGAGCTCGATCCGTACAGCGGTCAGCTGTTCGTGTTCGTCGGACGCCGCGGCGACCGGGTCAAGGTCCTGTTCTGGGATCACGGCGGCTTCGTCGTCTACTACAAACGTTTGGCCAAGGGCCGGTTTCGTCTGCCGGCGATCGCCGCCGATACCGAGCGCGTCGTGCTCGACGGCACCGAGTTGGCGATGCTGCTCGGCGGCTTCGACTTGGCTCAGACTCGTCGGCAGTCGGCGTGGAAGCGCGAGGCCGCGTAGCAAGATCGATCGGTTGCACGATGACGCGCAGATCCGGATGGACCCGCCGATCCGGATGTGATCAATAGAGCGCGGTGAGCCCGCCGCCCGACGATCACGACTGCGGCTGGAAGGCCTATGCCGAGGCGCAGCGGGCCGCGCACGACCAGTCGATCGCCGACATCCGCGAGCAGCTCGCCGAGGTCAAACGTCTGCTTTACGCGCGCAAGAGCGAGAAGCGCCGCACGTCGACGAAATTGCCGCCGCCGCTGCCGCCGGACCCCGTCGACCCGACGACGATCCCGGCGACCCGCGCCAAAGCCCGCGCACAGCGCCGCGCTGCGATGCCGACCGAGACCGTCGAGGTCGCTGTCCCCGACGGCCAACGCACCTGTCCGGTCTGCCCCGACGAGCCCTCTCTCAAGCCGAGCGGCGCCACCACCAGCGAGGTCGTCGACTTCGTCCGCGCACATCTGCGCCGGCGAATCTTCCGGCGCGAGACACTGGCATGTACCTGCGGCCACATCATCGCTGCGCCGGCGCCGATCCGCTTCGGTGACAAGGGCCAGTTTGGTTCCGGACTCGTCGCCCATCTCGTCGTCGCCAAGATCGGCCACGCGATTCCACAGAATCGACTCACCACCGCCTACCGTGAGCTCGGTCTCGACCTGCCGCGCCAGACGGCATGCGACCTCCTGCACCGCGCCGCGACGATGCTCACGCCGCTGTACGCCGCTGCACTCGCGCTCGTCCCCGCCGCCGTCGACGTCCACGCCGACGAGACCTCGATGCGCCAGCATGACCGCACCGGCAAGGCCTACCTCTGGTCCTTCGTCACGCCCGACCTCACTGTGTTTCGCTACGCGACCACCCGTAGCGGCTCTGTTCCCGCCGAGGTTCTCGGCGATTCGCAGGGCCGGCTTCTCGTCGACGCATACACCGGATACAACGTCGTCACGTCCACCGGCCGCCGCGTTCGTGCCGGTTGTTGGGCTCACGTCCGACGCAAGATCTTCGATCTGCGCGCGCACCCAGAAGTCCCGGCCGTCCTTGATCTGATCGCCGCCCTCTACCGCATCGAACGCGCCGCCAAGAAGGCCGGCATCCTCGGCTCCACCGAGCACGCCGCACTCCGTACCACCCAGACTCGCCCGATCATGGCGCTGATCTTCCGCTGGGCTCGCTTCCACCGCCCAGGCCACGAGCCGCGCTCCGCCTTCGGCCGCGCCATTCGTTACCTGCTCAACAACGGCGCCGCCCTCACGCTCTGCACGCGCCACCCCACGCTTCCTCTCGATAACAACAAGGCCGAGCGCAGCCTGCGCCGCGCCGCGATGGGCCGTGCCAACTTCCTCTTCGTCGGCCACGAGGAATCAGGACACCGCCACGCCGTCCTCTACACGCTGATCAACTCGTGCCAGCAAAACGGCAAGAACCCCGTCGACTACCTCACCGACGTCCTCACCCGCATCAACGAACACCCGGCACATCAGATCCTCGACCTGCTCCCGCACCGCTGGCGACCGCCGGACGATTCTGCGCCGCTCGCGACGCCCTGAGCCGCGCAACGCCGCGATTCCTCGACGGCGACGTCGATCCTCGGACAGTTACGTCGGGACGGCGATCGCGTGCAACGAGGTGATGATGCGCGCTGTGGGTCTGCGCACTGAGCATGGCGGCGAGTTCATATACATCGACGCGCGGACCGGCGCGATCCGACACGAAGTCCCGCGCCGAGACGCCGATTGCATCGAATGCGGCTCGACCGGGACGAGCCGGCTCGCGCGTGGCGATACGGTTCGACTGCCGACCCGGACTCGCGGGGCCGGGTCGGGAGTAATGCCATCGCCGGTGGGCGCTGCTGTCGCACGCGAGCAAGT
>JBKJLC010000139.1:0-23670 GCA_046597055.1 Kofleriaceae bacterium | reverse complement strand
ACGTCGTCGCGAAGCTCGGTCATCGGCGATGACCGGATCCTGGCGGTGGGCGGTGACCACGCCGGGATGGGGCACTGCTCGTCGCCACCCACGCAGTCGTCGTCGACGCCGTTGCCGCAGATCTCCGCTGCGCCGGGGTGGATGCCCTGGTCGGTGGCGTCGGTGCAGCCCAGCGACACGTCGGTGCCGACGTCGCAGCAGTCAGCGCCGCCGCACGCGATCGCGACGTGGCCGTCGCCATCAGCATCGGTGGCGCACGTGCACGCTCGATCGATCCCGTCGCAGTCCTGGTCGATGCCGTCGCCGCAGATGTCGACGACCCCGGGGTGGATGCCACCGGCGGTGCCAGCGGCGCAGCCCAGCGTGGTCGTCTCGAGGCCGGTGTCGCAGCAATCGTCGCCGCCGCACGCGGCGGTCGAGACGTGCCCGTCGAGGTCGGCGTCGGTGGTGCACGTACAGGCCAGGTCGGTGCCGGTGCAGCCCTGGTCACAGTCCTGGTCGATGCCGTCGCCGCAGATCTCGGTCGCGCCGGGGTGGACGGTCGGATCGGCGTCGTTGCAGTCGAGCTGGCTGTTCGGCGTCCCGGGTGCCGCGCAGTTGCAGCTGACGGCTCCGTCGCCATCGAGATCGCCACACGGTGGCTCGCTCGGCGGGGGCGGGAACGGGGTCTCGTTGCGGCCCTGGGTGGTCAGCAGCGCGAAGTACGCGCGCGCCGAGGTGAACTGCGGGGTCTCGATCGACCAGGTCACGTCGAAGGTGCCGTCGGCGTAGACGCCGAGCGACTCGGCGGTGCGCAGGTAGGCGCCGCTGCCGCTGGCGTTGCTGCTGCGGCCACCGGCGACCAGGATGCGACCGATCAGGTTGCCGGAGGTCATCGGATCCATCGCGATGGCCACCCCGTCGAGCCCCTCGCGCGCGACGGTCAACGCCGGCACGGTGTTCGCGTCCCAGCGCGACAGGCTGCCGGGCGCCAGCGGCGTCACCTGCGCCCGGGGGCCGCGGTCGCTGGCGTCGAACGCCAGGCCGCCATCGATCAGGGTGGTCGCGGTCACGGCGCCGGCCCCGGCGAGCAGGCGATAGCGGCCGGTGCCCGGGTCCAGCTTGAAGACGCTGTAGGTTGCGTTCGGGATCGGGTTCCACGCCAGCGTGACGCTCGCGTTGCCGGCGCCGACGTCGGCGGCGGTCACGGCCACCGTCGAGGCATAGCCGGCGTAGGTCTCGAACAGCACACCGCCGGCGAGGGCCACGGTGGCCGACACCCGGTAGCTGTGATCGGTGACCGCGAGCGCGCCACCGGTGGTGATCGTGCCGCGCACCGCGCTGGGCGCGGGCGTCAGGGGACCGGCGCCGTCGTCGGTGAGGCAGCTCCCGGTGAGCTCGTAGGCCAGCGCCGATGCCGTGCCGGCGCGGCCGTCGGCGCTGAGCGAGCGATAGACGTGGTACGCGGTCGCGCCGGGCAGCGCCGGCGGGTTCCAGCACACCTCGATCTGCCCGCCCCGGTTGAGGACCACCGTCTCTGTCGATGCCAGGCTCTCGCCCCACGGTCCGATCGCGGACACCCGGTAATACCAGGAGCCGACCGGCAGCCCGGCGCCGGGGTTGGCGCGCGGCGTGCGGATCGCCGGCATCTCGTCGTACGACAAGATCCGGGCGTGCTCGACCTCGGCGCTGGCCGGGATCACCGACGACACGTCGGTCGCGAGGGTGGCGCCGCCGGCGGCGAACAGGTCGCGCCCGAGGCGAACCATGGTGAGGCCTTGGCGCGGGACGTTGAGCTGGTTGCGCACGCGCGGGTTGGTCGGGGAGCCGTACTGCTCGAGCATGCGGAACGCGCCCGGCGTGCCGAAGATGTCGAGCTCGCTCGCCTCGACGCTGCCGAGCGCCACGCCGCTCGCGTCCTGGCCGCCGGCGACATACAGGTGGCTGCGCCCGAACGTGTCGAAGCCAAACGCGACGGCGTGCTTCCAACGAGCCACCTGCAGCGCGTTGGCCTGGGTAATGAACGGGCCGGTGTTGAGGTGGCCGGCCGAGGACGGCGTGATCTCGATCGAGAAGAAGTAGTCGCTCTGCCCGTCGGGGTTGATCGCGACCAGCGGGTAGGACCCTTGCCCGGGGCAGGTTCCGAGGTGCGCGGTGATGGTGCTGCCCGCGGCGACCGCGTCGACGATCAAGGGGCACAGGGTCGCGCCGTTGGCGTCCCGGATCGAGCCCGCGCAGGTGGTGCCGGCGGGGGCGACGTACCAGACCGTCGCTCCGACCGCGAAGCCGCGGCCGCTGATCGTCAGCGACGTCGAGGTGCAGCTGCCGTTCTCGATGCGGGCCGGGCTGACGTCGACGATGTCGGGCGGTGCGTTGGTGGTGACCGTGAAGACACCGGGCACCAGGGTGGCCTGGTCGACGACCCGCCACTGCGCGGTGAGCAGATCCGGGTTGGTGATGAACACGTGGTACTGGCCGGCGGCCATGCCCAACGTCTCCGACGGCACCACCGCGGTGAGCTGGGTCGACGACCCGTAGCCCACGAACAGCGCGTCATAGCTGCGACTCCCATCGGTGCTGACCCAGCGCACCGTCGGGGTCGACTGGAAGCCGGTCCCGACGATGCTGATGGTGGTGTCGGAGTTGACGCCGTCGCCGGCGACACCTCGGTAGGAGCTGGCCGGCACCACATCCGTGACGGTGGGCGGCGCGGCCGCCAGCACGCGGAACGCGCACTCGAGGGCATCGGACGCGCCGTCCGGGTTCGCGACGGTGACCGTGTACAGGCCCTGCTCGCGGAGCGGATCGGCGGCGAGCGACGCGGTCAGCGAGAGGCCATCGGCAGCCACCTGGACGCTCGGCGTCAGGTCGTAGCTCGTGGCGGTGTCGCAGTTGGACAGACGTAACGTGGCGCCGGTGGCCAGGTAGGCCCCGGTGACCCGCAGCGAGGTCTCGACCGCGCGCGACGCCGCGCTGGGAAAGATGCTGATGATCGACATCACCGGCGCCGCGTCGGTCCCGGCATCGACCGGGCCGGGGCCATCGACGTCGCCGGCATCAGGAGCGCTCGCGTCAGGCGGCGCCGCGGCGTCGCTGCCGTCGCCACCGCCGTCGCCACCGCCGCCCCCACCACCGCCCCCGCCTCCGCACGAAACGACGAACGCGATCGCCAGCGGCAGCCACGCCAACCGCACGCCGGGGAATACCTTCATGATCCGTGTGAGTCGGCCGTTCGCGAGAAGTTTGAACCTGCGAGGCGAACAGATAGTCCGTGCGCCCGTGTGCGCCCCGTTGCGACTTTTGCGGCCTGGCTGGCACTAACGTGAGGCATGCCGATCCGACGCTGGTTGCGATGGGCGGGGGCCCTGGTGCCGTCCCTTGCCTTCGCGACGTCTGCCTGTATCGAACCCGGCGACCGTCCGCCGACCTGGTCCTACATCCACGCCGCGATCGTGGTGCCGGGCTGCGCGACCGCGACCTGCCACAGCGCGCTGGCGGTGCGGGCCGAGCTCGACCTCCAGGATCCCGACCAGGCCTACGCGGCGGTGGTCGACGGGAACTTCGTGGTGCCCGGTGACCTGACCAGCCCGCTGCTGTTCCTGCTCGAGGGCAACGAGCGGGTCCGCATGCCGCCCGACGCGCCGCTGCCCGCGGTCGATGTCGCGCTGATCCGCACCTGGATCGAGCAGGGGGCCGCGCGATGAGTCGCCCGAGCGTCCTCGCGCTCACCACCGTGGCGGTGATGCTCGCGATCAGCGCCGGTGAGGCCGCCGCCTATCCGCACTACCAGTTCTCGAGCGGCACCGATCGCTGCAGCGAGTGCCACCTGGCCACGGCCGGCGGCGGCTTGCTGACCGAGTGGGGCCGCGGCGAGCTCGGCGACACCCTCAGCCGTGGCGGCGACGGACGCTTCCTGCACGGCCTCGACCTGCCGGGCTGGCTCGCGCTCGGCGGCGACGTGCGCCTGGCCGGGTTAATCAACGAGACCGGCGCCGACGACGGCGCCGAGGTCGCGGTGTTTCCGATGCAGCTCGAGGCGGCGGCCCGGGTCGGCGCGGCCGGCTGGTCGGCGACCGTGATCCTCGGCCTGCGCGGCACCGCCCGCGCCGCCGCCGATCGCACCGACGGTGATGACGCCGCGGTGGTCCGCGGTGCCGCCGTGTTCTCGCGCGAGCACTTCGTGACCTACCAGCCGGAAGCGGCCACCTGGCAGGTCCGGGCCGGTCGGTTCGCCGCGCCGTTCGGGCTGCGGCTGGCCGATCACACCGCGTACGTGCGCCGGTACCCCGGCTACGGACTGTACGAGGAGACCTACGGCGTCGGCCTGGCGGTGCTGACCGACGGGTCCGACCTCCACGTCACCGCGTTCATGTCCGATCCGATCCAGTGGAGCGTGGCGCCCGCCGCGGGTGCCGCCGTGATGTACGAGCAGCGCGGGACCGGTCGCGCGCTGCGCGGCTCGGCAAGGATCACCGCCGGCGAGCACGAGCAGCGTGCGCTCGTGGGGGTGTCGGCGACCTGGCTGGCCGCACCGTCAGTCGTCCTGCTCGCCGAGCTCGACGGCGGCTGGCAGCGGTTCGCCGAGGCCGGCGAGGGCCGGCCCACCGTGACCGCCTATGCGGGGCCGACCTGGCTGGCGACCCGCGGGGTCAGCGTGTCGGTCGCCGCCGAGGCTCACGCCGAGGACGCCCGGCTGCCGGCCGCCAACCGCTACGCCGGCTCGACCACGGTCGCGGTGCTGCCGTGGGCGCACGTCGAGGTGAGCGCGTCGGCCCGCTACCAGCGGATCGGCACCGAGGACCACGCGACCATGGCGATGCTCCAGCTCCACTACTTCCCATGAGGTTCCCCATGATCCGATCGAACCTCCTCGTGCTGGCCGCCATCCTGGCGACGTCTGCCGCGGGTTGCGCCGAGCCGGCGCCCGACGCGCCGACCTGGTTCGCCGACGTCCAGCCGATCCTGATCGCGAACTGCGCGCGCTGTCATGGCGCCACGCCGTGGCCGGCGGCGCCGGTCGGGGTCCGGCTCGATCGCTTCGTGCCCGGCGACCTCGACCCGGTGACCACCGACGTGTTCGATGCCCTGGCCGCGATCCAGATCCGGGCGGTCGAGGACCGCACCATGCCGCTCGACTACGCCTTGCCCGCGCGCCAGCGCGAGATCCTGGCCCGCTGGATCGCGAGCGGCGCGCCCCGCGGCGACCGCGGCAACCAGGTCCCGACCGCGACGCTGGTGGCGCCGACCCCGGTGCCGGCCCAGGTCGATCAGGAGCTCGCGCTGACCGTGCTGGCCCAGGACCTCGACGGCGACGCGCTCGCGGTCGCGATCGGCGTGCGCGACACCACCACCGGCGACACCTATCCGGTCGCCGGCGGGCTCGGCGGCGGGCTGGGCGAGGTCTTGGTCGACACCGGCCAGCTCGCCTCGGGGCGCGACGTCGAGGTCTACGCGGTGGTCGACGATGGCTTCGCCGAGGACCCCACCGGCAACCAGCACGAGGTCGTGCTGGTCCCGGCGCTCCGGGTCGACCACGGGGTGCGCGGGACCGCGCCGACGGTCCGCCTGCTCGCGCCCAACGGCGGCGAGACCGTGCTCGGCGAGACCACGATCGCGTGGAGCGCGACCGACCCCGACGTCGGCGACGAGATCCTCACCATCGAGCTCGACCTGATCCGGGTCGCGACCGACGGCACCGGGACGGTCGACCGCAACCTGGCCCGCGGGCTGCGTGACGTCGCGAGCTTCGCGTGGGATCCGACGGGGGTGCCGGCCAGCGACGGCGCGGGCGCGATCGAGTACCGGGTCCGGGTGACCGCGACCGACACCGCCGCCCGCAACACGCGCAGCGACGAGTCCGACGCGACCTTCACGATCGCGCCGGCGATGGTGCCGACCAGCCTGACCTGGGACGACGTCAAGCCGGTCTTCGTCCAGTACTGCACGGAGTGTCACGGCGACATGGCCCGCACGATGGCGCTCGACAACTTCCGGCTCGACAAGTACGACGTGACCGATCCCGCATTCCCGGGCGACACCGACCTCGGCGTCTACGAGCAGCGCGCGCAGGTCTACCAGCGCCTGGTGTCGCTCCAGAACATGCCGCCGGCGTCCGCGCAGAAGCCGAGCCCCACCCAGCGGACCATGGTCGGCGAGTGGATCGTCGGGGGGGCGCCTCGCGGCGGCGCCCCGACCGACGCGGCCCCGACGTTCGTGTGGACCACGCCCAACGACAGCGCGATCACGCGCACCACGACCGGCACCGTGACGCTGGCGTGGACCACCGCGGACCCCGAGGGCCTGACCCTGACCGGGGCCATCGAGTACGCGCCACTGACCGCCACCGCCGACCAGACCGCGCGCTGCGATGCCACGCTCACCGGCTGGATCGCGCTGCCGGCCACGGTGACCGCGGGCAGCTACGTGTGGATGGGGATGCCGGCGCCGGCGCCGCCGCGGACGTCGGTCTACTACTGCCTGCGCGGCACCGTGCGCGATCCGGGCGGGAACGCGACCACGCGCGTCGCGGGTCGACCGATCAAGTACGCGCCCTGACCGCGCGGGCGTCGGGCGCTGCGCGCGGGTGCGCCGTCAGTCGTCGTCGAGGTCGTTGGCCCAGCCGCCGACGTCGACCAGGTCGGTCGGAGACAGCGCGGTCGCGCCGGTCGGCGGGGCGTCGGCGGGCTCGGCGAGCACCGAGGTCAGCCGGGCCAGCTCGTCGTGGATGAGCGCGTCGATCAGCGACGTCTGCGGCACGGCCTTCTTGTCGCGGGCGACCTCGGCCTTGGTCTCGCGGACCAGGGTCGCGATGTCGCGCGAGGTGACCTTCATGCCGTTGGCGAACTGGTACTGCGCGAGCGTGTCACCGAGGTCGGCCGCGCTCTGGAAGCGCTCCTCGGGATCGCGGGCGAGCGCGCGCCGAACGATGCCCTCGAGTTCGGCCGAAACGTTCGGGTTCTGCGCGGTGATCGACGGGACCCGGGCCTGGCGCACCAGCTCGACCGTCTCGAGCGGGGTGTCAGCGTAGAACAGCCGGCGCCCGGTGAACATCTCCCACAGCAGGATGCCGAGCGCGAAGACGTCGGTGCGGTGGTCGATCTCCTGGCCGTAGGCGGCCTCGGGCGACAGATAGGCGAACTTGCCCTTCACCACGCCGGGGTCGGTGATCTCGGCCTGGCTGTTGGCCTTGGCCAGGCCGAAGTCGACGACCTTCACCTCGCCGTTCTTCGACAGCATGATGTTGGGCGGCGAGACGTCGCGGTGGACGATGTGCAAAGGCGCGCCGGTCTCGGGGTGCTCGAGCGTGTGCGCGTAGTGGAGCGCCTTGCAGCACTCGAGGATCACCTGGATCGTGTGCGGCAGCTCGAGCTGCTTCTTCTTGAGCGTGGTGCGCTCGATCAGCAGCTTGAGATCGAGGCCGTCGACGAACTCCATCACCAGGAAGTAGGTGCCGTCGGGCGCCTTGGAGATGTCGAAGACCTGCACGATGTTCGCGTGCTGGAGGAACAGCGACAGCCGCGCCTCGTCGAGGAACATCGCGACGAACTTGTTGTTGCTCGTCAGGTTCGGCAAGACGCGCTTGATCGCGACCGGCTTCTTGAAGCCCTGGATCGACTCGGCGACGCCTTTGAAGACCTCGGCCTGGCCACCGCCGCCCAGGCGCTCGAGGATGGTGTAACGGGCTTGCATTCGTCGGTTCCAGCTTACCTCAGGACGTCGTCATCGAGCCGAGGAACCTGGCGGGCTCGCGACCCGGCAGGCCCACAGCGCCCGGCGGAGCGCCGCCTCGTCGAGGTCGTCGCCGATCAGCACCAGCTCGGTCCGGGGCGGGCCGGTCCAGGCCAGGCCCCGGCGCAGCGCGAGCGGCGCCGCGCCGGCGAGCTCCACAAAGCCGGCCCGGTCGTCGTCGGCCAGCCGGACGAAGCCCTTGGCGCGCACCAGGCGGTCGCCCAGCGCGGCCAGGACCTCGATCACGGCTTCACCGAGGAGCGGCTCGGGGCCGGCAAAGATCGCCGCCCGCAGCTGCCCGTGGTGGTGGTGGCCGCGTCCATGATCGTGGTCGTCGCGCCTTTGCGGCGCGCGCGCAACTTTCCGGGCGCCCCGGGCCTCCAGGATCCAGCCGGTCATGGCCATCGCGCCGTCGTCGTCCTCGGGAAAGCTCGCGATCTCGGCGTCGGGCGCCAGCGCGGCGATCCGGGCCCGCACCGCGGCGACCTGAGCGGCGCTGGCACGGTCGAGCTTGCGCAGGAGGATGCGGTCGGCGGCGGCGACCTGGACCCGGGCCTCGTCGCGCTGGTCGAGCTGGGCCGGCCCAGCCTCGGCGTCGACCACGCACACCACCCCGGCCGGCGCGATCCGGTCGCGCACCGCGGCCGGGACCCCGCCCAGCCCGTCAAGGATGGCGTCGGGCTCGGCGATGCCGGTGGTCTCGAGCACGACCTGCTCGGGCTGGGACCGGGCGACCACCTCGGCGATGCCATCCCACAGGTCGTTCTTGACGTCGATCTTGCAGCACACGCAGCCGCCCGCCAGCTCGAGCACGTCGCCGCCGCGGTGCACGATCAGCCGCGAGTCGATCGCGATCCGGCCGAGCTCGTTGACCAGCACCGCGAGCCGGCGGCCGTGGGGCGCGGCCAGCATGCGGTTGAGCGTGGTGGTCTTGCCGGCGCCGAGGAAGCCGGTGAGGATCGTGAACGGGACCGGGGCGGTCGACGGCGTCGTCATCGGGGCCGCAGCAGCCGTTCGACGTTGTTGATGACGACCTCGCGCACGAACGGCTTGATCACGTACTCGTCGGGGCCGAGGTGCTCGGCGCCGTGGGCGGCGTCGGTCAGGCTGACGTAAGTGGCGCACATCATCAGGATCGGCACCGCGCGGGTGGTCGGGTCGGCCTTGAGCCGGCGGCAGACCTCGAGCCCGTCGAGGCCGGGCAGGTTGAAGTCGATCACGAGCACGTCCGGCGGATCGGCCCGGACCCGGGCCAGCGCCTCCTCGCCGTCCCGGCCGACGGTCACGACGTGGCCGCGCGCCTCGAGGATCGTGACGACCAGCCGGACGATGTCGGGCTCGTCGTCGACCACCAGGATGCGGGCCATGGCTGCTCGGGGGTCAGCCCGCGACGCGGGTGCCCGCGCTGCGGTCGAGCCCGGTCACTCGTCGACCAGGGCCTGCAGGCAGGTCTCGGCCACCGCCGAGTCCCAGTCGCGCTTGTTGACCAGGTACATGCGGATCCGGCCCTGCTTGTCGATGATGAAGGACTCGGGGACCGCCTTGATGCCCCACGCGGACGCGATCGCGCCGATGTTGCCGTCGTCGGCGGGCGGATCGAGCAGCACCTGGAACGGCGCGCCGCCCGGCAGGGTCTTCTTGACGTCGTCCCAGTTGCGGTCCGACGCCAGGCTCACCACCGCGAAGTTGTCCTGGCTCAGGTCGCCGGTCATGCTCGACAGCGACGGCTTCTCCGCCTTGCAGACGTTGCACCACGAAGCCCAGAAGTTGAGGACGACGACCTTGCCGCGGTAGTCGGACAGCTTCACCGGCTTGCCGTCGTGGGACTGCGCGGTGAAGTCGGGTGCGAGCACGGGCAGGTTGCCGAGCGCCGGGTTCGACGGCGAGGCGCGCAGGGCGTCGCAGGAGGCCTTGACCTCGCGGGCGGCCGCCTTGGGGGTCATCCAGATGAACAGCACGCCGATCGCGATCGCGACCGCGACCGCGCCGGCGCCGGCCAGGACCCGGCGCACATCGATCAGCGGCGCGCCACCGGGCTCGGGGGACCGCGGGCCGGGGGCGGCCGAGGGGGGCGGGCTCATGGCGGTCAGCTTACTCGATCCGCCTCCACATCGCACCGGCGGTCTCGACGGCGGCGCGGTCCCCGTCTACGGTGGAACCATGTTGCGGGGCACCTTCGCCACCATGGCGGTGACCGACCTGCTCGAATGGGCAGAGCGGCGTCGCGTCAGCGGCCGGCTGGTCCTCGATGGCGATGGCCTGACCCGCACCTTCACGCTGGATACAGGTGCGGTGGTGTGGGCGAGCTCGACCGAGCCGACCGAGCAGCTCGGGCGAATCTTGCGCGGGGCCGGGACGATCGACGACGAAGCGCTGGCCGCGTCGATGGCCGATGGCACCGGCGCACCGATCGGGACCCGGCTGGTCGAGCACGGTGCGCTCGCGCCGGAGTCGCTGCGCGCGGCGCTCCTGGTCAAGATCCGCGAGGCGCTGTGCGACGTCCTTGTGTGGAAGGAGGGCATGTTCGACTTCGACTCGGTCGCGCTGCCGATCCCGACCGGCGTGCGGGCGGTGGTCGCGATCTCCGACGCGCTCGCGACCGCGGCGCGGCGGGCCGGGCGGTGGCCGGCGATCCGCGCGCTGATTCCGGACGACGACACCGGCTTCCGACATGTCGACCACACCGATCCCGCCGCGGCCGGTCCGCCGCTGGCGCCGATCGATGACGCCCGCCTGCTGGCCGCGTGCGTCGCCGGGCTGGGCGTGCGCTCGCTGGTCGCCGCGCTCGGCGGTGAGCGCTTCGCCGTGCTCGACCGGCTGGCCGAGCTGGTCGCGGCTGGCGTGCTCGAGCGCGCGCCCGAGTCCGAGGTGCCGCCGACGCCGGCCGAGCTGGTGGCCGAGGCCGAGCGTCACGCCGCCGCCGGGGCGTGGGACCACGCGCTCCATGCCGCGGCCCAGGCCTACGCGGCCGCGCCCGATCACGCCCCGGTCCGTGCGGTCTATCAGCGGATCGAGCGGGCCCGGGTCGCGATCCTGGCGCGCACGCTGCTGGTGCGCGCGGATGGCGCGGCGCCGGTGCCGGTGGTCCGGCGCGGGCCCAACGAGCTGGAGGGCGTCGGGCTGACCGACCTCGAGCGGCGCCTCCTCCACGCGGTCGATGGTCGCTGGGACCTGCTGACCATCATCCAGAATGCGCCGGTGCGCTCGGCGGAGGCGCTGGTCGTGCTCGCACGGCTCGCCGACCGCGGGATCCTCCACATTGCCGGGTAGCCGACCTGTCCTCGCCGGTCGGAGGTGCGCTGCCGAGCGCATGCTACGCTGGGAAGGATGCGCGTCGGCGCGATGACCAACGAGTACGGCAGTCAGCGGGCGCAGCTGCGGCTGCTCCCGCGCAGCGGGATCGGGGTCGACGCCGGCGACCTGGTGATCGCACCGCCGGGCAACCCGATCATCCGGCTCGATGCCCGCCTGCTCGACCGGGTCGAGTTGATCGGCCGCTCGCCGGTCGGGGCCGCGGTGACCTCGAGCGTCGCCGCCGCCGGCGCGCTGGCCGGGGCCCTGGCGATCCTGCCTGGCCACATCTTCACCTGCGCCGGCCTCGGATATCTCGCCTACGAGCGCTTCGCGGAGGCGCGCCGGCGCTCGCGCAGCCGCGATCTGCTGCTCGCGCTTGGCGACCTCGAGGTCGCGCTCCATGTCGCCGACGGGCCCGATGCCGCCAAGCGCACCGCCGACCAGCTGTCGCCGTACACCCGCGAGGCGCCGATCACGCGGCCCGAGGTCTACGAGGACGCGCGGCGCCGCCTGGCCGCGGGGGTCGGTGGCGCCGATGGCGGCCGCACCGCGCGGCGCGAGGTCGAGAAGGCGCTCGCGGTCGGCAACGAGACCGTGCACGTCAGCGGCGGCTTCCTGCAGGTGGGGTCGATCGCCTTCCGCATCGAGGAGGTCCGCGAGTACGCGCTGCGCGGCGCCAACCTGGCGCTGCCCGGCGGGCGGTTCCTCCAGGCTGCGATGGGTCTGCTGGTGGTCGCGGCCGAGGAGCGCGCGCGCGCCGGCGAAGATCTCGAGGCGCTGGCCAAGCGGGTCGCCGACTACGAGGCGTGGACCGGCCGCAGCGCCGGGCGCTGATCACGCGACGGCGACCGGCTGCCGCGCCGGTCGCGGCGCATCTGGCAAACCTCACCCGGGACTGGCGCGCCGGTCGGTGACCGCCTAGGTTCCGGCGTCATGGCGCGCGCTCGTGCATTCCTGGTGGTCGCCGCGGCGGTGGTTGCCGTCGCCCTCGCGGGCGCGCGGTCCGCCCGCGCCAGCCGGGACGCGCTGCCGCCGCACATGTTCGAGACCGTGCGCCGCCACGATCCCCAGCTCCGTCGCTGCTACGCCCGCGCGCTGCGCGCCGAGCCGGCGCTGCGCGGCAAGCTGGTCGTGCGCTTCCTGGTCGCCGCCACCGGTCACACCAGCGAGGTCCGGTTCGCGGTCACACCCCGCACGCTGGCGCATCCGCGCGTCGAAGCGTGCGTCGCGCGGGTGTTCCGCGCGATGCGCTTCCGGCGCCTGGCGACCCCGGCCTGGTTCACGACGCCGCTCATGTTCGTCAGCGCCTGATCCGCGCGGCTCAGCGGGCCGATCCGCCACGCTCGAGCCCACCGATCGCCTGCGCGGTCGCGCCGATGCCGTCGAACACCATGGCGTCGGCCGCGGCCAGATCGGCGGCGCGGGCGCCGTGCACCGCCAGGGCGATCACGGTGATGGCCGGGGTCTCGGCCCAGGTCGGGTCGACCGCGAGCCAGCGGGTGCCGGTCCACGCCAGGTTCCAGCGATGGCGCACCAGCTGGTCGCCGTCGAGCCGCAGGCCGGTGACGATCTGCGCCGGGATCCCGGCCGGGCCCGCCAGCGCGACGAAGCGCAGCGCGTGGGTGGTGCAGTCGCCGCGGGTCGCGGCCAGCGCGGCCCCGGTGGTGGTGGCGGTGGCGCCGAGATCGTCGGCGACCTCGTCGGCCACCCGGCGCACCAGCGCGGCGATCGCCGGGTCCTGGTCACCGCCAGTCCCGCGCGATGCGAAGCGGACCTCCCAGCCCCCGCCGGGCGCGGCGCGAACCCGCTGGCCGGGCAGGGCGGGAGGCGGCGGCGCCGAGGCGTCCGGGAACCGGACACCTGCCACCGAGGCATCGATGCCGTCGACGCGAAGGGCGTTGCCATCGACCACCTCGATGATCGTGGCGGGCGGCCACCGCGGATCGCCCGGCGTTGCCGCGCGCGCGACCACGCCATCGCCGCCGATCACCTCGAGCACGCCGCCGCGGTCGTCGTAGAGGATCCGGGCGGTCGCGGTCCGATCGCCCACCGCGAGCTGCGCCAGCCACGCACCGTCGGCACGGTCGGCGCGGTCGGCGCGGTCGGTCGGGGCCGGTGCCAGCGAGAGCTCGGCGACGGCGAAGCCCCAGCCGGCGAGCACGACCGGGCCGTGGAACCCGCCGCGGCCCCAGGCCTCGCGCACCGCGAGCTCGAACGGGACTGCCGCCGGCAGCGAGGCGGCGGCCTCGCCCTCGATCGCCACTGCCCAGCCGCGCGCGGTCCGCGTGGCGCGGCCGGCGAGCGCCGGGCCGTCCCCCCAGCGCGCGACCGTGATGGTGCTGGGCGCGCCGGCCTCGTCGCGGACGACCTCGATCGAGAGCTCGGTCGCGACGATCGCGTCCCCGCGGCGCACGATCACGCGCTCGCGGCGGGTGAACCGGCCGTCCTGCTCGATCTCCCACGCCACACCGATCGGCGCGCCGCGCCAGGTCAGGCGCCAGGGCCCGGTGACCGGATCGACGCGGGGCGCGGGTGGCGCGAGGCGGCGCATGTCGTCGTGCGCCGGCGCGGCGCAACCGGCGAGCACGGCCAGCGCGAGGACGTCGCGGCGCATCGGGCCATCGTAGGTCGCGCTTGCGCCGACCGCCAGAAACCGGCGCGGGCTATCCGGAACGCAATGCCGATCGGCCCGGCGCAAGCGCCCGGTCGAACCGTCATCTGCCCCCAGCGCAGCGCGAGCGCGGAGTCGCAGGGCGGTCTGCAGCCGGCAGGAGCCCGCACATCTTCCCGGTATCGCTGCGCCAGGGCTCGCGCAGCGAGCCCGCGGTCGAAGGGTAGACCGTCGAAGATCACGAGCTGCATCTGGCAGGTCTGCCGTCTGCCGGCCTCCGGGCGAGGTGGTCTAAAAGCGGCCAGTCACGGTGACGCCGGCGCCATCGGGGCCGAGCGCGGGCTCGACCGCGACCCGCTCGACCGGCGCGGTGAGCCACAGGCCGACGCCGGCGCCGAGCGCGGCGACCCCGACCACGCCGATCAACGTGCCGAGATTGCCGCGGCTGCGGGCGCTGGCGATCGCGCCCTCTTCCTCGCGGCTGCAGCCGGTGGGCGGACCGTCGCCCGCGGTGCAGCCGACGCCGGCGTAGCTGCCGCGCGCCGACAGCCCGACCCCCACGCCGGCGACCAGCCCGGCGGCGCCGACCCCACCGACGATCAGGGCGATCCGCCGGCGCGGCCGGCGCGTCGCCGGCGCTCGCGGCTCGCGCACCGGCGCGGCCGGGCCTGCGACGGGCGTGGCGACCTCGCCGGACGTGGCGACCTCGCCGGACGTCGGGGCGGCCGGCACCAGCGCCGGAACGTGGACCACGCGCGAGACCTTCTCGCCCTCGACGACCACCTCGACGCGGAACGGCTGGTGCCCGGGCGCGGTCGCCTCGATGACGATGATCCCGGGGTCGACCGGCAGGCGCCGTCCGAAATCGAGCGCGGTGACGGTGGCGCCGTCGCGGGTCACGGTGAAGCCCGCCGGGCGATCACCGGCGGTCAGCGTGAGCGTCAGCCGCGCGACGCGCGTCTCGAGCGCGCGAGCCCGCTCCGCCGCGATCTGCTCGCGCTTCTTCTCGCCAGCGCCGCGCGCCTGCTCCTCGGCCGAGCGAAACGCGGTCCACGCCGACGCCAGCTTGCCGAGCTCCTGGTAGCAGGCCGCCAGATTGAGCAGGGTGCCAAGCCCTGGGTCCAGCCGCTGGCTCTCCTCGAACTTGGGGCACGCCTCGGCGAAGCGACCGGCCGCCGCAAGCTTCCGTCCCTCCTCGAACACCAGCTCGGACCGCTGCTCGGCCGTCTGCGGCTGCGCACGCGCCGGCGCAGGCACGGCGGCGACGACCGCGAGGAGCCCGAGCGACGCAACCATCGACCTGACGCGACCCATCGCGCCGATGGTAGCCCGTCGCCTCACTTGCGGGTGCCGAACGGGTCCGCATCACTCGACGACGATCGCTGCCGCCGCCGATCACCCGGCTTCCGCCGCGTGCCGCTGCCGACGCCGCTGCCGGAGCCGATGCTGCTGCCGGCGCTGATGCTGCTGCCGGTGCCGGTGCCGCTGCCGGTGCCGGTGCCGGTGCCGCTGCCGATGCTGCTGCCAGCGCCGATGCCGTTGCCGGTGCCGATGCCGATGCCCCCCTCGCTCCCAGCCTTCCCCCCCGACACCCCCGCCGGCACCGCCGGCACCGCACCCGCCCCGCGATCCCGCCCCGCCTCGCCGCTGCCCCCGCCCGTCGTCGACAGCCCCACCAGCGCTCCCCCGATCGTCAGCACCGCGACTCCCACGATCAGCGCCACCCGCCGCCGCGGCGACCGGATCGCCGCGCTCGCCCGTCCCGCCGGAACCACCGCAGCCCCCGCAGCCCCCGCATCGCCTGCACCCGCTCGCGCCGCCGTCGCAACCGCCCCCGGCGGCGCCGGTCGCTCGCCGGTCTCCGTCGCCGGCGACGGCCACGAGCCCTCGACCACCGGCCACGCCGTTCCCGACGCATTCGTCGATGCTCCCGTCACCGGTGCTCCGGCCGCCCACGACGAGGTCCGCCGCGGCGGATACGCGAGCCGGGCCGCGCTCACGCCCGGCTCGCCCGGCTCGTCCGGCACCGGCAGCTGCGTCGCCGCCCGCGCCACCGGCGGCGTCGCGGCCCGCGGCAGCGCGATCGGCCCTGACCCCTGGTCGCGCAGCACCATCGGCGCGGCGCCGCGACCGAGGATGCGCCGCATCGACTCGACCATCATTTGCGCCTGCCGCGGGTTCCGGTCGAACGGGACCAGCGCGGCCGCGAGATCGGCGACCGACGCGTACCGAGTCTCCGGATCCTTGCGCAGGCAGCGCAGGATCACGTCGTCGAGCCCGGGCGGCAGCTCGACCGTCATCGCCAGCGGCGTGTCGACCGCGACCTTCACGCACATCTCGGAGAAGGACTCCGCCTCGAACGGCCGGGTGCCCTCGCACAGCTCGAAGAGCACGGTGCCGAGCGACCAGATGTCGCTGCGCGCGTCGACGCCGCGCGCCGACCGCATCTGCTCCGGAGACATGTACGCCGGCGTGCCCAGCACCGACTGGGTCTGGGTCAGCGACATCTCGGTGAGCTGCGTCTGGATCTTCGAGATCCCGAAGTCGAGCACCTTGACCAGGGCGGTGCCGTCGGTGCGCCACGTGACGAAGAAGTTCGCCGGCTTGACGTCGCGGTGCACGATGCCGAGCGAGTGTGCTTCCGCCAGCGCGGCGCAGGCCTGGATCACGAACTCGACCGCGAGCGGCGGGTCGATCCGCCCGCTCTGCTCGAGCATCTGGTCGAGATCGACGCCTTCGAGGAACTCCATCACGAGGTAGGGCCCGTGGCCCTCCGTCGTCCCGACGTCGATCACGCGGGCGACGTGCTCGCTCTTGAGCTTGACCGCGGCCTGGGCCTCGCGCAGGAAGCGCCGGGCCGCCTCCGGATCGGCCGCCGCCTCCTTGCGCAGGAACTTGATGGCGACCGGCTCGTCCAGCCCGAGGTGGGTGGCGCGCGCGACGACCCCCATCCCGCCACGTCCGAGCACCGCGTCAATCCGGTACTTGCCCAGCAGGACGGTGCCGAGGTCCATCCCGAGGTCGTCCCCGTCCAGCGCCCCCGGCGTCGTCGACACGCGCCCATGCTAACCGCCTGACCCCACCCGCTCAAGCAACGATGCGGCATGGTTGGGCCAATCCCATGGGGACGTACATGGGGTGACGCGGCCCGGTCACTGTCCCGTCACCGACCATGGATTCACGCCCTCGGTGAGACATCGCGTCCCGTAGGCGGCTGCAACTGCGTGAGTCGTGGTCAGAATCCCGCCGGCACGGCAGTCGCAGGTACCTCCCTCATCGAAACCGGAGGTGAGACATGGACGCGACGACGGCGATGATGTGCGACCGACGGCCCCCGATTCCCGCGGGTACGTTCGTCACCTCGGCGCCGGCGCTGTGGCGCTGGCTGGACGCGCTCGCGGACGGCGAGCAGCTGGTGCTCGCGGTCTGCACCGAGGCGACCCGCCCGCTGTGGTGCTCGCCCGGCGGCCGGTGTCGCCGCGCACCGCGTCAGGAGCGGACGATCATCGCGGTCCGGTTCGGCGGCCGGGTCCGCCTGGTCGACCCGGGCGCGCCCGGCGGCCCGCTGGTCGACGTGACCTGCTCGCACGAGCTGGTGCGCTACTTCGAGACCGCCGCCTCCGCGTTCGCCTACGTCGAGGTGAGCGAGCGGGCGGGCAGTCGCAACCGCTGATCAAGGCATCTGATGGATCTTGAGCAGGTTGGTCGACAGGCCTGCGCCGACCGGCACGCCCATCGTGATGACCACGTTCTCGCCGGACCGGGCCAGGCCGCGGCTCGACAGCACGTGCTCGACCCGGTCGATCAGCTCGTCGGTGGTCGCGCTGGCATCGATCAGCACCGGGGTGACGCCCCACACCAGCGCCAGGCGGCGGTACTGCACGTCGCTCTGGGTCAGCGCGATGATCTTCGCCTCGGGCCGGTACTCGCTCATGAGGCGGGCCGCGCCGCCCGAGTTCGAGACCACCGCGATCGTCTTGATCTTCATCTCCTTGGCCGCGATCACCGCGGCGTGCGCGATCGCGTTGGCGTTGATCGCCAGGCCCAGCGCCGGCGGCTCGATGTTCTGCCGGTAGTAGGCCGAGCCCTCGATCTCGCCGATGATGCGCGCCATCGTGCGCACCGACTCGACCGGGTACTTGCCGGCCGCGGTCTCGCCCGACAGCATCAGCGCGTCGGTGCCGTCGAGCACCGCGTTGGCGACGTCGGAGGCTTCGGCGCGGCTCGGCCGCGACTGCACCATCATCGACTCGAGCATCTGTGTCGCGGTGATGACGATCTTGCCGCGGGCGTTGGTCGAGTCGATGATCCGCTTCTGGATGAGCGGCACCTTCTCGGGGCCGATCTCCACGCCGAGATCACCGCGCGCGACCATGATGCCGTCGGAGACCTCGATGATCTCCTCGAGGCGATCGACCGCCTGCGGCTTCTCGATCTTCGCGATGATCGGGATCGACAGGTCGTCGGCGGTGAGGAGCTTGCGGGCCTCCAGCACGTCCTCGGCACGCCGCACGAACGAGACTGCGACGTAATCGACGCCGTGGCGCATGCCCCACTCGAGGTCGAGCTTGTCCTTGTCGGTGATCGCGGGGGCCGACACCTCGACGCCGGGCAGGTTGATGCCCTTGTTGTTCTTGAGCGGGCCCCCGGTGACGACGACCGTCTTGACCTCGCGGTCGGTGACCTCGGTCGCGGCCAGCGTCATGTAGCCGTCGTCGAGCAGGATGTGATCGCCGACCCGCACGTCGCGGGGCAGCCCGCCGTAGGTGGTCGAAACTCGGTTGACGTCGCCCATCACGTCGCGGTCGGTGGTGATCGTGAAGGTCGCGCCCGGCACCAGCTCGATCTGGCCCTCGGCGAAGCGCCCGACCCGGATCTTGGGGCCCTGGATGTCGAGCAACACCGCGATCGCGCGGCCGCGCTTGTCGGCCTCGGCGCGGACCGTGGCCAGGACCGCGGCGTGATCCGCATGCGACCCATGCGAGAAGTTCAGACGAACCACGTCCATGCCGGCCTCGATCAGCTCGCCGATCCGCTCGGCGCTGTTCGAGGAAGGACCGAGGGTGCAGACGATCTTGGCGCGTCGCATCGGCGGACTGTACAGCACGGCTCACGACTGCGGCGCCGACGCGGCGCACTGTAAGGGGATCGCTAGCCGGTTGGCACTTGCGCCGTCGCACGGGCCGGCGGTACAAGCTCGCTCCATGCGTCGTGCCGCCCCGTCGTCGTCACTCGCGGTCACGTCCATCCTCGTCGCGGCGAGCCTCGGCGCGGCGGCCTGCACGGTCGAGCGCGAGGCCCCTGATCTGGTCGGTCAGGACGTCCGCCTCACGATGATCCACACGTCGGACATCCACTCTCGGCTGTTCCCCTACAACTTCGTCCCCAACCGCTTCGAGCGCAACGATGGCCTGGTCCAGGCCAACGCGCCGTTCGGCGGCGTGGCCCGCATGGCGACCATCGCCAAGCGCATCCGGCAGAGCTCGAACCGGGCGCTGTGGCTCGACTCGGGCGACTGCTTCCAGGGCGCGCCGGTCTTCAACATGTTCAAGGGCGAGGCCGAGATGCGAGCGCTGTCGGTCGCCGGCATGGACGCCGCCGTCATCGGCAACCACGAGTTCGATCTCGGCTCGAACAACCTCTACGAGCAGATCGACAACTGGGCCCAGTTCCGGCTGCTCGCCGCCAACTACGTCTTCGAGGATCCGCCCAACCCCGACGCCCGCAGCCTGAAGGACGTGGTCGCCCCCTACGCGATCTACGACCTCGAGGGCGTGAAGGTCGGCGTGATCGGCATGGCCAACTGGTCGTCGATGACCGGCATCTTCGAGGGCGGCAACTCGCTCGGCCTGCGCCCGCGCGCCGACGACCAGGTGATCGACGAGTACGTGCGCCTGCTGCGGCCGACGGTCGACGTGCTGATCGTGGTCAGCCACCTCGGCCTCGACGAGGACGAGGGCCTGTCCGCCGCCGACGTCACCGACGAGAACGAGGCGCTGCCGCTCGGCGGCATCGACCTGATCCTTGGCGGTCACCTCCACATCGTCACCAACCCGCCCAAGATCATCCCGTCGGACACCGAGGGCCACAACACGGTCCTGGTCCACTCGGGCGCGTTCGCCAAGTTCGTGGGCCGGCTCGACCTCGTGGTCCGCATCGGCGAGGACAACGGTGACCCCGCCAGGCGCAGCCGGGTCGTCTCGTTCGCGTACGAGAACATCCCGGTCGACTCGCGCATCCCCGACGACCCCGAGGTCGCCGACGTGCTGTGGCCGTACTCGGTCGCGATCAACCGCGACCTCGATCTCGATGGCGTGTTCGGCTACGTCAACACCGAGGGCACCGCCAAGATCACCCGCAACGATCAGTCGGGCGGCGACTCGCAGCTCGGCAACCTGGTCGCGCGCTCGATGCAGACCCGGTCGGGCGTCGAGGCCGAGTTCGCGCTGACCAACACCCTCGGCGTGCGCGCCGACTTCGAGCAGGGCCCGCTCACTGTCGAGCAGATGTTCAACGTCTTCCCGTTCGAGAACTCGATCACGGTCATGTACCTGTCGGGCTCCGAGGTGCAGGAGACGCTCGACTTCGTGACTCGCAAGTCGGGCGAGCGCGGCTGCCGGACCCAGGCCCAGGTCGCCGGCATCTGGTTCGACATGGTGTGCCGTGCCAAGGAAGGGACCTGCGACGACCCCAACGCGACCGCGTGCGCCAAGAACATCTGGCTCGGCGAGAACTGCCGCGCCGGCGTGCCCGACGGGCCGATCGTGCCGTCGGCCGGCTGCCGGCCACTGGTGAAGACCGCCCTGTACCGGGTCGCGGTCAACGACTACATCGCCCGCGGTGGCTCCGGCTTCGACGCGCTCAAGCGCAACACGTCCAAGCAGGACACCGGCGTCGCGCTGCGCGACTCGCTGACCGTGTACCTGCGCCAGCAGGCGAAGTGCGGTCCCGAGGTGATCGATACGACCGATACCCAGACCCCGCGCCGCTCGGTGGTCGAGCGCTGGGGGCCGGTGCCGTGCTTCGGCGGCGCGCTCGAGCCGCACGACGGTCGCATCCGGCCGCTGTTCGAATGATGGAGCCGCTCATGACCCGCCACCTTCCATCGATCCTCCGAGCCTGCGGCGCGGCCGTCGCGGTCAGCGCGCTGGTCGCCTGCGTCGAGACCCTGCCGCCGCTCGACGAGACCACGTCGCTGCGAGTCGAGCTGCTGGCCCCGACCGATCCCGGCGCCAGCGATCGACGGCTGCCCGACACCGCCCGCACCGCGCAGATCAAGGTCACGGCGATCGACGCCCAGAACCAGATCGACACCGACTTCGACTTCGAGGTCGAGGTCTACGTGCAGTACCTCGGCACGCTGACCCCCGAGCTCGGCACCACGCCGCTCACCACCGTCGCCCTGCAGGACGGGGTGTCACCGCCGACCGCGGTCGCGCTGCCCTCGGTGTTCGGCCCGACCGTGCTGTGGGTCGAAGATGGCGGCACCGACGGCAGCTACGCGACCGGCACCTCGCCGGTGCTGTGGTACCGCGATCCTTACGTGGTCGACATCCAGACCCCGCGCGACGAGACGGCGATCGACGCGCTCACCGCGTCACCACTCGAGCTCAAGCAGGTCACGGTATCGGGCTCGCGCTACGGCGCGAACGGCCGGCTGGTCGTCAACGGCACCTACGCCCAGGGCTACTCGGTGTCCGACGTCGAGTGCGCCGACGCGGCCGGAACGCCGCCGTGCATCCCCGGGCCCTACGATCACATGCTGATCTTCTCGTTCTCGCGGCCCCGCGACGAGCGCGGTCGCAACATCGTGACCGGTCAGTTCATCTCCGGCTTCGCCGGTGGCGTGCAGGAGTTCAACGGCCTGACCGAGATCGGCTTCCCGCAGAGCTTCGTCGGCGACGACACCTCGTTCGACCCAGCCCGGGTCCCGGTGCCGGCGGTGATCGACGTGTCCTGGTTGACCAACAAGATCGAGTTTGAGCGCCACGAGGCCGGGCTGGTCGCGGTCGAGGACGCCACCGTGTGCGAGCTCGACGAGGAGTACGCGACCTACAAGCAGTGGAAGCTCGACATCGGCCGCGGCTGCGGCTCGCCGATCAACGTCATCACCGCGGGCGTGGTCGACTTCGATCCCGCGACCCGCGTCGGCATGACCATCGCGCGGGTCGTCGGCCCGCTGCGGCCGGTGAGCATCGGCAACTTCAACGTCTGGATCGTGTTCCCCCGCACGGACGCCGATCTCGTTCCCTAGCACGAGGTCTTGCTGACCTCGGCTGCTGTTCCCTGGACCGCCTGGAGGCCCTCGTGGCTCGAATTCTGCCCCGCTTCGCCGGCGTGCTCACCCTGATCGGTGCGCTCGCTCCCGCCGCCCTCGCCCAGCCCGCGCCCGCCCCGGTGCCCGCGCCCGCGCCTGCGCCCGACCCGGTCGCGCCCGCCGGGCTGACCGAAGCCGACGTCCGCGTGATCGCCGAACAGGCCGCCGCCGATGCCGTCGCCGCCGAGCGCGCGCGGGTGGCCGCCCAGACCGCTGCCGAAGCCGAGGCCGCCGCCGCCGTCCCCGCCGTCGAGGACGCCAAGGCTGCCGACGCGGCCGGTGGCGACTACCTGACGGGCTCCCAGGGCTTCACCGACATCCGGCTCAACTTCACGCTCACCAACGAGAACATCCTCGCCAAGCCGGGCGAGACGATCCCGAGCGTGCCGGGCTGGCGGTTCGGCCGGCCCAGCTCGCTGGGCACGCTGTTCTTCGACAACTACGACACCCGCTTCTCGGGCTACGAGACGCTGTCGCACGCGATCATGTATCGCAACTACCGCAAGGACCACCTCGAGGTCGAGGGCGCGTTCGTGATGCGGATGAACGAGATCAGCGAGCGGCGCATCGATCTCAGCGATGCCGGTAGCTACATCCTCGTGTCGTGGTGGAAGGACGCCACCCGCAAGGATCCGACCCGCCTCACGCTGACGACCTTCCCGGTCTCGTCGGATCGCCTCCGGCTCGGCTACAGCTACCGCCTGTCGTGGGGTGGCAACGAGGAGTACCGCCGCAGCGCGCAAGCGGTCCCTGGCATGAAGCTCCAGTACGACACCGGCACCGCCTACGCCTTCGTCGGCGCCAAGAGCGCGGTGCTGCTCGACACCTCGACCGCCGAGCAGGTCGCCAAGCTGGCGTTCCTCGCCGGCGCCGGCGTCGACCTGTCGCCGATGTTGCGGGTCGAGCTGAACGGCGGCCTCTTCAACCGCGGCTCGAACGAGCTCGAGGACGTCAACACCCAGGACGTGCAGCTGTTCGGCGCGTCGGCGCAGGTCGCGCTGCACGACGGCATGCCGGTGTCCTCGTCGGTCGACTACAAGCTCTACAAGTACGATCCCGAGCGCATCGGCCGGGTCTTCCAGAAGGCGAAGTACCCGGGCGGCGTGTCGTGGCTCGCGATGGCCGAGGCGACCTACCTGGGCCAGACGCTGAAGGATCCGGAGAAGTCGGGCACGACCAAGATCCAGAGCGGGCTCGCCGGCGACCTCAACGTCCGCGTGATGATGGACCGCCTGCGCCTGCGCCTCGACCTGCAGTACCGCGACCTCGCGTTCGTGCTGCACTCGGTCCCGTCGCTGCCGACCTACTCCGACTTCCCCAAGGAGTACGACATCACGCCGAACTTCTTCGCGGCCGTCGGCGTCGACCAGAACTTTCAGGATCGCCTGACCCTGGGCGCCGTGGTCGGCGTCGAGGTCCCGGCGACCCTGACCTCGCCGACCGGCATCCCCGGCGACACCACGATGACCGGCAACTCGACCGCGGTGATCCGCAACAACGGCCAGCAGACGCTCATCACCATCCTGCCCGCCGGCGAGTCGGTCGCCCCGCAGCTCGCGTTCAAGCTCACCGGCCAGCTCGACTTCGGCGACATCTACGCCGCCGTCCTCGACGTCTACTTCAGCTACGACCAGAACCAGACCCGCCTGGTCCGCTCGGGCCCCGACGATCTGTTCCGCTACGAGTTCGGCGAGTTCAACCAGCTCGGCACCAACCTGACCCTGCAGGCGAAGTTCTAGCC
>JBKJLC010000101.1:0-69771 GCA_046597055.1 Kofleriaceae bacterium | reverse complement strand
CGGGACCGCATCCAGCAGGAGGTCGACCAGTCGGTGGCGCTCGGCCGCTACGTCGGGTTGCAGTTCCGGACCCTCACGCCCGCCGGCGAGCTTCGCTGGCTGATGACGGCCGGCCGGGTCGAGCATGACGTCCATGGCCAGGCCAGCGGGCTGCTCGGCTGCTTGCTCGACATCACCGACCGCCGGCGGCTCGAGGAGCAGCTGGTCCAGGCGCAGCGGCTCGACGCGGTCGGGCAACTCGCGGCCGGCGTCGCGCACAACTTCAACAACCTCCTGGCCGCGCTGGTGCCGACCCTCGAGCTGACCGCGCGCCGGTGTCCCGACGACGCACCCTTGCTCCGCGAGCTCATGGGCGCCGCCGAACGCGCCAGCGAGGTGGTCCGCCAGCTCACGGCGTTCGCCGGTGGTTCCCAGCGCCGACCGGCGCAGGTCACCGACGCGGCCGAGCTGGCCCGGCGGGTCGCCCACCTGTCGCGCAGCGTGCTCGACCGCGCGATCGTCGTCGACGTCGTCGCGCCCGCGGTGCCGGTGCTGGTCCAGATCGACGGCGGCCTGCTCGAACAGGCGCTGATGAACCTGGTCATCAACGCGCGCGACGCCCTGGCGGGCGCCATCGCCGAGGGCCGCACGGCGCGGATCCAGCTCGACGTCGTCGAGGCCTCGGGGCCAGAGCCGCGCGTGCGGGTCCGGGTGACCGACACCGGCACCGGCATGACCGACGACGTCCGCCGCCGCGCGTTCGAGCCGTTCTTCACGACCAAGCCCGCCGGCCGAGGCACCGGCCTCGGCCTGTCGAGCGTCTATGCCACGGTCACCGCCTGCGGCGGCGAGCTCGAGATCGAGTCGGCGCCCGGCACGGGCACGACGATCAGCTTGGTCGTGCCGGCGGCGGTCGCGTCACCGCTCGCGGCGGCCCCGGAGCAGCGCGCGAGCGGCGGCCGCGGCGAGCTGATCCTCCTGGTCGACGACGACCCTACGGTCCGCAGCGCGATGACCGCGGTCCTGACCAGCGAGGGCTACCAGGTCCGGGGCATCGGCGATCCGCTCGAGGCGCTCGAGGTGTTCGGCGCCGATCCGGCCGCGTTCGCCGTGACGATCGTCGATCACTCGATGCCCGGCCTGAGCGGTCAGGCGCTGCTCGAACGCATGCTCGCGATCGCGCCGACCACCCGCGCGATCTCCTTCAGCGGCTACGACGCGCCGCTGAGCGGGGCCCGCGCCCAGCTCGCGAAGCCGGCGTCGGTCGATCTCCTGCTCGCGACCGTGCGTCAGGTCCTCGACGAGCCGTGACTGCACGCCGGTGCCCTCACTGGTACGTGCACTCGCGCGCGGCCACGCCCATCACGTAGGTCGCGTTCGCGCAGCCGTAGCGGACGGTCTGGAAGAACGTGCACAGTGCCCAGTTGCCGCCGCAGCTGTTGGGGTTGCCGCACGCGGTCTCCGAGCGGGTCGCGGCATAGCCGGCCGGGCAGCTCGGAAACGCTGGGTACCCGCCCAGGCAGCTCGGCGGCGACCAACAAGGTCCCATCGCCCCGCTGGGTTCGCCGACGACGTAGACGACACACCGGACCGGGTTGCACGAGGTCGACCCGCTCGGCGGTGCGCCCGCGCACCAGCTCGACGGCACCTGCGCGCCGGCGCCATCGCGGCAGTAGACCGGCCGGGTCTGGGTGCCACCACCGCAGCGCACGCTGCAGGTGCCGTACGGCCCGGCGTACCAGCTGCAGCCGGCGGTGTTGGTGCAGCTCTGGCTCTGCGCGGGCCGCGCGCCGGTGCACAGCCCGTCCGCGACGGTGGTGCCGTCGCTGCGTTCGCACCACACGGAGCGAGCCTGGGTGCCGACCGAGCACGCGCCCGCGCCGCAGGCGCCGAAGCCGCTGGTGCGCCAGGCGTACGTGGGCGCGGTGCAGGCGCCGTTCGAGCAGGTGCCGCTCTGGCAGTCGGTGCTGGCCACGCATCCCTGGGCGGCGGCGCAGCGCGGGCAGCTGCCCCCGCCGCAGTCGATGCCAGTCTCGGGCGGCGTCCGGACCTGGTCGGTGCAGGTCGGGGGCGTGCAAACGCCACTCGCGCACACGCTGCCGCCGCTGCACGCGTCGTTGCCGCCGGGCGAACATCCCTGGTGACACGAGGTGTCGTCCTGGCATACGTAGGCGCCGCAGCTGGTCGGTGGGCTGGCGACACAGGCGCCTCGGCCGTCGCAGCGCGGCGCCGCCGTGACCTGGCCTTCGTCACAGGCGGCGAGGCCACAGGTGGTGTCGGCCGGCACGGGGGCGCACGTGCCGCGCGAGCCCTCCAGGTCGCACCGCACACACGCACCGTCGTCGCAGCGGGCCGCGCAGCACACGCGGTCGACGCACATGCCGCCTTCGCACTCGGCGTCGCGCTCGCACGATGTGCCGCGCGCGGCGAGCGCCGCGGCAGCGTCGGGGGGAACCGCCCCGGCGTCGGTGGGGGTCACGGTCGATTCGACCGTGCCGCAGGCCGCGAGCGCCAGCGCGCTGGCGAGGACGATGAAGCAAACGATGGACGTGCGCATGGGAGCCTCCAGTTCGGCGGTTGCCCACTCACCCTCAGCAACCGATGTGCCCGACGCTGGTCGGTCCACCGCCGCTGAATCACTACCCGCGCGGACTGGCCCGGCGTGGGCGCCCGCGGGCGCCCGCGGGCGCCGTTCGCCTCCGCTCGCTCGCGCTTTGGCCCATCTGATCGGTACGCCGCTAGCCTCGGGAGCCCGACTCGATCCCGTAGCGCTTCATCCAGCGCTGGACCTGCGAGCGCACGGTCGCCATCGCGCGCGCCACCGCGGCGACGTTGCCATCGTGGGCCCGCAGGAGCTCGATCAGCTCGTCCTTGCGCGCCTGGTCGGCCGGGCCGAGCGGCGCGGTTGTGGCCGCGCGACGCTCGTGGGGCTCGCGCGGGGCGCGGACCTCCTCGGGCAGGTGGGCGAGTTCGATCGTGCCGCCGCCGGCCAGCGCGACCGCGCGTTCGAGGCACTTGGCGAGCTCGCGCACGTTGCGCGGCCAGGCGGCGCGGAGCAGCGCTCGGGTCGCGTCGGCCGACAGCGTGACGCGCGCCGCCCGCGGACCTTCGCTGGCAGCAAAGAGGGCGGCGATCACCAGGCCGAGATCTTCGCGGCGCTCGCGCAGCGGCGGCAACCCGAACTGGCCGCCGAGGCGGGCCAGCAGGTCCTCGCGGAACTCGCCGTCCGCGCAGGCCAGCTCGAGGTCGCGGTGGGTCGCGGCGATCACGCGCAGGTCGACCCGCGCCGAGGTGGTCGCGCCGACCGGCCTGACCTCCTGCTCCTGCAGCACGCGCAGGAGCTTGGCCTGCGCGGCCCGGGGCAGATCGCCGATCTCGTCGAGGAATAGAGTGCCGCCCGCCGACGCGGTGATCAGCCCGTCGTGGGCGCGATCGGCGCCCGAGAACGCACCGCGCACGTGACCGAACAGCTCGCTCTCGACCAGGTGCTCGGGCAAGGCCGCGCAGTTCACCGCGACGAAGGGCCCCGACCGGCCCGAGCGCTGGTGGATGACGCGGGCGAGCAGCTCCTTGCCGGTGCCGCTGCTGCCGCAGATCACCAGCGATGCCTTCGACGCGGCCAGCAGCGACAGCTCCGCGAACCGGTCGGCGAGCGCGGGCACCAGCGTCGCCAGGCCCGGCGGGGCGGCCAGCTCGAGCGTGTCGACGTGGACCGGCGCGTCGGCGCGCGTCGGCAGGTCGTCGCGGAACACGAAGAAGGTCTGGCCGATCTCGATCAGGTCGCCGTCGCGCAACAAGGCCTCCGTGACCGGCGCGCCGTCGAGTCGGGTCCCGTTCTTCGAGCCCCGGTCCGCCAGGTGCCAGCCGTCGGCGCGGCGGCACAGCGCCGCGTGCACCGACGACATCCAGCCGTCGGCCACCACGAGTCGCAGCCGGTGGCGGTCGGCATCGAGCTCGATCCGGCGCGCGCTGCCGCGGCCGACCGCGACCTCGTCGAGCCCGCCGAGCCGGATCCGCGCGGCCGGCGCCTGTGGTCGCGCTGCCTCGATCACGAGGAACAGGTGAGCCTCGCCGCGGGCGGCGACGGTCGCTCCCGGACCGTCGACGATGGACAGGGTCTCGTCATGTCCCGACCGCATGCCCGGGCATCCTACGCTCGCGGTAGAGTCGCCGGCAATGAGGCGGGAACTGGAGGAGCCGGGTGAGGGCGGCCCGGTGACGACGCACGTGCAGGAGCCGAGCGGCGCCACCGGGGACCGCGCATGGCCGCAGTCGAGCGCGGCCGGCGACGCCCGCGCGCTGGGCGTGACCCTGACCGCGCCAGAGGGGAGCGCTGACGGTGCCGGTGGTGCCGATGACCAGCTCGCGGCCCTGCCGGTGGTCGACCGCAGCCACTACCAGTTCGCCGCGGTCATCGCGCAGGGCGGCATGGGCAAGATCTTCCGCGCGACCGATCGCCGGCTCGGACGCCCGGTGGCGATCAAGGAGCTGCTGGGCTCCCATCGCGAGCTGGCATCGCGGTTCGCGCGCGAGATCCGCATCACCGCGCGCCTGCAACACCCGGCCATCGTCGGGCTGCACGAGGCCGGCCGGTGGGCGGACGGACACCCGTTCTTCGCGATGGAGCTGGTCGAGGGCGAGCCGCTCGACGACGTGATCGCACGCGCGACCACCCCGGCCCAGCGGATCGCGCTCCTGCCCCACGCGCTGGCGGTCGCCGACGCGCTCGCCTATGCGCACGCATGCCGGATCATCCACCGCGATCTCAAGCCCCACAACGTGCTGGTCGGTCGCTTCGGCGAGACCGTCGTGATCGACTGGGGCCTGGCCAAGGAGCTCGGCGACCCGCCCGACGAGATCGCGTCCGGCGCCGACGCGCCGCGCGCTGGCCACGAGACCCGCCACGGCTCGGTGCTCGGCACGCCGGCGTACATGCCGCCCGAGCAGGCCGCCGCCGAGGTCGTCGACGAGCGCGCCGACGTCTACGCGATCGGCGCGCTGCTGTACCACCTGCTCGCCGGCCATCCGCCCTACCAGGGCGCCAGCTCGGCCGACCTGCTGCGCCAGGTGCTGCAGACCGCGGCCACGCCGATCGCGGTCGCCGCGCCCGAGATCCCGCGCGAGCTCGCCGCGATCGTCACCACCGCGATGAGCCGCGAGCCGACCGCGCGCTACCCGACCGCGCGCGAGCTCGCCGAGGACCTGCGGCGGTTTCAGACCGGCCAGCTGGTCGGCGTCCACCACTACACGACCACGACGCTGTTGCGGCGCTGGCTGCACAAGCACCGCGCGGTGATCGGCGTGGCCACCGCGGCGCTGGCGGCGATCGTCGTGGTCGCCGGTCTCGGCGTGGCCCGCGTCGTCGACGAGCGCGACGCCGCCCACCGCGCCGAGCAGCTGGCCGCGGCGGCCCGGATCCGGGCCGACGCGCAACGCAGCCAGGCCGAAGCCCAGCGCGCCGCATCCGAGGCGCTGGTTGGCTACATGCTCGGCGAGCTCCAGCCCCAGCTCGAGCGGGTCGGCCGCCTCGCGCTCCTCCACGGCGTCGCCGCCCGCATCGATGGCTACTACGGCCAGATCGACGAGCTTCCGGGCGGCCTCGACGACGCGGCGCGCTCGCAGCGCGCGGGCGCACTCCACCTGCTCGGGGTCGTGCTCGACTCGGCCGGCGACGTCGATGGCGCGCAGCGCGCCTTCACCCGCGCCATCGAGCTGCGGGCCGCGCCGGTGGCCGCCGGCGACCTCGGCGCGGTCCTCGACCAGGCCCGCACCCGCAACGAGCTGGCGGTCACGTTCGTCGAGCAAGGCGATCTCGACGGCGCCGAGCGCGTGCTGACCGACGCCCGCGACGCGCTGACCGCCCGGCCGGCGCGGGGCGCCACCGGCGACCTTCTGCTCGCCACCGCCCTGCGTCGCCTCGGAGCGATCGCCACCGCCCGGGGCGACCTCGCCGGCGCGCGCGCCACGCTCGAGCGCGCGCTCGAGCACGCCGACGCGGCGACGGCGGCGTCCGCCGGCGATCGCGCGGGCCCGCTCGAGGCGACCAAGATCTGGGATCGTCTGGTCGACGTCCGCCGGGCCGCCGGCGACAACGCCGGTGCCCAGGTCGCCGCCGAGGCCGGCCTGGCTGCGCGGCGCGCGATGATCGCCGCCGACCCGGGCGCGCTCGACGTCCAGGCCGGCCTGTCGGTCAGCTGGGACAAGCTCTACATGCTCGCGCTCAGCCGCGCCGACGCCGCGGCCGCCACCCACGCGGCCCGCGCGGCGGTGGACGTGATCGCGCCGCTGGTCGCGCGCGATCCCGACAACGCTGACTGGGGCCGGCAGCTGCTGGTCGCGCTCCTGCGGACGGGCGACCTCGCCGAGGGGAACGGGGACGGGCCCGGGGCCCGTCGCCAGATCGAGGCCGCGCTCGCGATCGCGGAGCGCCTGACCCGCTTGCAGCCCGGCAACGTCGAGCGCCTGTCCGATCTCTCGTCGATCCTGACCCGGGTCGGCGCGCTCCAGCTCGCCGCCGGGGAGGTCACCGCCGCCATCGCCACCCAGACCCGCGCGGTCGCCGTCGCCAACGAGGCCAGCCGGCTCGCCCCCGACAGCGAGCATCTGCGCCGCGAGCTCGGCGTCGCCCACGAGTACCTCGGGGACGCCCTGCTCGCCCACGGCGAACCCGCGCGCGCGGCCGACGCCTACCAGGTCCGGGTCGACCTCCAGCGCGCGCTGCTTGCCGCCGATCCCGACAACCCGCTCCTGCAGCGCGTCCTCGTCAACACCCAGTTCCTCCACGGCCGCGCGGTCGCCGCCATCCCCGCCCGCCGCGCCGAGGGGCTCGCGGCGATGACCAGCGCGCTCGCGGACCTGCGCGCCCGCCAGCGCGACGGCGAGCTGCCGCGCGAGTGGGCCAGCGGCCTCGACGACTACCAGCGACAGCTGCGTACGGCCGGCGGGAAGTGAGCGCCGCCGCCTGGCGCCCCCGCTGACCTGAAACCATCCCATCCGCGCGTCGGGTGGATCCGTCAGGCCGGCGACGCCGACCGCGGGCCTGGCCCGCGCCGCACCCGGAGCTGCAGGAAGAACGGGATGATCGTGTGGTCGTACAGGTCCGGGCGCGCCGCCAGGACCGCGGCGTCGACGGTGGGCTCGCACATCTGCTCGACGTGGAAGCCGGCCTGCGCCAGCAGGTTCACCCACGTCGAGAGCGTGTGAGTGAAGCGCGGGATGCGGAACGGCACCGGCGTCTCGCCGGCGCGGCGGGCGGCGCCGAACGTCCACTGCTCGAGTTCGCCGTTCAGCTCGCGAAAGTAGTCGCCGCACACCACGCCACGCCGCCGGCCGGCCTCGTCATGCACCCACTCCATCAGGGGCGTCTGGAAGCACGGGTGGCTGAGCGAGAACTGGAAGAAGCCACCGGGCCGTAGCACCCGATGGACCTCGCGCAGCACCGTCGCGTGATCCGGCATGTCCATCACGCTCATGAACGCCACCGCGAAGTCGAAGACCTGGTCGGCGAAGGGCAGGGCCAGCCCGGTGCCGCGCACGGCGCCAACCCCGAGCGGCCGGGCGCGCTCGGCACCCGCGGTGGCCGCGACCATCACGGCCGACACGTCGAGCGCCACCATGCGGGCGCCGCGCCGGGCCACCAGGCGCGTGTTGTGACCCTCGCCGCAGCCGACGTCGAGCCCACGCAGGCCCGCCACCGCGGGCAGCATCGCGAGGAACGCCGGGGTGTTCACGAGATCGCGCGACTCGTCGTATCCGGCCCGCACCAGCCGCACCCACTCCGCCGCGTTGCCGTCCCAGCACCGCGCCGCCTCTTCGGGAGTCATCGCGGCCACTCTACGTCAGGTGCGCGGTCCTGGCGGCGGCCGCTATAGTCGCTGCGATGGACCCCGACCTGGCCCTGATCTCGGCGCAGACGCTGGCTCACTACGAGCGTTCCGCGGAGGCGTTCCGGGCCGGAACTGCCGATCACGACGTCTCGCAGAACCGTGACGCGCTGCTCGCCGCGATCGAGGGCGCGGCCCCGTTCCGGCTGCTCGATCTCGGCTGCGGACCCGGGCGTGACCTCGCGGCGTTCCGTGCGCTCGGCCACGAGGTGGTCGGGCTCGACGGCTGCACGAGCTTCGTCGCGATGGCGCGCGCCGACACCGGCTGCGAGGTCCTGCACCAGGATCTGCTCGCGCTCGAGCTGCCGCCGGCCCGGTTCGACGGCGTCTTCGCCAACGCGTCGCTGTTCCACGTGCCGCGACGGGCGCTGCCGCGCGTGCTCGGTGAGCTACGGAGCGCGCTGGCGCCGCGCGGCGTGCTGTTCGCCTCCAACCCGCGAGGCGACGACGAGGAAGGCTGGCACGGCGACCGCTACGGCGCCTACTACCGCCTCGAGACCTGGCGCGCGCTGGTGAGCGCCGCGGGCTACACCGAGCTGGCGCACTACTACCGTCCCCCCGGCAAGCCGCGCGCGGCGCAACCCTGGCTGGCGACCGTCTGGCGGCGATGACCGCGCCTCGCGCTCAGCGCAGCCACGCGAACGCGCGCTCGAGGTGGGCGGTCGCGTCGTCCAGGTGGCAGCGGCCATGGGCGAAGATCAGCCGGCGGGGCTGCCAGGCCAGCATCCGTCGGTAGCAGGCGCGCGCCTGAGGCCGGCGGCCCCAGAACGTCGGCCGCAGCTCGCGTGGCGTCTGTCCCGGCCACATCACGCCGACCAGCGCGAGCAGCCATCGGAGCGGTGGCCGCACCCGGTCGGCTTCCAGCGCCATGATCAGGTCGGCCAGGATCAAGGTCGCGGAGGCAGGATGGAAGAACACGACCTCCTCCATGAACCGACTGCCGCGGAAGACCAGCTGCGCGAGGTCGCCGGCCCAGGCCGCCGGCACGTCGTCGCCGAGCTCGGCATCGAACGCGATGTCGATCCGCTGTGATCGGGCGCGCTCGCGAACCCGCGGCGACGCCCACGCGATCGCCGCCGGGTAGCGCGCCTGCCACGCCGGGATCCCCGCGTAGTGCACCTTGTTCGGCGACACCAGGTGCTCGACGGGGCCGAGCGCATCGATCGCCGCGAACAGCTCGGGCGTGGGCGCGGTCGGCGACCAGATCCACAGGCCGCCCGAACCCAGCCGGACGATCACCATCCGGGTCGGGAACGGCAACGAGATCGGGCCGACGCTCATCCGCACGATCGGCCCGTCCACCCACCAGATCCCGTCGGCGAGCGGATGGATCGTCGAGAGCGGCGCGTAGGGACGGATCCCGTGGGACCACTCGGGGATCAGCAGCGCGGTTTCGGTCACCACCCAGGGTCGCTCAGCTGGCGGCCGGTCGGGGCGCGGTCCGCGGTCGCACCCCACGGGGCGAGCGCCGGCCAGTCGCGGTATCCGACCAGCAACGGCGCGCACGGCGGGGGCGCCACGGCAGGCCTGGGTGGCGGGCTCGTCCCACCACAGGCCGGTGCGGCTCACGACTGCCCCGACGTCCGGACCGGTCGCGGCTCGCGGCTGACGCCGGCGGGGACACCGCCGGTAACCGCGGACGCGTCGAGCAGGCCGCGCGTCCACAGGGTGCGCTCGACCATCACCCGGAAGACATGCTCGAGCTGCGCCTGCACGCTCGGCCCCTCGAGGATCCCGAGCGCGCGTGCGATCGCCTCCATGGTCGCGAGCCCGCCCGGGTGCGGCTCGGTGCGCAGCCGGTAGCTCGAAGGGGGCCCCGGCGGCAGGCGCACGCAGGGCACGGCGCGCAAGCCGGGGACCCCGGTCCGGATCCGCTGGGCCTGGCGCCAGTTCCCGTCGGGCACGACCAGCGTCACCGGCTGCGACGAGGGCGGCAGTTGATCGAGCCGCACCGCGTGATCGTCGGGGAAGAGCAGGTGCGGATGCGATCCGGGCGGACCCGCGAAGGCCGCGGCCGACGGCTGCAGCCGGCCGCGCACGATGACCTCGCTGTTCACGAGGCACGCGGACGCGAGGCGGCCGGTGTTGGTCGGTTTGCGATCCTCGAAGCGATGGATGACCAGGACGAGGCGCGTGCGCGTCGCGAGGCGCGGCAACAGCGCGCACAAGCACAGGCCGTCGAGCATCCGGCACCGGACACAGCGCACGGCGTTGTCGCGACGGCTCACAGGCGCGCCACTACCATACAGACGTCGGGCGCTCGTGTGCGGGCGCGAGCCCCACGCGCACCGGGGCGTCGGCTCGTGCCATGGGTCACGCGAGGCGTCGGGTACGCCCGCTCGCAGCCGTCCGAGGACGGACCGCCTCGACCGCCGCCGGCCGGTCACGCCCGGGCTCGAGGATCGCGCGGGCCCTGCTGCGACCGCATGCTAGGGTCCGCACTCCGACGGTCCAGGCATCGATCAGGACTGCCACGCTCCCATGAAAAGCCTATTCCACGTCGTCTCCGCCTGCGTCGTCCTCTGGCTGATGGGCGGCCGCGCGGCCGCTCAGGACGACCCGTCCGGGCCTCGCGAGCCGACCACCGAGTTCAACATCGTCCCCCTGATCGGCGGCAACAGCGACATCGGTTTCGGGTTCGGCCAGCTCAGCAACCTCTCCGGCATCGCGCCCGACGTCCAGCCGTTTCGATGGTCGCTCGAGACCAGCGCGTTCATCAGCTTCAAGTCGCGGGACGGCGGCGTGATCGTTCCGTACCAGGACTACGCCCTGTTCCTGAAGCTCCCGAACCTCGGCAAGCACAAGTTGCGGCTCGATCTGCGGGCCGCGTTCACCGACGAGAGCGCCTTCACGTTCTACGGGATCGGCAACGCGTCCCCCGAGCCTGCGGAAAGCATGCCAGCCGAGGACTCGGAGTTCGGGCGGACCCATCCCACGCTGCTGGTCAGGGGCCGCGTCCCGATCTTCCGCGGGCTCTACCTCAACGCGGGCAGCGTCTTCACCTACAACTGGCTGACCGTGCGGCCGACCAGCGTGCTCGGCCAGTATGCCGCCAGCGGGCCGGCCAGCGGGCGGCCCTTCGTCGGTGGGTTCGACTCGCACGCGGTCGAGCTCCTCGAGCTGGGCATCCAGTACGACAGCCGCGATCACGAGATCAATACCCGTCGCGGCCACTTCCACGCGGCGCAGCTCCGACTGTCACCGAAGGTCGGCGCGTTCATGCCGTATGCGTACGGCCGGGTCACCCTGACCGCGCGCTACTACGTCCCGCTCAACGACCGGATCACGCTGGCCGCGCGGCTGGTCGGGGACACGCTGTTTGGCGACGCGCCGTTCTACGAGCTCGCGCGCTACGAGGAGACCTCGGCCGTCGGCGGCGTCAACGCGGTCCGCGGCGTGCCGCAGGGGCGCTACTACGGCGGGGCCAAGCTGTTCGGCAACGTCGAGGCGCGCTCCGACCTGTTCGGGTTCCGCCTCCGCGGCAAGCCGATGAAGCTCGGCATCGCGACGTTCCTCGACGCGGGCCGGACCTGGACCGAGCTGCTCGAGCGCCATCCCGACCTCGACGGCACCGGCCTGGGACTCAAGTACGGCGTCGGCGCCGGCTTGCGGCTGCAGCAAGGATCGACGTTCGTCGTCCGCGCCGATCTCGCCTACTCGCCCGACGCGAGCCCGGTCGGCGGGTACTTCACGGCCGGCCAGATGTTCTGACAGGCGCGGCACCGGCGGGTGAAGATGCCGGCGATGAGCTGGTGCTGGCAGCGTCGAGCAAGACCGGCATCGCGGTCGCCCAGCGCGCCGCGGCGCGCGGGCTCGAGGTGATCGGGCTGACCGCGGCGCGCAACCTCGAGTTCGTCGAGGGCGTCGGCGGCTACGCGCAGGGCCTGACCTACGACCGGCTCGACGAGCTGCCCACCGATCAGGGCGTGGTCGCGATCGACCTGGCCGGCGACGGCGCGCTGCTCGAGCGCGTCCACGTCCGGCTGGCCGGGTGCGCCACTCGATGCGGATCGGCCGCAGCCACCACGATGCGCCCGACGCGCCGGTCACCACCGGCCCCCAGCCGCAGTGCTTCTTCGCCCCGTCCCAGGTCGGCACCAAGCCGGGCCAGCGCGAGGCGATCGCCGCCGGCTTCCGCGCGTTTCTCGCGGGCAGCCGGGCCTGGCTCACCAGCGAACGTGTCCACTCCGGCGGTGACGCGGTCCGCGCCGCCGACGCGGACGTCGCGGCCGGGCGGGCCCGCTCCGATCGCGGCCTGATGGCGTCGTTCGCCGACGCCCGGTAGCGGGCACCCCGCCAGGCATCACTTGGGCGCGGGCGGCGGCGGAAGCGAGGCCGCGTCGAGCCGCCGCTCGACTGCGCGAAACACCGCATCCACCTGCTTGCCGGCGTCGGTCAGCACCAGCGTTCGCGGGTCTCCCCACTTCGCGCGGTAGAACGCCATGAGGATCAACCGGTAGCTGCCCTGGGCCTGCGTCCCAGCCCCGGTCCGGGTCAGCCGCACGCTCCGCCGCAGCTGCTCGCCGGGCTTGAGGTGGGTCAGCGCCCGATCCTTGGTCGAGGTCAGCCGCTCGGAGGTCCCCTCGATCGCCCACTGGTACAGGCTGATCTCCTCGGTACCCTGGTTGGTGATCGTGTACCCGCGCCCGTAGACGTCGACGGCGTCGGCGATCGCGATGTCGATCTTCAGGTCCGCGGACGCGTCGATCGCGGGCGCGGTCAGCACGACCAGCGGCGACCGCAACGACTCGCCCGCCGGCTTCAGATCGATCGCGGCGGAATCGGTGACCACCACCTTCTCCGGCGGGACCTCCTTCGGTGCCTCGCCGGCGGGCGCGACCGTCGCGGTGCCCGACGTCGGTTCGGGCGTCGCGGGCGCGGGCGCCGACGTGGTGGTGGCGTGCCGTTGGGACTCGTTGACCGGCGTCTTCGAGCAGCGCGCGTCGCGGCACGGCGGCGCGCACCCGGCGATCTGGGACCCGACGAGGAGACTGAGCGCGGCGATCTTCATGGCCCGGGGAGCCTGGCACGACCACCCGGCGATCGCGACGGCTCGGGCCATGCCTCGCGCAGCGTCCAGGCCCGTCAGTCCGAGTGGGCCAGGGGCTGCAGCACGCTGCCCTCCATCTCGGCCCGGTCGCTCGCCGGATCGTCCTTCTTGATGGGCGGGCGCGCCGCTACGCGCTCCAGCGCACGCTCGGCGCGCTTGATCTGCTCGGAAGTATCTGCGGTCTCGGCTGGCTTGGTGGACATGCAACCTCTTGCCGGCATGACGTAGCAAGCGCCGTGCTCGCTCGATTCCTCCGACCGCCCGACGCCGTACGCGCGATGCTGAGGTCGTGAAGCCGACCCGCGCGGCGTGCGCAGGCCCGGCCGCGACCGCGTCACAGGTGCTGCGGCGCGAACGGACCCCTCTCGAACGATTCCAGCCACTGCCGCTCGAACTTGTAGCTGGTCCAGAACGTGTCCTGCCACTGGGCGAGCAGGGCCGCCTTGAGCGGTGGCCACTTCTGCTTCCACGCCGCGGCGTAGATCAGGTTCGGGAGGTTGGGCTTGGCCTTCGCGACCTGGGCCAGCGCGCCCTCGGGCACCTTCAGCTCGGCGGCGACCTTGGCTCGGATGTCCTTGGCGAGGTCGCCCACACCCGCGGCCAGGTCGATGCCTCCGAGGATCACGGCCGCGTGCTCGCCGCTGAGCGCCTCGGCGGCCGCGGCCCGGCAGGCCGAGGCGGTGCCCTCGATCTTCGCGGAGACCGCGTCGAACTCGTGGCCGGCCTTGGCCCACATGACCAGGCCGCCCAGGAATACCGCGATGGGCAGGCCCGCGGCGCCGGCGGCGCCCGCCAGCTGCGCGGCGGACATGGTCGCGATTCGCTGGGCGATCAACCTGGCGATCTCTTCCCAGCACGGGTGCATCTTGAGCTCCACGCTCAGGGTCCCGGTGACGTCGTGGTCCTTTCCGTGGACCTTCATCGAGCCAGCGGCGATCTTGGCGCTGCACTTCCAGCCGGCGGTCGCGAGCCTGAAGCCGTCCTTCCCGTCCCAGCTGGCGAGGTCGATGCTCCACTCGTTGGCGCCCAGCTCGAGCGCGCCGAGGTCGAGACCCTTGCGCTCGGCGGTCACCCCGACCTTGCCCTTGATGCCGTCCTTGCCGACCTCCAGCTCGCCGACCAGCTTGGGCTTGAACGACCAGCCAAGCTCGAGCTCTTTCTCGGCTGCCAGCTTGGCGCTGTCGCCGCCGGCCGCGGTGTCCCCCTTGATCTCGATCGGGCTCGTGCCCGTGGCGCCGCCCTTGTCGTCGCCGCCCACGCCTTTCGGCTTGAATTCAGCCGCGATCGTGCCCTCGCCCTCGAGCTCGAACACGCTGAGCTTGGTCTTGCCCAGCGGGAACTTCTTCGAGACCGCGAAGCCACCGCTGGAGACGGCGGGGGGCTTGGCGCCGCCGGCGCCGGGCAGCGGGCTGCGCATCGCGCCGGTGGCAACGCTCGTGATCCCGAGCGCCGGCGCACCCGTCATCATGGCGTCGGCGGCGCGGTCTGCCTCGAGCTCGGCAGCGTCGCCGGGCGACGACACCGCGAGCTTGAACTGCGTCGTCGCCGGACCGCCGCTCTGCTGCACCGTGTGCGCGACCTCGTGCGCGAGCAGGTGCAGCCCGAACGGATCCTCCGGCGCGTACTGGCCGGCACCGAAGTGGATGTCATCGCCGGTGGTGTACGCGCGCGCGCCGACCGCGCCGGCCGCCTCGGCCGACGCGGGGCCGGTGTGGACCCGCACCGCGGACAGGTCGGCGCCGAGAGAGCCTTCGAACCGCTCGCGCACCCCGGGGGGCAACGGCGCGCCGGTGCTGGCGCCCGCCTGGGCCACGACCTCGCCGGCGCCCGCGGCGACACCGTTGCCGTCGCGCGGTCCGAAGCGGTCGGCGAACACCGCCGCGGCCTCGGCGCTCTCGACCCGGAACACGACCTGCTGCGGGCGTGGCGCCAGCCTCGACGTCATCGACGTCTTGCCCGGCGCGGCCCGGGCCCGCGGCAGGGGGGCGTCCGGGACCTCGTAGGCGTTTTCCGCGAGCAGCTGTCGGCTGACCATACCCGGTAGAGACCGGCAGCCGCCCATGTGAGCGTCACGATCGCAGTCGGCTACAGCATCTGCCATCCGAGCTGAAGACTGACACCGACGTGCTTGCTGGTGTCGTAGAGGGCCGGGGTGACCTCGGCCGCTGCGTAGAAGGCGTGGTTGCGCGTGCGATGCACGTTGTAGCCGAGGCGCAGATCGCCTGCGAGTCCCTTCACCCCGCCAACGCCAGCAAGGTCACTGTAGGCGAAGCCGACGCCGAGCCCGACCCCGACGAAGACGCGGTCGCTGGCCCAGTACTGCAGGGTCGGACCGGCGAACGCGGTCGTCGTGCGTACCGCGGTGCCCATGATGTCGCGCTGGGTGGTCGACAGGCTGGCGATGCGAACCCCGAGGGCCGCGCGCGGTTCGACGAAGCCGCCGACGCCAACATTGATGCCGGTCTGCGACGGATGCCTGGAGTCATCAGCCTTGTCGACAGCAACGTAGATGCCGCCGACTCCCACCGAGACCTCGAACGTCAGTCCGCTGCGCTCGGGCTCGAGGGCCGCCTCGGCTGCCTCATCGGTTGTGGCCTCCGCCGCGCGTCGCTCGGCAGCGGCTAGCTCGGCCGCGAGTCCGGCGTCGCTGCTCGTGGGCTGCGACGCGGGGGCCGCGGCATGGCTTGCGGGACTCGCGGCCGGCGCGGGGGCCGCTCCGCTGGACGAGCCGTCCGGCGGAGCCGTCGGCGGCTCCGGCGAGGCACTCGGCTGGGCGACGGCCCCCGACGCGCCCGCGGCTAGCATGGCGACGGCGGCGAAGGTGTTGACGAGGCGGCCGTGAACCGGCGACGCGCCGGTGCGCGCTGGCATGGTCCGAGATGCCTGCGGTGGCTGCCGGCGCGAGCGGCCGCTCGGGTGGCAGTCCATGGCAGGGACGTGTGACGAGGCGGACGGGCGGATTGGTAGGCGGGTCATTGCCGGGGGCTGTCGGCGCGCCGCGGGCGAAGTTGCCGCTGCCCATCGGGTGGGCGGTCCGACCTCGGTGTCGGAAGCACGATGGCGCTCGGCCTGCTGCGGGCCGGCGGCCTCGACCGCGCGCCTGGGCGCAGCCGCCGGCATGAATCCACCCGGTTCGATTCGCGCACGGACCGTCGGCGCCTCGAGTCGACGGTGCGTCGTCGCGATCATCTGCAACACCATGTGGGCGCTCACCGACTTCACCGAGGCCAACGGTGCCACCCGGCTGGTGCCGGGCAGCCACCGGGCCGATCGCGCGCCCGAGCTCGGCGTCGCCCACCCGACCGTCGCCGCCGAGATGCGTCGCGGCAGCGTCCTGGTCTTCAACGGCAGCCTCTGGCACGGCGGCGGCGCCAACCGCACCGACACCCGCCGCACCGGCATCGCGATGAACTACTGCGCCGGCTGGATGCGCCAGCAGGAGAACCAGCAGCTCGGCGTCCCGCTCGAGATCGCGCGCGGCTTCGAGCCGCGGCTGCGCAAGCTGTGCGGCTTCGGCCTGTACCGCAACCTGCTCGGCCACATCGACAAGTGCAGCCCGGTCGACCTGCTCGACGACGCCGGTCCGCGCCCGGTGGTCGGCAAGTTCTGATCGGACGCCAGCCATGATGCCCCTGGCCGGGGTCGGTCGAGGGACCCGCGCGCACGATCGCCGCGGCCGCGGGCGCGGGCGTCCACAGGCAGGCTGATATGTTGCCGGCGTGAAGGCCGCCCGCGTTACTCCCCCGGTCCGCGAGACCCTCGAGCGCCAGTACCACAGCCTGTCGGGGCAGAAGCGGCGGGCCGCCGACTACCTGATCGAGCACCACCGCACCGCGTTCTCGATGTCGGTCCACGAGCTGGCCCGGGCCGCCAGGGTGTCGGAGGCGACCATGGTCCGGCTCTCGCGCGACCTCGGTTTCGGTGGCTACCTCGAGCTGCGCACCGCGCTGATGGAAGAGGCGACCAAGGTGTTGCGGCCCGAGGATCGCTTTGCCTTCGCCCGCCCGACCGGCGAGCCGTCCGAGACCGCCGTGGCGGTCGCTCGACAGGAGGTCGAGAACATCAACCGCACGGTCGAGGACCTCGATCCGACCCAGCTCAAGAAGTTCGTCGGTCGCCTGCGCAAGGCCGAGTTGACCGTCGCGGTCGGCCTCGGGGTCAGCTCGATCCTGGCCCGGCTCGCCGCCTACCAGCTGTCGCAGGTCGGATGCCGCGCCAGCTTCCTGACCCGCGAGGCGCTCGGCCTCGCCGAGCAGGTCGAGCTGCTCCCGCCCAAGACCGTGGTCCTGGCCATCGCGTTCCCGCCGTACTCGACCCGGACCGTGGATACCGCCCGCCGCGCCGCCGGGCGCGGCCTGCCGGTGCTCGCGCTCACCGACTCGGCGCGGTCGCCGCTGTGCGCGCTCGCCGAGGCCTCCGTCTACGCCCGCACCGACAACCTGCTGTACACCAACTCGGTGTCGGGCGCGGTGGTGGTGCTCAACGCGATCGTGACCGAGCTCGCGCTGGCCGACAAGAAGCGCGCGCTGGCCAACGTCGCCGCGCTCACCGAGGCGGCCGCCGACGAGATCATGGTGAAGTAGAATATTCTCCGGGTTTCTGTCGTGATACAAAAATGCCTCCCGGGCGAAGCGCCGACGGGTCGACCGGAGAATCCATGCTCGTCGTTCGCGATGTCCGTGCCCACGACCTCGACGATCTGCTGCAGGTGGCCCGTCACCTCGACAGCGTCAACCTGCCGGCCGACCGCGAGATCCTGGCCGCCCTGATCGAGCGCTCGCGGCGCTCGTTCGCGGAGGTGCTGCCGCCCGCCGCGCGCGAGTACGTGTTCGTCCTGTGCGACCTCGCCGAGGGCGGCCGGGTGGTCGGCACGTCGATGATCCACGCCCAGCACGGCACGCCCGAGGCACCGCACGTGTGGTTCGACGTCACCACCGAGGAACGCTGCTCGGCCGGGCTGGGCCGGCGGTTCTCGCACCAGGTGCTGCGGATCGGCTACACGTTCGACGGCCCGTCCGAGCTGGGCGGGCTGATCCTGCTGCCTGCGTACCGCGGTGGCGGTCGGCGGGCCGGCAAGCTGCTGTCGTACGTCCGGTTCCTCTTCATCGCCGCTCACCGGACCTGGTTCCGCGATCAGGTGCTCGCCGAGCTGTTGCCGCCGTTCGAGGCCGACGGCTCGAGCTTGCTGTGGGACAGCCTGGGCGGTCGCTTCACCGGGCTGTCCTACGCCGAGGCCGATCGGCGGTCACGGCAGGACAAGGAGTTCATCCGCGCCCTGTTTCCCGAGGGGCCGATCTACGCCTGCCTGCTACCCGACGCGGCCCAGGCGGTGATCGGGCAGGTCGGGCCCGACACCCGCGGGGTCGAGCGGATGCTCCTCGACGTCGGCTTTCGCCACGCCGGTCGCATCGATCCGTTCGACGGCGGGCCCCACCTGATGGCGCAGACCAGCCAGATCACCGCGGTCGGTTCGACCCGGCTCGTGGCGCTCGAGATCGGCGAGGTGGCCGACGCGGGCTGGACGGTGGTGGGGCGCGATGACCGGGCCGGCTTCGTGGCGGTCGCCGGGCCGTGCCGGCGGGAGGCCGAGCGGGCGATCGTCCCGGCGGACCTGGCCGGCGCGCTCCGGGCCGCGCCCGGCGCCCCCGGCTGGGTCATGGGCCTCCCGGCTTGACGCCGGCGCCGTCGTGATTGCCCTGGTGCCGGGCGGCTCATCGGCGGGGATGGCGCGCCCGATCGGGCGATCCCTCGCCGGTGAAGTTATTGTTTCACGAGGATTTGTGTTGTCATTGTAGTTTCAGATCTGGCATCTCCTAGTGAGTCGGCATCGCATGCCGACCCCCAGGAGGCTCCGATGCACGTGCTCATCCCGTCGTTCTGCGCACCCCGGTGCGTCGCCGTCGCGGCGCTCGCGCTGGTCGCCGGCTGCGCCAGCGTCGATGCCGTGGTGGGCCTGAGCATCGCCACCACCGGCAGCACCGCGCCCGAGGTCGGCCAGACGGTCACCCTGGTGGTGCGCGCGATCTACGACGATGGCAGCTCGGCAACGGTCACCGAGCTGGCCAGCTGCAACCTCGCGGGCGACGCCGCGATCGGCACCCTGGCCGGCGACGTGTTCACTGCGCAGGCGGCGGGCGCGGTCACCGTGAACTGCGCGTACCAGGCGGCAAGCGCCTCGCTCGCGCTCAGCGTCGCCGGGCGGCGCGCGGTGACGGTCGCCACCATCCAGCGCGGCGCGGTGGCGCTGGCCACCTCGATCGAGGCCGAGGGTGTGGTGTTCGCGATCGCCCCCGACGCCGGCTTCACCGACTTCTGGATGCAGGACCCCGGGGGCGGTCCGTACTCCGGGATCTACGTGCTCGACGGTCGGGCCGCCGGCGCGCCGCCGGTGGCGGAAGGTGACGTGGTCCGGGTCCGCGGCGTCACCGGCGAGCGGAACGGTCGCTCGGTGATCGAGCTCGCCGAGGTCACCACCACGGCGACCGCGGCCCCGACGGTCGACACCGTCCCGATCGCCGAGCTCGCCGCCACCCGATGGGATGGCTGCCTGGTCTCGGTGACCGACGTGGTCGTCACCAACCCGACCGTCGATGCGTACACCTGGGAGGTCGCCGCGGTCAGCCAGCCCGAGGGCGCCAAGCTCCTGATCGAAACCCTGCTGTTCGACCTCCAGCCGTCGGCCGGCCAGGTCTTCACGCGGATCACCGGCCCGCTGTTTCCGTTCGTCGACGACGCCGGTCAGCCCGCGGTGGCGCTGGTCCCGCGGCGCCAGGCCGATCTGGCCGGCACGGCGGTCGCGCCCACGCCCTATCGCCTCCACGACGGCTCGATCGCCCCGGGCAGCGAGGTCACCCTCGCGACGCTGATCGTCACCGCGATCGACTACGTCGATCCCGCCACCGGTCAGGTCGATCTCTATGCCCAGGCCCCGGCGGGCGGCGCTGGCGCCGGCGTGTTCCTGCGCGATGTCCGGACCGCGCCCACCGCTGCCCCGACGATCGGCGACCTGGTCACGGTCACCGGCCGGTACGACGTCATCGGCGCCCGGGCGACGATCGAGTACCAGGACCTGCAGGTGACCGGCCGCGGCCAGCCGGTGGCGACGCCGATCGACATCGCGGTCGACGACCTCACCCGGCTCGAGAGCGTGCTGGTCGTGGCCTCCACCCTGCGCGTCTCGCAGGCGATGGTCGACGCCTACAGCTACCTGGCTCAGGATGATCGCGCCGGCGGCTCGGCGACCGTCCGCGTCGACCAGAGTCTCTACGATCCGCGGCCCCGGGTCGGTGATCGGTACGACGCGCTGACCGGCGTGGTCTTCCGGGGCACCACCTATGCCTCGGTCGCGCCCCGGTTCGAGTCCGACCTGGAGCTGCGATGACGCCGCTGCCCGCACGCGAGGCGCTGGCCCTGGCGCAAGACGCCGAGGCCTGGGCGCTGCCGCTGCTGGCCGACCTGGTCGCGATCAACTCGCACGCCGACAACGCCGCCGGGCTAGGCGCCTGCCACGCTCGGCTCGGGCCGGTGCTCGCCGAGCTGGGCTTCACCGTCGCCGCGCCGGTCGTCGAGGTCGCTGATCCCGACGCGCCGGATCGCCTGCTGTCGCGTCGGCACCTGGTCGGGCACCGGGCCGGCGCGGCCGGGCCGCGGGTCTTGCTGCTCGGTCACCTCGACACCGTGTTCCCACCCGACCACCGGTTCGCGCTCACCCGGGACGGCGACCGCTGGCGCGGGCCCGGGATCGCCGACATGAAGGGCGGGGTGGTGACCGCGCTGGTGACCCTGGCGGTGCTGCAGCGCGCCGGGGTGCTCGGCCGCCTCGACCCGCGGCTGGTGCTGGTGTCCGACGAGGAGGTGGGCTCGCCGACCGGGCAGCCGGTGGTGCAGGCCGCCGCCGCCGGCGTCGATCTGGCGCTGTGCTTCGAGGCGGCGCGCGAGTGCGGCGGGCTGGTGGTGGCGCGCAAGGGCTACGGCCGGGCGCGGATCACCGTCCACGGCCGCACCGGCCACGCCGGCATCGACCATGATCGCGCGATCAATGCCTTCACCGTGCTGGCCCGCTTCGTCGAGGCCGCCGAGGCCCTCGAGGCGTCCAGCCCGGACCTCACGGTGTCGCCGGGCGGCGCGGTCAGCGTGACGCCGGGCTCGCTGGGCCGCGTGCCCGACCGCGCCAGCTTCGAGCTCGAGTGGCGGTTCTTCGATCCGCAGCGCGGTGCGGCGGTGCCGGCGGCGCTGACCGCGCTGGCCACTCGCCTCGCCCAGGACACCGGCGCGCGGATCGAGGTCGACGCTCGTCTCGAGACGCCCGCGATGGCGCTGACCCCCGGCACCGACGCCGTCCTCGCCCACTATGTCGCCGCGGGCGTGGCGCTCGATCTCCGGGTCACCGGCGTCGCCACCGCCGGGGTCGGCGACATCAACCACGTCGCCGCCGCCGGCGCGACCTGTCTCGATGGCGTCGGGCCCGAGGGCGGTGGTTTCCACAGCGACGACGAGTACCTGGTGGTCGCGTCGATCGCGCGGCGAGCCGCGCTGAACGCCGTCGCGCTGACCCGGTGGCTGGGTTGACCCGGCCAGCCAGCCGCGCCGCGCTCGCGCTGGTGGTGGGCGCGCTGGGGCTGGCGGTCGCGCCGATCGAGGCCACGGCCCAGCGCTGCGGTCGTCCGGGCGTGGTCGAGCTGTCGCGGCTGTGGATCCGCCCGGAGGTACCGCGCGGCGCCGGGGACGCCGGCGCCCAGCTCCGCGGCTGGAACGACGGACGCACCGCCCGGCCCGGGCGCGACGCGACCCGCCATGGCTTCCTGTCGGCGCCGTGGCTCTTGCCGGTGGGCGACGACGAACCCCTGGCGTTCAGGCTCGACGAGGCGTTCAGCGCCGGACCCCTGCTGCCGCGCACGCTGGATGCCGTCGGCCTGCAGGCGCGCCACCCGCTCACCGAGGCCACCGATCTGGTCGGCGGTGATCTGCGCTACTTCCACCGCCTGCGTGCCGAGCTCTGGGGCGCGCTGCGGCCGTACTGCGCGACGGTGTGGGCCGAGGCGATCGACGAGCGGACCGCGGGTTCGCTGCTCGGCGCCGGCCGCGACGAGGCGCGCTGGGCGCCGCGCACCTCGATCAACGCGCGATGGCAGCCGACCCCGACCACCGCCGTCACGCTCGGCGCCCGCTGGGATGCCTTGCGGGTCGCCGACGCCGGGCTGTCGGCGTGGGACCGACCCTCCGCCGGGCGCGACCACCTCGCCGATCAGACCGTGGTGATCGCGACCCTGCGCCATCAGCTGGCGCCGCGCCTCGAGCTGAGCGCGGTCTACGACCTGACCCTCGACCGCGATGACTGGAACGCCCGCGGCGGCCTGGCCACGCCGGGCCACCTCAACCTCGACAACTACGTGGGCTGGGGCAACCACCCGTTCACCCGGCGCCACCGGTCGCGTCGCCAGCGTGCCGACCTGTCGGCCAGCGGCTTCGCCGACGGCGTGCTGGTGGGCTCCGACGCTCACACGCTCACCCTGGGCGTCCAGGTCGAGCACCTCGCCGACGACGAGGATGAGACCCGCAACGGCGGCTTCACCTTCGTCGACATCCTGCCGAGCGACGCCAGCGGCGCCCCGGTCGACCGGTTCGACGAGGCCGAGCGCGCCAGCTGGGAGCTGTACGCCAGCGATCGAGGCGACGAGCTCCACGCCAAGGTCCGCCAGCTCGCGACCGCGCTGTACGCCGAAGATCGGGTCGAGCTCGGCGACGCCGTCGCGATGTCGCTCGGGGTCCGCGCCGAGCGCCACGTCGGTGGCTTCACCGATGCGCCTGCCCAGTGGCAAACCTGGACGCTGTCGCCGCGCCTCGCCGTCGACGCCGGACTCGGGGCCACCCGGGCCACCAGCCTGTACCTGCGGGCCGGTCGCCACCACCAGCAGCTGACCCCCAGCTTCTACCGGCGCGCCCGCAGCGGCGCCGCCTACTCGCCGCTCGAGTATTGGGACTGGACCGGCGAGCCGCTGGCGACGCCACCGTCGATCGGCGATCCAGCCTGGCGGCTCGACCGGACCTTCGAGCCCGTGCTGGGCGAGGTGGATCCCGACGTGCGCCACCCGTGGGTCGACCGCCTGGTCGTCGGTGCTCGCCACGTAGCGGACGAGCGCGTCGAGGTCGGCGTACGCTACGAGCTGCGCCGGTTCGGCGATCTGCTCGGCCTGGTCGATCGTCGCTTCGCCGAGGGCGCGTACGTCGAGCGCGAGACGCTCCTCGGCGACGCGCCCGCCGACCGTTTCCGCTACTACGAGCTGCCGGCCGGCGAGCGGCCCGCCTACCAGATCGGCAACCCGGCGGGCGCGCGCCGCAGGTACCACGGGCTGCGGCTCGACGTCGACGCCGCGGTGACCCGCTGGCTGACCGTGCGTGGGGACGTCGAGCTCGCCTGGGATCGCGGCAATCTCGACTCGGCGTACGGCCTGTCGGAGGAGTGGCGCGATCCCAGCGGCTCGGTCAACGCGACCGGCAACATGGCGGACCAGGAGCGGGTGCGCGCGCACGCCGAGCTGGCCGCCGATCTGCCCGGGCGGGTGCGCGCCTGGCTCGACTACGGGTTCACCTCGGGCGCCTATCACTCGCGGTTGCTCCGGGTCCAGCCGACCAGCGGCCCGCGCATCTTCGTCTACGACCTTGCCGGCCGCGGCGGCTACCGCTACCCGGCGCGCCACGTCGTCGACCTGCGCGTCGCGCGCGCGCTGCCGCTGCCCGGGCCCGGCCGCTGGCTCGGCAGCGTCGACGTGCGCAACCTGCTGGCCGCCGACACCGTGACCGGGTTCCGCGAGACCACCTCGTACTTCCGCGCGGTGCGCAGCGTCGAGCGGCCGTTCGAGATCATCCTGGGGGTGCGTTATGCGTACTGAGATCACGGGCCTGGCGCTGCTGGCGATCCTGCTCGCGGCGTGCGCGCCGTCCCCGGCGGTGATGGCACCCAGGGAGCGCCGCGGCGACCTGGTGCTGGTCGGCGGTGGCGCCAAGCCGACGGCGGCGGTGGCCCGCTTCGTCGAGCTCGCCGGCGGTGCCGGCGCCCGCATCGTGGTCTTGCCCCTGGCCAGCGGCGACAGCCGGCCCGCCGGCGGCGACTACGTGGGGTTGTTCGGCCAGCACGGCGTCACCAGCGTCACCGTGATCCACGTCGACGACCGGCGCGACGCGGCGCGGGCGGCGTACGTGCGCGCGGTTGACCAGGCCACCGCGGTCTGGTTCGCCGGCGGTGACCAGCGCCGGATCACGGCGCGGCTGGTCGACACCCCGCTGCACGCCGCCTTGCTCGCGCTGCAGGCGCGCGGCGGCCCGGTCGGTGGCACCAGCGCGGGCACGGCGTGCCAGTCCGGGCTGATGCTGACCGGCGACGGCGATACCCGGGTGATCCGGGCCGGGGCGACCCTGCTCGGCCGTGGCCTCGATCTGGCGCCGGGGCTGCTGTTCGACACCCACTTCGTGGTGCGCGACCGGCAGCGCCGGCTGGTCTCGGCGGTGCTCGACCACCCCGAGCTCCTGGGCGTGGGCGTCGACGAGGGCGCGGCGATCTGGCTGCGCGCCGACGGCGTCATGCACGTGTTCAGCGGCAGCGTGATCGTCTACGACGGGGCCCGAGCCCGCCGCCCGCGCGACCCCCGCGCCGCCCCCGCCGACGTCGAGGGCCTGGTCACCCACCCGCTGGGCGACGGCGACACCTTCGATCTGCGCGCGCGGCGCAGGCTCGCCGTGCCGGCAGGAACCCCATGAGCACTGGTACCATCGCCTCGACGCCCGTGACCGCCTCGCTGCCAGCGCCGACGCTGCCCGCCGATGTTGGCCCCGAGGTCACGGTGCGCGCGATCCTGCTCGGCGTGGTGTTCGGCGCGATCTTCGGCGCCGCCAACGCCTACCTCGGCTTGCGCGTCGGCATGACGGTGTCGACCTCGATCCCGATCGCGGTGATGACCGTGGCGGTCCTGCGCGCCACCGGTGCCCGCGCCTCGATCCTCGAGGCCAACATGGCCCAGACCATCGGCTCGGCCTCCACGGCGCTGGCCACCGGCGCCATCTTCACGGTGCCGGCGCTCTACCTGTGGGGCCAGCCCCCGTCGTACCTGCAGATCGTCGGCCTCACCCTGTGCGGCGGGATCCTCGGCGTGTCGGCGATGATCCCGCTCCGCCGGCTGCTGATCGTGCGCGCCGCCGCCGAGCTCCCGTATCCGGAAGGCCGCGCCTGCGCCGACGTGCTGCGCGCCTCCACCGGCAGCTTCACCGGCGGTCGCTGGATCTTTGGTGGCCTCGCGCTCGGCGCGATCGCCAAGATCGCCCTCGATCTGCTGCGGGTAGCCCCCTCGGAGCTGCTGGTCGCGATCCCCGGGCTGCCCGGCGGCGAGCTCGCCCTCGAGGTGGCGCCCGCGCTGGTCGCGGTCGGCTACATCCTCGGCTACCGGCCGGCCGCGGTGGTGGTCTCGGGCGGCCTGATCTCGTCGCTGATGATCATCCCGCTGGTCGTCTACACCGCCGCCGGGGCCGGCGCGCCGGTCGACCCGGCCAGCGTGTGGGGCTCGCACGTCCGCTTCATCGGGGCTGGCGCCGTCGCGCTGGCCGGCATCGTCACCGTCGTCAAGGTCTGGCCGGCGATGGTGCGCGCGTTCGCGGCGGTGGCCGCCGGGATGCGCCGCGACGGCGGCGACGCGGCCGCCGGTGACCGCCGCGATCGCGACGTGCCCGGTCGGGTCATCGCGCTCGGGATCGCCGCCGTGGTGCTGGCGGTCGCGCTGGTCCCCGGGCTGCTCGGTGCGGGCGCGACGCTGCCGCAGCGGCTGGTGTCGGCGGTGGTGGTGGGCGTGCTCGGGCTGGTGTTCGTCGCGGTCGCCGCGCGGATCGTGGGCCAGGTCGGGGTGTCGTCGCAGCCGACCTCGGCGATCTGCCTGGTCACCGTGCTGGTGGTGGGCGCGCTGTTCGCTGCGCTGGGCTGGACCTCGGCCGCGGCCAAGGTCGCGGTGCTCTTGACTGGCGCGATCGTCGCGATCGCGGCGTCGAAGGCCGGCGACATCTCGCAAGACCTCAAGACCGGTCAGCTGGTCGGCGCCACCCCGGCGCGCCAGCAACTCGGCCAGTACCTGGGCGCGGCGACCGCATGCTGGGCGGTGGCTGCGACGCTGCTCTTTCTGGGCGCCAGCGCCCAGTTCGGCTCCAAGGAGCTGCCGGCGCCGCAGGCGACCTTGATGAAGACCGTGATCGAGGGTGGCCTCGATGGCACGCTGCCCTGGGCGCTGCTACTGGCGGGCGCCGGGCTGGCGCTCGCCGCGATGTTCGCGCGAGTCGACGCGCTCACCTTCGCGATCGGCGTGTACCTGCCGCTCGGCGCCATGACCCCGATCCTGGTCGGCGGCGTGGTCCGTCGGATCGTCGACGCCCGCCGGCCCCCGCTCGCCGAGGGCGAACCGGCGCCCGACGTGCTGGCCGCGTCCGGGATGATCGCCGGCGAAGGGCTGGCCGGCGTGGCGGTCGCCGCGCTGGTCGGCGCGGCCGGGGTCAGTCGGCCGCAGGGGACCCTGCTGGCCGGCGTGCCCGGCCAGCTCGCCGGCCTGGCCCTGGTCGTCGCCGTCGCGCTGCTGCTGGTCCGCGCCGGTCGCCGTCCGCGCTGACCGGCTCGCCAGGCGGCCGGGTAGGCGTACATGTTTCATCGACGATCAATGTAGAAACGTTAATGCCGTGCTGCTAGAAGTCGGCAGATGAAGCGCTCCCTCCTGATCCTGCTGGCCCTCTTGCTTGCCTCCTGTGGCGTCGACGACCTGGAGGACGACGGCCGGTCGTCCGTGGAGGCGGTCGCCCGATGTGATGGCGACTTCTGCGAGACGCACACGTTCCACTTCACCGCCGGTGGCGGCTTCCAGCGGGTCGCGGTGCGCGAGTACTGCGGCCGCTCCGGGTACCCCGACAGCGTGCTCGAGGTGATCGGGATCGCCGCGGACGACGTGATCGCGCTGCCGTTCGGCGGCGACGTGATCCTGTTCGGCGCGCCCGGCGATACCGCGCTGGTGCGTAGCTACCGCACGATGGGCGAGGACTGTGCGATCGGGGCCCGCTCGATCCGCTTCGAGGATGGCACCCGCTGGAACAACGACCGGCGCGGCACCGGCACCCCGGTGCCGTTCGACCTGCGCCGTGTGATCGAGGGCGGGACCGGTAACGATCGGCTCCGCGGCAGCCGCCGGATCGACGCGCTGGTCGGCCACGCGGGCAACGATCGGCTCTATGGCTTCGGCGAAGACGACGTGCTCGACGGTGGCGACGGCCACGATCGGCTGTACGGGTACCAGGGCGACGACCTGTTGTTCGGCGGCGCCGGCGACGATCTGCTGGTCGGGGACGAAGGCAACGACACCTACGTGATCGACAACGGCGGGACCGGCGGGACCGAGACCATCGAGGACAAGAGCGGTGACCTCCGGGTCATCTTCCGCGGGGTCTACCTGCACAACAACGACGAATCGATCTTCGTGCGGGACGGCGAGGACCTCGTGCTGTCGTTCTCGCGGATCGCCGATCGGGTGGTGGTCCGCGACTACTTCCGCGGCGGCGCTCGCTTGACCTCCGTCATGTTCTCGAACGTGACCTCGGAGGGCGCCGACCTCGCCGCCCAGCTCGCGGCCGCCACCGACCGCACGCCGCTGCTGCGCTACCGCGACGCCACCAGCGGGCTGGTCCAGGCCAGTCCGTCCGGCTACTTCTCGCTGGGCTGCGCGACCGGCACCACCCCGAAGAGCCTGGGCGCGCTCCCGCTCGTCGTGCTCAACACCGGCGGCGGCCAGATCCGGTATCGCGAGGTCTCGAACACCTGCGGCGCGACCGCCGGCCTGGTCGGCACGGCCATCGAGGGACGCGCCCCGCCGGCGTGCCCGCCCCCCGGCGAAGAGCGCAGCTGCCGCGTCGTGGTCGACGCCACCATCGACGGCCAGCGCACCCAGCCGGTGACCGTCGAGGTCTATAGCTCGCCCTGGTAGCGAGTCGCCGCCGCCGAGGTCCTCGCTTCGCCGCGCTGCGCCAGCGCGCGCAGCGGGTCACGACGACCGGGCGTGGCCCCCGGGTGGCTCGTGGCTACGGGTTCGAGAGGATGACGCTGATCGTGTTGACCCCGCGGTTAGCCGTCGCGATGTCGGGCACGGTGTCGCCGTTGAAGTCGCCGACCGCGGTACCGATCGGGTTGGCGCCCACGGTGATCGTGACCCCGGTCGCGTAGACCCCCGTGCCGTCGTTCGTGAGGACGCTCACCGTGTTGGTGCCTGAGTTGCCGACCGCGAGGTCAGTCTGGTTGACGCCGTCGAAGTTGGCCGCCGCCAGCGACACCGGCCCCAGCCCGACGCCGAACGCCCCCCGAGTAAGGAACAGGCTGTTGCCAGCGTTGAACAGGACGCTCACGCTCGAAGCGTCACGATCGGCCGTGATCAGATCGATGTCAGCGTCACCGTCGACGTTGGCGCTGGCGATACCGCGCGGGCCCAAGCCGGTGCTCACCGTGGTCTGCAGCGGGAAGCCCCCGGTGCCGGCGTTGTTGAAGAGCACCCGCGTCGTGCCGTCGCCCGAATTGGTCACCGCGATGTCATTGTCCGCATCCCCGTCGACGTCAACCACCACGATGCCGCTCGGTGCAACGCCCACTCTGACCACCGCCTCGCTGCCGAACAGTCCGTTGCCGGCGTTGAACAGGACGCTCACCGAGTCATCGCCGTCGTTGGCGACCGCGAGGTCGATCCCGGCCTGTCCGTTGAGCTCACCGAAGGCGAGCGCGCGCGGAGCGACGCCACCGCCGCCCGAGCCGATCAAGGAAAAGCTGCCACTGATCGGGAACGTGCCCGGCGCACCGTTCGACTGGTAGAGGACGGTGACCGAGTCGAGCCCGTCGTTGGCCGTGGCGAGGTCGAGATCCCCGTCGCGATCGACGTCGGCTGCCGCGATGCCGCGTGCGCCTGCGCCGGCCGGTAGGGCGACGGTGAGCTGGGTGGTAAACGCGCCGCTGCCATTGTTGAACAGCACTACGACCGTGTCGTTGCCATCGTTGACCACCGCCAGATCCACGTCAGTGTCGCTGTCGAAGTTGCCTGCCACGATGCCGCGCGCGGAGACGAGTGCCCCGTAATCGATCCCCGGATCGAAGCAGAGCTCGCCGGCGGTGACGACGTTGTTGCCGCAGCTCAGCACCAGCTGGCAATTCGGCGAGCAGCCGTCGCCCGGCAGGGTGTTGCCGTCGTCGCACTGCTCGCCGACGTCGACGAATCTGTCGCCGCAGATCTCGTTCTTCGAGCAATCGCTGCGGCAGCCGTCGCCCGACACCGTGTTGCCGTCGTCACAGACCTCGGGACCCTCGGTCTGGTTGTTGCCGCACACCGGAGCGCCCTCGAGCATGCAGTTCGCGGTGCAGCCGTCGCCGCCGAGCGTGTTGCCGTCGTCGCACGTCTCGCCGGCGTCGCGGGTGCGGTCGCCGCAGATCTCGAGCTTGAGGCAATCGGCGCGGCAGCCGTCGCCCGATGCGGTGTTGCCATCGTCGCACGCCTCGCCGGTATCGACGAAGCTGTCGCCGCAGGCCTCGAAGGTGCAGTTCGCGCGGCAGCCGTCGCCCGAGATGTTGTTGCCGTCATCGCACTGCTCGCCCGGGTCGAGGCTCGCGTCACCGCAGCCGAGCGGGATCGCGCCGCCCCCATCGGGCGCGCCACCGCCTCCATCGCCGCCGCAGGCTACAAAAGTGCACAAGCCAAACAGGATAGTCGCTCTAAGGCTTCGCATATTATCCCCTATAATGCGCGTAGGCGCGATTGCCATTGTAACAGGACGCCACACTGCGACCAACGGGAATCAAAGCGCGGCGCCGGCACGTGTCTCACCTTTGTCTGCACCGAGACCAGCGGTGGGTCCACTTCGGCGCTGTGGGTGAAGCAGCTCCCAAATGGCAGCGTATGGGGCCTCCACGACGCGGGTTGTGATCAATGTTGCTATCTGGGGAGCGAGCGGTCGCATCGCCCGGCGAAGACTCTCGCGGCGACTGTTGGAGGTCTTCGCCCGCTCCGACGAAGGGTCGGTTTGCTCGAACGCGGCCCGGCCCGGGAGAGCTGGGCATGCCGACCTGTTCCCTCGACGTCCTCGCCATCGCACGGCGCCTGATCGATCCCGGCTGACTGGCACGATGCTCGCTACGCTCGACCCGCATGCGAGCCAACCGTCGGTTCTTGCGACAGAGCGTGGCTCGAGTGTGGCTCGTCGCCACGCTGCTGGCGGCATGTGGTGGAGATCCGCCACCCGATCACCCCGACGCGGCGATCGCCACCGATGGCTCGCCCGCCGGGGCGGTCCACCGGTGGGAGCCGATCGCGACCTCGACGTATGTCGATGGCGCCCGGACCTGGACCGTGACGCTCACGCGCTTGTCTGAGGGCGCGCCCTCCAGTGCTCGCCCGCTCGGGACCGGCCTGCTGAATCGCTGCCGCGCGACGTGGAGCTGGGGCCTCGAGGAGACCCCGCCGGGTCGCGAACGTTCCGACGGCCTTGCGTGGGGTCCCGTCCGGTGCAAGCGTGCGCATCACCGGCCCCGGGCCGGCACGCGTTTGCTCTCCTCGGCCCATGAAAGGGGATTCCACTCCATGCACTCGTTTCGCCTCGTGCTCGTCTCTTCAATGCTCTCGTCGCTTCTGTTCTCGGCCGCCTGCAAGAAGGACGAGGCCACCAAGCCAGCCGAGCCCACCAAGGCCGTCGAGCCTCTGGCCAAGGCCGTCGAGCCCACGCCATCCGAGCCGGTCGCGCCGGTCGCGCCGACCTACTCGCCCGAGGTCTCCGCCAAGCTCCTCGGCGACCTCGAGGCGTGCGAGTACAGCACCAGCTGCGATGCCTACAAGCCGCTCGTGGGCTTCGGCGCCAGGGTCGCGCCCGATCTGACCAAGCTCGCCGTCGACGCGACCAAGCCGGCCAAGGCGCGCGGCGTCGCCGCCGAGGCGCTGGCCGAGATCAAGGACCCGGTGGGTGGCCCAGGCCTGCTCGAGGCCGCCAAGAAGGAGGCGGACTTCATGCTGCGGCGCGCGCTGTTCGCGGCCGCCGGCGCGAGCGGCAACGAGGGGGTGCTCGCGTCCGCGGGCACCTACCTGCTCACCGAGGCCGGTTGGGAGCAGCGCGGCGAGGTCGAGGCGGCCATCACGCCCTTCGGCAAGAAAGCCTTCGACTGGGCGGTCGGCGCCATGGGCAAGGCGAAGAGCAGCTACCAGGTCGCGCTCGCCGATGTGATTGCCGAGACCGCGCAGGCAGGCGATCTGCCGACGCTCCAGGGCCTCATCGCCAAGAGCAAGGACGTCATGGTCAAGAATCACCTCGCGGCCAAGGCGATCGCGCTCGGCGACAGCGCCCAGTTCGCGGTGCTGATCGCGGGCCTCGCGTCCAAGGACGAATACGACCGTGCCGACGCCGGCAACATGCTCGCCAAGGTCGCGGACAAGCTGCCCGCCGACCAGAAGGCCACGACGATCGAGCTGCTCAAGGCCGCCAAGGGTAAGGACAAGGGCGGCATGACCTCGGCGGGCTATGACGAGGCGCTGAGGGCGCTGGGCGGATCGTAGTCCGTCATTTACGACTCAGATTAGCTGTCGCCATTGCGGGGGTCGGTCGGGTCGACGATCGAGCGTTCTGGGTTCCCGGTGCCGTGCTGGTTGCCCATCGTGCGGTCTCGCATTCGCGCGGCTGCCGACGCTGGTGGCGCCGGCGCGGCCAGCATGGGGTGAGCGCCGCACGGTGCCGAGATCCACGCGCCGCTGACGCTGCCCGGCGCCGACCACGTGCCGTTTCCCCGGGTCTCGGACCTCGCGGCTCGACGCTCGATCGTGCCCCCGCTTCGGCACCGAGGGGCGCGGCTGGGCCCGCCTCAAGCTTGCCACGACCGCCGCCCTGCTCGAGGAGGCGGTCGTGCGGATGGCGCGCGCGACCGCGCGCTGATCGAGCTGCCAGCGACGCATGCGTCACGGCGCCGTCGCACGCCCCGGCCGCGCCAACCCGCGACGGGCTCGGTCAGCGCGCCGAGCGGGTGCGGGTCTCGGTCGCGGCGGGCGCCGGGCTGGTCGAGCTAACCGCGGCGGCGGCACGCGCCGCCGGAGACCGCGTCGCCACCGCGCACGCGACCGGCGGCGACTCGTGCATCGTCGGGGACTCGGGAGCGTGGCCCGATCGCCTGTGGCTCTGGCCGCGCCAGGACCGCAGCGACCAGGGCCGGCCGGCGTGTGGCCAGCGCCGCGACGCCGGTGTGGACGTCGGAGAGGCCGTGGCCGCGGTCTCGGGTGGCGCGGCGGGGTTCGTCGCCAGTCGTGCGACGAGTCTATTCCGGCGGGTCTTCGCTGCGGCGGGCGCCGAGATCGATGGCGAGTGCGAGCGCGGTCAGGAGGGGAACGACGTGGCGGGCGGGAACGGTGTAGCGGCGGTCTGCTTGGGTGACGACGCCGAGGGCGAGGAGGTCGCGGAGGTGGTGATAGAGCGGGCCGGGCGACTTCGAGCCGATGACCTCCTGAAGCTCGGCGGCGGTGCGGGGCTGCTCGATCAACGCCACGAGCAGGCGCAGCCGCTGGGGGTGGGCGAGGGTGGCCAGGACGTGGGCGGGCGCATCCGGATCGAGGCCGAGGAGACCGGGGACGGGGCGCTCGATGCCCCACAGGTACTCGCGGCCGGACAGCTCGACGCTGCCGCCGTAGGCGATGGTGCCGGCGTCCCTGCTGGCGTGGCGGCGGCGCTCGAGCAGGGTGAGGAGATCGTCGGCGGAGGGGCCGGCTTCGACGGGCGGGCGGCGCTTCGGCGCGCGCGCGAGCGCCTCGACCTTGCGCGCCAGCGCGTCGACCCTGGCGGCGAGCTGCTCGAGGGTTGGTTTCTTCGGCATCAGGTCAGGGTCAGAGGCCGGGGAAGGTGATGGCGTCGATGCGGCGTGGTGGGGCATCCTCGAGGTGGAGCTCGACCGAGCGCTTGCCGCGCTCGCAGTGGAGGATGGCGCGGACGCCGAGACCGCCGGGGCCGATGACCTCGTGGCGGTCGCAGCGGCCGTGCTGCTGGGTGATGCGGCGGGCGCCGTCGTCGAGGGCGGCACGCGGGATCTGCGCGAGGAACCCTGGCGTGAACAGAGCGGCGAGGTTGGCGTCGGTGGGGCCGGGGAGCAGCGCGCGCAGGCGGGTGAGGGCGTCGTCGACGGCGGCGGCGGTGGCCGCGTCGAGCGGCGCCGGGACGCAACTGGTGGGCGGCTCCTTCCGCGCGGCGGCGCGGAGGAGGGCGGTCGCGGCGCAGTCGACGAGGTTGGTGTCGGGGCCGGAGGCGAGCACGATGGCGGCGAGGCCGGTGTCGGGCAGCGCGATCAGCGCGGCGGAGTAGTCGGAGGTCGAGCCGCTGTGGGTCGCGTAGCGCAGGCCGTCCTGCTCGCCGACCAGCCACGCGACGCCGTGGTCGCCGGGGAGCGGATCGTCGGTGAGGGCGACGGCGAGCGAGGTGGCCGGCAGCACCGACGGGGCGAGGCCGAGCGGCAGGCGGGCGAGGCCGCGCATGTCATCGAGCGAGGCGTACAGGCCCCCGGCGGGCTCGAACGCGCCGAGCTGCCAGTGCGGGGGATCGATCGTGCCGTCGGGGGCGACGCCGATCGCGAGTCGATCGGCGCCGACCGCGGTGCGGTCCCAGGCCGCCGTGCGCATGCCGAGCGGTGCGAGCACGCGCGCGTTCATGTACGCGCGGAACGGCTGTCCGGAGGCGCGCGCGACGATCAGGCCGGCGACGGCCAGGCCGGCGTTGGAGTAGTCGTGCTTGCCGCCGGGCTCGAACGCGAGCGGGAGGTCGAGCGCGCGCAGCATCGCGGCCTCGGTCGGGGGCGTCGAGGTCCAGTACGGCGCGGAGCCGTCGCCGCCGCTCGCGATGCCGGACGTGTGCGTGTAGAGGTGGCGGATGGTGACGCCGGGCAGGCGCGCCGCGAGCTCGGGGACCCAGCGGGCGACCGGGTCATCCAGATCGAGGCGGCCGGCGTCGCGGAGCTGGAGCAGCGCGGTGCCGGTGAGGACCTTCGTGATCGAGCCGATGCGGTAGACCGCGGTCGCGAGATCGGGAGCGGGGCCGCCACGCGCGTCGCGGGCGCCGACGGCGCGCTTCCAGACGATGCGGTCGTGATCGACGAGCGCGATCACGGCCGAGGGGAGGCCGGCGAGCTCGCGGTCGGCCCACGCGTCGAAGCGGGCGCCGTCGAACGCGGCGGCGGGCGGGGCACCGGGCGACTGGCCGGCGGGGCGGGTGGGGCCGGTGGGGCATCCGCAAGCGGCAACACCAAGCAGGAGGAGGGCGGGGCTTCGCACGTCTAGAACTCTAGAGGAGAGGAGGCGGTCGCGCAAGGCGCTTCGACGCCGAGGGTGGTCCGTGAAGGCGCCGACCCTGCTCGAGGTCCCCGCCGGGGCGACTCTCGAGAAGCCGATCGCAGCTTGGCACCAGGTCGAGAAGACCAGCACCGTAGGTGATGGTCTTCGACTGATGATGATGTGGACCGTGTGGTCCAGGCTCGCTGAGCGCGATCACGTCACCGACGTAGCGCTGGCAGCGTACGGCCGCGCGCTGGTTCCGTCACCGCGGCGCGGCCTCGGCAAGCACGCGCTTGATCAGCGCGTCACCCGCTTCGGTGCGCGGCACCACGCCCGGCTGGAGCCGGCGGGTGACCTCGACCCAGCGACGGTCCTCGGCGAACACCGTCCGGAAGATCGGGATGCTGTCCTGCACCTGGCCCGCGTTGGCCAGGCCCACCGCCTGCCAGTAGCGCACCTCGGTGATCGCGGGTGCGGCCGCCGCCGCCATGGCGTAGTGATCGCGCGCGCCCGCGACGTCGCCCTTCTCGACCGCGACGTCGCCGGCGTTCATGTGGTCGTACACCCGCTGCAGTGCCAGTAATCGGCGCAGCTCCGTGAGCGGGGCGGCCGCATCGTCGACCCGCAGATCGACCAGCACGTCGTGCGATGGCTCGGCGGAGGCCACCCCGCGCACCACCCGGATCGCCGCCGACTGACAGCCGCGCACGTCGCCGCCGGCAACCTGGGCCGCGTCCAGGGCCGCCATCATCCGCTCCGCGAGGTCGCCGGCCGCGCGCTCATAGGCCTGTGCCATCGCCGACACCACGCGATCGTTGGCCATCAGGTTGGCCTGCACGCTGTAGCCGTCCCCCACGTGGTGCCCGGCGAACGCGATGCACGACGCGCCGGTGTGCGCCGCGACGCGCCCGGCGTGATCGACCATGGCGACCTGGCGCACGGCCTGCCCCTTGTCCTCGGCCACCAGGGCCGCCAGCACCTCGGCCGCACCGCCGCCAGCCGCGATGCGCTCGAGCCCCTTGCGCCCGTACGCGGGCTCGGCAAACGACTGGGTCGCGATCGCCCCCACGCCTGGCTGCGCCCACGCCACCCCGTTGCCGACCGCGAACCAGTGCGACTGCACCGCCACGCCGAGCGCGCCAGTCACCGGATCGCGCGCGACGATCGAGAACGTATGCACCGGCCGCTTCGGATCCGCCGGCATCCCGCCGCCGGGCGCCAGCGCCTGCACCTGTCCGACGTCCCGCGTGCACGTGGCCGGCGCCACCGCCACCGCAGCCGCCGGCGGAGCGGCCACCGGCGCCGCCTCGCGTCCACATCCTGCCGCGAGCAGCAGCCCACCCAGCCACGCGACGACGTCATGCCTCATGCCGCCAACGCTACACCGGGGCCCGCGCGCGCGTGCCCGACCGCCCGAAAGAACCGCAACACGGTCACGTCGGCAGCTCCGCGCACGCCGGCTGGATCACCGGCGCCGCCGGCCGGCTCCTGACCGCCACGATCGCGAAGGTCCGGTCGGTCGGCTCACCGTCGGCGTCGCGCGGCACCGCGAAGCGTCGCGATCAGGCGCGGCGCAGCTTCGACCACGCGCGCGACGCCCAGCTGCGCGGCGCCGGCGCGACGAGCCCGAGCACGCGCACCGTCTCCGTGGGATCGAGGCGGTACGCGACCGCGCCCTCGAAGAAGCAGGCGCGACGGATCAGCTCGATCAGCAGATCGCCGGCGGTAGCGATCGGCACGAACGCGCCCAGCGCGGCAAGGTGGTCGCGCCGGGCCTGCCCGATGACGCCCAGCATCGCGATCGGAGCGAGCGCGCGCAGCGTCGCGTCGCGTCGCGTCGCGGCGCCGCTCCCAGGCGTGGACGACCGTGTCGGGCGCCGCCAGCGCGAGCAGCACCGCGAGCTGGGTCGGCTGGTGATCGTCGATCGCTCCAGGCGCTGCGGCCAGCGCCGCGAGGCCGTCGACCAGCGCGGCCTCGAGGCGGCCCGGGTGCGCCACGACCGCCGCCGCCAGCTCGGCGTCGAGTGCCGCCGCCGCGCGCGGATCGAAGTCGGACGGTGCGAAGCCGGCCAGGGGTGCGGCCGGTGGCCTGGTATGACCGCCCGGCCCCGCGGTGGACCTGCATCTGCATGGCGATCGACCGGATGAGCGGGAGCAGCGCCGGGGACGCATCAGGGGGACGGCGAAGCCGAGCAGCGCGCCGGTCGGGTCGGCCTCGACCGCGACCTCGCGCTCGAGGCGCGTGGCGGCACTCGCGGGGTCGAGCAGCGGGCTGTCGTAGACCCACCGCGTCGCGCGGTCGACCCGGGTCAGGCGGACGCCGAGCGTGCGGTCGTCGAGCCGGCGGACCGCGAGCTCGCCGGCCACGTCGACCTCTCCGCGCACGCTCCTGGCGCCGAGCTGCCCGAGCTCGCCGGTGCCGGGCGCGTCGCGGGCGCCGCGCCAGGTGAACTGATAGCGGATCTCGTCGCCGCCGGCCGGGGCCACGACGGCCGCGGACGGCAAGCGCGGCGCGGGCGAACGGTCGAGTCGCCAGCCGGCGACGATGGCGACGACAGCAACCAACGCCACCGCCGCGGCCGCGACGCCGCGCGGACGGGTCACGGCGCCTGCTCCGGGAACAGCACGCCCAGGCTCGCGATCGGGAAGCTCTTGCCGAAGTTCCACAGCTCCGCGTTGACCGGTAGCCCGTCCCACCGGTGGATGACCGCTTCCTCCTTCAGGAACAGCACCTCGCCAGGTAGCCGGACAGCAGCTTCGCGGTGAGCGTCGCGTCGGTCCGGAACGTCAGGTCCGCGTCGGTGCCGCGGGCGGTGAAGCCGAGCTTCGCGTTCACCGGCGCCGCGGCCATCAGGACCTGGGAGGGGATTCGCGGCGCTGCCGGCGGATGTCGCGCGGTCGTCGGAAGGCGTCTCGCGCCGATGGGCCGGTGTCGCGCGGTTCCGGCAGCGTCCGGCGCGGGTGCGAAGATCACGGTTGCGCGGCGCGCTACGGTGCGGCCACGGCGCTGCCGTCGATCGTGACCGCCGTCTGCGACAGCAGGCGGCCGGTCAGCGTCGCGCCCGCTTGCATCGTGACGGCGGTCCGGGACAGCACGACGCCCTTGAAGTGCGCCATCGTGCCGATCGTCACCGGGCCGCCGGTGATCTGCCAGAAGACGTTCCCGGGTCGTGCCCCGCCGGTCAGGACGATGCGGGCGCCGCTGCTCACGGTCAGGTGCTGGGCGATCTGGAAGATCCACACCGAGGCCGCGTCGCCATGCAGCGTGAGCGTCGTCGGGATCTCGACCCCGCTGCTCCATCGGTAGACGCCCGGCGCGAGGGTCATCCCACCGAGGTCGCCGCCGTTCAGCTCGACGACGCCAGGCTCGCGGGCGGCGGCCGCCGTGCAAGCCACCTCCATGTCGGTCACCGCCAAGGTCAGGTTGGCCGGCGTGGGCACCGAGTAGTCGGCGGCGTAGATCCACCCTTCCACCTGGGCGGACGTCGAGAACACGTTCGCGGCGTCCAGGCTCAACGAGAAGCCGGTGATCAGGGTGGCGGCCGCCGGGCTGACGCCGAGGTTGCCGGTCACGGTCGCAGCGGTCCCGCTGATCGCCGCCTTGGCGAGGACCGCGTAGTCGCCGGCGGTCCCGAGCTGCACCGGCGGCCCGCCGGCCCCGGCCAGATCGTCGCGCGCGTCGGCGCCGGGCTCGGCCGGTCGCGCGTCCGGCGTGGCCGCGCCGTCCGCCGAGCTACCACCGCCGGTGCCCGAGAACTCGCAGGCGGCCAGCAAGGAGAGCAGCAGGACAGCCAGGTTCTTCATCGTCCTGCTCGCTAAAGCAGCTTTCGGGCCGGCAAATAGAAACGCATAACTTCAACCAGTTGCGACCAGACAGGGACGGGAGACCTGGCCGGGTCCATCAATTTGAAGTAGGTACTACTTCACTTCGAGGGGGAGCGATGCGTGCCGACGAACTGGATCTGAAAGAGCTTCTCGAGCTCGACCCGGAGGGCGGCATGATCCGCTTCGCCGGCCAGCGCGCGCTCCTGCTCGACGCGGTGGCGATGGGCCTCCTGCGCAAGTACCTGGTCGAGAACTTTGGCGTCACCGCCGCGCGCACCGTGCTCACCCAGTTCGGCTTCGCCCACGGCTGGCGCATGGCCGAGGCGCTGCGGGCCGAGTTCGCGTGGGACAGCGACGACGACTGGCGTCGCGCCGGGACCCGCATCCACGCCCTCGAGGGCCTGTTCGGCGTCGAGCCGGGCAGCAAGGGCCCGCTGTCCAGGGAGGGCGTGGTGCTGCTCGCTTGTTACGAGGCGGAGCAGCACCTCCTTCACTTCGGTCGCTCGGACGTCGCGGTGTGCTGGACGATCAGCGGGCTCACCAGCGGCTACCTCAGCCGCAGCACCGGCACGGAGATCTACGTCCTCGAGGACCGCTGCATGGGCAAGGGCGATGCGGCGTGCCACATCTCCGGGCGCACCCGCGAGGAGTGGGGCGACGACCGCGCTGGCGAGCTGTACTTCTTCGAGCCCAAGCGCCTGAAGGAGTGCCTCGACGTCTCGCTCGAACGGGTCACGGAGACGCTGAAGGCTGCGGAGCGCAAGCTGCGCGAGCGTCGCCGCGCGCTCGTCCGCGTCGCGCCCGACGTCGAAGCGCCGCTGGGGATCGTCGCGCGCAGCCCGCGGATGCAGCAGGTCGTCGACCTGGCGCGCCGGGTGGCCAAGGTCGACTCCACGGTCCTCATCACCGGCGAGAGCGGGTCGGGCAAGGAGCGGATCGCGCGGCTGGTCCACGACGAGTCCACCCGCGCGGCCGGGCCGTTCATCGCGGTCAACTGCGGCGCCATCACCGAGACGCTCCTCGAGACCGAGCTGTTCGGACACGCCCGCGGGGCGTTCACCGGCGCGACCCAGGACCGGCCGGGTCTGTTCGAGTCGGCCCACCGCGGGACGCTGCTGCTCGACGAGGTCGGCGAGGTCTCGCCGGCCATGCAGGTCCGGCTCCTGCGCGCGCTCCAGGAGCGTGAGATCCGACGCGTCGGCGAGAACCAGACCCGGCGGGTCGACGTGCGGGTCGTCGCCGCGACCAACCGCGACCTCGCCCACGGGGTCGAGGTCGGCAGGTTCCGGCAGGACCTCTACTACCGGCTCAAGGTGGTCGAGCTGCACGTGCCACCGCTGCGCGCGCGTCGCGACGACGTCCTGCCGCTCGCCCGCGTGCTGCTCGCCAACGCGGCGGTGCAGATGAAACGCAAGGTCTCGGGCCTGGCGCCGCGGGCCGCCGATCAGCTCCTCCGCTACGAGTGGCCGGGCAACGTGCGCGAGCTCGAGAACGCGATGGAGCGCGCCGTCGCGCTGGCGCGTGGCAGTCGCGTGGAGCTCGCGGACCTGCCCGAGGAGATCCGGCAGGCGTTCCCCAAGCCGGTCGCGACCACCGGCGCGGTGCGACCGCTCGAGGAGATCGAGAAGGAGTACATCCTCGCGGCGCTCGAGCTCAATGGTGGCAACCAGACGCGCACCGCCGCGCAGCTCCGCATCGGCTCGGCGACGCTGTACCGCAAGCTCAAGCGCTACGGCTTGATCGGCACTCCAAGGACCTCGAGGCCGGCGGGACGCCCTCCGGCGAGATGAGCAGCCGGGGCCGTGGCGCCACGGCATCCCGAACCCGGCGGACGCGGTGAGCCCGGGTGTGCCCGCCAGACCAACCCGAACCCGGGGCGATCAGCAGGGACCGTACTCGAGCGTCACGGTGACCGTCTTCACGGCCGACTGGGCGTCGCCGTCGAGGGCGTGGAGCTCGAGCTGGACGTCGCGGCGGCCGCACCGGGCGGGGACCGCCTCGATGGGCGTGAACTGGACGGTCGCGCCGACGCCGATGATCGTGGGCCCGTCGGTGGAGTTGACGAACCAGAACAGGCCGACCGGGGTGCCGTCCGGATCGATGGCGGCGCCGGTGAGGGTGTGCGTGAGCCGGGCGCCGAGGATGGCGCCGTCGCCGGGATAGGCGATCACGACCTGCGGCGGGCCGCTGGTGGGGCCGGGCACGAACTCGACGGTGACGCGGGCGTCGTGGGTGAGGCCGTAGGGATCGGCGACGTGCAGGCGGATGACCGCGGGACCGAGCAGGCTCACCGGCGTGGTGGCGGTGCAGCCAATGGCGTGCCAGGTCGGGCGGCGGTCGATCGACCAGACCAGGCGATCGCACGGCAGGCTGCCGGGACCGTGGTTGCCGTCCTCGCCGCGGCCGCGGAGCACGAGCACGCCGCCGCTGGGGCGCTGCGCGCCGCCGACGGGCGCCTCGATCACCGCGACCGGCGCCGGGTTGGTCGCGGTGAAGGGCACCGAGCGCGAGGTCTGCAGGCCGCTCGAGTCGGTCGCGGTCGCGGTGATGATCCGGAGGCCGGGCGTCGCGAAGGCGACGGTGACGACGTGGCCGTCGCCGAGCACGCCGTCGAGATTGCTGTGCCAGCGGACGGCGATGCGGTCGGGGGCATCCTCGACGTCGTCGACGGCGGCCTCGAGGCGGACGAGATAGCTCGCAGCTGATGTAGCCGGTCGCGGTCCTGGCCGCGATGCAGGCGCCGACACCGCCGGGCCAGCCGGCGCCCCGACAGTAGTCGGTGCACGTGACGGTCCCGTTGTTTCCGTACTTGCGGAACAGGCGCATGGTGTCGAGCCGGACCGGCCCGCCCACGTCGAGGCGCTCGCGCGGCGTCGCGGTGTCGATGCCGACCCGGTTGTTGGTGTAATCGAGCACGAGCGTGGCGCCGTCGAACGCCTGGTTGCCGGCGGCGCCGTCCTTGCGGGCCACCACCGCGTTGTCGGTCGCGAGCACGGTGCCCGTCAGCGACAGCCCGCTGCCCGTGCTGTAGGTGGTGTTGGCGTCGGCGCCGCAGGTCCAGCTGCCGGCGGTGGTGCCGGCCTTGAGCACCTGCCCGCTGGCACATGGCGCGAGGGTCACCGAGGTCCCCGCGATGGTCACCCCGCCGCCCGCGACCGCGGAGTACGTGGTCGTGGTGTCGAGGTCGGCGGCGCAGGCCCAGGTGCCGCCAGCGCCCGCCTTGAGCAGCTGGCCGGCCGAGCACGCGGTCGACAGACCGAATCCGTTACTGCCATTCATCGCGAGGCCGCCACCCGCGACCGCCGAGTAGGTGGTGTCACTGTCAGCCTCGCAGGTGACCGCTCCGCTTGCTGCGATCGACGCGTTGGGGCCGCACATGCCGGTGATCCGCGCCTGCAGCGTGCCGGGGTCGGCGCCGACGGTGACGGTGTTGCCGGCGCGGGTGACCGAGACCCCGGCGCCACCGGTCACGGTGGTCACCACGTCGGCGGGCGCGATCGTGCCGAGCAGGTCGGCGCTGTTGGCGACCTCGGACCGGATCGCGTACGGCACCGCCTGCGGCGGCAGCCGCGGCGTCAGGACCTCGCCGCCGACGTTGATCTCGAGGAACAGCGCGCTGTTGCCGAGGATCGCCTCGTCGAGGGTGGTCAGCGCGCCGAGGTCGGCATAGACGAAGCCAGCATTCACGGTCGTCACCGGCCGGGTCTCGGTCCAGACCGGATTGCCATTGATGGCCTGACCGAAGAGCGAGAACGTGAGTGTCACGTTGCCGCTCACGGGGCTCACGGGGCCACTGGACGTGGTCAGCCGGCCGGTGAACGAGACGGTGGCAGGGACGGCCCGCGCCTCGGCGCACAGGCCGAGCAGGGTGAGGGCGACGGCGGTGGTGATGATGCGCCTCATGGGATCAGCTCCTGGGTTCAAGGCTTGACGGGGGTATTCGGAGTGAGGCGCATCGTGACGCCCTCGACCTCGACCTCGGCCTGGCCGACCGGATGGCCGACCTGGACATCCATGGTGAACGTCGCGCTGCGGATCCGGTCGGGAGCGGGTCGACCGGCTGCGCGTCGTGCTCGGTGGCCTGGAGGGTGCCGCACGCCGCGAGCGCGGCAGACAGCAAGACGGCGACTGACAGCGAGCGAAGGGCATCCATGCCCGCGCACTCAGCAAGCGTCACGCCAGCGCGACCTCGCCGCAAGTCGGCGTCGACAGCCAGCCGCTACCTCGGGGAGGTGACCCAGGTGTCGACACCGTCGACACGTGAGCAGGGCATGTTCCACGTCTTCACCTGTCCGGCCTGCGGTGCACCCGCAACGCCTGACGTCACGGCCGGCCGGCGACCTCGACCGCCCGCAGCCACCGGTGCAGCGTCGCGCGGGCGGCGAGCTCGCCCGCGAGGTGCGAGGTCCGCTCGATCTCGAACAGCTGGGCGGCGACCGCGATGTCGGCGAGGGTCAGCGTGGCGCCGACCAACCAGCCGGTCGCGCGCAGTCGGTGGTCGAGTCGATCGAGGTGCTCGCGCAGGCGCGCCTCGACGTCGGCGCGGGGGCAGCGGCCGAGGCCCTGCGCGCGCAGCGCCGGGCGCAGCCGGCGCAGGCCGGTCCGCATCAGCGCGCGCGACGCGGCGCCCGCGACGCTCAGCTCGGCCGCCCGGGCCAGCGCGTCGGGATATTCGACCCGCAGGTAGACCTCGAACCAGTACAGAGACTCGTCGGCCCAGTCCTCGAAGAAATGGACCAGCTCGCGTTCCTCGCCGCGGTCGGGCACCAGGCGGGGCTCGGGATGGCGGGCCTCGAGCATGCGCGCGATCGTCGAGCTGTCGGCGATGCGCTCGCCGCCGTAGTCGAGGACGGGCAGCTTGCCCGAGGCCGAGACCCGCCGCACCAGCAGCGCCCGGACGCCGGCGTAGTCGACGGTCTCGAACGGCAGCCCCTTCACCTCGAGGACCTTCCTCACCTTCCCGCAGAACGGCGAGATGCACCACTCGTGCAGCACGATGCGCGGCGGCCGGCTCACGGTCACCACTGCTCCCCGGCGGGGCGCAGATCGAGCTCGAAGCTCCACGCCGATCGCGGCTGGCTGGCCAGGGCAAACACGCTGTCGGCGATCGCGGCCGGCGCCAGGAGCTGGCGGTCGGGAAACAGCCGGCGCATCGCCGGCGAGTCGATCATCCCGTCGATGACCACGTGCGCGACGTGGATCCCGGCGGGCCCGAGCTCGCGCGCCAGCGACTCGGCCAGGTTGCGCTGACCGGCCTTGGCGGCCGCGAACGGCAGCATGCCGGCGGCGCCGCGACGCGAGGCGGTGGCGCCGATCACGACGATGTGGCCGCCGCCGCGCCGCCTCATCCCCGGCACCACCTGCTGCGCGGCCAGCAGGCAGCCCACCACGTTGACCCGCAGGGCCTGCTCGAGCTGGTCCGTCCGCGTGGTCGCGAGCGCGCCCAGCACGGCGTTGCCCGCGTTGTAGATCAGGACGTCGACGGCGCCGAGCTCGGCCTCGATCCGGGCGAACGTCGTGGCGACGTCGGCGGCCGACGTGGCGTCGCACGCAAAGGCGTGGGCGCCGTCGAGCTCCTCGGCGAGCGAACCCACCTGCGGCTGGCTGCGCGCGATCAAGGCGAGGCGATGGCCGGCGGCATGGAAGCGGCGCGCGAACGCGGCGCCGTTGCCCGGGCCGACCCCGACGATCGCGCAGACGGGAGATGAATGATTCATACCGCTTGATGTGTCATGGCAGATACGGCCGGAACAACCGCGCAATTCTGACGTATGGTGAAGCTGTGCTGATGCATAGCTGGCGCTGGCTGCCCACCTTCGAGCTGGCCGCGCGCCACCTGAGCTTCAAGCGCACGGCGGCCGAGCTCCACCTCACGCCGTCCGCGGTCAGCCAGCAGATCCAGGCGCTCGAGGAGGCGCTCGGCGTCGCGCTGTTCCGGCGGATGACGCGGGCGCTCGAGCTGACCGAGGCCGGCGCGCACCTGGCCGCGATCGCGACCGAGCTCGTCGAGCGCTATCGGCGCGAGGCGGGCCGCCTGATGCGCCGGCGCGGCGAGCGCGAGGTCCGGCTGAGCGCCGAACCCTTCATCGCCCACGAGCTGCTCATCCCGGAGCTCGCGGCGTTCCGCGAGGTCCAGCCCGACGTCGATCTCCGGATCGAGACCGGCATGGCCCCGGTCGAGCTGGACCGCGATGGCGTCGACACCGCGGTGCGCTACGGCCGGGGCCCGTGGCCTGGCGTGGCCGCGACTCACCTGTGCGCCGTGATCGCGACCCCGGTCTGCGCGCCCGGGCTGATCAAGGGCGACCGGTTGCGGACGCCTGCGGCGCTCGCGCGCCACACGCTGATCCGCCTGCGCGACCAGCCGGACCCGTGGCGGCGCCTCGGCGACGCGCTCGGGATCGAGCTGCCGGCGCACCGGCTGGTGCTCGACACCTACTTCGCCACCCTGCGGGCGGCCGAGAAGCACCAGGGCATCGCGATCGGGCTATTCCCGGTCACCACCTCACTGGTGACCGACGGGCGGCTGGTCACGCCGCTGCCGATCCGCGTGCGCGCGCGCGCCGGGTTCCAGTTCGTGTGCCGACCGGAGGATGCGCGGGCCGCCGCGATCACCGGCGTGCGCGACTGGGTGCGCGCGCGCTTCGCAGCGCTCGCGCCGCTCCCCGACGCGCCCGCCGTCGCGACGATCGACGAGCCTTGATCGGCACCGGAGCGCCGCGGGGCGACCTGTACACCGTCGTCATCGGCTACGGTTCGTCATCCCGCGTAGCGGCATCGCCGGCGTGAACGAGCTGACGATCGGCGTCGCGGCGACGATCCTTGGCGCGTGCGTGACGTACGTCGTCGGGCTGCGTGGCACCGCGGGCGGCGGGGTGCCGGTGAGCCTGATCTGCTCGAAGACGTCGAGGGTGCTGGCGGCGATGACCCAGGTGCTGCGGATGGTGCCGGTGAGCGTGCCGGTGGTCTGGCCGTCGCCGGCGTCGTCGCTGCCGGGCGGGACGACGCTGCCGGTGTCGGCCGGCAGGGACATTACCTGACGGATCGGGGCCGCGGCCGCGCTGGCGCAAGATCCGCGGCGCTGCGGACATCCGCGCGTTCGTGCGTGACTTCGGAATGGACCGCTCGCCTGCGGTTGCTCGCGCGATCCGCGAGCTCGCGAAGACCACCTCGCCCGCGGCCTGGGTGCGCGCGGCCGCGGGCTAGGCCACTGCTCGATGGCGGCCGGCTACTGCCCGCCGAAGCCGCTGGCCGGATTGGCCGGGGCGGGCTTGGGCACGGGCACGGGCGCGGCGGATCCGCTGCCGCCGAACCCCGAGCTTGCCGCCGGGGCGGCCGGATCTCCGAGCTTGCCGCCGGGCGCGGCCGGGGTGGCCGGGGTGGCCGGATCTCCGAGCTTGCCGCCGGGCGCGGCCGGCGCCGCCGGATCGCCGAGCTTGCCACCGGGGGCCGCGGTCGTGGGCGGGCCCCCGAGCTTGCTGCCCGGTGCTGTCGTCGCCGCGGCGTCGACCGCCGCGGTCGCCGCGGTCGGGGTGACCTGCTGCTCGTAGGCCTCGGCGCGCGTGGCCACCTCGCCCATGGCCTTCACCGCCTCGGCGCCGCCCTTGGCCTCGGCAGCCGCCATGTCGCGGTCGAGCTCGGCGACCTTGACCTGGATCCCCTCGCGCAGCGCGGGCGACTTGGTGCCCACGGCGTCCAGGCGGTCCTTCACCCGCTGGTAGCGCGCCTTCTGCGAGTCGGTGGTCGGCTTGGCGCAGCCGGCAAAGGTCAGCGCCGCCAGCGTGAGAATGAGCGTGATGATCGAGACGATTCGCTTGGTCATGGAAGGTCCCTCCTACAGGGCGTCGACGGTGGCGCCGTACAGGCCGCGCTCGAGCTCGTCGGCGGCCTTGGCAACGTAGTAGATGGCCTTGCCGACCTCGACGAGATCGGCAGAGGCGTCGAAGAGCGCGTGCAGGATGACGATGTCCTCGCCCCGTAGCGCCGCGCGGCCATACGTGAGCTGCATGTTGAGCTTGAGCAGCGCCAGCGGATCGGACACGGCCTTGAGCTCGCCGGCCTTGGACCAGATGAAGGCGGCGAGATCGCCGTCGGCATCCTTGCCCATGGAGACGTTCACCAGCTGTGTGCGCCCCGGCTGGGTGACGACCTCGATCTTGAGGCCGCCGTCCGGCTCCTGTCGTGCAGGCCAAGCTTTGCTGACGGCCGCTTGTGTGGCCAACGTGAGTACTCGCATTCGATCCCCTCCGACGCCAGATCGTGCGCCGTTCCCACGAAAACTGCAAGCCAGCGCCGTTCCCGGATCGGCTCAGTAGCGCTGGAAGGCGATCGCGTCGGCGCGCCGATCGCCGGTGACGTCGGCCATCACACAGACGTTGTTCTGCAGGCAGACGCCCGAGCCCGCCGGGAGCGCACGGGCGTTCTGGAGTCGGTCATCGGGCTCGTCTTCGGGTGGGCTCACGCGAACGCTTCGTGAATGATCTGTCCACCGGCCACGGTCAGCGCAACGCGACCTTCGACCGCCGTGCCTGTGAACGGCGTATTTCTGCTCTTCGTGCGCATGCGCGAGGGGTCGATGACGTACTTCGCGTGCGGGTCGATGAGAACGAGGTCGGCGCGCGCCCCTTCACGCAAGGTCGGCCGCTCGAGGCCGACGATCTTCGCGGGGGCGGCCGTGAGGGCGTCGACGAAGCGCGCCAGTGGGAAGGCGCCCTGCTTCACGAGGCCGAGGAGGAGCGGTACGCAGAGCTCAAGCCCGATCATCCCCGGCGCGGCCTCGGAGAACTCGCAGTCCTTCTCGAGCGTGCTGTGGGGAGCGTGGTCGGTCGCGATGCAGTCGATCGTGCCGTCGGCCAGCGCGCCTCGCAGCGCTTCGACGTCCTCGTCTTCGCGGAGGGGCGGGTTCACTTTGCAGGCGGTGTCGTAGCCGAGGACGCGCTCGTGGGTGAGGAGCAAGTGGTGCGGCGTCACTTCGGCCGTGACCGCGATTCCGCGGTGCTTCGCCTCGCGCAGGATGCGAACCGCGCCGTAGGTCGAGACGTGGGCGACGTGGTAGCGGGCGCCCGTGTACTCGGCGAGGAGCACGTCGCGGGCGACGATGATGTCCTCGGCGACGCGGGGCCAGCCGCGGAGGCCGAGCTTCGTCGACACGGCCCCCTCGTGCATCTGCGCGCCGTCAGTGAGGGTGTGGTCCTCGCAGTGTTGAATCACGGGCATCCCGAAGGTGTTCGCGTACTCGAGGGCGCGGCGCATGACGGCGCTCGACATGACGCAACGGCCGTCGTCCGAGACGCCGACCGCGCCCGCGTCGCGCATGTCGGCCATCTCCGCGAGCTGCTCGCCTTTCAGGCCGATCGTGATGGCGCCGATGGGGTGGAGGCGTGTGCCGCCAATGTCCTTCGCCGTGGCGACGAGCATCTCGGTGATGGCGCGCGTGTCGTTCACGGGCTTCGTGTTCGGCATCACGCAGATGTCGACGAAGCCGCCCGCCGCCGCGGCCGCGAGGCCCGTTCGCACGTCTTCCTTGTACTCCTGCCCCGGCTCGCGCACGTGGGCGTGGAGATCGATCAAGCCCGGCAAGACGAGGGCGCCATGGAGCTCGATCACCCGGACGCGCGCGCTCTTCAAAAGCTCCGCGCCGACGTCTGGACCGATGCGGGCGATGCGCCCTCGCTCGATCACGATGTCTACCTCGGCATCCAACGCGAGGGACGGATCCACCGCGCGGACGCGCCTCAGCAAGAGCACATCGGTCATCGCGAGCGGGAGTTAGCACACTCCACGCAGGGGCGCGCGCTCGAGAAAGCGCGCGGGGCGTTCGCCCGCGAGTCGCCGCGTCAGACGTCATCGGCGCATCAAGGGCCGCCAGGGTTCCGAGGGTAATAATGCATAGGGCGGAAGCGTGCGCGGCAACAACCAGAACCCCGTCAGTCCGGAGCTTTGGCTGGGATACGAGAAACCATTCGGACCCGATGGTTGTCCCGACTGGCCGTACCTGACGATCTTGAAGGGAACGGCCCACCCGGAAATGGTCGAGGCCTGGAAGGCATGGCGGGCTGCCCATTCCAAGGTTGCGCTTACCTTCCAGCCGATTCCCGAGTCTTCCGCCAAGCAACCCCTCGCCGCCATCGCGGAGATCTACCGGGACACGGCCGTCATGAAGGTCTCCAAGGGCAAGAAAACCGAGCTGTCGGTCGGACGCACGGTCGGCACCACCCGCAGCGACGTCCTTGCGACTGCAGCGCGCCGGGCGGGTGCGGGTCTCGGTCGAGGCGGGCGCCGGGCTCTTCGAGCTAACCGCGGTGGCGACACGAGCCGCCGGGGACCGCGTCGCCATCGCGCACGCGACCGGCGGCGACTCGTGCATCGTCGGGGCCTCTAGATGTACATGACGACGTTGACGCTCGACCGGGCGCGTCGGAGCTCGAGCTCCCGGCGATCGAACACGTCCCCGTTGTTCAGCAACACGACCCGGTGCCCGGCGTCCATCCGGGCCGCCACGCTCTGGACCAGCGCCGACGCGAACAGCGCGGGCTCGGAGGGCACCGGGTGCCGGAGCCGAAATCCCTCGTCGTCGACCGGCGGTGCCTTGCCGAGCCAGCGCCGGAGCCAACGCCCGAGCGCGATCACGGCCACGAGCGGCTCAGGGCTTCTTCGGCGCACGCTTGCGCATGCGCGAGCACAGGGTGCGCAGCAGAGCCCGGCACATCCAGAACGCCACCCGCTCGTCACCCGCCAGGTGTCGGCGCAACCGCTCGAGCTGGAAGCGCAGGACCACGACGTCGGTGACCGCACGCGCCTGGGCCGGCGCCGAGCCTTCGTCGAAGATCGCGAGCTCGCCCACCGGCGAGCCGTTGACCAGCTGCGCGAGCGGCTTCTCGGTCGGAGGCTCCAGGCGCACCAGCGAGACCGTCCCGGCCAGGATGACCATGACGCGGGTCGCCGGGCGATCCTGCTCGATGATCAGCTCGCCGGCCGCGTACTCGTAGCGCTCACCCAGGCTGCAGATCGCCTGCAGCTCGTCGCGGGTTAGGTCGGCGAAGGGATACGCGGTCGCGATCAGCAACCGCTCGGCCGGGGTCAGTGACGGCGCGTCGAAGGCGGCGCGCTGCTCGGCGTCGCCCAGCCCGGCACGCACGCCGGCGATGGCGATGGCGGCCGGCACCACCGGCGCCGGTGGCACCCCGGGCGCGGGCGCCGGCACCGCGGGCGCCGCCACCACCACCGCGGCCGGAACCGGCGTGGGCATCGGCGCCACCACCGCGGCCGGAACCGCCGCCACCACCGCGGCCGGCACCGGCGTGGGCGTCGGGACGGCGGCCGCGGCCACCACAGGGGAGGTCTCGACCCGCGCCGGCGCGAGTCGAAGCGCGGGGACCGCGGGAACGGTGGGGACCGCGGCAGCCGCGGCGACCGCGGCAGCCGGTTCGGCCGCGGGGGCCGGACCGCTCACCGGACGCGGCAGCACCAGCGGCGCCGGTCGGGCGGGCCCCGCCGCCGCGCGTGGGGGCGCGCCGATCACGGGGATCGCCTGCGACATCGCCACCGCGGGATACGAGGCCGGGGCCGACGCTGGCGCGGCCGGCGAGGCCAGCGGTGGCGCGTCCAGCTGCGCGAGCATCGCCAGCGCGCCGTCGTGAGCGGGCGCGAACCCGACGATCACCGTGAGCAGGCGGCGCGCCGAACGCGCGTCGCCCGTGGTGAGGTAGAAGCCGGCCAGCCGCTCGAAGATTGGCAGGGTCGACCCGCTCAGCGGATGGTTCTTGACCACCTCGAGGTAGCGGACCGCGGCCGCCTGCATCTGCCCCTGGTGCTCGAAGATCCGCCCGAGCATGAGCGTCGCTTCGGGGAAGTCGGGCTGATCGCGCTCGACCTTGAACAGCATGTCGGTCGCGCGGTCGAGCCGCTGCATCCGGGCCCACAGCCGCGCGGCCTCGGTGAAGCGGCCGGTGCTCTCCAGGACCGCGGCCGCGCGATCGATGAGCCCCGCGCTGGTGAGGACGGCGACGGCGCGCTCGGGATGCAGGTCGCGCTCGTGCAGCGCGGCGGCGAGCTCGGGCCGCCCGGCCGCGTCGTACAGGTCAGCGGCCCGGGCCAGCTGCCCGACCCGCTCGAAGAACGGCGCTGCCTTGCCGGGATCCTCGATGGTCGCGGCCACCCGGGCCGCGCGCTCGAGGTCACCGTTGCCCACGAAGGCCTCGGCGAGCGCGACCCGGACCGGCTCCGGCTGTCGGTCGGCACGGTCGGCCAGCCGGTCGGCCACCGTGGCCGGGCTCTGCCCCACCAGCTGGCGCGTGGTCGTGAGATCACCGCGCTCGGCGGCCGCCAGGATCATCTCCCGAAGCTCGCGGCCGAGCACGAACCGACGCCGCGCGCCGGCGCCGCCTTCGTCGACCAGCTCGATCTCGAGCTCGTCCTCGGTGAGCTCGCCCCCGGCGGCGTCAACCTCGGCCTCGCTCATGAATCGCCCCGCTGGACCAGGTGCAGCACCTCGCTCGGGACCGTGACGCCCAGCTGCAGGAGCTGGCCAGCATAGCGCGCGAGGCTGTACAGCGCGCCGCTCCTGGCGATGGCGTGGAGCTTGCCGCGGTCGGCGCCCGCGATCAGCGCATCGCGCAGCGGCTCGGTCAGCAGGAGCAGCTCGTAGACGCCGACGCGGCCCTTGAACCCGCTGCCCGCGCAGCGCTCGCAGCCCTTGCCACGCTTGAAGGTGATCGGCTCGCCCGGTGCGACCGCGCCGACCGCGGTCAGCATCGCCATGACCGGCCCCGCATAGTCGAACGGCTCGGCGCAGCCGATGCAGATGCGGCGTACCAGGTGCTGGTGGAGCACGCCGAGCAGCGAGCTCGCCACGGTCACGCGATCCATGCCCAGATCGAGCAGCCGCTGGACCGCTTCGATCGCGCCGTTGCTGTGCGCCGACGTGAGGACCAGGTGGCCGGTCATCGCCGCCTCGGTCGCCATGTGCGCGGTCTCGGCGTCGCGGGTCTCACCGACCAGCACCACGTCGGGATCCTGGCGGAGCAGCGAGCGCAGCACCACCGCGAAGGTCAGGCCGATCTCGGGTGCCACCTGGATCTGGGTGATGCCGTCGAGGTGATACTCGATGGGGTCCTCGACGGTGACCACGTTGAGCTCCGGGGCGCGCCGGGCGTTGAGCGCGCTGTAGAGCGTGGTGGTCTTGCCGGATCCGGTGGGCCCGGTCACCATCACCAGGCCGTGCGGCCGCGCGACCAGGCGGCTGAACAGCTGGCGAACCGCGTCGACCTGGAACAGCGCCTTGAGGTCGACGATGCTGGCGTCGCCCTCGAGCACCCGGAGCACGATCTTCTCGCCGAGCTTGGCCGGGAGCGCCGACAGCCGCAGATCGATCAGGCGCGTGCCGACCTTCACGCTGATCCGGCCCTCCTGCGGCCGCCGGGTCTCGGTGATGTCGAGCCGGGCCAGCAGCTTGAGCCGGCTCGCCAGCGGGCGCGCCATCTCGCTGGGCAGATAGTTCGGGCGCTGGCGGAGCGCGCCATCGATCCGGAACCTGACCCCGACGCCGCGCCGATCGGGCTCGATGTGGATGTCGGAGGCACCCTCGGCGAGCGCCGCGCTGATGATCTCGCTGACGTGACCGACCACGACCGGCCCGAGCGCGGCCGACTGCTGCACGGCGCCGCGGGTCTTCTGCGCGTCGTCGTCATCGATGTAGACCACCTGCGACGGCTCGATCCGCGGCCTGGGCGTGACCGCCTTGTCGTCCTTCTTGCGCGAGCTCGAGAGCCCGGAGTCGACGAAGCGCTGGAAGTCGCCGCGCTCGACCGCGACGATCCGGAGCCGCATCCCCGGGAGCGCGCGCGCGACCTTGCCCAGCGCGACCGAGTTCTGCGGATCGACCATGCCCAGGGTCAGCGTGCGCTGGGTCGCCTCGAGCGGGACGATGCCGGCGTCGCGCAGGAGCGCGTCGGGCAGGATCGCCCACAGCCGCAGGTCGAAGCTGCGCCCGACCAGGCTCACCCACGGGATCTGGCCGTCGGCGCCGCGCTGCTCGAGGCGCTCGCCGAGCACCGCCGCGGCCGCGATCGCGACCTCCGGCACCTGGCCGGCGACCGCGATCAGGATCTCGGCGGCGAGCTGGTATCCGGTCGTGGCCTCGAGCGCGGTGAAGGTCTCCGCGTAGGGGGCACTCCGGAAGATGGCGCCCTCGTCGAAGACCTCGCCGGGATGGCGCACGCCGACGAGCTGCAGGAACCCGCAGCGCGCATCGCGGACAAAGGTGCCGACCGAGCCGGTGGCGATGATGTGAAGCGCGCCCGCGACCTCGCCCTGCTGCGCGAGGTCGACGTCGGCCGCGACCTGGAAGGGTTCGAGATGGCCGGCGATCTGCTCGCGATGCTCCTCGGCGAGCATCGCGAACATCGGCGTCCGCCCCAGCATGGCGAGCGGTTCGATCATGGCCCCTGGCTCGAGGATACCTCAGGCCGGGCCGCCCGGGTGACCGTGTCTCCGCGCGGGCTGGGCGGGGGCGCGCACCGCGCGGAATGCCTGGCCGCTCCGGATCGCGGCGCCACCCGGAACTGAACGGAGGGGCCTCCTCTGAACATCGCCGACCTCGGGTTCAGCCGGGGCGGCTTCACGGGTGAGCGGCGTGACCTTGCCGGCGGAGCTCGCGGTCGGCGAGACCCTGTCGTGGTCGGTGACCTGCGACGGCGCCAAGTGGCTCGGTGCGACCTCGGCCAAGCAGCTCGCGAAGCACGACGGCCTCACGACCGGTTCGCTGCTCGCGGTCCGCTGTCGCGACCCGGACGACCCGGACGAGCTCCCTGCGCCCTGGGTCCCGGTCGATCCCCTCGAACCTGTCCAGCAGGCGCGACTCGCACGTCGGTCACGGCGGACCGTGGCTGCCCCGCCCGCTGGCAGCTGAGGGTCGAGGTTCAGTCGTCGATGCCGTTGGTCTCGAGCACACGCTGGATGCACTCGATCGCGGTGCCGCACACCGCGGCCTCGGGCAGGCACGCCGTCATCTGGTCGACGATGCTGGGCGTGATCAGGCAGAAGAACCCGGCGTCGTCGCCGCCCGGCACGGGCGTGGTCTCGCAGATGCCGTTGAGCTCGCCCGGATCGAGACAGGCGGCGAAGACGGCGCGGCAGCGGGCTTCGTACGCATCGTGGGCGTCAGTGGGGACGCACTCGGTGAGACAGACGTCCTCGCTGGCGTTACACGCCAAACCCGTGGCGCAGTCGGTGATGGCCTCGAAGGCATCGGCGCGGACCCAGCCGCTGACGTCGGCCACGCACTCGGCGGTGCAGGCCTGGACGGTCGTCTGGGGATCAGGGTTGCATTCCTGGCTGTGCTCGCAGTTGCGGCGGCATCCGTCCTCGGCATCGGCGGCCGAGATCGCGCCGGAGCCAGGGTCACCGCCGCAGGCGGCGAGGGTCGCGAACGAGAGCGAAAGAACAGCGAAACGTAGGTTCATCGCGGCAATACAGCACGAGCCCGGCGGCACGCGGTGGCAGGAGTCGGCATTGGTCAGAACTCGAGAACTTTGCCCGATCGCGCAATGCGGGCGTGGTGCGGGGCCGCTGACGAGACCTATGCTGCGAAGGCGCGTCGCGCACGGCAACCGCGTCGTGATCGCCCACAACTTCCCGCAGACCCGCGACGCCCTCGAGTCCACCGGGTTGAGCACCCGACGCCGACGCCGACGGTCGCACGGCCGACAGCTCGCTGACCTGCATGTCGAGCCTGGTCGAGAGCAAGACCGGGACGGCCTCCGCTACATCCACATCACGCCCTTGCAGCTGAACTGCCGCCCCGGCCGCCCATGACTGGTCCGGATGCCGACACGATGGCGGCCTTCGTCGCCGATGCGCTGTCGATGGCGGCCCGCGCGACGGTGGCCGCGGAGGGCGACGCCGGCAGCGGCGGCCGCGCCCGCCTCATGCGCGAGGCCCAGGCGCGGGCGCACCTCTCGCACCCCAACGTCGTGACCGTGTTCGACGTCGGCGCGCACGGCGGCCCGCTGTTCGTCGCGATGGAGCTGGTCGAGGGCGGCAGCCTGAGCGCGTGGCTGCAGCGCGCGCCGCGCGGCACCGAGGAGATCCCCAAGCGCATGATCGAGGCCGGCCGCGGCCTGGCCGCCGCCCACGCGTGGCCGACGCCCGCTCCGACCAGTGGTCATTCTGCGCGACGCTCTACGAAGCGCTCGCCGGCGACTCAAGCGAGCGAGTAGCCGGCAAAAAACAGCTTCGCCGGCCGCCCTCCCTCGTCGAGCCCGACGTACTGCGCCGAGCCATCGCTCGATGGCGTTCCAGAGCGCGTCGGCGAGCTCGACCTGCGCGACCGTCGGCGTCAACGTACCGAAGTACCGCTGCAGCTCGTCCTCGCTCAGCGCTGCCGCGCAGCCGAGATCACCCGGGGATGCCGAGATGTGCTGGATGTCGAGGAGCGATCGCGTGCCGTCCGCCGACGACATGTCAAGCGCGTCGTCGGGACTCTCGGCGCCGTTGCCGGCACCGTCGTACTCGCCGGTGCGGAAGACCCTTAGGCGGTGGCTTACGGGGGAAGGCGCCGACCGATCGCCTGTTCACCCTCAAGGAACGGCACTGGCTGCTCTATCACGTGCGCCGGATGTGTCGGGAAGCCGGGGTACCGGCGATCACGGCACACAGCCTGCGCGGACTTCGCGCCACGCTCGCGATGGAGTGGGGCTCGACCGGACGGGTGGTGGCGGCGGCGCTCGGTCACACGAGCTTCGCCATGACCACCCAGCGCCACTACGTGAAGGAAGGCACCGTGGAGCGTGCGGCGCAGCGCCGGGTCGGCTTGATGTTGGAGCAGACGCCGGAGCGGGACGACGAGGTGGACGCGGACGACCACCCGGAGCCGGTCGCCGTGCCGGAGGTAGCTCCTGAACGGGCGACCAGCCGGCCCACCGGTGTTCCGGGTGATCGAGGGGCGGGATCGGTCGCCGCGGAGAAACCGGCGGCGACAAATCGGAGCGCGTGTAATGGCTCCGGTTACTCGTTACACGTTTGGGCTCAAACGTGTAGCGCCCGCCCGACCTGACCCACCGGTAACTCTTGTGCGCGGAGGGGGACTCGAACCCCCACACGGTTAAGTACTAGCCCCTCAAACTAGCGCGTCTACCAATTCCGCCATCCGCGCAGGATGTTTCAAGAAACGAGGGGAGCCGTGTGTACCCAACCAGGGCGGGCGTGTCAAGCGGGAGGCGCGAGATCGAATGGTCGGGAGAGTGGTAGCGATGAGGGCGGTGTGAGCCTCGACCGGGGCGGATCCTCGTACGCGCGGCGGCGACGCGGCCGGGGCCGCTCTGGGGCAAGCTCATCGGCCGAGGGTCGCGGGCCGCGGTGCTGGAGCGCGGGCGCCGGTCGGTCAGGCGGGCTGGGCAGCGCCGGCGGCGGGCTCGGGCAGCGTGGCGAGCACGGGCAGCCGGCTGATCAGGTCGCGCAGCGCGACCAGATCGCACGGCTTGTGCAGCACGACGTGGGCGGCCAGCGGGCCGATCGCGCGCAGGTGATCGCCGAAGCCAGTGATGAGGATGCGGGCGACCTGCGGTCGCTGCGCGCGCACGAGCTCCAGCACGTCGGCGCCGGTCGCGGTGGTCGCCAGCATCAGGTCGCAGATCAACACGTCGATGCGCGTTCGCTCGAGCGCCCACAAAGCCTCGACCGGTGTCGCGACGCAGGCGACGCGCGCAGACCCCGCGAGCGCGTCGGCGATCGAGTCGCGGAACTCTTCGTCATCATCGACGACCAGCACGTTGAGCATGTCGGTCAAGCTTACGCACAACCGTCGGGGGATCCGAGGTGTTCCTCGCGTGGCGCCTCAGGCGCGTACATCCACACGGCAACTTTGCAGCGAGAGCTGGCGCGGCCGGCGCGGCGCGGCGCGGCATCGCACGAGCACTGACGTCTGCCCGCCGGTGCCGGCGCTGGATTTGCGCCGTTGACGTCGCGCGCCCGGAGCTGGCGGGTCAGCGCGGGGCGCGGGTGGGGGCGGGGACGGGCGCGGTGGTGCCGGGCTGCCGTCGCTCGCCGCCGGTGCGGACGGGCCGGTCGGTGCCCGGTGCGGGACGCTCGACCGCGATCGGCGCCGGCTGTCCGGAATCCGGACGAGTTGCCGGGGCCGCCGCAGCGGCGTCCGCGGTGCACGGCCGGGTCACGACGATCTCGATGCGCTCGTTGCGGCGCTGGCGCGACGCGAGCTCCTCGGGGGCGAGCTGACCGGCCGCAGCCGAGCCGGGCGCGGGCTCCTCGACCACCGGCCGGGTGCCGCCCAGGCCGTCGGTCTTCTCGATCTTGTCGGCGGCGACGCCGGTCGCGACCAGGAAGCGCTTGACCGCCTCGGCGCGGGCCAGCGACCGCGCCTGCTGGCGGGCCGGCTCGCCGGCGCGCGAGCTGTGGCCGGCGATCGTGAAGCGCAGGCCCTCGCACGCGGTGGCGAACGCGACCAGGCGATCGCGCGCGGCGCTGCCGGCGGGACCGGTTGCCATCAGCTCGCTACCGTCGGCCTTGAACTCGAGATCGGTGAGGTCGACGCGGCCGCCCTCGTAGGCGATCCGGCGCAGCCGCTGCTTCTCGGCCTCGATCGCGGCGGCGCCGCGCTGCATCGCACTCTCGGTGCCGGCGACCTGGGGCTCGAGCGCATCGAGCGCGTCGTCGGCGGCGGCGATCGAGGGCTCGATGCTCGCCAGGCTGAGCTCGACGACCCGGCGCGCCTCGACCTTGTTCTGCTTGCCGAGGGCGCTCTCGACCTCGGCGCTGACCTGCGCGAACGCGGCCTCGGCGGTACCGAGCTGGGCCTCGATCGTCGAGACCTGCCCCTGCAGCGCGGCGATGGACCGGGTCAGCGGGGCATCCTCGGTGCCCTCGGTCACCCGGAGCTCGCCGATCCGGCCGGCGAGCACGCGATGGCGATCGCGCAGCGCGGCGATGCGGTCCTTGGCCCGCGGCTGGCTCGCGGCCCAGGTGGTGCGGGCGGCGTCGGTGGTGACCCTGGGCTCGAGATCGCAGGCAGCCGTGAGCAGGGCCAGGGCGAGCGTGGCAGGGACGAAGCGGAGCTGGCGCATGGGCGGGCGGAGTCTACTACGCCCGCTGGGCGCTAGGGCTTGGCCCAGGCCGACTTGGAGCGGTAGTTGTCGAGCGCGCCGCGCATGACCGAGAGGGCGGCGGCGCGGTCGTAGGGGCGATCGACGACGGACTCCTTGCCCTCGAGGATCTTGTAGTCGCGGAAGAAGCGATCGAGCTCGATCATCAGGTGCGGCGGGAGCTGCTTGATCTCGGTGTAGTGGCTGAAGGCGGGGTCGTCGATGGCGACCGCGATGATCTTGTCGTCTTCGCCCTTGTCGTCGCGCATGCGCAGGCCGCCGATGGCGCGGGCGCGGACGATCGTGAGCGGGACCACCGGCTCCTGCATGAGGACCATGACGTCGAGCGGGTCGCCGTCGTCGGCGTGCGACTGCGGGATGAAGCCGTAGTTGGCCGGGTAGTGCACCGACGAGTACAGGACGCGGTCGAGCATCAGGAGGCCCGTCACCTTGTCGATCTCGTACTTGAGCTTGGATCCCATGGGGATCTCGATCACCGCTGGAACGAACTCCTCGATACGGGGGGGGATGACGATGTCGTGGAGCGGGTGCACGGGGTGATCGTGCCCGTTCACCAGCAGCTGAGCAAGACCGGTCGCAGGGCCTCGCCGCCGTCGTCGCGGCCGTTGCCGAGCTGGCCGCGCTGGTTGGCCCCCCAGCACCAGGCGCAGCCGTCGTCGGTGAGGGCACAGGCGTGGTTCTCACCCCCGGCGAGGGCGATGGCCGGCCGCGGCAGGGCGACCGGCGGGCCCGGCTGAAGCCGGTTGTCGACGCCGGCGCCGAGCTGGCCCTGGTCGCCCAGGCCCCAGCAGGTGACGGTGCCGGCGCGGTCGCGGGCACAGGTCGACCAGTCGAGCGCGATCACCTCGATCACGTCGGTCACGCCGACGGCGATCACCGGGGTCGATCGATTGGTGCCGGCGTTGTCGCCGAGCTGGCCGTAGATGTTCTGTCCGGAGCACCGGACGAGTCCGTCGGTGCCGGCGATGCACACGTGCTCGCCGCCGACCGCGATCGAGACCGCGCTGGCGAAGCCGGGGCTCACCTGGGGGCGCCCCGGCTGGTTGGTGGTGCCGAGGCCGAGCTGGCCGTTGCCGTTCTTGCCCCAGCACCAGGTCTCGGCGCCGGCGATCGCGCACGCGTTCTGGCCGCCAGCGGCGATCGCGGTCGCGGCGGGCAGCTCGTTGACCCGGCGTGGGCGGGTGACCGTCGGCGGGCCGGGGCCGCCGGCCTCGCGCTCGGCGTTCGAGCCCCAGCACCAGACCGCGCCGGCGTCGTCGCGCGCGCAGGCGTGGTGCTCGCCCAGGTCGACCTCGACGATCCCGGCGAGATCGGCGGCGGTGCCGGGGCGCGGACGGTCGGACATGTTGCCGTCGCCGAGCTCGCCGCTCGAGCCCTCGCCCCAGCAGGTGATGGCGCCGCCGGCGACCGCGCAGGTGGTCTGCTCGCCGCCGTCGAGGTCGGTGACGCCGATGACGCCCGCGACCGGCGCGGGCGCGCCGGTGCGCAGGACGTCGTCGCGGCCGAGCCCGCCGGCGACGTTCTCGCCCCAGCACCACACCTGACCGTCGGTGCCGCGCGCGCAGGAGTGATCGCTGCCGGCGGCGAGCTGCGCGACGGTCGCCGCCTCGTCGCCGACGCACGCGCGCGCCAGCGCGGCGTCGCTCTCGCTGCCGAAGCGGCGGCGGGAATGGCAGCCGTCATCGGCGAAGCTGCAGGCGCCGGCCGCCTCACAGCGACCGCCGGCGCCGCACTGGAGGTCAGTCTCACAATGAAATGCGGGGACCTCGACGCAGCCGGCGGCGAGCAGGGCCGCGGCGAGCGCGACGGCGACCGTGACGGTGGCGCGGGTGGGCATCAGAAGCTCCCTCGGGCGGCGATGCCGACGGCGGCCGCCGGCTCGCGCGCGCTCGGCAGCGTCATGATCGGCGCGAACGACAGCGCCGGTTCGCGCGACTCGCGGGGCCCGTGATCGCGGAGGCGCCAGATCCGCCAGGCGGTGACCGCGCCGGCGGTGACGCCCGCGGCCAGCGTGATCGTGCCGAGCAGCTGGCGGGTCTCGGCGCGCTCGCGCAGGACGCGGTGGCGCTCGTGATCGGGCGCGACCGCGGCGTCGTCCGCCGCGCTGCCCGCGCTGACGAAGAGCGCGACGGTGGTGCCGAGCAGGGCGAGGCCAGTGCCGCCAGCGGCGAGGCCAATCGGGTCGCGCCAGACGGTCGGCGCGGACGACCGTGGCGATGGGGCGCGCATGATCGCGGGGCCGGGCGCGGCCTGGGCCGGCGCTGGCGGCGGCGCCGGTGCGTCGACGCAGCGGTCGCGCTGATCGCGCGCGGCGGCGATCTGCTGCGGGGTGCTCGCGGTGGCGAGAAAGGCGTCGAAGTAGGCGCGGGCGCGGGTGCAGTCGCCGCGGCGGCGGTGGGCCTGGGCGATCGCGAACACCAGGGCCGGGCGCGGCGACAGGGCCTGGCCGCGCTCGAAGGCCTCGATGGCGCCGACGAAGTTGCCGCGCTCGTAGCGCTCGAGGCCGATGCGCAGCCAGTCGTCGGCGGTCACGGCGGGGGCGGGAGCGGCGCTTGGGCCGGGGGCCGGAGCCGGGGTGGGCACCCGGCGGACCGGCGTGCGGGTGGGATCGGCGTCGGCGCGGGCGGCGAAGAACGCCAGCGGGACGAACAGTGCGAGCGAGAGGGCGCGGCCCGGCGCGAGGCGAGGTGTGATCGGCATGATTCTCCGGGGCAGGTCACATGGGCGGCAGCGCCGAGTCGGGGTTCCAGGTACCCGAGGGCGCGCGCGGTGCCGACGAGGCGCGCGGACGGCGAGACGGTTTTGGCGTGCGGGTGGGGGCGGTCGTGCCGGTGGGGGCGGTGCGCACGGCAGCGGGATCGGCAGCGGCAGCAGCAGCGGCAGCGGCAGCGGCAGCGGGATCAGCAGCGGCAGCGGCAGCGGCAGCGGCAGCGGCAGGGGCAGCGGCAGCGGGATCAGCAGCGGCAGCGGCGACGGCAGCGGGATCAGCAGCGGCAGCGGGTGGGCGGGTGGCGCCGGCGCGGGTCGGCGTGACCGCGGCCGGTGCGGGCGGGGTCCGCATCGTCCACACGACCGCGACCGCGATCAGCGCCGAGACGGTCGCGGCCAGGATCGCGGCGAGCGCGAGGTGCCAGCCGCGGGTGCGGGCGTAGATCGCGCGCTCGGCCGAGACCTGGCTCTGGGTGACCGCGCTGGCGACCACGAGGCCGCCCGAGGTCCCGATGACCGCGCTCCGCATCCCGCCCGAGTCGTCGGGGTCACGCTCGACCGAGATCGAGATCGACGGCTCGTCCGGCGGCGACAGCAGCACCGCGACGCGGCTCGAGCCGCGCGCGACCGGGGTGCGCGGCGGCGAGTCGAACGTCAGTGGTTCGCTGGCGCGGTCGGGGAACAGGGCCTTCAGGTAGCGGCCGAGGTGCTGGCTCGAGCTCGACAGCCCGAGGCTGCGCACCAGCTCCTCGAGGTCGAGCTGCAGCGCCAGCGCCGACGGGTAGCGCTCGTCGCGATCGCGGTGCAGCGCGCGCAGGACGATGCGCTCGAGCTCGGGCGGGTAGTCGGCCCGACGCTGCGACGGCGACGGCGCGTCCTGATCGACGATCTGGCGCAGCGCCGCGTACTCGTTGTCGCCGGGGTAGAGCCGGGTGCCGGTCGACGCCTCGAACAGCACGATGCCGAGCGAGAACACGTCGCTGCGGCGATCGAGCTGCTCGCCGAGGCATTGCTCGGGCGACATGTACGCGATCTTGCCCTTCAGCGTGCCGGCCCGGGTCTCGGTCGACCGGCGCTCGGCCTTGGCGATGCCGAAGTCGATCAGCTTCACGCATCCGTCGAACGAGACCAGCACGTTCGAAGGCGTCACGTCGCGGTGGACGATGCCGAGCGAGCTGCCGTCGCTGTTGTGGCGCTCGTGGGCCGCGTGCAGGCCGGCGGCGGCGCCGATCGCGATCGCGAGCGCGTGCTCGAGGGGCAGCCGGTCGTCGCGCGCGAACAGCGCCTGCAGCACGCCGCGCAGGTCGGCGCCGTGCACGTACTCCATCGCGAAGAACAGGCCGCCGTCGCTCTGGCCGATGTCGTAGACCTGCGCGACGTTGGCGTGATGGATGGTCGCGGTCAGGCGCGCCTCGTCGAGGAACATGCGGACGAAGTCGTCGTCGTTGGCGTACTGGGGCAGGATGCGCTTCACCGCGACGATCTTCTCGAAGCCCTCGATGCCAGCGGCGCGGGCGAGGAACAGCTCGGCCATCCCGCCGGTAGCCAGGCGCCGGATCAGCTCGTAGCGGCCGAGTCGGGTGCCGGCGGGCAGGAGCTCGTGGGTGGGTCGGCGCGTGCGTGCCGCGTTCGCCGCGGCTACCACCCGTGTTCCGGAATTCAGGACTGCCCCCATCATCTCGTTGTGGTCCGATTACGGCCATCTATCAATGGGGTCCGAGAAGCGTCCGGCACCTCACAGGCGCGCATGCATGTCGATGATCGAAGGTGCGGTTCGCACACCGGACGGATCTCGGGTGAACGGTCGGGACTGCGCACACGCGAACCAGGTTCGCGGGGTCGGTGGTGCTCGAGCTCGCTCAGGCGCCGACGCGCGTGAGCCGGTCGACGGCGCGCCCGATCACCGCCGCCAGCGCGGCGGGCGCTTCGAGGGTCGGATCATGCCCGCTGCCGACGACGACATCGACCCGCACCCCGGCCTGGTCGGCGAGGCGGTCGGCGATCGCGCGGAAGCGCGGATCCTCGTCGCCGACCACGAGGTGGGCCCGGTTCGCGCGCGCGCCCAGCGCCGGCGTGAGGTCGGGCATCGCGCCGAGGCCGAGCACCTCCAGCGACGCGGCCAGGCCATCCGGAGTCAGCGCGGCGCGCTCGGCCTGGCGGCGGGCGCGCACCTCGGCCGATGCACACGCCTGTGATGCGAACAGCGGCTGCGCCTCCCACCGGGCCAGGAACGCGGCGGTGCCTTGCTGCCGCAGTAGGTCGGCCCACCCGGCGTCGGCGCGCCGGCGGGCGGCGCGGTCGTCCTCGCTGGCGAGGCCGGGGTTGACGCCGATCAGCACCGCGGCGCGGACCGCGTCGCGCGCGAGCAGACCGAGCGCGACCCGGGCCCCGAACGAGTAACCGATCACGATCGCCTCGGGCGGCAGGCGGCGCGCCAGGGTCCCCAGGGTCGCCTCCCAGGTCGCTTCGACCGGGACCGCCGGGTCGTGTCCGGGAGTCGGACAGAGCTGCACGGCGCCCGCAGGCGCCAGCGCGGCCAGCACCTCGCGCCACGAGGCCGGCGTGTGCGCGAAGCCGTGCAGGAAGACCAGCGCCGGGTCGTGAGGACCGCCCACGAGGTGCATGTACCACGGCGTGCGTGCGGGTCAGGAAACCCCACCTGACGCGGCCAGTCGAGTAGCCGGAGTCCTCTGTCCCCACGCGGATGACGCCGCATCTAGCCGAGAACGTTGCCGCCATGCCGTGGCAGGACTCTTGCTGAATGGTCCGACCATGATGCGCTTCGCACTGAGAACTCTCCTCCTTCCGCTCGCCATCGGTGCTTGTGACGCGACCGTGGGTGACCCGGCTCAGGACTTCCCCGAGGTCCCGGTGTCCGACGACGCCGACGAGATCGACGCGTACATCCGGACGCTGCCCCTGTTGCCATCGGAGCCGCCGGGCGTCGCGGAGGGGACGCGCACCGCGCCCCAGCGCGTCGGGGACTACCAGTGCATCACTCAGAACCTCGCGGAGACCCGGCAGTTCGATCGCATCGTCGCCTACGCGGCCAACTCGGACTCGCTCTGGCCCGGCGCGATCGTCGCCGGTGAGTCGGTCTACTCGGGGCTGTTCAGCCAGGTCGGCTTCGAGCGCCGGCCGCTGCGGATCTCGATCAGCCTGGAGAACCTGGTCGGCGCCAAGTCGGCCGCGCTCGAGCACCCCAGCCTGTCGAGCTACCGCGAGGCGGTCACCAGCATCCTCGCCAGCGAGATCGACGGCGCGACCCCGGCCAACATCTACTCGGAGATCGAGGAGATCCACTCCGACCAGCAGCTGGCGCTCGCGCTCGGCGCCCAGGTGTCATGGCTGGGCTCGGCGGCCAGCATCGCGGCCTCGTTCGACTGGTCGCAGCAGCAGACCAAGAGCCGCTACGTCGTGAAGTACACGCAGGCCTATTACACGGTCGACCTCGACGCGCCGGCGCGGCCGAGTGACTTCCTGGCCGCGTCGGTCGGCCTCGATGACGTCAAGGCCCGGCTCGCCGAGACCAACCCGCCGCTGTACGTCGCCAGCGTGACCTACGGGCGCATGGTCGTGTTCACCTTCGAGAGCGAGTACTCGGCGGAGGAGATGGGCGCGGCGCTCGAGTTCGCGTACTCGGGCGGCGTCGACGTGTCGGGCGACGTCTCGGTCACCTACAAGGACATCATCTCGAAGTCGAAGATCACCGCGTTCATCCTGGGCGGCTCGGGCGGCGAGGCGGCGCGCACCATCGACAGCTACGCGGCGCTCATCGAGTTCATCAAGGCCGGCGGCAACTACTCCAAGGCGTCGCCGGGGGCGCCCATCGCCTACAAGCTGAACTACCTGCGCGACAACTCACCGGGCCGGCTGTCGCTGACGACCGACTACGAGCTCAAGGAGTGCGAGCGCGTCAGCCAGAAGGTCAAGGTCACCCTCAAGAGCGTGCGCGTCGAGAGCGACGGCGGCGACGCTGGCGACAACCTCGAGCTGTACGGTCGGATCTGGGCCCAGGGCACCACCGGCGCCACACTGTTCGACAAGGGCACCGGCAACTACGTCGTCATCAACGAGGGTCAGACCTGGCCGCAGGGCCAGTTCGTCAGCGAGGCGATCATCGAGGTGAAGCCGCAGGGGGGCCAGGTCATCCAGCTCGGCGCCGACCTGACCGATTACGATCCGGTGACCGCCAACGACCACATGGGTCGCGACCTGGTGAACGCCGCGTTCGAGGCCGGCTGGCGTCGGGACATCTCGATCCTGATGACCGGTGACCAGGCCCGGGTGGTGGTGACCTTCGGCCTCCAGCCGATCTGAGCTCGCCAATCCGGATCCGCCTCGCGCGGGCTTGCGGCAGGTTGTGGCACTATCGAGAGATGCTCAAGCGCATCTTCATTTCGACCCTCCTCGGGCTGTCTGTGGCGGTCGCGGGTCTCGGTTCGACGGCGTGCGGCGGCGGCCAGAAGGACGTCGAGATCAAGGGCAAGGACACCGAGATGGTGAACATCGCCGGCAACTGGGCCGGCGACTACAAGGGCAACGAGTCGGGCCGCACTGGCACCGTCAAGCTCTCGCTCGAGCTCGGTCGCCACACGGCCGAGGGTGAAGTGTTCATGGAGGGCTCGACCCCGCTGAAGATCCAGTTCATCGAGGTCGCCGGTGGGCAGCTCAAGGGCACGATGTCGCCGTACACGGACCCCAACTGCCAGTGCGAGGTCGAGACCAGCTTCCTCGGCACGGTCTCGGGTGACTCGATCAGCGGCATGTTCGAGACCAAGGTCGGCGCGACCGGTCAGATCCAGACCGGCACCTGGCAGGTCGTTCGTCAGAAGTAGCGCCGTCCCCGCGCCCGTCGGGGGCTGACGCGGTTGACAGCACGCCTGCCGGTGGGGAGGCTCTGGAGGTGATCATCTTCCTGGTCCGCCACGCCCACGCGGTCGACGAGGCTCGCGAGTGGGACGATGCGGCGCGCCATCTCACCGCCGACGGCCGGCGGGCCGCCCGCGACCTCGGCCAGCGGCTGCGCTGGCACGACTGCACGCCGTCGGCGATCTGGACCAGCCCGCTGACCCGCGCGGTCATGACCGCCGAGCTGCTCGCGCAGACGCTCGAGTGGGAGGGGACCATCGAGAGCATCCCGGCGCTGGGGCCCACCGGCTCGGCCCGCGACCTGCTGGCCGCGCTGCGGACGGTCGACCCGACCGGCGCGGTCCTGATGGTCGGCCACGAGCCGGCGCTGTCGGCGCTGGGCGGCAGCCTGACCTTGCGCGACGACTTCCCGGCGCTGCGCAAGGCGCAGGCCGCGCGCATCGATGGACGCGAGCTGCGCTGGTTGTTCTCGTACGACGCCGAAGCGCCGACCGCGGCTTAGCCGGAGGCGGGCTCAGCGGTCGAGGCGGCCGTCGTGAAGCGCGGCGTGCGCGCACCGCTCGGCTTCGGCGACCTCGATCGCGGGGCCCAGCACCGAGCGCGCCCGCAGCTCGGCCGGATCGTGCTCGGAGCCGGCGCGACCGCGGCTCGGCGTCCACGCCGCCGCCTCGGCGGCGAGCATCGCGGCCTCGGCGGCGTGGATGGCCCGCTTGAGCGGGACCAGATCGCGCGCGATGCCGGTGGTCTCGTCCCAGCGCAGCCAGGCGGCGCCGATCACCGCGCTGGCGGCGGTGGCCGCGGTGGCGGCCTCGGCGATCGCCGCGTCACCGCCCGCGAGCCAGGCCCGCGCGGTGGCGACCGCACGGTCGGCGGCGGTGGCGACCTCGCTGAGGCTGGCCTGGCGCTGCGCAAGGGCCGGGCGGGCCCGCTCGGCGGCGGCGAGCGCGCGCTCGACCAGGGTGCGCTTGGGATCGTCGGTCATGATTCTCCTCGCAGCGCACGGACGACTTCTTCGCGCACGATGGCGGCCACGTCGGCGCCGCCGCGTCGCACCGGATCGATCGTCGGCGTCGCGCTGTGCGGTGCCGGCGCGCACGCGATGACCGCACGGGTGGGCGCGGCCTGGGTGCGGTCGAGGTCGGCGGCGATCGCGACCGCGCGGTCGGCGGCCCGGCCGAGCCCGGCCTTGGCCCGCGCCGCCAGCAGCGCCGGTAGCGCGCTCGCCGGTAGCGGCTGGACGCCGCCGAGCGGCACCGCCGCGAGCGCGATCCGCGCCAGGTGCTCGACCAGCTCGAGGCGCAGGAACGCCTGCTCGAGATCGGCGCCCCACGCGATCGCGCCGTGGCCGCCGAGCAGCACCGCGTCGACCTGCTCGGACCAGGGCGCGAGCGCCTGGACCGCGGCCTCGCCAGGCAGCGCGAACGGTAGCCGCGGGATCACCGGGCCCAGCGAGACCAGGGCCTCGGCGATGAACGGGCGCGCGATCGGATGATCGGTCGCACCCCCGGCGGCGCACGCGATCGCGGTCGCGTAGGGCGGATGCGCGTGGACCACCGCGCCGACGTCGGGGCGGCGCTGGTAGATCGCGAGGTGCAGGCCGATCTCGCCGAACACCTTGCCCGAGCCGGTGACCTTGCCGGCGCTGTCGAGCTCGAGCACCTCGCGGTCGGCGACCAGGCGCTTGGAGGTCGCGGTCGGCGTGGCCAGGAAGCGCGTGCCGTCGCGCGCGGTCACGTTGCCGTCGTGGTTGGCGGCCCAGCCCCGAGCGTGGAGGTCGCGGGCGACCGCGGCGATCCGGGCCCGCACGCTCGGCGCGATCACGCTTCGCCCTCGGCCAGGTCGACCGCGTCGACGATGCCGACGACCAGCGAGCGGATCGGCACCTGATCGCCCATCTTCAAGATCTGCCGGACGCCGTTGCCCTCGGTGAGGACCAGCACCCGGTCGCCGGGCCCGGCCTGGGCGTGGTCGACCGCGATGAAGCTGTCGCCAGCGTCGGCGCCGCCGGGTTCGAGCGGCTGGACCACCAGCAGCGTGCGGCCGTGAAAGGCCGGGTGCTTCACGGTCGCGGTCACGTTGCCGAGGACGCGACAGAGCCTCATCGCTTGCTCACCTGGGGACGCTTGCGCGGCGGCGTCGGGGTCGGCTCGGTCTTGTCGTCGATGGCCTCGACCGGCGCCTCGACCGGCGCGGCGATCACGGGCGCGATCGGGGCGCGCTCGGGCGTGTACACGTCATCGACGATGCCGACCACCGCGGCGTCGACCGGGACGAACCACGGCGTCATCGCCAGCGCGGCCTCGCGCGAGCCGACCAGGTAGACCCGATCGCCGACGCCGGCCTGCACGGTGTCGACCGCGACCTGGACGTCGCCAGTCGAGCGACCGGTGTCGTCGAGCGGCTGGACCAAGAGCAGCTTGGTGCCCTCGAGCCCGGCCGCCTTGCGCACAGCGACCACCGTCCCGGTGACGACACCCAGATACATGTGGGTCGAGGCTATCCGTGCAATCGGTAGCGGTCAACCGGCGCCCTCACTCGGGTGCTACGATCACCGGGATCTTGAGGGACTCGACGGGGACGACTTCGACCCGGAGCACGCGTTCACGCGTGTCGCCGGACGTGACCGATCTCGCCGAGGGCATGCGCCGGGCGTCCGCGGTCGGGCCGGCTGCCTACGCGCTGTTCGGCATCGTCGACGTCATCTTGTACCTGGTCCTCTACGGCGACGCGCCGCTCGACCAGGTGCTCGCGTACCGGGTCGCGGGCACCGGGGTCCTGTTCGGCTGGTTCTTCTACACCCGCGGCGCGCCCGCGACGGTGCGGAAGATGGCGACCGCGACCGGGATGATGCTGGCGGCCAGCGGCGGCCTGATGGCGCTGATCGCGGTCCAGCTCGGCGGGCTGGGCAGCCCGTACATCCATGGCCTGGCCTTCTACTACGTCGCGATCGCGACCATGATCCCGTCGCCGTGGCGGCGCACCGCGGTGATGCTGGTCCCGATTCACCTGGTCTTCTTCGCCGTGCTGATCTTGATGACCGCGATCGATCCGGTGCGGTCCGCGCAGTGGCAGACCCGCGACGTGGTCGCGCTGTTCGTGATCGCGGCGTTGTTCGAGACCGCGCTGCTGGCGTTCGCGACCGTGGCGGCGCACCTGCTGTGGACCTCGAAGGCGCAGCTGTACCGGGCCCGGCGGCTGGGGCGCTATCGGCTGCAGGCGCCGCTCGGGCACGGCGGCATGAACGAGGTGTGGCTGGCGCGCGACGACAATCTGGACCGCGACGTCGCGATCAAGGTGCTGCGCGGTGCGCCCGGCCCCGACGACGATCGGTGGATCCGCTTCGAGCGCGAGGCCCAGGTCGCGAGCAGCCTGACCTCGCCGCACACGGTCAAGATCTACGACTACGGCGCCAGCGACGACGGCATCGCGTACATCGCGATGGAGCACCTGCGCGGCAGCGACCTCGCCGATCTGGTCGGGCGGTTCGGCGCGCTCGCCATCCCCCGTGCGGTGCACCTGATCCGGCAGGCGGCGAGGTCGCTGGCCGAGGCCCACGAGCGCGGCCTGGTCCATCGCGACGTCAAGCCGGCCAACCTGTTCGCGCTGTCGAGCAGCGACGCGCCCGACTTCGTCAAGGTGCTCGACTTCGGGCTGGTGCGCGAGCTGACCCGCGCCACCGGCGAGAGCACCCGGGAGGGCGTCACCCTGGGCACCCCGGCGTTCATGGCACCCGAGCAGTTCCTCGGCGCCGACGTGACCGCCGCCTCCGACGTCTACGGACTGGGCGCGACCCTGTACTTCCTCCTCACCGGCGCCGCGCCGTTCTCGGATCAGGGCGGCGGTGACGCGTCGCTGTGGCGGCAGCACTCGACCGCGCGGCTGCCCTCGGTGCGTGAGGGCCGCGGTGAGGCGGTGCCGGCCGCGCTGGAGGCGGTGCTGGCCCAGGCGATGGCCAAGCACCCGTCCGACCGCTACCGCGACGCGACCGCGCTGCTGAAGGCGCTCGATGACCTGCCCGAGATCTCGGCGTGGACCACCGCCGATGCCGCCGGCTGGTGGGCGTCGACGCGGCTGCTGGCGCCCAGCGAGGTGAGCGCCCGGGTCCCGGCGCTGCGCCAGACGCCCGAGCCGGGCCGGGCCGCGGCGGGTGACCCGACCGTCACCCGCCGGGCCGCCGAGCGGACCCCGGCCGTCCCCAAGCCGTAGCGTCTCGACGCCAGCACTGGTCATCCGTGGCCCGGCGGGGCCGCGCCCGATCGGCGCCGCCGTTTGTCGGCCGGGGGCCGCCGCCGGTCGGCTGGCGATGGTGGTCGCGCACGCGACTGCGCATGGTGGGGACATGACGCGTCCCTACCTGCCGTTCCTGCTGCTGCTGGCTTGCGGTGCCCACGCGCCGGTCGCGCCGACCGCGCCGGCGCCGGTCGCGCCGGTGGCGGTGACTGCCAGCGCCACGCCGGCACCCGCTTCGCTTCCGGCGCCGCACGCCGCCCTGGTCGCGCTGCTGCTGGGCAGCTGGCGCGGCAACGCCGACACCCCGTTCGGCGAGATGCGCTTCGGGCTCGACTTCGTCCTGGAGCCGGACGGTGCGGTGCACGCCCGGCTGGCCACTGGGCCCGAGGCGTACCTCGACTTCCGCTTCCATCGCGACCGGCCCGACGGGCTCTGGCTGCTGCGCTTCGAGGGCGCGCTGCCGGGACTCGGCGTCCAGACCCATACCCTCAAGCCAGCGGGGGCGCTCGACGGGGTCCCGCAGTGGGTGAGCGAGGATCCCTCGTACATCGTCGTGACGATCGACCTCGATGGCGACGCCCTGGCCTGGTCCAACCGGGTCCGCGGCGAAGACCACGCCACGTTCCAGCTGCGCCGCGTCCCGGGCGTATCCTCGCGCTGATGGTGCGTCGTGACGACGGCGGAAAGCTCGGTCCGGTTCGGGCCGGGGAACCGCCGTCACGCTGTGGAGATCCAGCGGGTGAGAGTCCCGTCCCGGTAAGCGCCGGAGCGCCGGG